>CALVAJ010000001.1 GCA_944325505.1 uncultured Bacteroidales bacterium
GGCAAAATCCTGAGCAACTTTTTGTTGCTCAGGTACTTATAAAATAAGTTAAACTAAAATGCTGCGGAATTTAGGTTTATCTGAAATATCCGGACAGCCATTCTGAATCCACTTTCGCGAACCCTTCGTCCGGCTTTATCCCTGTGTTTCTCTGCAGGATTCCGCAGCAGTCTTCATAGACATTGTACCCGATGGTGTAATTTTTCATCTGCCCTTCTTCAGGATAGACGAATGTTATTGATTTGCTGTCCCCCGACCGGTCGAGACGGAAAAAATGCAGCTGCATCTGCAGAATCCTTTTTGCCGCTTCTTCATCGGAAGACTTTGAAGCCAGCTCCATCTTAAGGACATATTTGCACAGTTCCACAGTCACATCGTCCAGACCGCTGTCGAAGATGAGCACTTTTTCCATAAGGGAACCCGTATCGGTCACCCTGCGGAGCGTATAGTTCCCTATCGCCTTGGCATGCAGGGATATTGAGTGCATCTGGGTTTCAGATACGTTTTCATCCTGCAGCAGCCAGACCATCAGTTTTTTTTCAGGGTCATGGTACAGAGTGTCGTACTTCGCCAGGTTGACCTGTCCGCATGATGGGCATTTCCACAGGAACAGCGACCCGTCCTTGACCTTTTCCTTTAAAGAAGGGTCTTCAGCCGTGTTTATGCTTTTATACATGGTGAGACCGGTGCGGTTCCCGCATCGGCTGCAGGTGGCGATGCTTTCTGTTTTTATTGACATGATAATCCCGATTAGACCGCCAAAGGTACTAAAATCGTCTGATATTGCCATGGTTTGGAATTTTTCCAAAATGGCGTAACTTTGCAGCCTTTAAAAAACGCTGTATATGAAAAAATGGTTGAGACAGTTCGCTTCTGAAGACTGGATAATAGTCTTTGCGGGAGCGGTAATCCTGGCACTGGCATGCATATTCCCTGAAGTGATGCCACAGATGCCGGCATCGCTCAAGACAGGGGAGGACTGGCTTTCTGCCGGATATATGTTCCTTTTCGTCCTGCTGCTTACGTATGTGACATCTGCATTGCTGCACAGGCCGCTGAAATGGATTCTTCCGTCGCTTTTGGTCATTTTCGGACTCACTCTTGCGGCCCAGCTCATCGCTTCCATTCCGGCAGTCAAGGAACTCGGATTCGAGTCCGTGTTTTTTGCGGTTATACTCGGACTGCTGATAAGCAATTTATTCAAAGTGCCCGAATGGCTGAAATCAGCCGTACAGAGCGAGTTCTATATAAAGATAGGGATTATCTGTCTGGGCTCTACGATACTTTTCGGGGAGGTGATGAAGTCCGGGGCATACGGACTTGCCCAGTCGCTGATAGTCGTATTCACCGTATGGTATTTCGCTTTCTGGTTCGGCAGGAAGATGAGGATAGATCCTGAGATGGGGACTATGGTCTCGAGTGCGGTGTCGATATGCGGAGTGTCTGCCGCCATCGCCACTTGCGGAGTTATAAAAGGGGACAACAAGAAACTCTCCTATGTCATTTCGCTTGTACTTATAATCGCCATACCGATGATGTACCTGCTGCCGTGGCTGGCGAATCTTATGGGGCTGAGCGAGGAAGTGGCCGGAGCATGGCTCGGAGGTACGATAGACACTACGGGAGCCGTTGCCGCATCGGGGACTCTGGTCGGTGAGACGGCTGCCAAAACTGCCGTCATTGTCAAGTCTTCGCAGAATGTCCTTCTGGGCGTTGCCGCGTTCATCATCTCGCTGATGTGGTCCTATCAGGGGAAGGACCATGCTGAAAAGCCTACTCTCGGGGTCATCTGGGACAGGTTCCCGAAATTCGTGGTAGGTTTTATCCTTGCTTCGCTCGTATTCAGTTTCTGCCTGGACACCGAGACGGCAAAGGCTGTGGGAAAAGTGACAAAGGGATTCCAGAACACCCTGTTCAGTGTCGCTTTTGTCTGCATAGGTCTTGAGACGAGGTTCAGGGAGATATTCAGCAAAGAGAACCGCACACCTTTGAAGGTCTTTCTTGTGGCACAGACCTTCAACATTTTCGTAACCCTTGTCGTTGCCTGGATTATTTTCGGTCTGATAAAGCCGATGCTTGGATAATTCCGGTATATTAAACCTGCCGTTATTGCGGCAGGCTTATGCTGAATACGGGACCGATGTAGTGGTGTCCGGCTACAGCTCCTGCGGCAGCAAGGCTGTTGAAAGATTTTCCGCTGTTGTATGAGTACGTAATTCCGATCTGGATCGGAGTTCCTATCCAGAAAAAGCACCCGAATTCCACCGCGGCGGATACTCCTGTCGAGAAAAGGTTTCCTCCAGGGAATACGGACATGTCGAAATGCGGAGTGATGATCGCCCGTTTGACATAAAATGCGGAAGTTATGTTGAAATCGCCGAGATAGACCGGAATGGCATATTCCGCGGTAAACTTGTAGCTGGAAGAGAATCCGTTCATGTATGATGAAAGGATTCCGTCTGACCTGAAGCCCCGCGGGAGAGTATTTGCTATGCCGGACGAAAACAGGGACTCCCTGTCCGTCTGCCACTGACCGGTAGCCGTAAGCCTGAATCCATGGGTGGTGAAAAAGCCGGGCAGATAACCGTAGGCATATGCATAGGCTACAGGGGAGAAATAGTCTGAAAGCCCGAGATATCCTGATATTCCACCCTCGATTCCGATACCCCAGTCCGGATAGATTTCAGAAGCGGCTTTCCCGAGCATGGTGTATGCCCTGAGGGAAGCTGTCAGGCTCTGTTCCGGTTTCCCTATATACAGGTCATTCCCGGCCGACCATGCAATCTGCGGGACCACTCCGCGATACCATCCTCCGGAGGAGAAATTGAACGGGATATATGCGGCTACCCTGCCACGCACGGAAGGAAGTGCGGACGCACGTGACCGGATTGACAGCAGATACGTGTTCCGGTCGGCTTTTTCTATCAGCAGGAAGTTGTTCCTGGCAGCTCTGTCATTGACATCGATAGAGGCTTCAATAACCGGATAAAGCCCGGAATATGTGAACGTTGCATGTCCGGAATGTCTCCATGAACTTCTGTCGTACGGGTCCGGATGGGCGGAATATCCGAAATTCGCCGTAAAAGTACCCAGGCTGTTCTGTACGACGGCTGCCGCTCCGGGCGAAAGCATATCATAGAAATAGTCGTAGCTCAGGTTCTTGATATTGTCATAGTTGAAATATACCGGGGCCCAGGAATGGATGTTGAAAAGATGCGGGAATTTGCGGTAGCGCTCCGGAGAGGAAATCTCAATATGCGCGGTATCGGAAATCATGTCTGCTCCTGCGGTTGCCTGCCGTTCCTGCTCCGACAGCTTCTCCGCTACCGTGTATATGTATTTTTCCGAAAAATCCACTTTCTTCCATGGCAGGGAGTCCGAGTCTGTCCTGCTCAGGACGGCTCCGTCATGCGTTGCTGCCGAATAATAAAGTGCTTTCCCGTCAGGACTGAACTGGAAAGCGTCCGCTCCATAAGGGGTGGAAGTCACCTGGTATGTTTCGCCTGAATGCGGGTCGAGGATATACATTTCATTGACACCGGTACGGTCGCTGGTGAAGGAAATTTTCCCGTTCACGCTTCTCAGGCCGTTGATTTTGACGGGTTCCGCCTTAAGTACAGGGGTAAGGGAAGGACTGCCGGCGGCGGAGTCGGCGGACACGCCGTATATCCCGAATCCGGATTCGGAGATTCCCGAAACATACAGCTCCCCTCCCGCCCAGACGGACTCGACTATCTGCAGGGAGTCGGGAGCGCAGATTTCTTTCACTTCCTTTCCTTCCATGTCCGTGACAAGTATCCTGCTTCCGCCTTCTACAGGGTATCCGGTCATGGCCAGAAGCCCGAGACTGTCGGATACGCTCGGGTTGAAGAATTTGCCCTGCCGGGTGATATTTACTGTCTTCCGGCGTTCTATGTCGTAATATCTTATTTTCGAATTGATCTTATGTCCCCAACGTGCGTCCGGAACGGATTCGCTCCAGTACAGCCTTCCCGAGGATGAATATTCCAGCTTGCCCGTTGCGGATGCGAAGGCCCTGAGCCGTTTGCCTTTGCCGGAAGAATAACCGTATTGCATCAGCGTCCTGCTCCTGTCGATTCCGCTTCTGAGCGTAAACAGCCCTTGTGGCGTGGCAACGGTGCCGGCGTATTCCGTATATCTTCTTGTCCTTTCTTCCGGGACCCTTGAAGATTCCATGAAAGGGGCACGTTTCTGCCGGTCCTCCGCCCACATCTGCGCGTAGAAGTCCATTACCTCGTTGAATGTCTCCCGGACATTCATTCCGCTGACCTGCCTGGTGACTGTATTTTCGAAAAACATGTTGTATGGTCTTCTTGCTGCATAATGAAGGTATCTCGATGTGTAGTCGGGGCAGTCATACAGGTACCGGATACCGCTGATATACAAGTAACCGAGAGAATACTCATTCGGCGTATAATATCTGTAGGAGCCGTATTTCCACTGCTTTGAACGCCTTACATCTCCGTTGTCCGCTGCAATCATATACCAGTTGAGCAGGTCGGCTGTCCGTCCTCTTCCCGAGCGGGAAAGGGCGGTCTCGGCTACTACCGCATCGCCTTCAAGCATCCATTTGCTGGGATAGAGCCCTGCGACTGCCCCTGTCCACATCTGTCCGAAAATCCAGTTGAACGGCCTGAACACATGACTCATCCCCTGCTGCATCTGGGCGACATGCCTGGACTCGTGGATGGCCAGGTTCATTTCCCACGGCATGGGCTCGGGAGAATAGGCTGACGGGGCAGTGTAAAGTTCCATGCGCTTGGGGGCCCATACTACCACTCCGTTTGAGTTGGCATTGTAGGCATGCAGTATTACGGGCATCCTGCCTGACGTAAGTTCTCCGGGGAAGTATCCGGCCGTACGGCCTACAGCAAGCCGGTATTTCTCCAGATTCCTGCCGTATACTGCCGCCAGCGAGTCCAGGCCTTCAGGATACAGAATGCTATAGTGTTCGGTCGTAACCCGGTACCATTTAAGAGACCCCGGATCGTCCCCTGTCATATAGAACTGGGCTCCGGCCCGGAAGGAGAACAATATTATCAGTATGGCGGTAAAAAGAAATCTCATATGCCGGCAGGGAAAATTCCGGCGGCAAATCTAATTATTTTTATAATTTTGCCCAAACGGTCTTCCTGTTTAATCGGCAGACCGCCGGAAATTATATACGATTATGGCAAACTGTAATGATTTAAGGGGCATAACTGCCGGGTTTACGGCGCTTTATATTATGCTGGCCACAGGCTGCGGCGGCTCCGGGGCAGGGAAATTCCAGCCGCATGCTTTCCCCGTTCCCGATGTCCCGGCCATGGTGACATCGATGGAAGATGCGAAAGAGTATTTCATCCTGAATTACTGGAATGAATTTACGGATACTTCGGCACTGTATCCGTGCGACTCTGCCGTTGTCAACGGAGTGCTTAAAGAAGAAGTGGAGCAGGCTCTGGCGGACTGGCTGGCATTTGTCGGCAGCGCATCCCCGGAGCTGTCTGAAAAGTCGATGGCTGTCCTGTTCGACAGGATATCGGCCTGCGAGGCCAGGGATACGGCTTCCTCTGTCTTTGAAACCGTTTCTTCTCTGATTGAAAAATATCTTTATGACCCTAATTCTCCGCTGAGAAACGAAGACCTTTATCTTCCTTTTGCGACAAGGATGGCCTCTTGCCGGCTTGTTGCTCCTGCACGCAGGGAAGCATACGGGTATGATGCCGGAATGTGTTCTCTCAACCGTACGGGGACTCCGGCTGCGGACTTTTCCTTCAGTGACAAGGACGGGCGCATACGCACCCTTTACAGCCTGAATGCGGATTTTACCCTTCTGTTTTTCAGCAATCCCGGATGCGAGGCCTGCAAGTATATCATCGATGAACTGAAATCGGATCCCGTGCTGGAGTCTATGGTATCTTCAGGAAAGGTGGCTGTCGCCAATATCTATATCGACGAGGACATTGAATCGTGGTACGGCTACCAGAACATCTATCCGAAGGAATGGTACAACGGATATGATCCGAACTTCATCATCCGTACAGACCTTCTGTACAATGTCAGGGCCATCCCTTCCCTCTATCTTCTTGACCGGGACAAGAAAGTAATACTGAAAGACGCTCCGGACATCAGGGTATTCTCATACCTTCACGGCATTGCGGAACAATGATTTTCCGGCAGGGTAAATAAATTTGCTCTGCTCTCGGCTTCTGCATATCTTTGTTTGTTATAACATTAATCCAAAATAACCATGAGCATAGAAAAAGAACTCTGGGGCAAGTCCCCTTGCGGCAAGGAAATTTATCGTTATACATTGAAAAACGACAGCGGAGCCTACGTCCGGCTTTCAAGCGTGGGAGCAGGAATCGTTGAGGTGGTTGTCCCTGACAGGGACGGGAAACTGGCGGATGTCGCCCTCGGATATAAGGATCCTCTGAGCTATTTCGATGACGGCCCTTGTGCTGGGAAAGTCCCCGGCCGGTATGCCAACAGGATAGCAAAAGGCCGTTTTACCCTTGAGGGCAAAGAATATACGCTTCCGGTCAACAATGGTCCCAATCACCTGCACGGCGGACCCCAAGGGTTCCAGAATCAGGTATGGGAGAGCCGCATACATGAAGACGGAGTCGAATTCATGTACTATTCCCAGGATGGGGAGATGGGGTACCCGGGTGCCCTGAAAGCCGTTGTCCGCTACGAATGGAGCGAAGAAAACGAGTTGAGGCTCACCCTTACGGCTGAAACTGATGCCCCTACGGTGGTGAACCTTACCAACCACGCCTATTTCAATCTGAACGGGGAAGGGAGCGGAAGCGTCCTCGGGCACGAGCTCAGGCTGAATGCTTCCGAATATCTCCCTACGGATGATTCTCTCATTCCGGCAGGGGAAAGCGAGCCGGTTGCCGGAACACCTATGGATTTTGTTGTGGCAAAACCTCTCGGACGGGACATCAAGGCGGATTTTCCTGCACTGAAATACGGTAAGGGATATGACAACTGCTGGGTAATCGACGGATACGAACCCGGACAGCTGCAGACGGCAGCAGAGCTTTATGCCCCTGAAAGCGGCCGCCTGCTGGAAGTAGTCACAACACAGCCCGGAGTGCAGGTCTACACCGGAAACTGGCTTGCCGGATGCCCTGAAGGCAAGTGCGGACGCAGCTATAACGACTATGACGGTGTAGCCGTCGAGTGCCAGCACTTCCCTGATTCTCCCAATCATCCTGACTATCCTTCCACAGTCCTCCGTCCGGGAGAGACTTTCGAAGAGGCGATAATCTTCGCTTTCAAGGTAAGACAGTAAAACAAGAGAGGGCAACTCAAAAGGATTTTTCCCTTCGTGAGAAAATTGAGTATTTGAAACAAGACTCCATCAGGAGTACGGATAATAAAGGGGTGAGTCAGACTTTTGACCCACCCCTGCTATTTTTCACTTGTCTGTCTGCTTATTCATCCCGGTCCTGTTCCATATAAGCCTTGAGGAGCTTATCCTGAACATCAGCAGGAACAGGCTGGTAATCGGCAAATTCCATTGAGAACGTAGCGCTTCCTGACGTAAGGGAGCTTAGGGTCGTGGAGTACTTGTACAGTTCTGCAAGAGGAACTCTCGCCCTGATGACCTCGAATCCCTTGTCGCTACCCATTCCTTCTATGAGGGCACGGCGGTTCTGCAGGTCCGACATGCAGGCGCCCATGTACTCGGACGGGGTCAGAACCTCTACATTGTAGATTGGCTCCATGATCTTCGGCCCGGCGTTGCGGAATGCCTCTTTGAATGCATTTCTGGCAGCCAGAACGAAAGAAATTTCGTTGGAATCCACCGGATGCATCTTTCCGTCGTAGACATAGACGCGGATGTCGCGGGCCAGAGAACCGGTAAGAGGACCTTCGCTCATCTTGTCCATAATACCTTTCAGGATGGCAGGCATGAAACGCGCATCGATAGCTCCTCCGACGATGCAGTTGTAGAACTCGAGCTTGCCGCCCCACTCAAGGTCAAATGTTTCCTTGTTCTTGATATTGAGGACCATGTCCTTTCCGTCAATCTTGAACTTGTTGGTCGCTTCGACGCCTTCCACGATAGGACAGATAAGAAGATGGACTTCTCCGAACTGGCCTGCACCGCCGGACTGTTTCTTGTGGCGGTAGCTTGCGGTAGCCACTTTGGTGATAGTCTCCCGATATGAAATCTTAGGCGGGAACAGCTCGATTTCGATCTTGTTCTCGTTCTTGAGTCTCCATTTGACTATGTTGATATGCTGCTCTCCCTGACCCTTGAGTATGGTCTGCTTGAGTTCCTTGGAATATTCGACGATAATCGTAGGGTCTTCAGCCGAAATCTTCGACAGGGCCTCGTTCATTTTTTCTTCATCCTTCTGTTCCTTGGCCTTTATGGCTGTGCGGAACTTGGATGCCGGGAATTTAATATGCTCGTAGGCTATTTCCGTTCCCGGCTGCGCAAGGGTGACATTGGTCTTTGCCGCGCGGAGCTTGACCGTACAGCCGATATCGCCGGCAAACAGGTCCGTCACCTTGTCCTTTCTCTTTCCGGCTACTGCATATATGGTGCTGATCCTTTCCTTGTCGCCGGTCTCCGGATTCTCCAGATCCTGTCCTTCGGTCAGCTCTCCGGACATCACCTTGAAATAGGCTACCTCGCCGAGATGCTGCTCGACAGCCGTCTTATATATGAAGAGTGTGGTAGGGGCGTCCTGCTTGCACTCTATTTCTTTTCCGTCTTTGGTCTTTGCCTTCCTGTCTGCAGGTGAGGAAGCTGTCCTTATGGTAAATTCCATAAGCCTCTTGACACCTATATCCTTTTTGGCTGAAAGGCAGAACACAGGAAGCACTTCTCCCGCCCTGCAGCCTATTCCGATGCCTTTGCGTATCTCGTCTTCCGTCAGCACTCCCGCCTCGAAAAACTTTTCCATCAGAGTGTCATCGTATTCGGCGGCCCGCTCGATAAGCGCCGCCCTCAGTTCCTCCGCCTCATCCTTGTACTGTTCAGGGATTTCAAGGTCCTCACGGGTACCGTTGTCATCCTTGAAATGGTAGTATTTCATTTTAAGCACATCGATGAACCCGTCAAATGAAGGACCCGGATTCACCGGATACTGTATGAGCACCGGCTGCTTGCCGAATGCCTCTTTCATCGATTCCAGGGTATTTTCCCACGAAGCCTTTTCGCTGTCAAGCTGATTCACCGCAACGATGAGAGGGACATCATACTGACGTGCATAACGGGCGAATATTTCGGTCCCGACTTCAACCCCCTGCTGGGCGTTGATGACAAGGACTCCGGTATCGCAGACCTTGAATGCGGATACCGCACCTCCGATGAAGTCGTCTGCACCCGGAGTGTCTATGATATTGAACTTCGTATCCATGAATTCCGCATAGAGAGGAGTAGAGTAGATGGAGCGCTGGTTCATCTGCTCGATTTCCGAGTTGTCAGATACGGTGTTCTTAGCCTCCACCGACCCTCTCCTCTCGATCACCTTGCCTTCGTAGAGCATAGCTTCAGATAATGTGGTTTTACCTGACTTGGTGCTACCAAGCAGAACCACATTACGGATGTTGTTGGTTGAATAAGCTTTCATGTGCTTTCTGTTTTGTTATTAATTACTGGTCTGCCGATACTTTCATTAAGTTAGCATCGAAGCAAATCTAATAAATTAAAACCTGAAAAACAATAGCATTTTACAGCTCTATCCCATATTTGTCCCTGAAACGGGAAACCGTTCCCTGCCTGTATGCATCCAGTATCTCGTCTCCGCCGTATCCGAATTCCGATTTCAGGAATGCATCCATTTCCTTTTCATCCGCTCCTGCCCATCCGCACATCTTCCGGAATGTCACGCCCGGGTACATATGCGCCTTTTCATTTTCCAGCAGTGCGGCGAATTTCTCGAATTTTTCCTTTTCCATATGCCGTGTTTTCCTGCAAATCTGAAACGAAAGGGGCAAAAGACAAGGGATTATTGTCTTTTTGTGGCGAAATGACCCCGGAATTTTATCTTTTTTAATGTTTTTTCTGTTTTTGACATGATATGGTTGTCATTGACAAATAATCATTGTCATACGGCTCGTCTTATATGTAATACTTTTGTTGCCATTATATCATTTATATGATATGGACAATAATTCCGTCAAGAAAAACATAACTGCACTCCGCAAGAAACTCGGTCTCACCCAGCAGGAAATGGCGGAAAAGATGGGTATCTCGCGCAATGCCTACAGACGCATAGAGTCCGGGGAGACTTCGCTGGTAAACGACTATCTTCCGCGGATCGCCTCTATTCTGGACAGGACGGCAGATGAACTTGTCCTCGGCTATGCCCCTCCCGGGAATCCGGGCGCGACCCTGAATGAAATAAGGGCCAGGTATCTTCAGGAATGGAAGGAGTCGGAACGCATGTATCTGGACAAAATAAGCGGGCTGGAGGAGACTGTCAGGTCATATGAGGCAAGGATTGCGCTTCTGGAGGATCTGGTCCGGACAAAGGATGAAATCATCTCCATGCTGAAAAAGGAGAAGCAGGGATAATTTTTCATACCTTTGCGTCCATGCGTGAAAAGACCTGTCTGCTGAACCACTTTAATGAAACCCTCCTTGAAGCCGGATGTGACGAGGCGGGAAGAGGGCCGCTTGCCGGACCGGTATTCGCCGCAGCCGTCATTCTGCCGGAAGATTTCCATCATCCTCTGCTAAACGACTCCAAGAAAATGACGGAAAAGGCCCGGGAGGCTCTCCGGAGCGTCATCGAACAGGAGGCCGTAGCTTTTGCGGTAGAAGCTGTCAGCCCGAAGGAAATAGACACGATAAACATACTGAACGCCTCCATAGCCGGGATGTGGCGGGCCGTCATGCGGCTCTCCCCTCTGCCGGAATTCCTTCTGGTGGACGGTAACAGGTTCTGGCCCTACAGCCGGATATTCAGGTCGGAGAAAGACCGGGAAACTGTCCTTGAAGCAGAAAGGATACCTTACCAATGCATAGTAAAAGGCGACGGGAAATACGCTCCGATTGCGGCGGCGTCTGTCCTCGCCAAGACATACAGGGACGAGTACATGAGGAGCCTTGCCGCCGAATACCCGCAGTACGGCTGGGACAGGAATATGGGATACCCTACAAAGGAACATGTCGCTGCTATCCGCAAGTACGGATATACCCCTCACCACCGCATGAGCTTCCATGTCAAGGAACTGGAGCCGTCACTTTTCTGAGTCTTGATTTTATTTTTTCCGGCACAGGAAAATCAGTATCTTTGTCACTTTGTGGAAAGTCAGGCAAAATAATTAAAAGCATATAATACAATGAAAAAATTTCTTTGTGCAGCAGCGGCCCTCGCTGTATTTTCTTCTGCAGGGCTGAAAGCGGACGAGGGGATGTGGATGCTCCCTCTCCTTGAGAAAATGAACATCAATACAATGCAGGAAGAAGGCTGCAGACTGAGTGCTGATCAGATCTACAGCATCAACCATTCTTCCCTCAAAGACGCCATAGTGCAGTTCGGAGGAGGATGTACCGGTGAAATCATCTCCGATGAAGGACTTCTGGTGACCAACCATCACTGCGGATATGCAAGTATCCAGCAGCTCAGTTCAGTGGAACACGACTACCTCACTGACGGATACTGGGCCATGAACAGGGGCGAAGAACTCCCTTGCGAAGGACTGACTGTCACATTCCTGGAAAACATGACGGATGTTACCGCCATAATGGCAAAGGCCGAGAAAGCGGCCCGCAAACAGTACAGGGACAGCCTTAACATCGAAACGCTTGTAGGAAAAGCCCTTCTTGACAAGGAGCAGGAACTCAGGGAACAGGCAGAAGGAGACTATCCTCACTGCAAGGTAGTGTTCGAGTCATTCTACAATGAGAATGTCCGCTATATGATAGTCTACAAGACCTTCCGCGATATCCGTTTCGTAGGGGCCCCGCCTTCCTCCATCGGAAAATTCGGAGCCGACACTGATAACTGGATGTGGCCGCGCCACACCGGAGACTTCTCGATGTTCCGCGTGTACGCCGACAAGGACAACAATCCTGCGGATTACTCGCCGGACAATGTACCTTATTCTCCGAAGCAGCATCTGGCCATTTCCCTGAAAGGGGTTCAGGAAGGAGACTACACAATGATCATGGGCTATCCGGGAAGGACGAACAGGTTCTTCACTTCTCCTGAACTTAAAAACCTCCTGGCAAAGCAGGACATAGCCATCGCGGCACGCACAATCCGTCAGGACATCATGATGGAAGACATGCTCGCCGACCCTAAGGTGAAAATACAGTATGCCAGCAAATACGCCGGCTCTTCCAACGGATGGAAAAAATGGATCGGAATGAAGCAGGCATTCGCAAAACTGGACATCATCGGCCGGGCCGAGCAGGAAGAAGCCGACTTCACCTCATGGGTCAATGAGAACAGGAAACGCCAGGAAAAATACGGCAAAGCACTGGAAACCATCAGGGAAGGTGTAGAGGCCGTAGCAGAGGCAAACCGCATATACACCACTACCCTGGAATCAGTCTACCGTATCGAGCTCCCGAGCTTCGCAGTAAAGTTCAACAATGCGGCCAAGACCGCCCTCAATGCTACAGAAAACAAAGACACCCTCGCGGCATTCCAGGACGCCCTTGCTTCCATAGCCCCTCTCTACAAAGACTATTCTGCCGGCACCGACATCAAGGAGGCCAAGGCCATGCTGGAATACTATAGGAACAATACCGACACTACATACTACCTCAAAGGCATCTCTCCGGATTTCGGGACAATGGATATCAGTTCATACGTCGACTCCCTTTTCAGCAGCAGTGTCTTTACTTCAGAAGAGAAACTTGCCGGAGCAATCAGGACAAAGGAGCCGTCAAAAATATTCGATGATCCGGCCATCCTTCTTGCCAAATCATATTCCGAGGTACTGATGAGCGTATTACCTGAAATATCCTACAGTGATTCCCTGCTCGCCATCGGGCGCAAGGCATACACCGCAGGACAGCTCGAATGGAAGAAAGGCCAGCCTTCATATCCTGATGCAAACTTCACCATGAGACTCACTTACGGACACGTGAAAGGCTACTCTCCGAAAGATGCCGTCATTTATAAATATTATACCACACTGGACGGGGTAATGGAGAAAGAAGATCCTGACAACTGGGAATTCGTCGTGCCGGAGAAACTGAAGGAGCTGTGGAAAAACAAGGATTTCGGCCAGTATGCCTCTTCTGACGGAAAAATGCCTGTGGCTTTCCTTTCCAACAATGACATTACCGGAGGCAACTCCGGAAGCCCTGTGCTCAATGCAGAAGGTCAGCTGATCGGACTCGCGTTCGACGGCAACTGGGAATCGATGAGCAGCGACATCATGTTCGAGCCTGACCTGCAGAGATGCATCAACGTGGACATAAGATATGTGCTGTTCATTGTGGACAAGTTCGGCGGGGCAGGTTATCTTCTTGATGAAATGACTATTCTGAATTAAATTGATAAGGTGACTTCTGATTTAATTCAGATATGGATATAATTAAAAAAGACAATGAAACAGAATGAAATAATGAAAATGCTCTACGATGTGCAGCACCCCGGAAAAGGGGACAGGAATATCGTAGAGCTGGGCATGGTCGAGAAAGTGGATATAGACGGAGACAAGGTCACCGTCACCCTTGCTTTCCCCAAGCACCGTGACCCGCTTGCAGAATACCTTATAGGCAGCACGAAGGCGGCTGTAATCCGTCATGCTCCTGCCGGAACACAGGTTGAAGTCAAGACCGTCGTAAAGGAAGATACTGCAAAGAAGCCTGTCGGACTCAACCTCGGACTTGAAGAACTTGAAAATGTCAAGCATATCATCGGTGTGGCTTCCGGTAAAGGCGGAGTGGGAAAATCCACTGTTGCCGTAAACCTGGCCATCGCTCTCGCACGTGCAGGATATAAGGTCGGGCTGGCTGACGCGGATGTCTACGGACCGTCCGTGCCGAAGATGACCGGGACTGAAAACGATATGCCGGAAGCTTTCCAGGAAGGGGACAAGGAAGTCATCATGCCTCTGGAGAAATACGGGGTCAAATGGATGTCCATAGGCTATTTCGCAAAGCCGGAGCAGGCCCTCATCTGGAGAGGACCTATGGCCTGCAACGCCCTCAAGCAGATGATCCTGCAGGTACGCTGGGGTGAACTTGACTTCCTGCTCATCGACATGCCTCCGGGAACAGGGGATATCCATATCAGCCTGGTGCACGACATACCTATGAACGGGGCAGTAATAGTGACGACTCCTCAGGCGGTAGCGCTGGCGGATGTGGAAAAAGGCGTTAACATGTTCCGCAACGACAGCATCAAAAAGCCTATCTATGGCCTGGTAGAAAATATGGCATGGTTCACACCTGAAGAACTTCCGGAAAACAGATACTATATCTTCGGGAAGAACGGCGGCATAGAGATGGCGAAAAAATACGGAATCCCTCTCCTCGGGCAGATTCCTATCGTCCAGAGTATCCGCGAGGGAGGTGACAGCGGAGAACCGGCGGCCCTTTCAAACCGCCCTGACGGAATCGCATTCATGGAACTTGCTTCGCGTCTTGCCGAAGAAGTCAGATAGATTTTTCAGAAACCACGCAAAATGAAACAGTACCTTGACCTTCTGCGCCACATCCGCGAGCATGGAGTGATGAAACACGACCGGACCGGAACAGGCACACAGAGCATATTCGGATACCAGATGCGCTTCGACCTGAATGAAGGCTTTCCGCTTCTCACCACCAAGAAAGTGCATCTGAAATCCATCATCTACGAACTCCTGTGGTTCATAGCAGGTGATACGAACATCAAGTATCTCAAAGACCACGGCGTATCCATCTGGGACGAATGGGCTGACGGGAACGGTGACCTCGGACCTGTATACGGGCACCAGTGGCGCAGCTGGCCGGCACCTGACGGACATACCATCGACCAGCTGTCAAATGTCATTGAAGCCATCAAGAAAAACCCGGACAGCCGAAGACTCATAGTATCGGCATGGAATGTCGCTGAAGTGGACAGGATGGCCCTTCCTCCGTGCCACACGATGTTCCAGTTCTATGTTGCCGACGGCAGGCTTTCATGCCAGCTATACCAGCGCAGCGCGGACGTGTTTCTCGGAGTCCCGTTCAATATAGCGTCATACGCGTTGCTGACCATGATGATCGCTCAGGTATGCGGTCTGCAGCCGGGAGAATTCATCCATACCACCGGAGACACGCATATCTACAGAAACCATTTCGAACAGGTGGCCCTGCAGCTCTCACGTGAACCGCGGCCGCTTCCGCTAATGAAGATCAATCCTGAAGTAAAGGATATCTTCGACTTCAGATACGAAGATTTTACCCTGGAAGGATACGATCCGTGGCCTGCAATCAAGGCTCCGGTAGCGGTATAACAGGCTGCTGCAAGACAATTTGTCTGGAGACAGTTTCTTTCATATATTTGCCTTAGGCATTTATACTGCGACGCTTCGGTAATAAAAACGGAACTTTTTTACACTATGGACGGAAAACTTTACCCGGTAGGGATCCAGAATTTCGAGAGTCTCCGTAGAGACGGGTACTTTTATGTAGACAAGACAGCCAGGATATATGAATTGGCAAGGACAGGACGGTATTATTTTCTGAGCCGTCCGCGGCGGTTCGGGAAAAGCCTTCTTGTGAGCACGCTGGAGGCATACTTTCAGGGGAAGAAGGAATTGTTCGAAGGGCTGGCGATATATGGGTTGGAGAAGGAATGGAAACGGTATCCTATCCTGCACCTGGATCTGAATATAGAGAAATACGACACTCCGGAGAGTCTTGATGATATTCTGAATCGCAATCTGGTAGCATGGGAGAACCTGTACGGGAGCGATCCTGCGGAAGTATCCCTGTCACTCCGTTTTGCCGGAGTAGTCAAGAGGGCATGTGAGAAGACCGGAGAGCGGGTAGTGATCCTTGTCGACGAGTATGACAAACCGATGCTGCAGGCCATCAATAGTCCGGAGCTCCAGGCCGCATACAGGAGCACACTGAAGCCATTCTACGGAGTACTCAAGTCGATGGACGGGAATATCAAGTTCGCCCTCCTGACGGGGGTGACGAAGTTCGGGAAGGTGAGCGTGTTCAGCGACCTGAACAACCTGGAGGATCTGTCCAGAAATCCAGGCTACACCGATATCTGCGGAATCAGCGAAGAAGAACTTCTCCGGGACTTCTCCGATGACATACATGAGCTTGCCTCTGCCAACGGGCAGACTTTCGAGCAGGCCTGCGACCAACTCAAAACCGACTACGACGGATACCATTTCTGCCCGGATACTCCGGGAATGTACAATCCTTTCAGCATCCTCAACACTTTCAAGTCCAGAAGATACGGCAGCTACTGGTTCGAGACGGGGACCCCGACTTATTTAGTCGAATTGCTGAAAAAGAGCGACTATGACCTTGAAGAAATGAGTCATGTGGAGACTGACGCCGATGTGCTGGACAGCATCTTCACGGACGACAACCCCATCCCGGTCATCTACCAGAGCGGGTATCTGACAATAAAGGGATACGACAAAAGATTTGGAATATATACATTAGGGTTTCCGAACAGGGAGGTAGAGGAAGGCTTCATGAATTTCCTGCTTCCGTTCTATTCAGCTGTCAGCAAGACCCGGTCTCCGTTCGAGATAAAACGGTTCGTGACAGATGTGGAATCCGGTGACATCGACGGCTTCATGGAGCGGCTGCAGTCATTCCTTGCGGACTGCCCTTACGAACTGGCGAAAGACGTGGAACTGCATTACCAGAACGTCCTTTTCATCGTGTTCCGCCTGGCAGGCCTGTACACTAAGGTGGAGTACCATACCTCCAGAGGCAGGATAGACCTTGTACTGCAGACCGACAGCTATGTGTATGTGATGGAGTTCAAGCTGGACGGGAGCGCTGAGCAGGCCCTGCAGCAGATAGAGGAAAAGCAGTACGCCCTTCCGTTCGCAAAGGACAGCAGGAAAGTCTACACGATAGGTGTGAACTTCAGCAGCACTACCCGGAACATCGAGCGGTGGATAGTGAAATGACAGTCCGCCTCCGTAAAACATTAAGTTAAGAAACAAAAGAAAGAAGCCATGTCAGACAAGTTATACCCGGTAGGGATCCAGAATTTCGAGAGTCTGCGTAGAGACGGGTACTTTTATGTGGACAAGACAGCCAAGATATATGAATTGGCAAGGACAGGACGGTATTATTTTCTGAGCCGTCCGCGAAGGTTCGGCAAAAGTCTTCTTGTGAGCACGCTGGAGGCATATTTCCAGGGGAAGAAGGAATTGTTCGACGGGCTTGCGGTGCAGGAACTGGAAAAGGAGTGGAAACGTTATCCTATACTGCATCTTGACCTGAATACGGAGAAATATGACACTGCTGAAGCTCTGGATAAAAAACTGGAGCTGGCCCTAAGCGAATGGGAAAGCCTGTACGGTTCCAACCCTCATGAAAAATCCCTTGCGACAAGATTCGAGGGGACGATCAAGCGTGCGGCGGCCAAGACCGGGGAGCGGGTAGTGATCCTGATAGACGAATACGACAAGCCGATGCTTCAGGCCATAGGCGATGAAGACAGGCAGCAGGCATATCGCGGCACTCTCAAGGCATTTTACGGGGCTTTGAAGTCACAGGACGGGAATATCAAGTTCGCCCTCCTGACGGGGGTGACGAAATTCGGGAAGGTGAGCGTGTTCAGCGACCTGAACAACCTGATGGACCTGTCCCGGGACCACCGCTATTTCGACATCTGCGGAATCAGCGGGGAGGAGCTCCTGCGTGACTTCAGCGACGACATCCGGGAACTTGCTGCAGCCAACGGACAGACCTTCGAGCAGGCCATAGGGCAGCTTAAAGAATACTATGACGGCTACCATTTCAACCAGTACAGCCCAGGAATGTACAACCCGTTCAGTATCCTGAATACCTTCGCAAAGAAGACATACGGCAGCTACTGGTTCGAGACAGGGACACCTACCTATCTTGTGGAGCTATTGAAAAAGAGCGACTATGACCTGGAGGAGATGAGCCATGTGGAGACTGACGCCGATGTGCTGGACAGCATCTTCACGGACGACAACCCCATCCCGGTCATCTACCAGAGCGGTTACCTCACCATCAAAGGCTACGACAAGGAGTTCGGGATATACGAACTCGGGTTCCCGAACAGGGAAGTAGAGGAAGGTTTCATGAAGTTCCTCCTGCCGTACTATTCCAGCGTGAGCAAGACCAGCTCGCCGTTCGAGATAAAGAAGTTCGTTCAGGACGTTAAGCGGGGAGACATCGACGGGTTCATGGAGCGTCTGCAGTCGTTCCTTGCGGACTGCCCTTACGAGCTGGCGAAGGATATCGAGCTGCATTACCAGAACGTCCTTTTCATCGTATTCCGCCTGGCAGGCCTGTACACTAAGGTGGAGTACCATACATCCAGAGGCAGGATAGACCTTGTTCTGCAGACCGACAGCTATGTGTATGTCATGGAGTTCAAACTGGACGGCAGTGCGGAGCAGGCCCTGCAGCAGATAGAAGACAAGCAGTACGCCCTCCCGTTCGCAAAGGACTCCAGAAAAGTCTATACGATAGGAGTGAACTTCAGCAGCGAGACCCGGAACATCGAGCGGTGGATAGTGAAATGACAGTCCGCCTCCGTAAAACATTAAGTTAAGAAACAAAAGAAAGAAGCCATGTCAGACAAGTTATACCCGGTAGGGATCCAGAATTTCGAGAAAGTCCGCAGGGACGGATACTGTTACATTGACAAGACGGCTCTTATATATCAGCTTGTCAAGACGGGGAGCTATTATTTTCTGAGCCGTCCGCGGCGGTTCGGGAAAAGCCTTCTTGTGAGCACGCTGGAGGCATATTTCCAGGGAAAGAAGGAGCTGTTCGACGGGCTGGCAATGGAAGGCCTGGAGAAGGAATGGAAACGTTATCCTATCCTGCATCTTGACCTGAATACGGAGAAATATGACACTGCCGAAGCTCTGGATGCAAAACTGGAGCTGGCCCTAAGCGAATGGGAAAGCCTGTACGGGTCCAATCCACATGAAAAATCCCTTGCGACAAGATTCGAGGGGACGATCAAGCGTGCGGCGGCCAAGACGGGGGAGCGGGTAGTGATCCTGATAGACGAGTACGACAAGCCGATGCTTCAGGCCATAGGAGATGAAGACAGGCAGCAGGCATATCGCGGCACTCTCAAGGCATTTTACGGGGCTTTGAAGTCACAGGACGGGAATATCAAGTTCGCCCTCCTGACGGGGGTGACGAAGTTCGGGAAGGTGAGCGTATTCAGCGACCTGAACAACCTGGAGGATCTGTCCAGAAATCCAGGCTACACCGATATCTGCGGAATCAGCGAAGAAGAACTTCTCCGGGACTTCTCCGATGACATACATGAGCTTGCCTCTGCCAACGGGCAGACTTTCGAGCAGGCCTGCGACCAACTCAAAACCGACTACGACGGATACCATTTCTGCCCGGATACTCCGGGAATGTACAATCCTTTCAGCATCCTCAACACTTTCAAGTCCAGAAGATACGGCAGCTACTGGTTCGAGACGGGGACCCCGACTTATTTAGTCGAATTGCTGAAAAAGAGCGACTATGACCTTGAAGAAATGAGTCATGTGGAGACTGACGCCGATGTGCTGGACAGCATCTTCACGGACGACAACCCCATCCCGGTCATCTACCAGAGCGGGTATCTGACAATAAAGGGATACGACAAAAGATTTGGAATATATACATTAGGGTTTCCGAACAGGGAGGTAGAGGAAGGCTTCATGAATTTCCTGCTTCCGTTCTATTCAGCTGTCAGCAAGACCCGGTCTCCGTTCGAGATAAAACGGTTCGTGACAGATGTGGAATCCGGTGACATCGACGGCTTCATGGAGCGGCTGCAGTCATTCCTTGCGGACTGCCCTTACGAACTGGCGAAAGACGTGGAACTGCATTACCAGAACGTCCTTTTCATCGTGTTCCGCCTGGCAGGCCTGTACACTAAGGTGGAGTACCATACCTCCAGAGGCAGGATAGACCTTGTACTGCAGACCGACAGCTATGTGTATGTGATGGAGTTCAAGCTGGACGGCAGCGCGGAGCAGGCCCTGCAGCAGATAGAAGACAAGCAGTACGCCCTCCCGTTCGCAAAGGACAGCCGTAAAGTCTACAGCATAGGTGTGAACTTCAGCAGCGAGACCCGGAACATCGAGCGGTGGATAGTGAAATAGGATCAGCCTTCAGAAGACTGTTTCTGCGACGCTTCAAGAGAAAGCCGGTTGCATATCCAGTTTATTGCCATTTCCTTGTCTTTTTCGGAGGCATAGCCTAAAGAATTGAAACAGCAGAAAGGAGCTTCGGATTCCCCGAACTCACGCAATTTTCGTCTCATGTACCCTTTTCTTTTCTTGGGTTTCAGATACAGGTCCTTTCCTTTTCTTGGCCGTACCGTACATTCTCCGGTGTCTTCCGCCAGAAGATAGAAAAGGGCCTGGGGATTGTATTGGAACGGTTCCCTGAATTTCGGTTTCATGTTCATTTCCATGATAGCCGGATTATTTCCATAAAATCTTTCAAGCGTACTTTTCCTTATAGCCAGTGGAATATGTCCGATGTACAGGAAATATCTTTTGTTCCCTGCTATTTTTGCGGCATTGACCATTGAATCCTTGAATCCGGATATCTTGAATCCTTTCTTTCGCGGTTTCAGTATATGAAGCAGCCTGGCGAACAACGTGCTGAAACGGTAACCGTAGCACACCGCTTTGCCATCGAGAAAAAAATCTTCAGGAGAAGTCGGGGCGACAAGCAGGAAATCGTCATTCAGATAGATGAAATGCTCGCTCAGCCCTGGGATCCGGAACAATACCGTTTCGATAGACCTCGCAGAAAAGACAGGCAGATATTTTTCGTACCCGCGATAGATTACCGTGTGGTCGACAATTTCTATTTCGGTGCTGCGTTCAGGAAAGTATTTGTCAAGAAAAGGTCCCAGGCATGGGTCCTGACCGTCTGTAACAATGAAGATTTTCCTGAGAAAAGGGGCGAATCTGAGCAGGGATGCGATACAGTATTTTATCTCACCGCAGTTCTGGTACCGTATGTCGCCCCCTACTTCATCATTCATCAGCTGTGCTGCCGATTCGTATTTCAGCCGTTTTGATTTGTGGACAGGGTCGTCCCCGTCAACCCACGTTACCACTGCATCGATCGGATAGTCTGCCATTCGGTTCTGGATTTTAAGCGTTTGACGTCCTGAGTCCTACTCCGTTGTTTTTAATTCCGGATGCTCCAGAACTTTTTCAACGATATTGTGCATATCATAGTACCGGTACTCGGCGAGCCTCCCTCCGAAAATAACCGATGTTTCACTGTCTGCAAGATCTTTATATTTCTGATACAGGCAGTTGTTCCTTTCATTGTTTATCGGGTAATACGGCTCGCTGTCGCTTTTCCATTCGGATGAATATTCTTTGGAAATTACGGTCTTTTCCTGGTTGCCGAATTCGAAATGCTTGTGTTCTATGATGCGGGTGTACGGGGTTTCCGCATCGGTATAGTTCATCACGGCTACACCCTGATAGTTTCCGGTGTCAAGAACGGAAGTCTCGAACCGTACGGTCCTGTATTCAAGTTTTCCGAACCGATAGCCGTAAAACTGGTCGACAGGTCCGGTAAATACGGTTTTTTCGGCAATCGAATCGAAATACTGCCTGTCAGAGAAATAATCGGTTCCGAGTCTTGTTTCAATCCCTTCCAGCAGTTTGTCGAAAAGCCTGTTATACCCTCCTGTCGGGATACCCTGCCATAGATCATTGAAATAATTGTTGTCGAAAGTAAACCTTACAGGCAGTCTTTTGATAATCGAGGCAGGCAGCTCGGTGCATTTCCTTCCCCACTGCTTTTCAGTATAGCCTTTAATGAGGATTTCATATATGTCACTGCCCACCAGCGAAATGGCCTGTTCTTCAAGATTGCGAGGCTCGGATATTCCGGCCCGTTCCCTTTGTTCCCTGATTTTTTCCCTTGCCTGTTCCGGTGTTACCACGCCCCAGAGGGCATGGAAAGTGTTCATGTTGAAAGGAAGGTTGTAGAGCTTGCCTTTATAGTTGGCGACAGGGGAATTTATGTAATTGTTGAATTCGCACAGGGAATTGACAAACTCCCATACTTTCCTGTTTGAAGTATGGAAAATATGCGCCCCGTACTTATGTACATTGATGGACTCTATGTTTTCGCAATACATGTTTCCGCCCGAGTGCCCACGTTTGTCTATTACAAGGCATCGGTGGCCTTTACGCTTGGCCAGATATGCGAAGCAGGCTCCGTACAGCCCTGCGCCGACAATCAGATAATCATATTGTTTCATTATATCATACCTTTTTGATAAAACAGTACAGGAACGGGCAGTAGGCTATTATCCAAAGCCTGAAAATACGGTTACGGGAAAAGTTTTTCCGAGTAACGGCGTTATCTGCAAACCATATTTTTGCCTCTTTCGACCACTGCTTCATGAAGGCTCGCTTCAGTTTCATAGGTCCGAGACGGTTGTAGTTCCACTTATATGAACCGAATGCTCTCAATGCCATGATTCCTTTCAGTTCCTCATACCGGCCATGCTCTTTAACATAACGCCTGATTTCAGCCTCTTCATCGCATACGCAGAATACTTTGCCTGGAGAGGATACGGAAGAAGCCGGGTTGATACGGTAGTTATGCAGCACGTCCGGAAGGAATCTGACCCTACGTGCCATAGATAGGGCCTTAAATGAAAAGGATGTGTCCTGATAGCTGGCTCCGGGAGTCTCGAGAAAATATATGCCGTTGTCCTTCAGAAATTTGCTGCTGTACAGCGCTGCCCAGATGGAAGGCTTGATAAGCAGAGAGGTAGGGACTTCCACAGGTTTGAAAACCTTACCGTTGTCCTTGACATAATAAAATGTTTCCACCTCGTCCTGATGCGTGACCTCGTTTCTTTCAATGAACCGGCACCGCGTTATGTCCAGATTTTCTTTTTCCGCTTCCTTGCAGAGGATTTCATACATGGAAGGTTCGATGTAGTCATCCGACTCCACGATTCCGATATACTTCCCTTTGGCCATCTTCATCCCGAGGTTCATGGTCGCCCCATAGCCTGAGTTCGGTTTGTCCACTACCAGGATTCTGCTGTCTTTCTTTTCATATTCTCTCAGAATGTCGGGAGTGCTGTCGGTTGATCCGTCATTCAGGCAGATGATTTCGAGCTCGGTGTATGTCTGGTTTATAATCGAGTCCAGACACTGCCGGAGATATTTCTCTACATTACAGCACGGGACAAGCACCGAAATTAGCGGAGTGTTGTTCATAGCATCTATAGTTTAACTCCGGCAAAGTTATGTTGTTTTATCTGATTTGCCTAATCCGGACGGCACATATTGTATATCATGCATGCGAAATAGGCATCAACGTATTTCCGGTCTGAAAAAAAATTTCAGGTGCAACGCATGCAATATTCCTTGCATCTTCAGATTTCATAATGGACGAATTGATTGTGACAAAGGTAGCATAATTTTAACATAAATTTTGCGTATTTTTGCAAATTGGATTTTAGATGTTTTGAATCATATGGTTTCTGAAAAAATTTCTGTCATCATCCCGGTTTACAACACCGAAAAATATGTTGAAAAGTCTGTCAGAAGCGTCATGGACCAGACATACAGGAATCTGGAAATCATCTGTGTAAATGACGGATCTACTGACGGATCAGCGGAGATTCTGTACAGGCTGCAGCAGGAAGACCCGAGAATAGTTATAGTTGAGAAACAGAATGGGGGACCGGGGGAGTCCAGAAACTATGGACTGGCTAAAGCGACATCCGAGTGGATCAGTTTCCTTGATTCGGACGATACTTTGCAGCCGGATACCTATGATACTATTTCTAAATCTTTTCAGTATAACCCTGATATGATAAACTTTAGTATCAGGGTCGTGTCGGAAAAGGAAGGAGAGCCAACGTCAACTGAGAAGAAATATTATTCCGTGAAGTATTCCGGTTTAGTAGAAATCAATGATGAAGTGATAAAACATACGGACGGATCTGCATCAAACAAACTGTTCAGAAAATCAATATTAGACAGATATGGTATCCGTTTCGAGAAAATCTATTATGAAGATTATACTTTCACAATGCAGTATTGTTTTTGTATAAAAAAAGCGTATTATTTTCAGACTCAACTATATAATTATTTGAGGCATTCTGGAAGTATAATGGATGAAACATTCAATTCAACACCGAGGGCAATAGATCATCTTTATGCTGTAGAATATTTATATTCATTTCTTGCCAAGCATGATTTGATAAAATTACATGAGCAGGTTTTGGCTGAAGTCTTTAATGCTTATTATTGGTTAGCCATTAAATATACCGTATTGGATAGGAGGAAGGATGTAGTAGATTGTGCCAGTAAGATATATGACAAATATGATTTCCTGCATAATTATCTGGTGCGCAGACATATGAATGGCACCGTATACTACAAGAAAAGAAAAAGACACCATTTTGTCTCGGTTGTTTTGCAGATGTTTTTTTCCGCAAGATGGGAATTTATCGATTACAAGAGATACAAGGTTGTCAGACTGTTCAATATTATTATCTACAAGAAACCTTCGGAAGAAGATTAGTGTCGGGACGAACCTATGGAAAAAGTAAGCATCATCATTCCTGTACACAATACGGAAAACTATCTGAGGAAGTGCGTGGATTCGGTACTGTCCCAGACATTGGAGGATATCGAAGTGATCCTTGTGGAGAACGGCTCTGATGACGGTTCTCTGGAACTTTGTCGGAAACTGGCCGGTGAAGACGCTAGGGTAAAGTATATAAGCCTTGATAAAGGGGATCAGTCAAATGCCAGAAATGCAGGGGTTAAGATTGCTTCTTCTGAGTATGTGGGCTTTGTAGACAGCGATGATCTGATAGCTCCGGACATGTACGAGCGGATGTATGATGCTGCAGTGAGGAACGGGGCTGATGTAGTGAACTGCAACTATGTGAAAATCTATGATTCAGGCCGCAGACCGAAGTACCAGTATTGCGAAGACGGAACAGAGAAAGTCCTGACCCCCAAGGAAATGATAGCCCTGAACATGGAAGAGAAGATTTCCCAGTCCCAGTGCACGATGCTGGTCAGGAAAAGTATTGTCGAAAAAACCGGCTTTACGTGCGGGGTGAAATATGAAGACAGGCGCGGGACTTTTCTTTTTTATACCAAAGCCGGCAGATGCGTGCAGATAAACAGGTCCCTTTATTACTACCATCAGTATCGTGGAGGCATAGTAAGGAAAGGGTTGAGGAAATTCCGGACCAATTATGACTATGCTGCGGCGGACTGTATACGGCTGGATTTTATCAGGAACTCGGGTATGTTTTCTCCATCGGAACAGGTGACGCTGGCTTCCAGGTCGGCCGATTCGTTCCTGAGAAAGCTGAACAGGATGCGCAGGGAAGCTTCCTGTAAAGAGGAAAAAGAGAAGCTCTACGCTATAATGAGGAATATTGCATTGATCCCGGAAGGCTGCCCTCTCTCATTGAAAGCCAGGATTATCCGGTGGGCAGTCAGGAAAGTGCTGGCGGTCAGCCGCTGATCCCGGTCTGTCTAATAGATGAATGGGGAGTCAAAGTCTTTAAACAGAGGGTGTCTTGTGTCCTTTTCACTTAGAATGGCCTTCTCAAAAGGGATTTTCCAGTCTATCCCAAGACTGCCGTCGAGAATGCTGATTCCTCCGTCCGACTCCGGATGGTAGAACTCATCGCATTTGTACTGGAAAACGGCTGTTTCGCTCAGTACAGCGAATCCGTGTGCAAATCCCTTCGGGATGAAGAACTGCAAGTGGTTGTCCTCGGTCAGTTCGACGGCTACATGTCTTCCGTATGTGGGCGAGCCTTTTCTTATATCTACCGCAACATCCAGGACGGCTCCCTTGACGCACCTGACAAGCTTGGCCTGGGCATATGGCGGAGACTGGAAATGCAGGCCCCTCATGACCCCGTATGAAGACTTGCTCTCATTGTCCTGTATGAACATGGTTTCCTTTACATTGGCATTGAAATCCCTTTGGGAGAACGACTCGAAGAAGTATCCTCTGGCGTCTTCAAAAATTCGGGGTTCGATTATGACTGCTCCGTCTATTTCCGTATGTGTTACCTTCATTACAGATTCTCCTTGCCTGTGCGGTTGACTTCGTCTATTACTTTTAGCAGGTACTGCCCGTACTGGTTTTTCAGCATCGGCCGCGCCACTTCTCTCATCTTTTCTTCGCTGATCCATCCGTGACGGTATGCTATCTCCTCCAGACATGCTATTTTAAGGCCCTGGCGCTTTTCGATCACTTCAACGAATATAGATGCGTCGGCAAGGGAGTCGTGCGTGCCCGTATCCAGCCATGCGAAGCCTCTCTCCATTGTCTGGACCTTCAGTTCCCCGTCTTTCAGGAATTCCTGGTTTACACTTGTTATTTCGAGTTCTCCGCGTGCCGACGGTTTTATGTGTTTTGCTACATCCACTACCTTGTTCGGATAGAAGTAAAGACCTATGACGGCATAGCTGCTCTTGGGATTCTTGGGTTTTTCCTCGATGCTCAGACAGTTCCCTTCCCTGTCGAACTCCGCTACCCCGTATCTTTCCGGATCATCGACCCGGTAGCCGAAAACGGTAGCCTTCGAGTCTTTTTCGGCTGCCCTGACGGCTTCCTTGAGGAGTCCTGTAAGGCCTGCTCCATGAAAAATATTGTCTCCGAGTACAAGGCATACGCTGTCTTTCCCGATGAAATCCTCCCCTATGATGAATGCCTGGGCCAGACCGTCAGGACTCGGCTGTTCTGCATACTCGAAGTGCACTCCGAAATCGGAACCGTCTCCGAGAAGCCTTTCGAATCCCGGCAGATCCTGCGGTGTGGATATGACCAGTATATCCCTTATTCCGGCGAGCATGAGCACCGAAATCGGATAATAGACCATAGGCTTGTCATAAATCGGGAGGAGCTGTTTGCTCACGCCTTTTGTGATCGGGTACAGCCTCGTTCCGGAGCCTCCTGCCAGCACTATTCCTTTCATATGTATTTACTTTTTATGTGCAATTATTCAATCCGTATCCTTTCGAAAGGGACATCGTTTATTTTTGCGGCATACATCGGGAATTCGCTCTGATACATTATTGATGTCCCGATGCAAGAGACTTTCTGCGCTCCTGCCAGCATGAAGAAATCCAGGAATGATTTTATGTAAGGTTTATGGTTGCCGTCTTTCTTTTCAGGCCTGGAGCCGTCCATATGTGAGAGGCTGCCAGGAATTATGAACACGCCGTTTATTTCCGAGGCCATTTTAAGGAAACTTACGCTGTCGGACGTTACGAGCAACGGAGTCCCGGGGGGGGCTTCGGATAAGGTGTCTCTTACGGACTGCAGGCATTTGCCGATGAGGGTATCTCTCTCGGATTTGTCTTCTATCGGCTTGAATCTGTACTCGGGGAAATCGCCCAGAAGGTTCTGGAAGCGGAAAACGGCCGCATTGTACTTTTCTCCGATCTGTTCCCTGAGGGAGGAGAGCTGTCTTTCCAGTTCAGGAGCCGGCCTGAACAGTTCTTTAAAAAGCGTTCCCCATTCGTATGATGTGTTTCCGGTCCTGTTGAGGACTTCCAGCAGGTCCATGTTTCCGTAGAAATGCAGCTGCTTCCTGGTCCTGAGACTGATAAGACGTTTCCCGTCCTCTCCTCTCAGGTACATTATCCGGCTGCCTTTTATGCTTTCGTCCAGTTCCCCGTCCTTGAGCGTCCAGTCGTATGATGCCGGTAACAGATAGTCTTCCAGCCGGAACGGATAGGTGTACAGTATCCTGAATTCCAGTCCTCTCTGCTTACAGTATGCATATAGGGAGACAATGCCTTTGAATCTGTCGCACATTCCGCCATGGTATTGTCTGCCGTCTACCATAGCTATCATTGCCTGTTTTTCCGGTTTTGGCCTTTTCCTGCTGAAAGACAGGTATTTTAAGGCCATTATTTTTTCTTTTATTATATGTTCGGCTATTCTGTCGAATGTCATTGGATATGGGATTAAAATGTGGCTGGGGTCTGTTCGATGGAAAGCCGTCTGCGTATCCACCTTGTGGCCGT
The DNA here is from genome assembly GCA_944325505.1 of uncultured Bacteroidales bacterium. Classification (GTDB taxonomy): domain Bacteria; phylum Bacteroidota; class Bacteroidia; order Bacteroidales; family UBA932; genus Cryptobacteroides. The sequence continues at coordinate 28,183 of CALVAJ010000001.1, forward strand.
TTCAATGTCTTTTTCCGATGCGTATCCGAGGGAATTGAAACAGCAGAAAAGGGCTGTCTTTGACTTGTCGAATCTCCGCAGTTTTCTTTCCATGTATCCCGGTCTGTCTTTCGGCTTTATATACAGGTCTTTCCCTTTTCTCGGCTTTACCGTGCATGCCCCGCCTGCAGTTCCGAGCAGATAGCACAGTTCCTGAGGGTTGTACTGGAAAGGCTCGCGGAAACGCGGCCTCATGTTCTTTTCCATTGCTTCCGGATGCTCCGTATAGAATTTTTCGAAAACACTGCGTTTCTGTGCCAGAGGGATATGTCCGATATAGAGGAAATGCCTTTTTTCCCCTGCCACATCGGCGGCATTGATCATGGCATCCTTGAATCCGAAAATCCTGACGCCTCCCCTTTTGGGCTTTACCGCCCTGAGCAGTTTTCCGAAATGCAGGCTGAACTTCGATGCATAGCATATGGCCTTGCCGTCCTGGAAAAAGTCCTCACGGGTAACGGGGGATATCAGCATGAAATCATCGTTCAGGTAGATATAGTGCTCGCTCAGACCGGGTATGCGCCATAGCATGGTCTCTATAGAGAGGGAATTGAATACCGGGAGACAGTCTTCATAGCCTCTGTATATGACCTTGTGGTCGATGATTTCCACTTCGGTTTCCGTTTCAGGGAAGAACCTTCCGATAAAATCCCCCAGCTGCGGGTCCTGCCCGTCCGTGACAATGAAGATTTTTCTGATGAAAGGAGCGAATCTCAGAAGAGAAGCTACGCAATAATAGATTTCCCCTATGCTCGAGAACCGGATCTCTCCTCCTACTTCGTCATTCTGTGTCTGGTCCTTCGTGGCGAATCTGAGCCGTTTCTCCCTGTGGGCCGGGTCATCTCCGTCCACCCATGCAATAACGGCATCTATCGGGTATGTGTCAGTCATGATGGAATCGGTATGTAATCAGACGATAGAACTGAATCGGTCCGGAATCCTGACGACTATGTCCATGTTGAGCATGGCCGGCTTGTTCCAAGCGTACGGGGGTCTGATAAATGTCTGGAGAATCCTCGCCTTGCGGGTCCATTTCTCCCAGTCACGGCTTTTCTTGCGGGTGACCAGATTGATGGTCCTTGCCCGTTTGGCCAGGTGCCTTCCCCATCCTGCGGCCTGGCGGTCCTTGTCGTTGAACCGGGCCTCTATTCTCTTGAGGTCGAAATACCCGAAATGGAAAAGGAATAGCCCCGGCGCGATGTGGAAGTTGTGCCCTTTTATCCGGTGGAAGCCGGAACCCCATGTGACAGGTTCGGTCAATATTGACGGTTTCGTGTATCTGGTGCCGAGAAGTCCGTATCTGCGCTGCGAAAGGAAAGGCTTCGACGGGTCTATCTCTGATTCGCATCCGGTATGCTGGCCCACATCCACCCCGAGAGCCGATACGGATGTGTGTTTCTTCATTTTGCTGAGATATTCTGCCAGGGACATGTGCAGGTCAGGGTCGACGATGATGAATTCATCCGCATCCGTTCCGATGACCATGTCATATTTTTCCAGAAGCCGCGCTGCCTGTCCTGAAAGGAATTTGAGCCGTCCTTTTTCGGCCTCCACCACTTTCCCGGGGATTTTGTCGCATGCAGTGACATGTGTGCCGCTGCACCATTCAGGTATTTCCTGATCCTTTCCGTCCAGAAAGATGTACAGGTTTTCTTTACCGAGTTCGGCCCCGTAGTAGTCTACCCATTTGCGCAGGTAGAACTCATCGTTCCGGACCATTGTTACAGCACAGATTCTTTTCATTGGGTATTGTCGTTTTAACGTTTCCGGCGCAATGGCCTGACGCCATTTGCGCAAAGATAAGAAATCCGTTTATATATAGAATAAAAAAGCGTATCTTTACCGCCCTATTCCAGTATTTGACAATGAAACAGGATACGAAATACAGAGTGCTTCTGAGTCTTCTTTCCGTTGCGGCCCGCCTGCCTTCCGGTCTTCTGTATCTGTTCAGCGACATAGGGTATGTTATAGTCTATCATATAGTCAGGTACAGGCGCGATATTGTCAGGCACAATCTGGAACTTGTCTTCGGGACTTCTGACAGGAAAGCGCTGCGGAGGACCGAAAGGGAGTTCTACCGCCACCTGTGCGACTGTATCGTGGAAACGGTAAAGCTCCTGCATATTTCCGATGCCGAGGTGGACAGGAGGGTGGAAGTGACCAACGGAGAATATGTCGACGGGATAATACGTTCCGGACATTCGGTCGTTCTGTTTCTCGGTCACTACGGGAACTGGGAATGGGTCCAGGCCATAATCCATCATTTCAGCGAGCCTCTTGTCGGAGGGCAGATCTACAAGCCCCTGCATGACAAGGTTATGGACCGGATTATGCTGAAAATCAGATCGAGGTTCGGGCTGGAATGCATCCCTCAGGAAAGGGCAGTGCGCAGGCTTCTTGAGATAGAGCGCAGCGGACAGAAGTTCGTTATCGGATTCATTTCTGACCAGAGACCTTCCGGTGTGCTGCATCACTGGACTGCTTTCCTGGGGCAGGATACCCCTTATGTCATAGGCGGGGAAACCATCGGAAATCACGTTGACGCCAGATTTGTATATCTGGATGTCATGAAAACATCCAGAGGACATTACCGTCTGACCTTCTGCCCGGTAGTCCCGGATCCGGAAGACAAAGGCCCTGATCCTTATACCAGGGAATTCATGAAGATGCTCGAAAAGACCATATACAGGGCCCCTGCCTACTGGCTGTGGTCGCACAAAAGGTGGAAACGCCAGCGTTAGGCGCTCTACAGCCCCAGCTCTACCTGGAACCTTATTCCCCACCTGTCATATCCGGCCATGGCCGGAACTGCATCTTTCATATGGTTGTATGAGACATCCAGCTGTACTTTCAGACTGTGGCCTATGATGTACCGCGTTACGCCGACGGTGCTCTGGTTCCATCTGCCATAACCTTCCAGGCTGCGGATTTCCCTGTCCGGAAACATGGTGGAGTTCCTGATCGCCACTTCCCATTTCCCGTCGAAAAGGTAGCTGGACTGCAGGTTCAGTCCCGATCCGGTATAGATATGCTGCCCGTCGGAAAGCAGCGGCGACTGCGGCGTGTATCTGCCGAGATAGTCTGCGGCGAAGGCGAATCCCTTGTATTTCAGTACCATGTCTGCATAATAGGAGGCTATGTCGCGCGTTTCGTTCCCGCTCATGACAGCTCCTTTCCAGCCCTGGACGCGCCGGGCGTTGTCGTTGAAGGTATAGCCTATTCCTAGCATCAGTTTCGGGGTCTCTTCCCGGTCCAGATCCCCTTCAATGTACTCGCCTTTGCCGTGGAACCGCCCCATCGGATAGAATTCCAGCCGTCCCGTATATGCGAACCCTCCGGCTCCGGCCGAAGACGTATTCCAGTTCCGTCCTTCTCCGAGCGTGACGGAGGCCTTTGCTGCCAGTGCGAAAGAATCATAGTCTCCGTAATAGTATTCTCCGAAGAATCCCATGTCCCTGTCTCCTCCGAATTCGCTGTTTACTATGCTCCTGTCGACGAACTGCAGAGCGCTTGAAGAGTTGACCCTGGCGCGGTTGGTCTTGACTTTTGTCTGTCCGAAGCCTATATTCCATGAGGAGTTCGGCATGAAGTACACTATGGCATCACGGATGAGGTTCATGTTTCCGTTCGGGATTACTTCCGAGTCATAGCTCGAGAATCCGAGCTGTATCGAATATATGAACTTCGGCGAGAATATGTATCCGTCGAAGCGCAGCCTGAGCCTCTTGATCTGCGCTTCCGTTTCCGTCAGACCGAAATCCCGGCCGAAAGACATTCCCAGCATGTTCTGCATCCTGAAGCGCAGGGTCATCTCATAGCTTTCGTTTTTGGGGCGGAACGTTATGCCTTTGCCTATTTCGATGTTCGGCAGGTTCTTGATGCTTTCCAGTATTTCCTCTTTGCTGTCGAGGGAGTCGGCAATGAATGATTCTATCCGGTCCGTCCCGGAGACCTTTTCTTCCGTGCCCCGGGCCGCCATGCCCAGCGGCAGGGTGAGAACGATGAGTGTGATTGCTGCGAAATGTTTCATTTTCAGTCTGGGAACTGGTTTTTTGAGTGTTCCGGCGCAAATGTCGGCCGACTTTCTGAAATGAATGTGAAATGCCGGAGGGAATCTATTGCCTTGTCCTGTGATATACCGTGAATTCAAACCTGAGCCCTGATTCCGGGTCGGTCATCGTTCCGGAAGACGTGCCTTTCTCCCACTGGCTGTCCGGTATATCGGGGAAGAACGTGTCGGCATCCGGGATGACAGTATGGACATGAGTAATGTACAGCGTGTCTGCATACTGCAGTGCCTGTCGGTATATTTCACCGCCTCCGATGACGAAGCATGGCTTTCCGTATGATTCGGCTTTTGAAAAGGCCTCTTGTATCGAGCGGGCTATGTCGGCTCCTTCAGGAAGCCCTTCACCGTTCCCGCGCGTAATGACGATATTGGTCCTGCCGGGCAACGGCTTCCCTATGGACAGGAAAGTCTTCCTTCCCATGATTACCGTTCCTCCAGAGGTAATGCGCTTGAAATATTTCAGGTCTTCAGAAATGTGCCACGGCATTCTGTTGTCCGTGCCGATTGCGCCGTTGTCAGAAACGGCGGCTATTATACTCTTTTCCATACTGCAAATATAGGCAATCGTCAGACAATTCCAAGATCCCTCCTGTCCAGCAGCCTGTATCGTGAAGCTTCCATAAGGTGCGGCAGCAGGATTTCCCCCGAACCTTCCATGTCGGCGATGGTCCTGCCCAGTTTAAGTATCCGGTGATATGCCCTGGCGGACAGCCCCATGCTTTCCACGGCCTTTTCCATAAAGTCCCTGCACTCTGGCGAAAGTCTGCAGAATTCCGGGATCATCTTTCCGGTCATTTCCGCATTCGTGAATATCCCGCATCCGGCAAGCCGCTCTTTCTGTATTTCCCTGGCGGCAGACACCCTTGCCGCAATGTCCCTGCTGGACTCTGCCTTGCATCCTGCTGTCAGTTTCCCTGTTTCTACGGGACTGACCCACAGGTGGATGTCTATTCTGTCCATTACGGGGCCCGACAGCTTTGACAGGTATGAGGCTCTCCGCGCAGGAGTACAGCTGCATTTGTCCCCGTCCCCATAGTATCCGCACGGACACGGATTGGTCGCGGCCACCAGCATGAAGGATGCCGGAAAACTGATTCTGCTCCTGAGCCGCGAGATTGTCACCTTCCGTTCTTCAAGCGGGCCTCTGAGGGTTTCCAGGACGCGTTTGGGGATTTCACAGAATTCATCCAGGAAAAGGACCCCGTTGTGGGCAAGGGAGATTTCCCCTGGAATTATGCTGTCCGATCCTCCTCCGATGAGCGATGCGGAGGAGATGTTATGGTACGGTGAACGGAAAGGGCGTTGTCTGATAATCTGTGTTCCGGTCCTGTATTTTCCTGCTACCGAGTATATTTTGCTTGTCTGGAGGGACTCTTCGGGTGTCATCGGCGGCAGGATTCCGGCAAGCGATCTGGCCAGGGTGCTTTTGCCTGCCCCCGGAGGGCCGATCATTATGACGTTATGCCCTCCGGCAGCTGCTACTTCCAGGCCTCTTTTTGCCCCTTCCTGTCCGTATATGTCGGAAAAGTCTGGAATGTCATTCATGGAAGAAGAGCTCTTTTCTCCGGCGATGTCCGTTCCCGGACAGTCCGGACAGAAGGCTTCCGGGCCGCTGCAGCCGCTTTTCCCTTCCAGGATTGACAGTACGTCCGTAAGCGTCCGTACACCGAATATGTCTGTAAGCCTGTACCCGGATGTCTCACGAGCGGACTCGTATGGCAGGATACAGCCGCTGAACCCGTTCTTTTTCGCCATTTCCGTTATCGGAAGTGCTCCCGGGACCGGACGGACGGAACCGTCCAGCCCGAGCTCTCCCATGATGATGTATTTTCCTATGTCAGGGAGCGCCATCTGCCCTGACGCCGCGATGATTCCCACGGCTATGGGAAGGTCGTATCCGCTTCCTTTCTTGTGCAGGTCGGCCGGGGCCAGATTTATGACTATCTTTTTTCCCGGGATTCTGAATCCGAGTGTCTGCAGTGCCGTTACCGTTCTCAGAAGGCTTTCTTTGACCGCCACATCGGCCAGCCCGACCAGATGGATGCCCAGCCCGGAAGTTATGTCCACTTCAACCGTTACCGGGACTGCGTCTATCCCGATGCATTTTGCGCTGAAAATATTGATAAGCATGACGTTTTTTACTACGAAGATTGCTGTCAAAATCAGAAAAAAGATAAAGAATCGGAAAAAGGTGGCGGATTGCATGGAAGATTTTCTAATTTTGTATGACCAGAACCAGCCGGAAACATGATAAAGGAGTTTATAGAGTCGGTAGGGCAGTATTGCCTTTTTCTGAAAATGGTTTTCAGGAAACCCGAGAAGTGGAAGATTTTCTGGAGACAGTTTCTTGCAGAGTCTGAAAAGCTGATCCTCTCATCGGTGCTTCTGGTCTGTGTCATTTCCCTGTTCATCGGCGGGGTCCTGGTCATCCAGATAGCGTCCAATATCGAGAATCCTTTCATAGACAGGATGAATGTAGGTTACATGCTCAGGGAGATCCTTATTCTTGAGTTCTGTTCTACGATCGTAGCCCTTATCCTCGCAGGGAAGATGGGCTCTAACATTTCCTCTGAAATCGGCAGCATGAGGATAACGGACCAGATCGATGCGATGGATATGATGGGGGTCAATTCCGCCGGTTTCCTTGCCCTGCCGAAAATAGTGTCGGCAACACTTCTGAGTCCGCTTCTGATGCTTCTGAGCCTGGCGTTCGGCCTGCTGGGCGGATGGGTGGTGGTGTCGCTTACCGGAATTATCGGGACGAATCAGTATATCGAAGGTATAAAGTATTGCTATACCGGGTTTTATGTCTTTTATAGCGGTTTTAAGATGTCTCTTTTCTGCTTCCTGATATCATCCATAGCCTCTTTCCGCGGATACTATGCAAGCGGAGGGTCTCTGGGGGTCGGCACCGCAAGCACGAAGGCGATTGTTACCATAAGCATCCTTATACTTCTTTTCGATCTGGTAGTGACCCAGCTCATGCTGTATTGACATTTTCGGGATTTGTTATGATCAGGATAGAACATTTGTACAAAAGTTTCGCGGGAGCGCAGATCCTCAAAGACATTACCATAGAATACAGTCCGGGGAAGTGCAATATGGTAATAGGGGCCAGCGGGAGCGGCAAGACGGTCCTCCTGAAGACCCTTATCGGCCTGTATGAGCCGGATTCGGGAAGCATATGGTATGGAGACGAGGATCTTGCCGCCATGACATATGACCAGAAGAAGAAACTGCGGCAGCGCATAGGGATGCTTTTCCAGGCCAGCGCCCTGTTTGATTTTGCCACAGTGCTGGAAAACATAATGTTTCCTATGGATTTCTGTACCGACTGGAGTAAAGCACAGAAAATAGAGCGTGCCCGCTTCTGTCTGGACAGGGTGAATGTAAAGGGGGCGGACGGAAAGTATCCCAGCGAACTGAGCGGGGGTATGCAGAAGCGTGTCGGTATCGCGCGTGCCATTGCCCTGAATCCGGAGTTCCTCTTCTGCGATGAGCCCAATTCAGGACTGGACCCCTATACTTCCTCGCTGATAGATGAACTGATTTCCGAAATTACGAAGGAGTACAATATGACAACGGTCATAAATACCCATGACATGAATTCGATACGGTCTATAGGCGACAATATCGGATTTATCTGTGACGGAATGCTGCTGTGGCAGGGGAGCAGGGACAGTCTCGACTCGACTTCTTGTCCCCAGTTGAGGAAATTTCTCAGAATCCGCTGAGTGTCATAGTCTGAACCGCAGACCGGCTTCAAACCCGAGCATCAGAGGCTGTACGGTACGGATGCTCTTCGGTGCCTTGCTGTTTCTGAAATAATATCTGAGACTCGGGTCGATATACAGGCCGAAGTGGTCGGTAATGAGGAATTCGACTCCGATTCCCGCATTGGCTGAAAGCTGGAGAGCTCCTGTCCTGTCGCTGAAATCAAGGCGTCCCGCGGAATTGCTGGCCGTGTATTTGTTCGATATGTTGCAGTCGACGGCACCGCCTGCATATACGTACAGGTCTATGAAATCTTTGGTCAGTATGCTGTAGTAGACATTTACCGGTATGCCGATATAGTGCTGGCTGTTGCGTATGTCCTGATATCTGGTTCTTGTCTGGTCATCCGCGTTATTGAATGTCCCATCGAAACTCCTGGAGAGATAGGTGTAGTTCATTCCTATGCTCATTGACCATTTCGGTGTAAAGCTGAAGCGGACTCCGGCTCCCACGGATACCGGAATGCCGAACCTGCTGTTTCCTTCGCCGTCTTCCGTAAATCCTGTCTTTGTGATTGTCCCCGGCGCCATAATGCCGTTTCTGCCTGCTTTCTCGCTGTTCGAGTTGCTGGCTGCGTTTCCCGATATGACTAAAGAGGTCCTGACTTTACGGCCGGAGCGTTTGTCTTCTTCATCGTTCCCGAAGAGATCCCAGCTGTCATAGGCAGAGTCATCTTCCTGATTTCCAGCCTCTGTCTTCTTCACAGGCTTTTCATCTGTCCGGGCCGGTGCCGTTTCCTCTGCCGGTGTCTCTGTTACAGGGTCCGGTGCCGGACTCATGCTTTCTTCATGCATTTCGGCCATCGTGACTTCAGAAGGGACAGAGGATGAAATGTCCCGCACTGCGGATGTCTCTTCCTGTGTCGCCTGGGCGATCATTATATTGTCTGTGCTGTCGGAACCTTTGTCTTGGTCAGGTTCTATGACCGCCAGAGTGGCGGAGTCTCTTTGGTCAGGAGAATTGCCCGGATCGAATATGCCGCTGAATATCACCGTTGCGGTCAGAGCGGCTGCTGCCGCCACGGCAGCTCCCGTATTCCGGAGCCATATCAAGACGCGTCTGTTCTTCTGAGGCTTTGCAGACTCGCCGGACACGTCCAGCCGCGCCTGGATCCTGTCCCAGACAAAGTCAGGGACTTCTTCCCTGCCTTCTTCGAGGACCGATCTTATCTTCAGGTCGAATTTTTCGTCTTCGTTAAACATTTTCCTGTTCTTTAATTTTACTTTGCAGCCACACTCTTGCCCTGCTCAGCTGTGTCCTGGATGTCGTTTCGGTTATGTTGAGCATATCCGCGATTTCCTTATGCGAGTATCCTTCCACTACGTACATGTTGAATACCGTGCGGAATCCGGGCGGGAGCGCCGTTATCAGCTTCATCAGTTCCTTATACCCTATATTCTGCATCTGGGAGGCGATATCCGTGCTCAGACCCCTGGCGTTTTCCAGTTCATCGCTCATCTTCAGTGCGTCCTTTTTCCTCAGGTACATGAGTGCGGTGTTGACAAAGATCTTACGGGCCCATCCCTCGAAGGATCCGTTCCCCTTATAGCTGTCCAGCTTTGAGAACAATGTTATGAATCCCTCCTGGAGTATGTCCTGCGCTACGGAGCGGTCTCCTACATACCGGATACATACAGGGAACATCCGGGAAGCCAGCTGGTCGTACAAGACCCTCTGGGCAGCCCTGTCTCCCTTTATGCACAGATCAATCAATTTCTGCTCTGAGGTTCCGGTCACGGTACTGTCGCTCAAATCGTTTCGCAAAACTCAATTACCCATGCGACGTTACAGATGCAAAGGCGTTTGAAAACGTTGCATCGGCCGCATTTGTTTCGTCAAACATAAACAAAAAATCAGACATATAGAAGCTTCTTAACGGAAATGTACTATTTTTGCAGGATACGTGTCATGGAAATCCGGTGCCGGACACGCCGGAAATGATTTTGTTGAAAATGAGAGAAACCATACATATTTCCATTATAGCCTTCCTGTCCGTATTGCTTTTCCCTTTCCCTGCGGCGGGCCAGATGCCGGGGCAGCATAAAGACAGGAGTTACTATGAAAACCAGGTGATATCTGCGGTTGAACGGTATGATGCCCAGGATTTCAAAGGCGCGTCGGACATGCTTGAAGATGTAGTGGCCGGCGATCCGGAAAATGACGCCGCACATTACTATCTCGGGCTTTCATCTTTCTGCCTGAAGGATTTCGCAAAGGCGGAAAAGGAGTTGAAGACGGCCGTTCAGCTCGATTCCATGAATTTCTGGTACAGGTACCGTCTGGCTCTGGTATATTCGGCGACCGACCGTAAAGAGCTGACGATTGCCATGTATGAGGATCTGTTAAGGGATTTCCCGAAGAAAAGCGACCTTTACTATAATCTGATAGATCTGTACCTTTCCGACGGACAGTCAGACAAGGCGCTGGAGACACTCTCCCAGATTGAAGCCGTTTCCGGAAAGAACGATGCGACTGCCATGACGCGTTTCCAGCTTCTTGCAAGGCTGGGGAAGCAGAAAGAGGCGTATGAAAGCCTTGAAGAATATAATAAGGAATATTCTTCTCCTCAGGTCCTGTCCGTCCTGGGGGATTACCAGATGTCCATGTATAATGATTCGACAGCTCTCAGATATTATGATGAGGCTCTCGACATCTCTCCCGGCTATGCCCCTGCCGTACTTGGAAAGGCTGAGGCCCTGCGTGTGACCAGGCGGTATGACGGATACTTTTCCATTATTAACAGGTTTCTTGCCGATGATACCGTTCCGGCCGCCGGCAAGTGCGACTATCTGAAGGCCGTAATGCAGCAGTCCGACCCGATGTTCCTGAAATCGTTCATGGAGAGGGTGGATACCATGTTTACAAATGCAGTCGCCGCACATCCCAAGGACAGTTCCGTGCTCGTGACGGCCGGAATCTATTTCTTCGGTACAGACCGTGAAGGAAAGGCCCTGGAGTATCTCAGGCAAAATATGGATATCTATCCTGAAAGCCTGTCCGCAGCGGCGAACTATATCGAGGTGCTTATGTACACCGGGAACTGGGATGCCCTGGCTTCTGAGTCGGAAAAGTCTTTCCGGAAATTTCCGCAGGAGACGGCTTTTCTGGAGATGTCCAGCATGGCCTATTATAATAAAGGTGAATACGGCAAGGTCCTTGACAACTGCAGGACAATCCTGTCTGTAGCTGCAGGCGACAGTCTCAAGACCCTGACTGCCTATTCCACGATGGGCGACATGTACCATCAGCTCGGGGAAAACGCAAAGGCATACAAGGCGTATGACAGTGCCTTGAAGATCAATGCTTCGTACGCTCCCGTCCTGAACAATTATGCGTTCTACCTGAGTATGGAGGGCAGGAAGCTGAAAAAGGCGGCCGCAATGAGCAAGATCACGGTAGATCAGGAACCCGACAATCCCACCTACCTCGACACATACGCCTGGATCCTGTATCTTATGGGCAAGCCTGAAGAAGCCAAACCGCTGTTCAAGCACGCCATGCTGTACGGCGGCAAGGACAGCGTCGTAATCCTGGACCACTATGCCGAGGTGCTCTATGCCCTGAAGGAATATGATCTGGCAATGGTCTACTGGACCCAGGCCAGTATGAAGAACAATAATGAAATTCCCGATCTGGACCGGAGGATCAAGGAAAGGAAGGAAGCCATCAGGAAATGATTTTCAGGAAAATACTATATTTTACGGTTTTTCTGTCGGTTGCGCTTTTCTCCGTAAGGTCTCTGGATGCCCAGGATATCAGGGCGCATGAGCAGAGGAAGGCGCAGCTGGAGAAGGATATCGAACTCATAGACAGGCAGCTTTCCGAGAACCGTACGCAAAGCAGGAGCCTGCTCTCCCGTCTGACTTTGATCAGGACCCAGATCTCCAACAGGAACGCCCTTCTGGCCGAGAGCAACAGGATGATCAGGAAATACTCTGACGAAATCTATCTTTCCCAGCTTCAGATCAACCGCCTCAACGCCAGAATCGACACCCTTACGGTACATTATGAGAAGCTGGTCCGGAGCGCCTACAAGAACAGGGATGCGAAAGTCTGGTATATGTACATCCTTGCAAGCGATAATCTCGGACAGGCATTCCGCAGGTACAGTTATTTCAAGAACCTTTCTTCGGAAATGAGACGTCAGGCTGACGATATTGTCCGCGCCAGGGAGGAGCTTCAGGAGAAAAAAGCCGGGCTGCAGGCAATGAAAGCCGATGCTGAAAAGGTCAGGGCGGAAAGGGAAAAGGAACTGTCTTCCCTGAACGCGGAGAAAGCCCGTTCAGAAAAGTTGGTTGCCCAGCTCAGGCGCAGCAGAGGCAGATATGAGAAGGAGCTGGCAGCGAAACGCAAGGAAATCAATGCCCTTAACAGAGAGATAGAACGCCTTATAGCCGAAGCTATGAAGTCCGGGGGCAAGGGTAAGCCGGCAGAGATAGACTATGCCCTTGACGCGGAGTTTTCCAAGAACAAGGGGAAGCTGCCGTGGCCGGTAGAGGGGGTTGTCGTAGACAGGTTCGGCCAGCATTATCATCCGGTGTTTACGAGAGTAAAGCTTCCGTTCAACAACGGGATATCGATAGCGGTAGCCGCCGGAGCGAGAGTCAGGGCCGTGTTTGACGGGGTGGTCAAGCAGATAGTCGTAATGCCGGGGTACAATCAGTGCGTACTCGTACAGCACGGTAACTGGTTCTCTTTCTACTGCAAGCTTCAGAATACGACGGTCAAGGCCGGAGACAAGGTCAGGACAGGGCAGGTGATAGGGACGGTAGATACCATTAACGGAGATACCCAGCTCCATTTCCAGATATGGCAGAAGCAGACCCCTCAGAATCCGGAACTGTGGCTCCGGAAAAAGTAGACATGTGCCCTTGCCGGCTTTCATAATGACGAGGGATGAATTTGAACAGGACTCTATTTGCAATGAAAAAGACGAAAATAAACAGGACCGTATTCCTTACCGGTGCCACCGGCAACATGGGATGGGCCGGATTCCAGGAACTCTATAAAAGGAAAAACAGATTCAACATAACACTGCTCGCACGGCCGAGCAAAAAGAACAGGAAACTTCTGGCCCCTTATGCAGAGGATCCTTCTGTCAGGATTGTCTGGGGCGACCTTATGAACTACGGGGATGTGCTGGAAGGAGTTACCGGGGCCGATTATGTGCTTCATGTAGGGGGAATGGTGTCCCCTCAGGCGGACTATTGCCCGGAAAAGACTATGGAGGTCAATGTGCGGGCGGCAGAGAATGTGGTCAGGGCGATTCTTGAACAGCCGGACAGGGATAATATCAAAGCCGTTTACATAGGTTCCGTAGCCCAGTGCGGAGACAGGCTGTCTCCAGTGCACTGGGGAAGGACGGGAGATCCGGTATATGCAAGCGAATATGACAGCTATTCGGTCTCCAAATGCATTGCCGAGAAGGTTTTCGCAGATTCCGGCCTTAAATGGTGGGTGTCTCTGCGTCAGTCAGGTATCCTCTATCCTGCGATTATCAGGAAAATTGATCCCATAATGTTCCATGTTCCCGTCCGGGGTGTGCTGGAATGGGCTACTATCGAGGACTCGGGGCGTCTGCTTGCCAATGTATGTGAGGATTCCGTTCCGGACGAGTTCTGGAACAGGTTCTACAATATCGGAAGCGGCGAGCAGTACCGTCTGACCAACTATGAATTCGAAAGCCTCATTTTGGGGGCTCTCGGGCAGGATGTAGAGAAGGTCTTCGAGCCACAGTGGTTTGCCACGAGGAACTTTCACGGCATGTGGTATCTGGATTCTGACGTTCTGGAAAATTATCTGCATTTCAGGGAGAATGTACCGGTGGCCGATTATTTCAGAAGGCTTGTCTCCAGCCTGCCATGGTATTATTCCCTGGCACGGTTCGTCCCCTCTGCCCTGATCAGGAAGTTCATGAAGCCGCTGACCGAAGTCAGGGATCTCGGGTCCCAGTACTGGGTAAAGCATGATCCGGACAGGGTAAAGGCATTCTACGGGTCGATGGAAGAGTATCGCGGAATTGCCTCCTGGGATCAGATACGTCCGGGCCATATGGAAAAGAATCTGGAGACAGCGGTGAAGACAGGCGAGGCAGTCATTCTCAATCACGGCTATGATACTTCCCGCCGGATATACACCCTCTCGGCAGAGGAGGTGGAGAAAGCCGCACAGTTCAGAGGAGGGCATTTTATAGGTCCGGCAGACAGGCTTGGACAGAAAGGTGTCCTGTTCGAGTGGGAGTGCGAGCACGGTCACAGGTTCCCGGCATCGCTTGAATATGTGCTTCTCGGCGGCGGATGGTGCAATGTCTGCAAGCCCGAAAGCGTCCGCTCGCATGTCACATCCCGCAACAGATTCATTTGGCAGGTACTAACGGGACAGTACCTGGAATAGAGTCATCCGGTTTTCCGTGCAGATAGATTATCCTTTGGTTTGAACTGCCCCGGAAAAGCAGTTCCGTGTCCCTTTGGGCCAGAATGAACGGTCCGTCGACCAGAACATCGATGTACGGCAGCATCATGGACAGTTTTTTGTCCGCAGCGATTTCTTCATATGTAAATCCGGTATAGCACCATATGGTCTTTCCGGTTTCTTCCTTTATCCTGCGGGCGAGTTCCGTGAAGGCTTCCACCTGATAGAACGGGTCGCCTCCGGTGAATGTCACGTTGCTGAATTCGTCATCCTTTATGAGGTCCAGCAGTTTGTCCACACTCATCTCCTTCCCTCCGTTCATGTCCCACGACTGCGGATTATGACACCCCGGGCAGTGGTGCAGGCACCCTGCACAGTATATTGAAGTACGGAGACCAGGGCCGTCGGCCATGGTCTCCTCTATTATGTCCAATACTCTGATTGTCATGTTTATTTATGCACTACACGGTCTTTAAGTTCAGCAAGCTTGGCGCTGTTCCAGCGTTCGGTAGTTCCTACCAGATAGCCGGTAATGCGCTGGAGCTTGTCGATATGATGACCATGGCAGTGAGGGCATTCTTCCAGTTCCGCATCGGCGTTTTCGAACCCGCAGTCCATGCAGCGGTTCCTGTTGTGGTTTACCGAACCGTATCCGATGTTGTACTTGTCCATCAGGTCCACAATGGCCATGATAGCTTCCGGATTGTGGGTCGCGTCACCGTCGATTTCGACATAGAATATGTGTCCTCCTCCGGTCAGAGCGTGGTAAGGGGCTTCTATTTCGGCCTTGTGCTTAGGGGTGCAGTGATAGTAGACAGGAACATGGTTGGAGTTGGTATAGTATTCCTTGTCTGTTACACCCTTTATGATTCCGAATTTCTTGCGGTCCATCTTGGTGAAGCGGCCTGCAAGCCCTTCTGCCGGAGTGGCGAGAACGCTGAAGTTGTGCTGGTATTTCTCCGAGAATTCGTTGGCCTTGTCCCTGAAATAGGTGATGATCCTGAGTCCGAGCTGCTGGGCCTCTTCCGATTCCCCGTGATGCTTGCCGATAAGGGCGATAAGGGTTTCTGCAAGTCCGATGAATCCTATTCCGAGGGTTCCCTGGTTGATTACCGACTCTATCGTATCGTCCTCTTTGAGGTTTTCGCTTCCCAGCCACAGGGCTCCCATAAGCAGAGGGAACTGCTTCTTGAGGGCTGTCTTCTGGAAGTTGTATCTTTCGCAAAGCTGTTTTGCCGTGACGTTAAGGGCCCAGTCCAGACGGTTGAAGAACTTCTGGATCCTGTCGTTCTTGTCCGGCTCGTCCATGCATTCTATGGCGAGTCTTACGATATTGATGGTGGTGAAGGACAGGTTTCCTCTGGCGATGGATGTCTTAGGTCCGAACCTGTTCTCGAAGACGCGGGTACGGCATCCCATTGTCGCTACTTCATAGTTGTATCTTTCCGGGTCATCGGCTCTCCACAACTCATGCCGGTTGAATGTCGCGTCCAGGTTCAGGAAGTTAGGGAAGAATCTGCGGGCGGACACTTTGCAGGCAAACCTGTACAGGTCGTAGTTCCTGTCCTCCGGAAGGTAGCTTACCCCGCGTTTCTTTTTCCATATCTGGATAGGGAAGATGGCCGTAGAGCCGTTCCCGACTCCTTCATATGTCGTGTTGAGGATTTCCCTGATGACGCAACGTCCTTCGGCCGAGGTGTCTGTACCATAGTTGATGGAACTGAACACCACCTGGTTGCCTCCGCGGGAGTGGATTGAGTTCATGTTGTGGACGAATGCCTCCATGGACTGGTGTACACGGCTTACCGTCATGTTGATTGCATGCTGGATAACCCTTTCCTCGCCCTGGATGCCTACCAGATCGCGCTTGATGTAGTCATCGATCTCCATATTGTAAAGGTGGCTGTAGTCCTTGCCGTCGAGTTCCCCGATCTTTTCGAGCTCTTCCTGGAAACTCTTGCGCACGAACGGTGCCATGTAGAAGTCGAATGCAGGAATGGCCTGTCCTCCGTGCATTTCGTTCTGTACCGTCTCCATGGAGATACATCCCAGGATGCTTGCGGTCTCTATCCTTTTTGCCGGACGCGACTCCCCGTGCCCGGCGAAGAAACCGTTCTTGAGGATCTTGTCCAGCGGGTGCTGGACGCATGTAAGGCTCTTGGTAGGGTAGTAGTCCTTGTCATGGATATGGATATAGCCGTTCTGTACCGCTTCCTTGACATCTTCCGACAGCAGGCACTCGTCCACGAAAGACTTGGTGGACTCCGATGCGAACTTCATCATCATTCCTGCAGGAGTGTCGGCATTCATGTTGGCGTTCTCCCTGGTCACATCGGTAGCCTGGGCCTCGATGATCTCCTTGAAGATTTCACGGGATTTGGCCTTTCTGGCGAGATTCCTCTGGTTACGGTATGCTATGTATTTCTTTGCGACCTCCTTGCGCGGACTTTTCATGAGCTCCATTTCCACCACATCCTGGATATCCTCCACGCTCATGTCTTCTTTCTCGATTCTGGAGATCGTGGCTGCGATTTCCGCCGCAAGCACGATATCCTCACCCTCTTCGGTTACATCCATAGCCTTGAGGACTGCATCGACTATTTTCCTTTTGTCGAAGTCGACGATACGTCCGTCCCTTTTGATTACATGCTTTACCATATACAGTGTCGTTAACGTCATCCGAAGACAGCCGAAGCCGAGGGCTGTCCTCTGATTTCCGATGTTATGTTGAATGATTTTTTATCTCACGGGCGGCCGTCCCGCCACCCTTGCTTCTTTCGGAGGACAAATATAGTCCAATTATCAGTATTATGGCGGACTTTTTGTCGAAAAAGTTATCAACAATAAACACAAATGCCTGTTAATATCATGATTAACAGGCATTTACATAAAATGTAAATTAGAAAAATTCAAAATTCGATAACAATCTTGTTATCCGGCTTCCGCCTCTACCCTACGACCCACACGAGCACGTGTCTGTCAAAAACCATGTATCCGAGCTCGAATTCTTCTTCGTGCCCGTCCTTGTGCGTGAATGTGGCTTCGAGCTCCCCTTCTCCTTTCGGGTTGAACTCCTCCACCTCTATCTGCTCGGCGAAATCCACCCTGTTCTGGGACATCCTTTTGAAAATGGCTTCCTTTGCACACCAGTAGATAGCCAGCTGCTCGTTTTTCTTGCTGTTGTCCAGATCCTCCTTCTCCTCTTCCGAGAGCGCTTTCCTTTCTACGGCGGAGAAATCCCTGTCCAGGGATTCCATGTCTATTCCGAGGTCTTCTTCGTCATCGATTATGACGGCTACGTATTTTTCGGTATGGGTGATGCTTATGTTGGTGATGCAGTTTTCGAGGAACGGCTTTCCGTTGTCATGGTGTCCGAGATAGACCTTTTCCTCGAAAAGTTCGTTGAGCAGGGCGCGGACTGCGAGCTTCTGCCTGCGCAGCGACTCGCTCCGGATGAAAGATATTTCTTCCATCTCGTCATTCGGCGTACTGGACAGTTCCTTGAGCTGTTCTTCTGTCTCGGTTATCTGCCAGACGGCGATTTCCGCTTTGTTCTCCAGTGTCTTTCGTAAATACAGTCCCATAATTTATATTATGATCTTTTTTATCCTCTCGGGGAACCGGTCCCGTATATCAGGAGCCGATATTTCCTGATGTGCCTATATATGACAGTCCGGTGCGTGCGTTATACGCACACACGGAATATTTTGATCCGGATGTATCGCAGGATGCTTCGCTCAAGACTATGAGGATGCTTTCCGACAGAGGGTCGTCAGACAGTGCGTCTGCCGCTCCGGCGTGACATGTCATTATATGACTGGGAGGTTCCACTTCTGCTATATGTTCTTTAGAATTCAGACCGCAAATATACGAAACTGTTTTGATTTTCAAGCAAACAAATTCCATATATATGATTAATCGTAATGTTTCATTATCTTTGCAATGCCTTTGGCCTGCAAATTGTTGCTCAAAGGCCCGGTTTTGAAAAGCAGATTAACTTAAATACTGATATTATGGAATTTTTGACTAACGAGAAACTGACAATCGTCGGCGCTGCCGGCATGATCGGTTCAAACATGGCGCAGACAGCCATGATGCTGAAACTTACTCCGAACCTTTGTCTTTATGATCCGTACGGTCCGGGTCTTGAGGGCGTTGCAGAAGAAATGTATCATTGCGCGTTCGACGGTGCAAACATCACCTATACTACCGATATCAAGGAAGCCCTTACAGGTGCGTCTTATGTAGTTTCTTCAGGCGGTGCACCTCGCAAGCAGGGAATGACACGCGAGGACCTTCTCAAAGGGAACTGCGAAATAGCAGAGGAGCTCGGAAAGAACCTGAAGGCATACTGCCCTGAGGTGAAGCATGTTGTCATCATCTTCAACCCTGCCGACCTGACAGGACTCGTAACTCTGCTTCATTCAGGCCTTAAGCCTTCACAGGTGACTACTCTTGCCGCTCTTGATTCCACAAGGCTCCAGAGCGCTCTTGCAAAAGAGTTCGGCGTACAGCAGTGCAAGGTGACAGGATGTCATACCTACGGCGGACACGGCGAGCAGATGGCAGTATTCGCATCGAAGGTAAGCGTTGACGGGAAGCCGTTCACAGAGCTGCTCGGAACCAAGCTCGCACATGACAGGTGGGAGGAGATCAAGGGCAACGTCATCCAGGGCGGCAAGCACATCATCGAGCTCCGCGGACGTTCTTCATTCCAGAGCCCTGCATATGTATCTATCGAAATGATAGCTGCGGCAATGGGCGGCAAGAAGTTCGAGTGGCCTGCAGGATGCTATGTGAATACGGAAAAGTATCACAATGTGATGATGGCAATGCCTACGACTATCGATGCGACCGGTGTCCACTATATCGACATCACGGGTACTGCCGAGGAAATGGCTGCCCTCGATGCTTCATACGACCATCTCTGCAAGATGCGTGACGAGATCATCGAACTGGGTATCATCCCTGCAGTGGCAGACTGGAAGACAGTCAATCCTAATCTCTAGTCCTTGCAGCCGACAGGCACAAGTCAGAAAAAAGGAAGACGGCCCTGATTCAGGACCGTCTTTTTTATGCAATGCGGGCGGATATTACCATCCCTGCGCCTTCAGCGGGAGTTCGACACCGTCCGGAGTGACGAGGACGGCCCCGACTTCAGGGCGGGCAAGATGACCTATGATATCGAATGTCTGGAAATCATGGCGGAACCTGTCGTGTTTCCCTATCGGGACGGTGAACAGCAGGCGGCAGTCATCCCCGCCGTTTAGTGCAGCCGAGATCGGGTCGATATTCATTTCTTTTCCCAGGTCGAACATCTTTCCCGGGAAAGGGATCTTGTCTACATAGATTTTGGCTCCCAGACCGCTGTCGCGGGAGAGGCGCCTGACGGCATCCGCCAGACCTCTGGTTACGAAATATCCGTATGACGGGATGATTTCCGCTTCTTCAAGCTGGGATACGGCAGAGGGGTTCAGTTCGGGTTTCAGGTAGGCTCCTACAAGATGCTTGTATTCCGTCAGATCTGGCTGTGAAGAATCGTTTCCGGTCTTTTCGAAACGGCGTTTCTCCCTCTCCAGTACCTGCATTCCCATGAAGGCGGCTCCGAGGTTGTCGGAGATGCAGATCAGGTCCATGCTTTTCCCTTCCGTCCTGCGTCTGGCGGTCAGCATACCGGTTTCTCCTGCGGCGGAAACGGCAATGCACAGTCCGTTGCAGGAAGGTATGAGGTCGAGGGACATCTCTCTGTATCCGTGTTCCCTGGAAGCGGCCGTCATTCCTGACCACAGTTCCCTTATCTGTGCGTAATCCAGCTTGGAGGATACCCCCAGTGTGACTGAAATGGTTTTCGGATGGGCCATGCAGGCATACAGTTCTCCGGTTGCACAGATGACGCTTTTATATCCGAGATGCTTGAAAGGGAAATAGGTCAGGTCGAAATCAGTGCCTTCGAGCAGGACTTTGGAGACATTTACGGGATAGCTTTTCCCGGAGGTCTCGAATCTGCATTGTCCTGAAGGCCTGTATCCTGTACCTTCAAAAAGTCGTTCGATAGCCTTTACCCGGCCGATTTCTGAAAATTTTTCTTCTGCCATATTCTTTGAACTGTCAAAACCTGATATTAACCTTCAAATATAGTCAAAATTTGTTTTCACATTAATTATTCCTATTTTTGAAAGATTTTATATGCCGCAGTCAAGGGCGGATATCCGCAATGCCGAGGGAAAAGCATAACATATTCCTTTCCATCTGGAATTTTTATGCGGACGGATTCAGGAATATGACCTGGGGGCGTCCTCTCTGGGGGCTTATAATATTGAAGCTGATTGTCCTTTTCGCCATATTGCGCGTGTTTTTCTTCCAGCCGGTCCTTTCGGGAAAGACGGATCGGGAGAAAAGTGATTTTGTGGGGGAGAGGCTGACGGAACATCTGGATGACAATGTCTAAACTGAATATATATGGTAGAAAACGCTTTGATTGACTGGTCAAGGGCCCAGTTCGCCCTTACGGCATGCTATCATTGGATATTCGTACCGCTTACTCTCGGGCTGTCCGTGATAATGGCTGTCATGGAGAGTATCTATGTAGCCCGGAAAGATGAATTCTGGAAAAAGGCTGCAAAGTTCTGGATGAAGCTTTTCGCCATCAATTTCGCTGTGGGCATTGCTACGGGTATTATCCTTGAATTCGAATTCGGTACCAACTGGAGCAATTACTCCTGGTTTGTAGGAGATATATTCGGCGCCCCGCTGGCTATAGAAGGCATACTTGCCTTCTTCATGGAGGCGACGTTCTTTGCCGTGATGTTTTTCGGCTGGAACAAGGTAAGCCGGAAGTTCCACCTCGCATCCACATGGCTGACATGTATCGGGGCATCCGTTTCCGCTCTGTGGATACTTGTGGCGAATGCATGGATGCAGCATCCTGTAGGCATGGAATTCAATCCCGATACCGTACGTAACGAAATGACGGATTTCTGGGCGGTGGCATTGAACCCTGTTGCCGTGAGCAAGTTCTTCCATTCGGTGCTCAGCGGATGGATGACAGGGGCGGTATTCGTCATCGGGGTAAGCTGCTGGTATCTGCTCAGGGGCAGGGAAACGAGGTTTGCAAAAGCCAGTATCAGGGTCGCTTCCATCGTAGGGATAGCAGGGACCCTGGGCGTAATGTTTTCGGGAGACAGTTCGGCCATACATGTGGCCAGGTACCAGCCTATGAAACTGGCTGCGGCGGAAGGCCTTGAAGACGGGGGAGAACGTGCTCCGTTCTCGATTGTCCCGGGAGTCGAAATCCCCGGGATGCTCTCAATCCTTGCAACCCATGACATAGACGGCTATGTGCCCGGGATAAATGACATTCTTGACGGATACACCGACTCCGACGGAAATCGGATCCTGTCCGCGGACGAGAAAAAGGAGAGAGGTGATCTTGCACTCGCTGCATTCAAGGCTTACCGGGAAAACAGGGATACTGACCCGCAGGCTGCCGCCCAGGCACGTAAGGTGCTGGAAGAGAATGTGGAATATTTCGGTTACGGGTATATACAAGACAAGGAGGATCTGGTTCCTTCGGTCGGGATGGTCTACTGGCCTTTCAGGATAATGGTCGGCCTGGGATGTTTCCTCCTGCTGCTTATGGTTGCCGTGCTTTGGGCGGAGCGTAAGGACAGGATAGCGGGGCTTGCCTGGCTGCAGCGGGTGGCACTGTTCTCCATCCCTCTGGTCTATATTGCAGGCCAGGCAGGATGGATAGTGGCGGAGGTCGGACGCCAGCCATGGGCGATACAGGATCTTCTGCCGGTCAATGCCGCCATATCCAGTCTTAGCGTAGGTGCGGTAAGGACTACGTTCATCGTATTTGTCGCGGTATTCACATTATTCCTGGCCATTGAACTGCGGATACTGCTTAAAGCCATCAGGAAAGGTCCTGCGGTAGACGAGCCGGAAGTGTCAGACAGATAAAAAGGAGGAGGTCATCATGTTCGGATATGAATTTTTACAGCAGTACTGGTGGTTCATAGTTTCGCTTCTGGGCGGACTTCTTGTCTTCCTTCTTTTTGTCCAGGGTGGCAATGCCCTGATATTTTCCGCAGGCAGGAGTGAAGAAGAGAAGCAGCTGATAGTGAACTCTACAGGCAGGAAGTGGGAACTTACTTTCACGACTCTGGTCACATTCGGCGGTGCGTTCTTCGCTTCGTTTCCGCTTTTCTACAGTACGAGTTTCGGAGGAGCTTACTGGCTCTGGGTGCTGATTCTCATCAGTTTCGTATTCCAGGCCGTTTCCTACGAGTTCCAGACCAGGGCCGGGAATCTTCTGGGACGCAACACGTTCCGTGTTTTCCTGGTGATAAACGGGTTTATGGGGCCTTTCCTCATAGGGATGGCAGTGGCCACATTCTTTACGGGATCGGATTTCATAGTCGACAAGGATGCGGTTGGGGATTCCCTTTCCCCGGTTATCAGCACATGGGGAAGCGGATGGCACGGGCTGGAGGCTTTCGGCAACATATGGAACATATGTTTCGGGCTGGCGGTCTTTTTCCTCGCTCTCGTCCTCGGTTCGCTTTACATGATCAATAATATCGAAGAAGAAAACATCGTATTGAAGCTGCGTCTGCGTCTGTGGATGTTCGCATTCTGTTTCCTTATACTGTTCGTGGCTTTCCTGCTGCATATCTTTGTTTCGCCCGGCTTTGCCGTGGATGCGGACGGGACTGTCTTCATGGAGAAATCGAAATATCTGCATAATTTCATACAGATGCCGGCGGTTCTTGCCGTTTTTCTGGCTGGTGTGATTCTTGTATTGTATGGCATAGTCAAGACCCTGGCTTCCAAAAGATACCGCAGGGGGATATGGTTTACGGGTCCTGGTACCGTTCTGGCGGTACTGGGGCTTCTGCTTGTGGCGGGCTATAACGGTACGGCTTACTATCCGTCGACCGCCGACCTGCAGAGCTCCCTTACGATAGCCAACAGCTGTTCGAGCCGCTTTACCTTGAATACGATGACGATAGTCTCGTTTATAATACCGTTTGTGATTGCATATATAGCCTACGCCTGGAGGGCGATGGACCGCAAGTCACTGACACCGGAAGAACTGAAAGATACGGAAGATAAATATTAGAAAGCAAGCTATAGAAAATGAAAAGATTTGCATTGATCCTGGCGGTCGCCCTGACTGTGCTTCCGCAGGCGGCTTCGGCACGGAAAACGGCCGGCCCCGATACGCTGAGCGTCATCTCCTTTAACATACGGATGGGAGAAGCCAATGACGGCACCAACTCATGGCAGTACAGATACCCTGCCACCATATTGATGCTCAGGGACAAGCAGCCTGACATATTCGGACTCCAGGAAGCATTTGACTATCAGGTGCTGCTCGTTAAGGAGAATATGAGGGACTACAAATGCGTCGGAGTCGGAAGGGAAGACGGGAAGCATAAGGGCGAGCATATGTCCATTTTCTATAATAAGAAAAAGGTTTCCCTGCAGAAATGGGGGACGTTCTGGCTTTCGGAAACTCCCGGGAAACCTTCTATGGGCTGGGATGCCGCCTGCATCAGGACCGCTACCTGGGCATTGATGAAGGACAAGAGGTCAGGGCACAGGTTCTATTATGTCAACACCCATCTCGACCATGTAGGCAAAGAGGCTCAGAAAAAGGGTCTTGCCCTGATTGTCGACAAGATAAAGGAGATGAATCCGGAGGGCTACCCTATGGTCCTTACAGGGGATTTCAATGTGGAAAGCAACGATCCGGTCCTCGAGGACCTGAACAGGATCATGAGAAGCGCACGGTCCTCGGCAGAAAGGACCGACCGGCTCAACTCATATAACGGCTGGGGCAAAAGCAGTTCGGTCATAGACTACATCTATTATTCCGGCTTCTCGTCCTGCCCGAAATTCGAGACGATACAGAAAAAGTACGGTGAATTCCCGTTCATATCGGACCACTACCCGATCAAGGCCGTACTTGTTTTCTGATAATATAACGAACTTTAAGACAGATAAATCTGATTATGCCGAAATCTCAGAACAGGAAAAGACTGTTTTTAGCTGCACTTGCCGGACTGGTTGCCGGCTTTTCCCTGATGATAGTACTGAACTCTCTGTATGTCAAGAGTTCTTCGAACGAGTCCTGCATGTCATGCCATTCCCATCCTGATTCCGATGCGAGCTGGAAGCAGTCGATGCATTATAACAACGGCAGCGGGACCGCGACGGACTGTGCCGACTGTCATCTGCCGCCGAAAGGGTCGGTCAGCCATTTCATGGCCAAGGCCAGGACAGGAATGAAAGACGTGTGGTCCTATATCACAAAAGACACGGAAAAGATCGACTGGGAAAGCAAGAGCCAGTTGGAGTATGCCGTGAATATCGTATATAACGAATCATGCGAGGCCTGCCATGTGAACCTTTTCCCTGAAGGTATCACCGATGACGGTGTGACCGCGCATCTCTACTATGAGGAGAATGCTGAAAAACTGAATCTGCAGTGCATAAGCTGCCATCTGGATGCAGGGCATTACAACCCCAACTATCAGCACAAGAAAATGACCGGTGTTCCTGATTCGGGCAGCAAAGAGGTCTTTGCCGAAGCGACGCCGGTGACTTCGTTCGGGAATTTCACGGAGAAAATACCGGGAACCTCCGCTTCGATAAACATGATAGCGGTTCCGGGAGGGACGTTTGTTATGGGAAGTCCGGAGAAGGAGCCTTTCCGCCGCAGCGACGAGTCTCCGCAGCGCAGCGTTACCGTATCCTCTTTCTTTATGGGAGAGACCGAGGTTACATGGGACCAGTTCTGGGCTTTCTACGGGGAGACCATGTCCGAGGGCAGGATACCTCCGGAGGTCGTGTATATGAACAATTCCCGTGATGACGTGGACGCCATTAGCGGCCCGACCCCTCCTTTCGGATATCCGGACCAGGGATGGGGTATGGCTGACCGGCCGGTAATCACTCTGACCCACTATTCTGCCGAGACTTTCTGCAAGTGGCTCTCCAAAAAGACGGGCAAGAAGTACCGCCTTCCGACCGAGGCGGAATGGGAATATGCCGCCAGGGGCGGGACATCTACCCCTTATTTCTTCGAGGGAAGTCCGAAAAAGTATTCCAACCGCGGATTCTGGAGAGGGATTTTCGGGGCCGATACGACAGTGATAAACAGCTATGCCGTATATGCCAACAACAGCGGCAGCCGGACCAAAGAGCCTTCGAAAGTGAAGGCCAATCCGTTCGGACTCAAGAATATGCTCGGTAATGTCATGGAGTACTGCTCCGACTGGTATGCCGAGGATGCATATTCACGGCTGCAGGACGGGGCGGTGGATCCGAAAGGACCGGAGTCCGGAACCGAACACGTTGTCAGGGGAGGCCTTTACACCGATGATGCGGCGGACCTGAGATGCGCCGCCAGGTCGCATACGGAACATGAAGCCTGGCTGAAGACCGACCCGCAGAATCCGAAGAGCATATGGTGGTATTCCGATATCAAGGGTATAGGATTCAGGGTGGTCTGCGAAGTGCCGGAAGGTGTGGAAGGATCTTTACAGTAGGAAAATATCGTTTTTAAATATAGAACTAATCAAAATAATCAATTGTCATGAGCGAAAAAAATATCAGCAGGAAAGACTTCCTGAAGTATTCTGCGGCTCTCGGTGTCTCAGGCATCCTGGGCACCTCACTTCTGTCCTCATGCGGAGGCAGGAAAAATTCCTATGTGCCGCTGAGGCAGCCGGAAGAATATTATGTGCCTGAACTTCCGGACAAGGCAATCGCGGGGAAAGAGCTGAAAGTAGGAGTAGTAGGTTGCGGCGGACGCGGCTCGGGCGCGGTGCTCGACCTGCTTGCGGCGGCCGACGGCATCAAGGTGACTGCCCTCGGGGATACCTTCAGTGACAGACTGGAAGGACTGAGAAAAGACCTTAAGAACAACCACGGGCAGGACGTTCCTGCCGGGAACTGCTTCGTCGGATTCGATGCGTACAAGAAGGTGATCGATTCCGGAATCGACATGGTGATTCTGACAACACCTCCGGTATTCAGGCCGGAACATTTCAAATACGCTACTGAAAAGGGCGTTCATACATTCATGGAGAAGCCTGTAGCCGTAGACCCTAAGGGATGCCGTTCGGTCATTGCGACCGCCCGCCAGGCGAAGGCCAAGGGTCTGTGTGTGGTAGCAGGAACCCAGCGTCATCATGAGAGGCCTTATGTGGAGGCTTTCCGGAAAATACAGGAAGGATATATAGGGGAGATTACAGGCGGTAACGTCTACTGGAACCAGGGTATGCTCTGGTACCGCGAGCGTCAGGCAGGCTGGAGCGATATGGAATGGATGATCCGTGACTGGGTGAACTGGAAATGGCTTTCGGGAGACCATATTATCGAGCAGCATGTCCATAATATCGACGTATTTCTGTGGATGTCAGGGCTCAAGCCTGTAAAGGCCACTGCTTTCGGCTCCCGCCAGCGCCGTATTACCGGTGACCAGTATGACAATTTCAGCGTCGATTTCGAGTTTGAAAACGGAATCCATATGCACAGCATGTGCCGTCAGATAGACGGATGCAGCACCAATATAGGCGAATACATCCAGGGGACGAAAGGTTCCTGGAACAGCTACAATCACGAGATCAAGGACCTCGAAGGGAATGTCGTATGGAAGTATGACGAAGAAGCTTCGAATGCTGCCTTCAAACAGCAGAATCCATATGTGCTCGAGCATGTAGACTGGGTGAACCATATCCGTAAGGGAGAAGCCCATGATGAAGCCGAGGCCTGCGCCATATCTACAATGGCAGGCGTAATGGGGCGTGAAGCCGCCTATACCGGCAAAACCGTCAGCTGGGATGAAATCAGCGCATCGGCAATGAACTATATGCCTGAGAAACTGGTGATGGGAAAAATGGATATGTCCAAATATACGGTTCCGGTTCCTGGAACAGGTAAATAAACAGAGACTATGGACAGAAGAAGTTTTTTGGGCAGGACTCTGGCAGGAGCGGCGGCGGTCACATTGGGAGGACTGCCGCTTGGAATTGCCTCAGCCTGCGCTCCCAAGAAAGAGACAGAAAAGGCGGCGGAGCTGAAACTGTCGTTCCAGGAGGGGATTGCTCCGGGGAATACGCTGGCTGAAAAGCTGGATTATATGGAGAGTCTCGGAGTAGTCGGATTTGAACCTGGAGGGGGTAATCTTCCAGGCCGCGTGGATGAGATCCGTAAGGCTCTCAGCGGCCGCAACATAAAGGTGTCTGCCATATGCGCCGGATTCAGGGGCTTTATCCTCGCCGAGGATCCGAAAGTAAGGGCCGAATTCGATACTACAATGCGTGAAATCATAGCTGCGGCAGGAGAGATAGGGTCGACAGGTGTGATAATGGTACCGGCATTCAACGGCCAGAAGCCTTGTATGCCGCATACTCTTGAAACGCGCGAATACCTTACGCAGCAGCTTCATGATCTTGGAGAATATGCCCTCAAATGCGGAACGACGGTCATTCTCGAACCCCTGAACAGAGGAGAAGCATTCTATCTCCGTCAGGTAGCGGATGCGGCAGCCATCTGCAGGGATTCAAAGAGTGCCGGAGTGAAATGCATGGGCGATTTCTGGCATATGCAGGAAGAGACTTCGGACTATGCCGCTTTCATGGCAGCAGGGGCCGAATATCTGCAGCATGTACATGTGGCCAGCCGGGCCCGCCGTATAATGCCGGGAGAGGACGGCGAGGCGGATAACTATATAGACGGTATGAGAGCCTTGAAGGAACTCGGCTATGACAAATACATAAGTTTCGAGTGCGGCACCGACGGTGACCGTACAGTGACTGTCCCTGCCGCGGTGGCTCTGCTCCGTGAGCAGTGGGAGAAAGCATAGTCGGAGTGGCTTTCAGGTGGAATTATAAAATGGCTTTTTTGCGCTGTGCCCTGCTGCTTGCGGCAGGCACGGCGGTGCAGATTGCTGCAGGCGATGTGCCTGCAGCTTTTTTGCGTTATCCGTGGACTGCGGTCCTTGCCGTGAATTATCTTTATCTGTTGGTGCTGGCTTATGTCTTCAGCGGCAGATACGAGTGGCTCAGGACACTGTGGGATGACAAGGCCTGTATATCGTCGCTTGCTTCCGTATTGCTGGTTGTCATTATTTCAGGGTTCAGCCCTATAACATCCTCATGGCCTTTTGTCCTGATACTCCTGTATTTTACTACTGTTCTTGGTGTCAGGACGACAGCTGAAATTGCAGGGATGAAACTTCTGTTGAGGAATACTTTGCCCGTATCGGAGAGGCTTCGCCATGCGGCCAGGACCGCCATGCATGCCGGCGTATTTGTTCTCTTGTGGGCCGGCATTTTCGGAAGCGGTGACAAGCTGCGATATAAAACGGTTGTTCCTCAGGGAGTGACGGTCGTTATGGCGTCAGATGCTTCAGGAAACCGCATTGCCCTTCCGTTTTCCATTACCCTGCACAGTTTTTCTGCCCCTCCTGAAGCCGACAGGTATCTTTCCGAGATAACGCTGACCGGAAAGGGAGGGTATCAGAAGGATTATGATATTGAGGTGAACCGTCCTGCCGGATACGGAGCCTGGAGGATATACCAGTCGGGGTATGACAGTTCGGGACACTGGGGGACGGCCAGCGTGCTTGAATGCGTGAAGGACCCATGGTGGCCGGTGGTCTGTGCGGCCTTGTGGACAGTGCTGGCTTCGGCGGTACTGATGGTCTGTGCAAGGCTGAGTCCCAAGTGGATCCTTCTGACTGCCATCCTTCTCGCAGCTGCATGCACGGGCGTATATTTCATTGAGATTTACGGCAAGACGCTTGTGCCGGCACTCCGAAGCGCCTGGTTTGTCCCTCATGTGGCTGCATATATGGTAGCGTATTCAGTGCTTGGAGCGGCAGCTCTTGCCGCGCTTTATCTGTGGCTGCGGCCTTCGCATGAAGAACCGTCAGAGCGCAGTATGCGGTTGTGCGACGCCCTTATCGGAACAGGCTCGGCATTCCTGTCCGCCGGAATGATGATGGGAGCCCTGTGGGCAAAGCAGGCATGGGGAGACTGGTGGACCTGGGATCCGAAAGAGACCTGGGCGGCAGCTACCTGGGCCGGCTATCTTCTGTATATTCATCTTAGAGGGACACGCCGGATAGATTACCATACGGCCTTTGCCCTCATATTGTTCTCGTTCCTGTTGATCCAGATGTGCTGGTACGGCGTCAACTATCTTCCTTCCGCACGGGGAGCCAGCCTGCACCTGTATTGACAGGGGCAGGTGCCGATTATTGCTTCCGCATTACGCTATATCCTATATTCATGTCTTTCAGTTCGCTGATAAACGGAGCCGTAACGGCAACCTGGAATTTCCTTGAAAGGAATTCGATTTTGTACCTTGTCTTCGGATCGTAAAGGAACATTGTCAGGGGGACGTTGCCTTTGTTGTTCTTTATCACTTTTCCAAGCCTTTCCCTGAAATCGCTGTTTAGCATCGGCGTGGTAATGTTGATAGAGAATCCTTTGATATAGCTTTCCGTCACATTGCCTAAAAGCGTGATTTTCTTTATTTTGAAGCCGTAAGGAGGGTCCCCCATCGTCTTGCGGTCCTCAGGCTTGCGGAAATACTTTTCCCCGATTTCACCTTCGATGAATATGGCTGCATTCTCCTGCATGTATTTCATGAAGTTCTCGTGGTCCTTGCCGAACAGGGCGATTTCATAACTGCCCTCCTTGTCTTCTATTACTGTCCTGGAAAACGGCTTGCCGGTTTTGGTCGTGCCCTGCTGGGCAGAGGATATATATCCTGCTACAGAGACTTTCATCGTTTTTTTCTCGGATTCGCACGAATTTATCAAATCCGGAATTGCGGCTACACTGTTAGTGGTAAAGCTTTCTATTTCAAACGAATACTTGTCCAGTGGATGGGATGAAAGGTACATTCCGACAAGTTCTTTCTCCCGTTTGAGCATTTCCAGTTCGTTTTCTTCTCCGTGCATTGGAGGCATTTCAGGCCTTACCGGTTTTGCTTCTTCCATTTCTCCGAACAGGGAGTTGGCGGAGTCTACGGTGTCCCTCCTGTACTGGTCGGCGTATCTTACAAGCGCGTCCAGAAATGCGTCTCCGGATGCGCAAGGCAGCATATATTGCGAGCGCCTGTAGCCGAAACTGTCGAAAGCGCCGGAATAGATCAGGGATTCGAAAGCCTTACGGTTGACCGTGCCGGCCATCCTTTCGGTAAAGTCGTATATGTCAGTAAAGGTGCCGTTAGTTTCGCGTTCGGCGATAATAGCCTTGACGATGTTGTCACCGAATCCTTTGATGCCTCCGAGCCCGAATCGCACGTTGCCTTCCTTGTTTACAGTAAATCCGGAACCGCTCTCGTTTACGTCCGGATTCAGGACCTTGATCCTGGACTTTTTGCAGTCGTCCATGATTTTCCTGATCTCGTCCATGTTGGAGAGGTTGCGGCTCAGGTTGGCTGCCTGGAATTCTGCGGGATAGTGCGCTTTGAGGTAGCCTGTCTGGTAGCTTACCCAGGCGTAGCAGGTAGCATGGGACTTGTTGAAGGCATACTGGGCGAACTTTCTCCAGTCACCCCAGATTTTCTCGAGGATTTCCACCGGATGCCCGTGGTCCTTTCCTCCGCTTATGAACTTGTCATGAAGAGATTCCAGCACGTCCAGCTGCTTTTTACCCATGGCCTTACGGAGTTTGTCGGCCTCGCCTTTGGTAAATCCGGCAAGTTTCTGTGACAGGAGCATGACCTGCTCCTGATAGACTGTCACCCCGTATGTGTCCTGGAGGAACTCTTCCATTTCAGGAAGGTCGTATTCTATCTTTTCCGTTCCCTGTTTCCTGGCTACGAAAGACGGAATATAGTCCAGAGGCCCCGGCCTGTAGAGGGCGTTCATGGCGATAAGGTCTTCGAAACGGGTCGGCTGGAGTTTCTGCAGCCACTGCTTCATACCTTCGGACTCGAACTGGAATACGCTGGTGGTGTCTCCGCGGCCGTACAGACGGTATGTTTCCTCGTCATCTATAGGAATGGATTCTATATCGATGTCGATGTCGTGGCGTTTCTTTATGTTGGCAAGGCATTCCTTGATGATGGACAGGGTCCTCAGTCCGAGGAAGTCCATCTTGAGCATTCCGACATCTTCGATGAAGCAGCCTTCATACTGGGATACCCAGACATCTTCTCCGGTGGCTTTGTCGGCAGCCACGCTGATAGGTATGTAGTCCGTAAGGTCTCCGCGTCCTATGATCATGGCGCAGGCATGGACTCCTGTCTGGCGGATGCATCCCTCCAGTTTTACGGCATATTTGAGCACGTCCTTTACCTGCTCGGTGCCGTTCTCATACTCGTTCTTGAGGTCAGGCAGGTATTTTACGCAGTTGGCGAGTTTCGGCTTGAATTCCTTCTTGACTTTTTTCCCGTCTTCCATGACCTCGGCCTCGAAAGGTTTGTCCGGGATCATCTTCGTGAGCCGGTTGGACTCGTCTATAGGCATGTTGCTTACTCGCGCAACGTCCTTTATGGCACTTTTCGCCGCCATTGTGCCGAACGTAATCACGTGTGACACATGGTCCTTGCCGTACGTATCCTCGACATACCTGAACACCCGGTACCTTCCGTCGTCATCGAAGTCGATATCTATATCAGGCATGGAAATACGGTCCGGATTGAGGAAACGCTCGAACAGAAGCTGGTATTTGATAGGATCTATGTTGGTGATTCCAAGGCAATAGGCTACTGCCGAGCCTGCCGCCGAGCCACGGCCCGGTCCTACGGAAATGCCGTTCCTGCGTGCCGCGGCAATGAAGTCCTGTACGATAAGGAAGTAATCCGGGAATCCCATCCTGCAGATGGTCTTGAGCTCGAAATCCAGACGTTCGCTCTGTTCTTCCGTCAGGGTGTCCCCGTAGCGCCTGCGTGCGCCTTCATAGCACAGATGGCAAAGAAAAGCGACGGAATGGGTAAAAGCCTCCCCGCGGTCATTCCCCGCCTTGTCGCAGCGGCCGACATCTATTATCTCCTTGTATTTTTCAAGATAGGTGTCGATGTCTTTCAGGAAGTCTTCGTCTATTCTGAACAGAGGAAGCACGTGTCCCCTGTCTATTTCATACCTTTCTACCTTTTCCAGAATCTCGAGGGTGTTTGTAAGGAATTCGGGATGCTCCGGAAACAGGGCCGCCATTTCCTCCTCGCTTTTCAGATACTCCTGCTGGGTGTAGCGCATACGGTCGGCGTCTGTAAGGTATGCATTGGTAGTCAGGCAGATAAGCCTGTCATGAGCAGGGCCGTCCTCTTTCCTGACGAAATGGGAGTCATTGGTAGCGACTATTTTTACGCCTGTCTTTTTTGAAAGTTCGATGATGCCTTCAAGTGCAATCAGCTGTTTTTCATATACCTCCTGCGACTGTCCGGGCACTTCTGTCCTGTGCAGCTGGACTTCGAGATAATAGTCATCTCCGAACACGCTTTTATGCCACTGAATCGCCTTTTCGGCCGCTGCCATATCTCCGGCGATGATGTTTCTTGGAATTTCCCCTGCGACACAGGCGGAGCAGCAGATCAGGTCCTTGGCGTATTTCTGAATTGTCTCATGGCTCACTCTCGGTTTGTAGTACATTCCTTCGATATGGCCGGTAGAGACTATCTTCATGAGGTTCTTATATCCGTTGTAGTTCTTGGCCAGCAGGATAAGGTGGTAGTAGCTCTTGTGGTCCTTGTCCTTGAGCCTGTGATCGTAATGCTGTGTTACATAGACCTCGCAGCCTACGATAGGCTTGATGTCCGGATGCTTTTTGGCGAATTTGAAGAATTCTTTCACCCCGTACATGTTGCCGTGGTCCGTGATGGCCAGTCCCGGCATGCCGAGTTCTTCTGCCCTGTTGAAAAGGTCTTCGATCGAAGCCTGGCCGTCCAGGATGGAATACTGCGTATGTACGTGAAGGTGAACGAATGACATATTTTCAGCTGATTTTTATAGGTTGCGGACCGGCAAAGATAATAAAAGAGCGCCGGATTTCAAATCCGGCGCTGCATCTGAATTTGCCGTAAATTATATCCTGCCTTGTTTCAGGACCGGCTGTCCGTTATTTGAGGCTAAAAGCATAGACAGTGTGCTGGGTGTATGATTCTCCCGGACGGAGTACGGAAGAAGGGAAATTCTCATGATTCGGGGCGTCAGGGAAGTTCTGTGTCTCGAGGGCTATGCCTGAGCGTACATTATGGATATCTCCGCGTTTTCCCGTCTCTTTGCCGTCCATTCCCTGACCTGCATAGAACTGCAGTCCAGGCTGGTCGGTGTATATTTTCATTATTATGCCTGTTTCCGGTTCATAGACTTCAGCTGCGATATGCGCTCCTGTATGGGTCCCGTCCGTTGTCTTGTTCAGCACCCAGTTGTGGTCATAGCCTTTTCCGAGTCTGAGCGGCTCGAAGTCCGGAGTGTCCATCCTGGCTCCGATGGCCGTGGCTGTCCTGAAGTCCATCGGGGTGCCCTCCACCGGCGCTATCTCACCTGTAGGGATCAGTTCCGCATCAGTCGGAGTATAGCCGTCCGCATAGATGGTCATCAGATGGGAATCGGTGGATTTGGCCGAGGTGCCATGAAGGTTGTAGTAAACGTGGCTTGTAGGGTTGAGAACCGTAGGTGCGTCTGTCGTGGCACTGTAGTCGATTGCGACTTCATTTTCAGGGGTAAGTGTATAGGTAACGGATATTGTGAGATTTCCCGGATAGCCTTCCTCTCCGTCAGCGGAAAGATATGTCATTTTTACGGCAGGGTTTCCCTCTGTGTCCGTAAACTGCTCCGCATCCCATACCTTTGTGGAAAATCCTCCGGCCCCGCCATGCAGCTGGTTTCCGTTTTCATTTACCGTAAGCCGGTATTCTTTGCCGTCGAGAGTGAATTTCCCGTCCTTTATCCTGTTTCCGTAACGTCCTACGACAGGTCCGGAATATTTGTCCCCGGCATTCAGATATGCATCGATGCTGTCATATCCCCAGACTATATCCTTGAATCCGTCTGCCGACGGAACCCATAAGGCAACGATTCTGGCTCCATAGTTGGTCAGCTGGACTGTCATGCCATTGGCATTCTGCATAGTATAGAGCCGGGTCTCCTTTCCGTCAACTGTTTCGGCAAAAGCTTCTTCGCGGAGCAGCTCCATGCCTGTCCCCTTGTTTCCCGTACAGGCGGCACAACTTAAGGCAAGCACCGCTGCCGTAGCGGCCTTTATCAGATTACGTGTCATGATTTATAAGTTAATTTAAAGGTTTTCAAATATTCCGTAAACTTACATCATTTAAACCTATTATTCAATATTAATCCGCCCGGACAGAAGAAATCCTTTCAGAAAACCGGTATAAAACGGATATGAAACGAAAAAGACCGGCCCTTTACAGGGACCGGCCTCTTTCAATATAAGTAGTTCTTCCGGCTATTTTTTCAGACCGGCTTTTGCTGCTTTCCTTTTTTCAGCCCACATCGTCACATCGTACATGATAGGAGTTGCGATGAACAGTGAGGCGTAGGTTCCGACTGCGATACCCAGTACGAGAGCTACTGCAAGTCCTCTGATCACTTCACCTCCGAAAATCGCGATGGCTACCATTACGATGAGGGTGGTGAGGGAGGTGTTCATTGTACGTGAAAGCGTACTGTTGAGAGCCTGGTTTGCGTTTTCGTAGAGTGGCATCTTCGGATGCAGGGTCTTGTACTCACGGATACGGTCGAAGATGACCACGGTATCGTTGATGGCGTAACCGATGATTGTCAGTACCGCTGCGATGAATGTCTGGTCGACATCGAGGCTGAACGGAAGTATCCCTGAGAACAGAGAGAAGAATCCGATCACGATGATGGCCGTATGGGCAAGACCCATGACACCGCCGAATCCCCACGTCCATTTCTTGAACCGGACAGCAATGTAGGCGAAGATTACGAACAGGGCTATGATCACTGCGATGATTGCGCTGCGCTTCATGTCGTTCGCGATGGTAGGACCCACCTTGTCCGAACTGATGATACCGTTAGGGTTCTCGAGAGTCGATGTGAACTCGCTGAGGGTAAGATCTTCTGCGAAGAATCCTTTCAATGCGTCATAGAGGATCTGCTCTACTTCTGCATCCACTTCCGTAGACTCCTCGGCCACTTTATACTGAGTGGTGATCTTCATCTGGCTTTCACCTCCGAACTGCTTCACTTCGACAGCGGAGCCATATTTCTGGCTGTCATCGGCGGCATCTGCCTTGCTGAATGCATCGATGGTGGCTTCCCTTACCTCTTCAGTCGAAACAGGCTGGTCGAACCTTACCACGAAAGTACGTCCTCCGGTAAAGTCAACGCCATAGGTAAATCCTTTGGTGAACATCGATACTATGCAGATTACGATAACAAGTCCGGAAATTGCATAGGTGTACTTCTTCTTTGCAAGGAAGTTGACATGAGTATGCTGGAGAAGGTTCCTTGTGTACTTGTTGTCGAAAGTGATGTTCTTTCCTTTTGCAAGCCTGTCTTCGAAAATCAGTCTTGAGATGAAGATTGAAGTGAGGACGGATGTGATGATACCTATGATAAGGGTAGTCGCAAATCCCTGTACAGGACCGGAACCGAAGATGAAGAGGACGATACCTGTAAGGATAGTGGTGATCTGTCCGTCGATGATGGCAGAGTATGCGTTCGAGTAACCGTCAGCGACCGCCTTGCTCAGGCCTTTGCCTGCACGGAGCTCTTCCTTTATACGTTCATATATGATGACGTTCGCATCGACCGCCATACCGAGGGTCAGGACGAGACCTGCAATACCCGGCAGTGTCAGTACCGCTCCGAACGATACGAGCGTACCGAGAAGCAGGAGTACGTTGCAGAGCAATGCGACATCGGCCACCAGACCGGCTCCATGATAGAACAGAGCCATGTACAGGAGCACAAGCACGAATGCGATTGCGAATGAAATGAGACCGGCATTGATCGACTCGGATCCGAGGGACGGACCTACGACCTGTTCCTGGATAATGGTTGCAGGAGCAGGAAGCTTACCGGACTTCAGTACGTTTGCAAGGTCTTCCGCTTCTTCAAGGTCGAAATTACCTGTGATCTCGGAACTTCCTCCTGTGATTTCAGTATTTACCGTAGGGTATGAATATACCATTCCGTCGAGGACGATGGCAATCTGCCTTCCGATGTTGTCCTTTGTCATACGGGCCCATATGTTGGCGCCTTCTGCGTTCATCGTCATGGAAACGGCAGGGTTACCGCCCTGTCCGCTGTACTGGACACGTGCGTCGGTAACTACGCCTCCATCGAGCGGAGCCTTGCCGTCACGTGAAGTGGCTTTGATGGCAACGAGCTCGTAAGTGTTTCCTCCAGGGATGAAGCTTGACGGCTTGACTGTCCAGTGGGCCTTGAACTCGGCCGGGAAAAGAGCCTCTATCTGAGGCATGGCCAGCCATTTGTTGATCTTGGCCGTATCGGCATAGTTTGCATATCCGATGCAGGCGCCGTTGGCAATCCTTCCGTTGTACATCGCCGGCTGGAGTGCAGCGAACAGAGGATTTGACTTTTTGTACTGCTCAAACTCCGCTGCGTCTGCCGCCTGGTTCTGGATTTCTTCAGAAATGAGAGAATCCACACTCGAAACGGTCTCTTCCTCTACTGATGCCTCATCTGCTGAAGCTTCCGCTGCCGATGCGTTCTCGTCAGTGAGGAGCTGGGCAAGAGTGCTGTTGGCTTCCTGAAGGAACGGGAAGATTTCGGAGTTGTCATAAGTTGCCCAGAACTCGAGGGAAGCGGTTCCCTGCAGGAGTTTCCTCACACGCTCCGGCTCTTTTACACCAGGCAGCTCTACGAGGATTCTTCCGCTGTTGCCGAGTTTCTGGATGCTCGGCTGTGTCACGCCGAAACGGTCTATACGGTTTCTCAGGACGTTGAACGAGTTGGAAATGGCGCTTTCGGCTTCGCCGCGGATCACTTCGATTACCTGATCGTCAGAGAATTCGGGCTTGATCTTGTCCCTCATTTCATATGTTCCGAAAACCTGGGCGAGCCTCTGTCCGCCTCCGACTTCTTTCCATGCCTCTGCGAAAAGAGTGATGAAGTCGCTTCCTGCTGTCACCGAACGCTCTTCCGCAAGAGTCAGAGCCTTGGCGAATTCAGGGGACTGGTTATTGTCAGCCAATGCTTTGACCAGGTCTTTGAGCTGAACCTGGAGCATTACGTTCATACCTCCTTTCAGGTCAAGTCCGAGATTGATCTCCTTTGATTTGACATCCTTGTAAGTGTAACCGAAATAGATTTTCTCTGAAGAGATGGAGTCAAGATACCATCTGTTGCTCTCTTTCCGGATGGAATCGAGACAGAAAGCCTTGTCCGCTTCGGCTACTTTGCTGAATGCGGCCGATTTTTCATAGTTCAGAACGGCGGCCTCCGCATATTCGGCAGCTTTGTTTTCCTGCACCTTGGTAACCACGGTGAATGCAAGCTGCCAGAGGCAGACCAGAGCCAGAACTATGGCCACAAATCTGATTGCACCTTTACTTTGCATAGTTGTTTTATAGTTTATTAATAGTTATTCATTTGTTACAGGGCATGGAAAACCCTTCGGACCTGCCCGAAAATAGGGCACAAATTTACTGTTTTTTTTCTTATTAACACACAATATATGTAAAGTATTTCGTATTTTTGTCATAAATGTGAGCATGGAATAATGAAAAAACATATATATGTCTTTGGCATCCTTTCCGTATGGATGCTGTTGTCTTCTGCGGGATACAGGGGACCGTACTCTCCGCCTGAGGGGGCAGGCAGGGCTGTCAGGCTTGTGGAGGCGGCAGATTCATTGAGGAGGGAATACAGGTTCCAGGAGGCTCTGCAGCTGTACAGGTCCGCAGAAAGCCGTATTCTGGAAAACCGGACCGATACATCTTCCCTTCCGCCTGCCGATTCCATTCTTCTGGACAGGATAGGGCTCTGCCGGGTGATGGCAGAGAACGGGATGGCAATGAAACAGTATGTCAGTGAACCTGTCTCGGTGGCCAGGCATACCTTTACCGTCAGGGATTTCTATCTGTTCTATCCGATGCAGGACAGCAGCTGGAGGCCGGTGCCCAACAGTCTCGACAGCATACCGGGGCACAGGTTTGTCAATGCCACTTATTTTCCGGAAGGCAGTACCGACATATATTTTTCCGCCAGTGACCGGAGCGGAGCCCGCAATCTGTACCATACTTTCCTCAAGGATTCCCTCTGGTCCGTACCGGCCCTTCTGGATGAGAGCCTGACTTCTTCCGGCGATGAAATCTTCCCGGTCCTCTCATCTGACGGCAGGACTCTGTATTTTTCATCTTCCGGCCTTTACGGGGTCGGCGGCTATGATCTGTACAAGTCCGAATGGGATGCTTCCCTGGGTACATGGGGAGTTCCGGAAAATCTCGGCTTCCCGTATTCTTCCCCGTATGACGACTTTCTGTATTACAATACTCCGGACGGAAAATATACGATCTTCGCCTCGAACAGGGAATGCGGCAGGGACAGCGTGACTGTGTATGTGCTTGAATATGAAAGCATGCCGGTCCGCAGACAAGTTGAAGACCCGCAGCGGATACAGGAAATAGCCTCTCTGGTCCCGGTCAATGATCCGTCAAAGATGGACGCCGGGGCTGCCATTCGGGAAGAAACGCATGAAAATGTAGACATGAGCCGTTACATGTCCAGGATGAATGAAGTAAGGAATCTCAGGGATTCGGTCTCCATATACGGGAAGGACCTTGAAGAAAAGCGGCACCGGCTTTCCTACAGTACGGATCCGCAGGAGAGGGACCGCCTTACGGGCGAAATCGTCGCGGCGGAAACGAGAATCCCGGCTCTGCAGGACTCTCTTGCCAAGGCTTCCGCAAGCCTTCAGCAGATTGAGATGGAATTTCTTTTCAACGGGGTAGTCATTGATCCGGACAAGGTTATGGCCCAGGCCGACAGGGAATTTGTCGGGGCTGCAGCAAACTATGTCTTCTCAAGGCTCTCTCCGGGAAAGCCTCTCGAAATCAGGGTAGAAAAGCCGGAGGTCAAGTTCGATTACTCGTTCATGGTCCTTCCGGAAGCGCGTTTCGCCCAGGACAACACCATTCCGGAGGGCATAGTCTATCAGATACAGCTTTTCCTGTTGTCCAGACCGGCCACTGTCGCCCAGCTGAAAGGACTCAGCCCCGTTTTCTCGGAAACGACCGCATCGGGAAAATATATCTACAGGGCAGGCCTTTTCCGCACATACAATGACGTACTGTCCAACCTGAACAAGGTGAAGAGCCTCGGATTCAGAAGTGCGTTCATCGTGGCATTCCATGACGGCGAGCCGCTGCAGGTCCAGAAGGCCAGGGCGCTGGAGGCGCAGAAGGAAGAAGCGCATTATCAGATAAGGGTCATATCATCGGAGGAGGCTCTGCCCGAGCTTGCAGTAAAGGCTGTCCGCCAGGTGACGGACTGCGACATAGCCAAAGTGGCTGAAGAAGGCAGGAATGTATTCATAATAGGTCCGCTGGACTCCGAAGATGAAGCTGAGAAACTCGGGGCCATGATAAGGATATCAGGCCTGGATAACGTGAAAGTTGCTAAAATAGATAATTAACCAGTAAATTTACTCATCCGTTATGGCGTTTACCATTATTTTGACGATTGTGGGACTGGTGCTTGTCCTGTCTGAAATTTTTCTCATCCCCGGAGTAGGGGTGGCAGGAGTGCTCGGTGTCATTTCCCTCGGAGGGGCGTGCTATTATGTTTTCTATGAGTTCGGCCTGTTTCCGGGCGCGGTATTTACGGGGGCAATCCTTGCTGTCCTGATAGGACTGATTGCTTATACCATAAAGACCAAGGCATGGAAAAAGCTTGCGCTGGATACCAGGATAGATTCCAAGGTCCAGAACCTGGAGGAAGAGACCCTGTCGGTAGGCGATACCGGAAAGGCTGTAACCAGGCTCGCACCCATAGGCATGGCCAGATTTGACGGTAGAGGATATGAAGTAAAATCCCTCGAAGGGATGATCGATGCCGGGACAGACGTGGAAGTCGTTATGTTCGAAGATAACAAGATATACGTAAAGCCCGTTTCTTCGGATTTCTGACGGATATAAATCCTTAAACAGTATATATTATGACAATGATTGTAATCTGGGTCGCCGTTGCGATTGTCGGCCTGATGATTTTCCTGTGGTTCTTCCCTGTCGCCCTGTGGTTTCAGGCATTGATTTCCGGGGTGAAGATTTCCCTTGTACAGCTGGTTCTCATGCGCTGGAGAAAGGTTCCGCCGGGAACCATTGTAATGGCAATGGTAACAGGCACCAAGGCCGGACTGAAACTCGATGCCAATGAACTTGAGGCGCATTACCTGGCCAAGGGCCATGTCCCGAATGTGGTGAATGCCCTGATTTCCGCGGACAAGGCAAATATCGCCCTTGATTTCAAGATGGCCGCAGCCATCGACCTGGCGGGAAGGGACGTGTTCGAGGCCGTGCAGATGTCTGTCAACCCGAAAGTCATAAATACCCCTCCGGTGACTGCCGTTGCAAAGGACGGTATCCAGCTTATAACCAAAGCCCGTGTAACTGTCCGTGCCAATATCAAGCAGCTTGTCGGCGGTGCCGGCGAGGAGACTGTCCTGGCGCGTGTGGGTGAAGGTATTGTGTCGAGCATCGGTGCTTCGGAGAGTCACAAGGCCGTGCTCGAACATCCGGATTCCATTTCCAAAGTGGTGCTTAACAAAGGTCTCGATGCGGGAACTGCATTCGAGATCCTGTCTATCGATATCGCAGACATAGACATAGGAAAGAATATCGGTGCGGTCCTGCAGATGGATCAGGCAGAAGCGGACAAGAATATCGCCCAGGCACGCGCCGAAGAGCGCAGGGCAATGGCTGTGGCTCTCGAGCAGGAAATGAAGGCCAAGGCCCAGGAAGCCCGTGCAAGGGTCATTGAGGCGGAGACCCAGATCCCGCTGGCAATGGCAGAGGCTTTCCGCAGCGGGAATCTTGGCGTAATGGACTATTACCGCATCAAGAATATACAGGCGGATACCGATATGAGGGAAAATATCGCGAAGTAATCTGTCGGGGATATGATTGTGAACAATAGATATCTTGCCCTTACCCTGCTTTCTCCGGTCGCATGTTCTTTCGCTAAAGGAGCGGAAGCTCCGGAAAGGAACGACGGGACGGCGGAAAGGAGTCTTCCGAATGTCATACTCATCTATGCCGATGACCTGGGATACGGAGATCTGGAATGTTACGGAGCCAGAAATGTGCATACGCCGAATGTAAACAGACTGGCAAGTGAGGGCATCCGCTTTACGAATGCACATGCGACCGCTTCGACCAGTACTCCTTCCCGGTATTCTCTCCTGA
Source organism: uncultured Bacteroidales bacterium (assembly GCA_944325505.1). Lineage (GTDB taxonomy): Bacteria > Bacteroidota > Bacteroidia > Bacteroidales > UBA932 > Cryptobacteroides. Next base: position 69,863 of record CALVAJ010000001.1, read on the forward strand.
CCGGAGAATATGCCTGGCGCAGGCCTGGAACGGATGTCGCTCCCGGCGATGCGGGAATGATCATACGTCCGGAGCAGTACACTATGGCCGACATGTTCAAGAGTGCCGGCTATGCCACAGCCGCGGTGGGGAAATGGCATCTGGGTCTCGGCGACAGGACCGGAGAGCAGGACTGGAATGCTCCGCTTCCTGCAGCCCTCGGGGATCTGGGTTTTGACTATCATTATATAATGGCGGCTACGGCCGACAGGGTTCCGTGCGTGTTCATAGAAAACGGGATGGTGGCAAATTATGACCCTTCCGCTCCCATAGAAGTGAGCTACAGGGAGAATTTCCCGGGAGAACCTACCGGAAAGGACAATCCCGAACTCCTCTACAATCTTAAGCCGAGCCACGGGCATGATATGTCCATAGTAAACGGCATCAGCCGCATAGGCTATATGAAAGGAGGCGGAAAGGCTCTGTGGAAGGATGAAAACATAGCTGATTCGATTACCGTTCATGCCGTTGATTTCATTTCCGGACATAAGGATGAGCCGTTCTTCCTTTATTTTGCAACGAATGATGTGCATGTGCCCCGTTTCCCGCATGAACGCTTTCGCGGGAAAAACAGGATGGGGCTGAGGGGAGACGCCATCGTCCAGTTCGACTGGAGCGTCGGGAGGATTATGGCGGCCCTTGACAGTCTTGGACTTACGGACAATACTCTTATTATCCTGTCCAGCGACAACGGTCCTGTAGTCGATGACGGATATGATGACAGGGCTGAAGAACTGCTGGGCGGACACAGGCCTTCCGGTCCGTGGAGAGGATACAAATACAGCGCATTTGAAGGAGGTACTGCTATCCCTGTGATTGTCAGGTGGCCGGAAATGATAAGGAAGGCAGCGGAGTCTGATGTCCTTATGTCGCAGATTGACTGGCTGGCTTCCCTTGCCGGACTTGTGGGGGCGAGGATTCCCGAAGGCGCCGCTCCCGACAGCTGGAACAGGCTCGGTAATCTGCTGGGGACAGATATGTCGGATCGTCCGTGGATAGTCGGATTTTCTTCTTCGCATGCTTTGTCGCTGAGGGCCGGTGACTGGAAATACATCGAACCGAACGACGGTTCTCCGATGATTACGTGGGGACCGGAAATCGAGACGGGAAACAGCAGTGAACCTCAGCTGTATGATGTGTCTGACCGTCAGGAACAGGAAAACCTCGCAACGGAATACCCGGAAAAGGTTTTTGAATTCCAGACATTGCTAAGGCAGGTCCGGAAAGCCTTTCCGGACCCGAATAGATGACGGATGCCACTGTTTTTATACTGTTTTATCCAAAATATTTGGTGGAACAGAAGATTTGAGTTACCTTTGTCATCCCGATTTTCAGCAGTGACCGAGTTGGCGGATTCTGCTGATTCGAGGGAGCCGATGATAAAGGATGACTGGTGAGATGGGTGAGTGGCTGAAACCAGCAGTTTGCTAAACTGCCGTACGGGATTACCGTACCGGGGGTTCGAATCCCCCTCTCACCGCAACGGTCGGAACAGCTGTCAGTCGCAGACTGACGGCTGTTTTTGTATTCCTGCACGAAGAGAGCTCGCCCGCTGAGGTCCATGAATCCAATCCTCTCGTTCCTTGTTCTTAAATGCTCATTTCTGTCGGGGATTCGCTCGTAATTTTATTTTCTTTATAGGTCTGTAAATCAGCGTATAACATGTTGTCGCTCGTAAATTCGCTCGTAAATTCGCTCGTAAACGCTCGTAAATTTACTACCTGATAGACCAGACGGAATTATTTCCTGTTGTTATATTGGACAAAACTCCGTTTCTTTTAAGTTTTGCAAGCAGATTTCCTATTTTGTTTTTCTTCTGTGTGTCATCAAGTTGATCGGAAAGAACTGGCCACAAAAGCCTGTCAATTTCCTGTCTTGTCAATTCACCATGATCCTTCAGCGAATCGATAAGGAGACTTTCACATGATTTGCTGTCCAGCCCCTTGTGCTGTGAATACTCGACTTTCCTGTCTGTGCGCTGTGCCAGTGCTTTTGCGATATAGAACTTTGGCTTTCTGCCTTCTATCAGCTTTTTCTTGCGTAAGGCGCTGATAGCGTTGTCGCTTAGCGGTTTCCCTTTTTGTATCATATCAAGCAGGACTGCTTCGGTCAGAGAAATATCAGAGTTCTCCATTAATGTCGTGCTATAGTTGACATCAATGACGGAACCGGGCAGATGCATTATGACATGCGATTCGTCCGTCCCGTCATAATCGGGCATCGGAAGATAACGCTCTTTCTGCCGCATATAAAGGTTGTGAATGCCGAAACCTTGGGAGTCTATCATCTTTACATTCAGCATGGCTTTCACCAAGAAAGGATTGCGGTAACTTTTTGGGGTCTTTTCACCTAGGATATATTGTTCATAATCCCCTTCGTAAAAACATCCGGCGTTCTCGAATGTCAGTTTGTCCTTGTCTTCAGTAACGATGATGCGTTCGTCCTTAGTATAATCCTGATGTGCGATACAGTTATGCAGCCCTTCAAGGATACTTCTTGTGTCATATTTCCATATTTCTGCCGGGATCAATGAGTTGTGAGGGTATATCTTGATCCGGTAGTTCCTTATTTTCAGCATCAGTTCGGTCGTTGTCTTCAGGAACGGGATAGTAAACAGCTGGCCGATTATTTCTCCGTCTTGAAAACATTTCCAGTTCATCTGAGCGATATGTCCGAGCTTGTAGGCCTTTTCAGGCTTGCCGACCAGTAGCATTGCTGCCCGTGTTATCTTTCCGTCTTGAGTCAGTCCTGCCTTATCAAGGAATGTCGTATCGCTCCAAGCCTGTAATGCTTCAGCGAAGTCCGGGAAACGCTGCCTGTATCCTTCCCGGGCCGATTGGATGGCATCCTTGTCAAGGTCTTCGATGGTAGCGTCTTCTATAATCTGAGCTGTCCAGTCGGTTTTTGAATTGTAGATCGTGCGGATCCAGTCAGTATATGGCGCAAGATCTGTCGTATGGCTATCCACACGTATCCAAGATTTCTGCTTATAGCAGGTAGGCTGACTGACAGCGGCCGGGATCCTGAATACTACGATGTGCAGAGGCTCTCCGTTCTTCAGATAGGTGAAATCATCTATGGTAAAGTTGATTTTCGGAGATACCATCACTCTCAGGTACAGTTCCAGCGACTGGTTCCCTTGAGCCTTTTCTTTTGAGGGGTCAAACGTTGTTCCGACTATTTCCAGCGTTTCATCCTGAACACCGAAATACAGGTATCCGAAATCCTTCCCGTCCAAACATGCTCCATTCGACAGGGCGGATATATACTGCCCCAGCTTATCGGGATTCTGATAATTCGACTTGAATTCAATATACCGGTTTTCTTTTTGAATGGATGCTATTTGCTCGTCCAACAGTGTACTGAATTTGGCGTTCTTGTCCATGTCCGATCCTTATGGTTTTGGTACAAAAGTAACAAAAATGGAAGATGCGGCAATAAAGAAAACATGGATTCTAGGAGACGAAGATCTACATTTGTGCTTGAGATTGCGACTTGCCTTTTGGCAAAGGTTCTTTGAAGACAGGTTCAGACTATCGGGTCTGCAGAATTTTTCAGGCGGATTCCTTCACTCCAGACCTTGTTGCCCGGTCGAAATGACAACAAGGCGGCACGAAAAGAATGCAGATACTGTCAGTAATTGAATAATAATATTATTTTTGTAGTCAGAGACTGATGAACACTATTGATTTTAAATAAAACTTTCATATGAAACGACTGATTCTGATTTCTGTACTTTTTGGGGTTTTCTCCATTTGCTGTAAAGCGCAGTATAATAACAACTATACTCCGTTCGATTATGCCATTGCGGCCGCTATGACGGATGAAATCTATAAATTGAATAATATAAGGTTCGATGAAAATGCGCTAAGCCGTAATCCGGAAGCCTGGGCTGCATATCAGAAATATTTGGGGATCAATTCATATTATGCAAAAAAGAGCAAAACCTATAACACTATAGGTTGGATAGGGGTTGGAGTGACTTGTTCATCTCTTATTCCGCTTCTTCTATATTGTGATTACGATTATGATGACCCACGAGGAGATTCTGCATTAGGTTGGAGCGTCGGATTGCTAAGCGTTGGCGGAATTGCGGCATTGGTCGGTTATATAGGAGCTTTTGTCCAGTTGGATAAACTGAAAGCAAATAAAAAAGATTTCATCTATTATCTTAAAACGACTAATAACGGAGTGGGCATTGTTACTATTTTTTAGTATCACTGTTTAGTCCGCGGTCCTTTGTTTAAAGAATACGGCAGTCCGGTGAAAGGCTGCCGTATCTGGTATTTAGCAAACATTCAATCATGGAATTTCTGACAAATTTTTATAGTTTTTCCGGAACTTTGTTGTCTAACGGGTAAAATTGATCCGGACAGAATATGGAAAAGAACGAACAGGAATTTACCAGACTGGTGGAAAAGTACAAGAGCACTGTCTATGCCGTGTGCTATATGTTTTCCGGCAGCAGGGACGAACTTGACGACCTGTTTCAGGAAGTCCTCGTGAAACTGTGGAAAGGTTACGGCTCTTTCCGCGAAGAGTCGGACATCAGGACATGGATTTACAGGGTCAGCCTGAACTGTTGTCTCAATCTTCAGAAAAGGAAGAAACGCGAGGCAGGGCATATTCCTCTGAGCATCGATATCGACCCTTTCGAAGGCACAAGCGACAGGGCATTGCAGATCCGCAGACTGTATGACAGGATAAACCGTCTCGGTCTGGTGGACAGGGCGCTGGTCCTGCTCTGGCTTGAAGGCATGTCCTATGCCGAGATTGGGGAAATCATCGGCATATCTGTCAAGAACGTTTCTTTCCAACTCTACCGGATCAAGGAAGAACTGAAGAAAATGACAATCTAAAAATCACAGACTATGCAGGACGGAAAAATATTCGATTCAGAGGAACTGGAGCAGATGCGTCTCCAGTACGCCAGTCTCAAGGAAGACCTCGAAAAGCAGAAAATCATCAACGGGAAAATGATGGAAAGTGTGTTCCGCAAGAATATCGGAATACTGGATACCGACAGGAAAATCGGGATAGCCGGCGGTCTTGTGGCGATACCTTTCGTATTTGCGGTATGCATCATACGGGGGTTGGATATGTGGATAGCAGTAGTTCTCGGCGCAGGATTCCTGGCCCAGACGGTTGCCTATCTGATATTGTACCGATGTCTCGGCCCTGTCGGGAACGGGCAGGAAAATGTCCTGGATACTGCAGTAGGCATAAGAAAGTTCAGGAAAGGATATATAGCCATCAATACGGCCCTGTGGGTGCTTGTCCTGGTTGTGTTCGTAGTAATGGGCGTGGTCATATACCATGCATGGAGCACTCCGGTCAAGGGGCTTGCGGCTGTCGGCATCCTGTGTGTGATAGCCCTTGTCGCATTGTTTGCCGAATACCTGTACGGACGGCGGGTTCTTAAAGCGTGCGACGGGATAATACAGCGGCTGGAGGAAGGGGCTTAGTATTCTCAAAACCGCTTAAAAAAAATACGGCAGTCTCTTTTGAGGAACTGCCGTATTTTTTTTTAGTGAACATACTAATTGACAGATTTCTTGACTGAGCCGTCGGCTGTACTTGAAATGACAGTCACTGCCGGTCATCTGGTTGTCATTTCCCGTTCCATTTGAATGCCTTGAAGATTTCCACTACTACCAGCGGCACGAGGGCAAGCCCGAGAATCGTCAGCCACTGTCCGCAGCCCAGGTGAGCGAAACCGAAAGCTTTTGCGAACGCAGGGATGAGAAGAACTGCAGCGGAGAACGCCAGCGACATGAACAGGGCGAAAATCAGAGGCTTGTTCTGCAGAGGGTTGAACTTGAAGCGGGACTCGGTGTTCGAGTGCAGGTTGCCTGCATGTACGAGCTTGGCCGCGATGAGCGAAGCGAACGCCATGGTCTGGCCGAGGGCTTCAGCTGCGGCAGCATCTCCGACGAACAGTTCCGCACCCATCTTTTTGCCTATGAGGAATGCAACGAGAGTAATCGCACCCATCATGACACCCTGGTAACTGATTCTCCATATCATGCCCTTGTCCATGAACTGCTTGCCGGCCCCGCGAGGACTCTTCTTCATGATGTCCCTGGCTGCAGGGTCCAGGCTCAGCGCCAGGGCAGGGAAGGTCTCGCTTACCAGGTTTATCCACAGGATGTGGATAGGAAGGAGCGGAATGCCCATGTTAAGAATTGATGTCACGAACAGGAGAAGCACTTCTCCGAGATTGGTGGACAGGAGGAAGAGTATGGTCTTCAGGATGTTGTCATAAATCCTCCGGCCTTCTGAAACGGCAGATACGATAGTGACGAAATTGTCATCGGAAAGTATCATGTCAGATGCGTCCTTTGCTACTTCCGTGCCGGTTATGCCCATGGAGACTCCGATATCTGCCTGTTTGAGTGCAGGGGCATCGTTCACACCGTCTCCGGTCATTGCCACGATCTGTCCTTTTTTCTGCCATGCGGTCACGATTTTCACCTTCTGTTCAGGGGCGATACGGGCGTAGACAGAGTATTTCTCCACATTGGCATCGAACTCTTCTTCGCTCAGCTTGTCCAGTTCCGTACCTGTAATGGCTTTGTCCCCATCGCGGTAGATGCCTATCTTTGAAGCGATGGCGAGGGCTGTAGCCTTGTGGTCACCGGTAATCATTACAGTCCTGATACCGGCATCGCGGCATTCCTGGATAGCTCCTATCACCTCTTCCCTTTCAGGGTCTATCATACCGGTGATACCTACGAAGATAAGGTCCTTCTCGACTTCCTCCATCTCCGATGACACCTTGTCTGTCGGCCTGTAGGCCATAGCCAGCACCCTGAGGGCGGAATCGGCCATCTTCTGGTTAAGAGCCTGGAGCGAGGCTATATCATCAGCCGTAATAGGGCGCACTCCTTCGGCCGTTTCTATTTTCGTACATACTGAAAGCACCTCGTCCAGACCTCCTTTGGTGTTTATCTGGAGAGTCCCGTCCTGCATCCTGTTGATGGTGGACATCCTTTTGCGGGACGAGTCGAATGCGACTTCCCCCTCACGCGGGCAGGCGGCATCCAGTTCGCTCTTGATAACCCCGTTCTTTGCCCCGAGGTCGATGAGCGCGATTTCCGTCGGGTCGCCGACGCGGGTGATGCCTCCTTCGCTGTTCTTCACCTCCTTGGCGTCGCAGCACAGGACGGATATCGTTACGAGCCTGTCGAGCGTGCCGCTTGCCGCATGTTCTTCGACTACTGTCATCTGGTTCTTGGTCAGGGTGCCCGTCTTGTCAGAGCAGATGACAGTCGTACAGCCCAGGGTTTCCACGGACGGCAGTTTGCGGATAATCGCGTTGTGCTTTACCATACGGCGTACGCCCATGGAAAGTATGATGGTGGAAATTGCCGGAAGTCCCTCAGGAATAGCTCCTACCGCCAGAGATACTGCGACCATGAGCATACTTATCAGCGGCCTGCCGTACAGAATTCCTATGACGAAGATGACCACGCATATAAGCACTGCTGCCGTACCTATCACTTTCCCGAGCTTCTCGAGACGCACCTGCATAGGGGTCTGCGTATCGGAATCCTTGTCAAGCATGTCGGCTATCTTTCCTATTTCGGTGTTCATTCCCGTCCCTACGACAATGCCTTTACCGTGCCCGAAAGTCACAACTCCGCTGGAGAACGCCATATTGATCCTGTCTCCAAGCGGAATGTCTTCGCTTTCAAGGGTTTCCGGGGATTTTTCCACCGGTACGGACTCGCCGGTCATGGATGACTCCTGAACACTCATGCTGTATGACTCGGTAATCCTTATGTCTGCCGGTACGATATCCCCGACTTCAAGTTCCACCACGTCACCCGGCACCACATCCTCTACGTTTACCACCATAGGTTCGCCGCCCCTGACCACTTTGGCCATAGGAGCGGCCATCTTCTTGAGGGATTCGAGCGACTTCTGCGCCTTCATTTCCTGGTATGCTCCGATGAACGCATTCAGGAGCAGGATACCCATTATAATATATGTGTCCAGCAGACCTTCTCCGGTCTTTATTCCCATCACTCCGGAGATTACAGCGGCGATGATGAGCAGTATGATCATGAAACTCTTGAACTGGGATATGAACATGGCCAGGAACGACCTGTTCTTTTTCTGGACGAGGGAGTTTTTCCCGTATTTTTCGATTCTTTTCTGGATTTCTTCGGGCTTCAGCCCCGAGGACGGGTCGGTTTCCAGACCCTGTGCGACTTCTTCAATCGACTGGTTGTAGAAAGGTGTCATTTTTCTTAATGATACTGATAGTGTTTATGTTTAAAAGATTGATGTTGGATACGATAATTATTTCCTTCCGGTCAATATGCCCACAAGCCTGTTTACGGCTCCTACAGTGAACAGCCATATCGCTGCCTGCGAGAAGGCGTCCGGCTTGCCGTCAATCAGGAAATATATGTCTGCCAGCCAGAACGCGCAGCATGCGATGACAAATATCTGCACTCCGAGGGCAACACGGCGCGTAAGCGGAGTCCGGCCCAGCATCGCTTTCAGGTTATAGGCGATTCCGAGCGGCCCTGCCATCATCACCATCCAGTAAACGGTCTGCCCGGCCAGAGTAAGCCTGTCCGTATCGATAAACTGTGAATAACATGTCACGCCAAGACCGAAAAGGAACAGCACGGCATAGATTGCCGTGCTTATTATATAGGCGATTTTTGTTTTTTTCTGGTCCATATACTCTTATTGTCTCGAATAAAGAGCCAAATATAGTAAAATTCCATTTTCATGCATAAAAAATGCCATGGTAACTGTATTCGGGAATTTAGCATAACGGGGAGGTTCCCGGATAATTAAAAAAAGAGAAACCGCCACATGACGGTTTCTCTTTTAAAGTCGTACTGTAAATGTTTTTACCTGTACTGTGCGAACTCGATATCCTTTGCAGCCCTTTCAGCCAGTTTGGCATCCTTACCGGCTTTTTCAAGGTTTGCCTTTACTTCATCTGCATTTCCCTGGCGGGCAGCGATGACTGCCTTCAGGTATGAAGAAGCAGGGCAAGCGCATTTGATAGCGGCAGAAGCCTTGTCGAGCTGGCCTGTGAGGATGTAGGCAAGAGCCTTGTTGCCGCAGCAGTCTGAATTTGCGAGTTTTGCAGCAGCATCGGCATATTTGCCGTTGAGGATGTCAAGAACAGCGAGGTTCTCTTTTGCTGTCTCGTTGCCGGCAGCGTTGAAGCATTTGGCTGCCTCGGCATAGTTGCCTTCGCGGAGAGCTACGACACCCATTGCATTCTGGTAGTCGGCATCTTTCTCTGAAACCTTTGCAAGAGCAGCTTTAGCATCTGCAAGCTTGTCTGAATAGAGATAAGCCACTGCAAGGTTGTACTGTGCACGTGCGCTGCTGTATTTCTCGATGGCTTTCTTGTAGACAGCCACTTTGGTATCGTTGCTCTTTGCAACTGAAGCGGCGCGGAGCAGAGCCTCCTCGTCGAGGACATCGATGTTCTCCTCGATCAGGTTGAGAAGTTCCTCGTTGCTGTAGTTGGTGAATTCAACATTGGCGATGAACCTTGCACGGCGGAGTTCAGGAAGGATTTCCTTTGCCAGAGTAGTATATACTGCAGACATGTTCTTGATTTCCTTCTCGCGCACTGCAGGGTCGCTGTACATTGACAGTACACGGATGATGAGATCCTTGTCCTCGAGGTCTGACTGGGCTACGAGATCCTTGAAGCCTTCCCAGTCCTGGCCCACGCTCTTGACGTTTACCGGAGCCTCTACTTCATGTCCTTTGGTAACCTTGCCGAAAGCTTTCTCTGCAGTCGAAGAACGCTTGTCCGAGAGCTTGGCGTTGAGTTCCTCTCCTCCGTCAGGGGAAGCGTAGGCAACGATGTCGGTGCTTACGAGTTCCTTGCGCTCGTTTGCCTTGATTTCATCGAGGGCAGCCTGGAAATCCTTGATGGAGTCGGACTTGAGCTGGCTGTTGCGTACGACAGAACTGTTGATAGTGTAAAGGATCTGGCCTTCTGCGGTCTGCTTGATGATTTCCTGATAGTTGTCGGCCTTGTAGTCGAGGGAACCTGACTTGTCGACAAGCATATAGGTAGTGTTTGCACCGTCAGCGACCTTCTTTGCAGGAAGTTCAACCGATTTGTTCTTGTATTTCACTACTCCGCGGAGCTCGAGATAGCTCTTTTCAACGCCCGGAACATAGTCGAAACTTACTTTTTCCGTAACTGTAGAACCTTCTGAAGGGACTACTTTATAGTTGTCAACGACTTTTTCTCCCTGATATACGTAAGGCTCCATCTTGGCCTCGCCGCCTTCATAAACGAGAACAGGGGTTACTTCGAGAATAGCTTTAGGATGGAAATAATCTGCAGGGTATGTCACGGTCACTGTGGCATTGATTTTACCTGCAACGACTTCAAGGACAGCCGGATCGCACTGTACAGACACGTTCTCGGCCATTTCAGCCATTTTCTCTGGAGAACTGCAGGCTACTGCAGCGAGTCCGAGGATAGCAGCTGACAAAGATTTGAAACTTTTTTTCATTGCTGTATTAAATTAATTGGTTTACTATATGCTTTTGATAATAGCCACAAAGGCATAATCAGCACAAATATAATCATTATTTTAATTTTTTATCCAATATGGTTTATATTTTGGCGCCTTTTCTTACCTTTGTCCATTATGACAGTCCAGGAATTACAAAGTTTAAAAAACAAATATGACATAATCGGGAACGATCCGGCCCTTAACCGTGCGCTGGAAATCGCCGTTGCCGTGGCTTCTACGGACCTTACTGTCCTGATATGTGGGGAAAGCGGGGTGGGAAAGGAGAATATCCCGAAGATCATCCACCAGTACAGCAGACGACGGACGGGCAAGTACTTTGCCGTCAACTGCGGAGCCATTCCCGAGGGGACGATAGATTCCGAGCTTTTCGGCCATGAGAAAGGGTCCTTTACCGGGGCCAACGAAATGCGCAAAGGGTATTTCGAGGAGGCGGACGGAGGGACTCTGTTCCTGGATGAGATCGGAGAGATGCCCATGGCTTCCCAGGCCAAGCTCCTGAGGGTGCTCCAGTCGGGAGAGTTCATAAGGGTCGGGTCCTCCAAGGTCCTCAAGACGGATGTCAGGGTCGTGGCCGCAACCAATGTGGACCTCATGCATGCTGTCTCGAGGGGGAAGTTCAGGGAAGACCTGTACTACAGGCTGAATGCCGTGCCGGTATTTATGCCGGCCCTCAGGGAAAGGCAGGATGACATCTATCTGCTGTTCAGGAAATTCACTTCTGACTTTTCGGAAAGATACGGGATGAACAAGGTCACCCTTACTCCGGAGGCGGTAGCCCTGCTCAAGAGCTACAGATGGCCCGGGAACATCCGTCAGCTGAAGAATGTGGTCGAGACGGTAACGGCACTGGAGTCGGGAAAGATGACCCCCGGTTCCGGAAAATGCGAGGTAGGTGCGGATACATTGTCCAGATATATACCTAAGGATACTCCGAACATGCTGCCCGTCAAGTCCTCATTCAGCGAGGACAGCATAACCCCGGGCGAGAAAGAGGCCATAATAAGGATGATCTACCAGCTGAGGCAGGAGGTCGACTATCTGAAGGAAATGATAGGCGGCGACCGTCAGCCTGTCCGGCTCAAGGCTCTGCCGCAGGATACCGGGCAGGACAGCCATGAAAGGCAGGAGCCTGTCCGGCTGCAGTCCGATGTACGGGAGGATATGCCCGAGTGGCAGGAGCCGTATGAAATCAGGAGCACTGCCGGCACTCCGGCCGGAATACATCATGTCTCCCAGTTCAGGGATACTGAATATTCAAGGGATGCGCCTGAGGAGCAGGACGGCAGCGACCTCTCTCTCCAGAAAGCCGGGACGGATCTTATCAGGAAAGCCCTTGAAAAATATCACGGCAACAGGAAGCAGGCGGCAGCCGAGCTGGGGATATCGGAAAGGACCTTGTACCGGAAGTTGAAATCAATTGAGAACCAATGAAGAAGGAAATGAAGGGAAAATATGTTTTAAGGACAATCCTGCCTCTGCTCTGTGCTGTTCTGTGCCAGAGCTGCGGTATCTACTCCTTTTCCGGCACGTCGATTCAGCCGGACATCAAGTCATTCACTGTAGAGTACATGCAGTACAAGGCCTTGAGGGTGAATCCTTCCCTGAGCAACGACCTGACGGAAGCGCTGATGGACCAGTTCCGGCGTTTTACCAGGCTCGAGCAGGTGGATATGGACGGGGACCTGGTGATAGCAGGGGAGATAACCGGATATGATGTCAAGGCCATGGCCATTACGGCCAATGAGACTGCAGCGCAGAACAGGCTGACGGTAACGGTAAAGATATATTTTACCAACAACAAGTACCCGGACGAAGACTTCGATGAAGGAAAGTCTTTCTCCGCCTATGCGGATTTCGATGCGGCCCAGCTGCTGGATTCCGTCGAGCCGACTCTCTGCGAAGAGATTATCGACAAACTTGTCGAGGATATATTCAATGCTACGGTAGCCAACTGGTAGACACTTGTTTATGGAACGTCATATCGACTTGAAGAAACTCTCTCTCGACGAGCTCGCGGGTGTGATCAACCTTTATCCCTGGTTCGGCTCTGCAAGGAAGGAACTTTGCCAGAGGATGCTGGAGCTCGGAGGGGAAGGATGGGGCAAGGAACAGTTTGCCGATGCCGCAATGTACGTCCCCTCCGGAAAAATCATGGCCGGCATGCTGCGCTCATCAGTAAAAGAGGACTGCGCGGACAAGGATATTTCCAGCGTCATCAGGCATTATGTGACTCCGGCTTCCGGAAGTCCGGTTTCCCGGGAAGATACTCCGGAGCCTTTACGTCAGGTGAGGGTGGTCGGCGGGGACTATTTCTCGCAGCAGGAGTACGACAGGGTCAGGACGGACAGCGACCGGGTGTTCGGCAGGTTTTCTTTCAGAAGCGGCCGGACAGAGCAGCCGGAAGAAGACCCCCGTCAGGGAGATATGGACTTCTGTACGGAAACACTCGCCCAGATCTATGCCGAGCAGGGCTATTATGAGCATGCCATACGTATTTATGAAAAACTAATTTTGGCATATCCGGAAAAAAATGCTTACTTTGCAGCCCTTATTGAAAAATTAAAAACGGAAGACTAAACATATTGACGTATGAATGTACTTTTTACTATTCTTACAGTGCTTGTTATCATCGCCAGCGTGCTGGTGACCATTGTCGTGCTTCTTCAGAACAGCAAGGGCGGCGGGCTTGCAAGCAACTTCGTCGCAGGCAACCAGACTTTCGGTGTCCGCAAGACTGCAGACATTCTGGAAAAGATCACATGGGGACTTGTAGCGTTCATTTTCCTGTTCTCGATAGCTACGACATTCACCACTACAGGCTCCGGTAAGAACGAGGTCGATATTACGGACAAGGTTGAGAACGCCGCTACGGACCAGGTTCCTGAGTTCCCGTCGGCACCGCTCCAGCAGTCTGCTCCTTCACAGGAGGCTCCTGCCACGGAGGCATCTCCAGCTGAGTAGCCAATATATTGGTTGACAAGAGATTAAAACACCAGATATTATTCCTCCTTTCGGCTTGACTGACAAAATGTCAGTATAAAGGCCGATGGAATATAATTTGACCGTTAGCCGTTTGTATCCGTCAAAAGGATGCAGACGGCTAAGATTGTATATGGCAGTCGTCAGAGTGCGGATGACCCTCTGAAAGCCGTAAGTACAATTTGATAAAGGAGTGAATGAATATGGAAAACAACGGCAGCAATAAATTTGAGAATCTGGGCAAGTTTGCCGTGAACCTTAACGAAAAGGCGGCACAGGGCAAGCTTGACCCGGTAATCGGCAGGGACGAGGAGATCCGTAGGGTTCTCCAGATTCTGAGCCGCAGGACGAAGAACAACCCTATCCTGGTCGGAGAACCGGGAGTCGGAAAGACGGCGATATCCGAAGGCATCGCCCAGAAGATAGTCGACGGGCAGGTCCCGGAAAACCTTAAGTCGAAGAAGATCTATTCCCTTGATCTGGGTGCTCTTATCGCGGGCGCCAAGTATCAGGGTGAGTTTGAGGAAAGACTCAAGGGGGTAGTAAAGGAAGTGGTGGACAGCGACGGGGAAATCATCCTGTTCATAGATGAAATACATACTCTGGTAGGTGCCGGACGTACATCCGGAGCGATGGATGCTTCCAATATCCTGAAGCCTGCTCTGGCAAGGGGAGAGCTGAGGACCATTGGTTCCACTACCCTGGACGAGTATCAGAAATATTTCGAGACGGACAAGGCCCTGGAGCGAAGGTTCCAGATGGTGATGGTGGACGAACCGACTCCGGCGGAGTCCATATCCATCCTCAGGGGACTGAAGGAAAGGTATGAGAACCACCATAAGGTAAAAATCGAGGACGATGCGCTGATTGCGGCAGTAGAGCTTTCGCACAGATATATCACCAACAGGTTCCTGCCGGACAAGGCTATCGACCTGGTGGACGAGGCTGCATCCAAGCTCCGTCTGGAGATGAATTCCGTGCCGGAGCCTATAGATGACCTGAACAGCAAGATACGTCAGCTGGAAATCGAAAAGGCTGCCATCAAGCGTGAAGGGGTGTCCATGAAGCTGGACAAGATAAACGATGACTTGAAAGATCTCAATGCGCAGCGGGACGTGCTTATGAAGAAGTGGGAGGAGGAGAAGAATATCCTGTCCGGGCTTCAGCAGGCGCGTCAGCAGATCGAGGACTATAAGATACAGGCGCAGAATGCGGAGCGGGCCGGAGATTACGGCAAGGTGGCGGAAATCCGTTACGGCAAGATGGCTGATGCCAGGAAAAGGATAGACGAGCTGACCGCAAGGCAGTCCGCCATCAAGGACCCTATCATCACCGAGGCAGTGACCCCGGAGGATATAGCCGAGGTCGTGGCAAAATGGACCGGAATCCCTGTCAAGAGGATGCTCGAGAGCGAGAGGGAGAAGCTCCTGAGGATGGAGTCCGAGCTGCACAAGAGGGTGGTCGGACAGGACCAGGCGATAGCGGCTGTCTCAGACGCAGTGCGCAGAAGCCGTGCCGGCCTCCAGAACGAGAAGCGGCCTATCGGGTCTTTCCTGTTTATGGGTACTACGGGAGTAGGCAAGACAGAGCTTGCCAAGGCTCTTGCCGAGTTCCTGTTCAACGACGAAAACATGATGACCCGTATCGATATGAGCGAGTATCAGGAGCGTCACTCAGTGAGCCGGCTGGTAGGTGCGCCTCCGGGATATGTAGGATATGACGAGGGCGGCCAGCTTACCGAGGCAGTAAGGCGCAAGCCTTATTCCGTCATACTTCTGGATGAAATCGAGAAGGCGCATCCGGATGTGTTCAACATCCTGCTGCAGGTGCTCGATGACGGACGTCTTACCGACAACAAGGGACGTACGGTGGATTTCAAGAACACTATCCTCATCATGACCTCCAACGTCGGTGCTGAAGTCATACAGAGCTACATGGAAAGGCTTCCGGTCGTAGGCCGGCCAGGTGCCGATCCGTCAGCGGAGAAAGCCGCGCTTGCAAAGAGGGCTGAGCTTATGGACGAGTGCAGGAAAGATGTTCTGGACATCCTGAAGAAGACTGTCCGTCCGGAATTCCTGAACAGGATAGACGAGATCATCATGTTCGAGCCTCTGTCACAGAAGGATATCCGCGAGATACTCCGTCTGCAGATGAACGGGCTGAAGAAAAAACTTTCCGAGAACGGCGTGACCGTCACATTCACGAAAGAGTTCGAAGACTATATGAGTACCAAGGGCTACGAGCCTGCATACGGGGCGCGTCCTATCAAGAGGCTGATGCAGCGTGAGCTTGTGAACATGCTTGCAAAGGCCATCCTCGACGGCCATGTCAAGAGGGACTCTGTCATCCGCGTGGATGTCAAGGACGGGCAGATAGTGATCGGTCAGGAACAATAAGCCTGATAGTCAGATTATAGCGAATTCGTCGGACTGACGTTATTAAATAAATATACCGGACTGATATGTGAGGAAACCCTCCCACTTCGTGGGCGCAACGTTTCCTCACATATCAGTCCGGTATATCGTTTATCCTGCTTTTACAGGCAGGAGGAATTTACAGCTGTCTGACTTTCAGGTCATCAAGCCACATTCTATAGTTGCCTTTAGCGTTTTCTGTCACTATTGAAATCCTGGTCTCAGGTGAAGCCCCGCTGACTGTTACCGTATGCGGGGTCATTTCATATCTGCCGTTTGCTTCGGCCCCCATTGTCCCCAGATCTTTGTTGACAAGTTCGACGCTGGCATCGTTTACCGGCTGTCCGTCCGCTGTGGCGATAGTACCGGGACCGGATAATATCACAACGGTAAACGTCAGTCCTTCATATACGTCAGGATCGGTTTCCAGACTTCCGGAGGATCCGTTAGGCTCGCAGTATGGGCTGGCATTGAATGATACTTCTACCTGGGCATCCGAGCCAAGTTCGCTGAATGCCGGTAAAGTCAGTCTTCCGAATGAAGAACCTGTGCCGAATTTCATCATTCCACCGCACAGGTAGACAGTTCCCGTAGCCTTGTTCTTGTCGTTTTGGCCCAGTTCGTTATGATCCCATCCCGGCATATAGAGGGTATGGTAAGCTTCGTCCTGACCCACGTTGCTTCCGACACCGTTGCCGAGATTGTCCATATTCTTTACAGGTGTCGCTATGCTCCATTCGGACCATTCAAGATCTTTCCATCCTGAGACGTTGAATTCCTTATGTCCGACAGAAGGAACGATTCCGAATGATAGCATCGGACCGTTTCCTCCCCAAGGGTGGTTGTCGAAGTCGTTCCACAGGAGATATCCTGACTTGTCCGGCGCCGCGTCCGTGGTGAATGACTGAGGGTCGCTCCACTCAGAGTCTTTCCAGGCGTTCTTATCCAGAGATACTCTCTGTATGCTTGCCGAATATGTTGTCTGAGGATCGAGCCCTCCGAACAGGAAACGGGTGCCGTGAGCCGTATATTTCTTGTTGAACGACCACTCCGTATATTCCCTGATAACTTCTCCTCCGGCATCGGAAAGCCTGATATTGAACTTGGTGTCCTTCTGCTGGCTTTCGTCGAATCCGAATTCCACTACGGCCAGACCGTAGGACTTGTGATACACTTCCAGAGTCGGCTTGGTGAGAGGATCAGGGTCGGCAGTGGTGAATTGGACGCTTGCCTCATCGGAATTGAGTTCATTGTCCATATCGTCTTCTCCGACAAGGGCTCTGACTGTCGCAGTATATGTCTGACCCTGCTGCAGCTTAGTGAAAGTGTATTCCGTAGCCGACACTACTGCGTATTCGGCTTCGGTACCGTCAGAGGCTTTTGCGGCGACCCTGTAGAAGCGGCATCCGCTTACGGCCGACCATGTCACTGTAGCTCCTGTCGCGGTTATATCGCCTGTGGCGAGATTTTCAGGCGTGTCGAGTTTCTCTACGGTATATCCGAGGGTCCCGGTCCTGACTTCTGTTACTTCGGAATTGAATCCCTGTACAGGCTCGTATACTGCCTTAATTGAGAAGATATAGTAGCCCGGATCCAGGTTGTCGAATGTGTATTCCGCATTAGGCGTGGTATCCGTTTTCTTGAAATCAGGCGACTCTTCCTTGGCTATGGAGACTTCATATCCCGTAGCTCCTTCTATTCCTGTCCATGAGAATGCTATGGAGTTTTCTGAAGGGGTATATGAGATGGTTTCCGGATCGACCGGCGGAAGCTGTTCCGTGATTTCGATCTTGTCGGCTCCCATTACGACTATATTGTCTATGTTGATCCTGTATCCGGTAAGCTCCATCTGCTCTGCTTCGATGCGTATGCGGGTCTTGTTGGTAGCATCATTGACCACGAATGAAAGGGTCTTCCATTTCCTGTCGGATGAGTAGGCCTGGGCCGGCAGGACTGAAGAGTCCACTCGTCCTCCCACTACGCTGCCTGCCCCTTCCGCCGAGACGATGTAGGTTCCGTTCTCGTTGTCGAACCGGAGGAAGTCTATCGATACGACTACCTGCTGAGGGGCTGAGGACAGTCCTGAAAGTTCAGGAGTCATGATCCAGCCTCCGTTGGCTGTCACTCCGAGTTTCACATATCCCGGATGCTCGTATACTCTGAGGCCTTCCCAGTCGGAGACGCCGCGGTTGACGCGGTACTGGTCTGTCATGGTATTGAACACGTCGTTCGTTCCGTCAGTTCCGGCAGTTATGGTGCCGTTGGCCGGCTCCGTGCCCATGAATGTCTTGTCGGCGGTTTTATTCCCGTTAGGCCCTATTCCGGCTTTGTTCTCAGGATAGTTTCCTCCCCAGATGAACAGGTCGAATCCCATGTTGAAGATTTCGTTTGACGAGCTGATGCTGGAGGAAATGTCTCCCTTGAACATCTCCTTGCCGTCGATGGTGAGTGTGACGCTGCAGATCAGTTCCCCTAAGGCAGCCGGCGTACCGGTGATAGGGATGGACAGGCTTCCGGAGCCTTCCTGCTCTATCGTAGCCGTATATTCCTGCTCGATTTCAAGTCCCTCGGATGCTCCGCTGAGAGTGGTGGTTATGACGATTTCTTCACCTCCGAAAGCCTTGTCGTACGAGACTGTGAGTGATGCACCGGATGTGCTTCCCGATTTCAGTGTCCCGGAAATTACAGGGTCTTCAATGGAAAAATGCCCGTCCGCCTGGGTCACTTCTACGGGATATTCGTTACCGCCGCTTATCAGGTACAGGACGCCGCTGCGCCTGTCGCCAGGGTTACGTTTGGCGGTAAGTTCTACCCATTGGTAATCGTCTCCGTTACCGGTTCCTTCGGAAGGGGTGGCGGAGAACCAGTTTTCAACAGGATTGCCTGCATCATCGGCACATTCGATCCGTGTGCTCCATTGACCGTTGTACCTTACTGAGATACGGTTGCTGGCCCCTTCGTTATAGGTCAGCTCGATGGCATCGGTATCCCTTTTCAGAGGAATTTCCTGAGGCCCTTTTTCGCATCCGGCAAAGAACAGTGCAAGCAATATTGACGTAACCTTTATACAGGTCTGTATCGCTTTCATGCAATTGTTGGTTTAGTTAATAATGAAAATGGTAATACCTATATATAATAATACAGGTGCGGAAACTGAACTGCATGAAAGGGAACGAATCGAAAATATCTGCACTGTAAAATTAGATAGATTTTTTCATTTTAACAAAAAATAATTGCATTTAACAATCTTTTCAGAATAATTCAATAAAAATTTATTTGAAAATATTTGTGAAATGAAAACAAGTAGATATATTTGTCCTTTGGAAATGATGAATTGACAACATGATTAAGGGGGATCCGGATATCTGCAAGTAACGATAATAACCCTAATTTATTGTTGAAAATGAATCAAAACCATAATTTGGCCGCAGCCCTCCGCAAGAGATTCTCCTCCTGGGGCGTGCTGTTTTTGGCTATAATCTGTATGGCAGCTTTCCCGTTCCCGGCAGATGCACAGGGGGGGGGAAGTATAACTGTTACGGGTACGGTCGTTGATGAAGACGGACAGCCCGTAATCGGAGCTGCAGTCTTCGTCCGCGGGTCTTCAGTGGGAACAACTGCTGACCTCGACGGAAAATATTCAATCAGAGTCTCTCCTGACGCCACACTTACGGTCAGTTGCATCGGTTTCAGGTCTCTTGAGGTTCCGGTAAATTCCAAATCAGTGATAAACGTGACGATGACGGTGGACAACACCAGTCTCGAAGAGAGTGTCGTTGTCGGTTACGGTGTCCAGAAACGCCGCGATATCGTAGGTGCGGTGGAAAGCATATCGATGGAGGATATGGATGAAAGGACAGGAACTTCGATGAACATCTCCCGTTCCCTTCAGGGTGCCATCCCGGGACTTACCCTTACTTTCTCTGACGGTAAGCCTAACCGCGGCGCCACGGTAAACATCAGGGGCGCATCCAATTCCATAGGCTCGGGCGGTTCCGCCCTCGTCCTTGTCGACGGAGTCGAGACGGACATGACAACGGTCAATCCGGAAGATATCGAGTCCATTACTGTCCTCAAGGATGCATCTTCCACAGCAGTCTATGGAGCCAGAGGAACTTTCGGAGTCATCCTCCTTACCACCAAGACCCCTCAGAAAGGTCAGGCGAAAATCACCTATAACGGTACTTTCTCGATATATCAGCGCACGTTCAAGCCTGAAATGGTGACGAACGGCTATGACTGGACGACCTCTTTCCTGGAGGCGTACACCAATGTCAACGGTACCGATCCGGCAAACATAAACAATATATTCCGTTTCAGCCGTACATGGTATGACGAGCTCAAGCGCAGGAATGAAGACCCTTCGTTCGAGAAATGGCGGGTGAACAATCTGGGCAATTATGAATACTTCGGCAATACCAGCTGGTATGACGCATTCTATAAGGATTTCACTACCGGACACCAGCATAATGTAACGGTAACCGGAGGCGGGGAGACAGCTACCTACTATGTTTCCGGCCGAGTATTCGAGCAGGACGGAATCTACAGGGTCGGCGACGAGAAATACCAGCAGTTCAACGTGAAGGCAAAAGGCGTGGTCAATGTCCGCCCGTGGCTCCGCGTAGAGAACTCTACCGACTTCATGTACCGTTACTCGCATCAGCCTACGGCACATACGGGTATCACGACCACTCCTATGAACATCACCCGTATGATCAACCACCAGGGTTTCCCTGTGACCATGATCACAAACCCTGACGGTACATGGACGGAAACGGCCGTATATACCGGATATGCAGGATTCGTCGAAGGGAATTCATGGCGCAAGGACAGGAAGTTCGACATGAACAACAGGACTTCCGTCAAGGTCGATTTCATCAAGGATGTCCTGGTGGCGAATGCCGACCTGAGCTTCTATTTCAACCAGACCGACAGGCGGCAGGCCGTCAATTCCTATACATTCTACACCAGCCCGACAAGCTCCGGTGAAAGGCCTTCCGGCTCCCTGTATGAGGAGAGGACCTACAACAGACGCAGGATCGCTTCCAACATCACCCTTACATATACTCCGAGACTCGGTGACAACCATGCGCTTACGGTCCTCGGAGGATGGAACATCGAAGATTTTGTCTATAAGAGCAACAGGATGAACCGTGAGGGCATAATGGTCCCTTCAAACCCCAACTTCGACCTTCTGAACGGAGAGGCCATGGAACTGGTCGACAACGGCAGCTATGACTGGGGACTTGTCGGAGCGTTCTTCCGTGTCAACTACGGATATAAGAGCAAGTATCTGGTGGAGGTGAGCGGCCGTTACGACGGCAACTCGAAATTCCCTTCGAATTCGAGATGGGGATTCTTCCCGTCGGCTTCCCTCGGCTGGAGGATTTCGGAAGAAGGTTTCATGTCCGGCGCTTCTTCATGGCTGGATAACCTCAAGCTCCGTCTGTCTGTCGGAACTGCCGGCAACGGTCTTATCAGCGATGCATATGCCTACCTTTCTACCATGACCATTTCTCAGTCGTCGCTTATAGACGGCGGGGCGGTGTTCAACTATACCCAGGCCCCGACTCCGATTCCTGACGGGCTGACATGGGAGAAGGCCTCTACATACGACCTGGGTATCGACTTCGAGGCGCTGAACGGAAGACTCAATTTCACCGGAGACATCTACAGGAAAGAGACTACCGACATGTATGTCGTAGGATCGGAACTTCCTGCCGTGTACGGAAACAGTGCGCCTAAAGGCAATTATGCAGACATGCGCACCGACGGATGGGAGCTGAGCGTTTCCTGGAGGGATGCCTACAAGGTCGGAGGAAAGACTTTGAGCTATAACATCAAGGCTGCCGTTTGGGACTACACCAGCAAGATCACGCGCTATACCAGCAAGACGGGAACGCTTCCTACCAACTATGCCACCAACTACTACGAGGGAATGACCATCGGCGAAATCTGGGGATACAGGTGCGACGGTCTGTTCCAGAGCGATGAGGAGGCCCAGACATGGGCGAACTACTCCAGGTTCGACAACAATTCGGTAGAATGGTCGGCCGGCGATCCCCGCTATGAGGATGTCAACGGCGACGGCTTCGTGAACAACGGAAGCAACACCATCTATGACCACGGCGACCTGGTGAAGATAGGCAACAAGACCCCGAGGTACCAGTACAGCATCCAGGCGGGCATCCGCTGGAACGGCATAGGACTGAGTATGATGTGGCAGGGTGTCGGGAAACGCGACTGGTATCCGGCCAAGGAGTCCGGTTATTTCTGGGGACAGTACGGACGTCCGTACAGCATCGCCCTTCCATGGCATACTACGGACAGGTGGTCAGAGGAGAACCCTGACGGCTACTGGCCTCGTCTGGTGGGTTATTCCGCACAGGGAGCCAACAATATCCTTTCCCAGCCGAATACCCGCTATCTGCAGAGTGCCGCCTATCTCAGGCTGAAGAACCTCACGATCGACTATGAGTTCCCTAAGTCATTGATAAGCAAGATCAAGCTCCAGAGCCTCAAAGTCTATGTGACGGGAGAGAACCTCCTTACTTTCACTCCTCTGAGGAAGCATGCAAGGAATTATGACCCGGAAGGAATCTATGCCGGAGATGCCGACTTCACTTCTTCAGCCGGAGCTGACAACTCGGGAGACGGTGACGGATATCCTCAGATGAGGTCATTTACTGTCGGCTTGAGTATAACATTCTAATGTGCATAGCGATGAAAAAGATATCATATATATTACTTTTCCCTGTACTCGCCCTTACTTCGTGCGACGGCTTTCTGGACAGGGACCCGGTAGCCGAAATCGGATCGAATGCCTATTTCACCGACGAGAGTTCCCTGCTGACCTATACCAACGGTTTCATCCAGAAATATACTCCTTCCGCGGCGAATCTCGGCTACGGTGACGGTTACTCGGACATTGTCGTGACAAAGCAGTCGACGACGTTCCTTACAAACGCTTCCTGGACTCCCGATCTCCAGACAGGGTGGTCCATAAGCAACTGGACACCGATCTACAATATCAATTACTTCCTTGTGCATATGCGCGAAGCTGAAGGCCTTTCGGAGGAAGTGTACAACCATTATGAAGGAACCGCCAGATTCTGGAGGGCGTGGCAGTATTTCGAGAAGGTGAAGACGTTCGGGGCGGTGCCTTGGTACGACACCCCGATAGATCCGGAGGATATGGTGGCCCTGTACAAACCGAGGGACAGCAGGGAGTACGTGATGGACAAGGTGCTTGAAGACCTCGATTATGCATGCGAGCACTGCTATGATACTTCTCCGTGGATCAACAGCGCCAAGATCAACAGGTATATCGCCCTTGCATATAAGTCCAGGGTATGCCTTTTCGAAGGGACATACAGGAAATACCACAGTCTCGACCCTTCTACCGGGAAGCCGTGGGAAGATACCGGGGCATCGGACAGATTTCTCCGCGAGTGCATAGAAGCCTGCGAGGAGCTTATGGAGGCCGGAGTCTATTCCATAGTGAACAACCCTGCCAATGTGGCTACCCAGTACCGTAACCTGTTTACGCAGGAGGCCATAGACTATACCGAAATCATTTGGGCCCGCGAGATGAATGCAGGGCTTACCACTACCCATGACCTGACATGGAGGTACACATCCGGAAGCTACGGTGACAGATGGTCTCTCGACCAGGATTTCGTCAGGACGTATCTGAACCTCGACGGCTCGCGTCACACCGCTACGGGAGAAGAGTTCACCACCGAGATCCAGAACAGGGACTACCGCCTGCAGCAGAGCATCATCACTCCTGGCTACCAGAAACTTGCCGGAGGTGTCATGACCCCTACCGCACCGGACTTCACTGTTACTCTGACCGGATATCAGGTGAACAAGTTCAACCTGGATGACGAGACATACGAGTCGGCTTCAATCGCCAACAACTCCCTCCCTATAATCCGCTATGCGGAGATCCTGCTGAATTATGCGGAAGCGAAGGCAGAACTCGGGGAATTCGATGAAGACATCTGGGACAAGACCATAAGGCCACTGAGGGAAAGGGCCGGAGTGGACGGCAAGAGACCGACGACTCCGGATCCGTATCTTCAGACTTACTATGGACTTGACAATACCGACATCCTTGAAATCCGGAGGGAAAGGGCAATCGAGCTTCTTCTTGAAGGAAGAAGATACGATGACCTGATGCGCTGGCACCTGGGAGAGCTTCTTAACAAGCAGTGGTACGGGATATATATTCCGGCCCTTGATACCTCGTATGACCTTAACGGGGACGGTATCAACGATGTATGCGTGACGGAAGGTGCGGCCGGGAACGAGACGGGCGTGACCTATATCACCCTCGGAGGAACTTCCCTCTATACTTTGGAGAACGGCACCAGCGGGCGTCTGATGTACAACTATGCAAGGAATTTCGACGAGCAGCGTTATCTGCGCCCGATTCCTCGCACCGCACTGAACATCAACCCCGACCTCGGGCAGAACTACTATTGGAAATAAATCCACCGACAGTCTTATGAAATAAATACTGAACAATATGAAATACGGATATTTATCATTGATTCTATTTTTCCCTCTCGTCTTTCTGGCTTCATGCCAGAAAGACAGTCTCCCGGACATAAAGACTCCCATATCCGAGACTACGGATTTCTATGGGGTGGTGACTGACACCGAGGGGAATTATATGCCTGGAGTTGTCGTCAGTGACGGGTACTCATGCTCGGTGACTGATGAGAATGGAGTGTACCAGCTGACAGCCAACGAGTTCTCGTATCAGGTATATGTGTCTATCCCGTCAGACTGCAAGGTTACGCTGAAGAACGGATATCCTGATTTCTGGAAAAAGATAGAGAACGGGGTGGCCAGATACGACTTTACGCTGGAGAAGCTACAGGCTCCGGAAGAGGTGTTCGATCTCGTGTGCATCGCAGACCCCCAGTGCCAGACTACTTCCAATGTTTCCCGGTTCACTTCCGAGACCGTTCCGGACCTTCTGGAGTATGCCTCCGGGTCTGATGTCCCGAAGTATGGGGTAGTTCTCGGGGACATCGGCTGGAATACGGCCAATACGGACTATACCAACGGCGTTTTCCCTCTTATGAAAATCGCCATGAAGTATGAGAATACCGGCATCCCGATGTTCCTTGCCATAGGCAACCATGACAACAAGGTCATCGAGGTCTCCAAGGCCAACTATACCGTTGCCCATGATATCGCCGCACAGCGTAACTTCGAATACGCCTTCGGCCCGGTCAACTATTCATTCAACAGGGGGCAGGCCCATATCGTGGTAATGGACGATATCATTTTCCCTAACCATGACGACTATTATCTCGGGTTCAGGGACGATCAGGTGGAATGGCTCCGCCAGGACCTTGCCACGGTTCCCAAGGACATGATGCTGATTCTGTGTGTCCATATTCCGCTCAGGGCCAATACCGGAAATAATGTCGATAAAGTCATCGGCCTTATCGAAGGCTATGCGGATGTGCATGTCATGTCCGGCCATACCCACTATGCGGAGAACAACGAATATGACGGACATTATGAACATGTGCACGGTGCCGCCTGCGGTGCATGGTGGAGGACGGTAATCAATGCCGACGGTACGCCTAACGGATACTCAGTCTACAGGGTGGACGGAGCCGCTTTCGACAATTGGTACTACAAGGCGGTGGGATTCGACGAGGACTACCAGATCAGGCTTTACCGCGGGAACCTCAAGTATATGGAAGGTTATGCAAAGCAGTATGAGTTCTACTATAAGGGGGAAGGCGATATAATCGCCAATATCTGGAATGCGGACAGCAACTGGAAAGTGGAAGTGTATGAAGACGGTATCTGTACCGGAGAGATGGAGGCGTACGGGTCGGGTGCGACCAAACGCGATGCCTGGGCTTCCGGATACATGCTCGGAGTCCTGGGCCTGAGCGGCACCAGCTACGACAAATCCAATGTGAGCCATCTGTATTATTATACATTGAAGAATCCTTCGGCTTCTTCAGTCCGTGTGGTGGCAACCGACCAGTTCAGGAATACCTACGAGCAGACGGCTTTCACTCCTAATACTACTGCCGGCTTCCCTGAGGCTCTTATGCCTGCGGATACCGACGGGGAATAGCGGAATGTCTGAATATCGATGCTATCATTATGAAAGCGTTTATTATTTGTCTGTTGTTGGCATTGGCCCCGGCTGCGGGGCTCAATGCCAACAGTTTTTCTGTAACCCGCCTCAAGTGCAAGTATATGTCCGCTCCGACAGGCATCGGCACTCTGGAGCCGCATTTTTCATGGCAGAGCCTTTCGCGCGAACGCGGGTTCGTGCAGGGGGCGTACGAGATAACCGTAGGGGATGATAAGGAGCAGGTGGCTGCCGGAAAAGGAAACATGTGGTCTGAAAAGCGCAGGGGCCGCAGCTCTCTGCATGTCAGGTACGGAGGAAAACCTCTCAGTCCCGGGACCGAATACTACTGGTCTGTAAGGATTTTCGACAGCAAGGGCAGACCGTCCCCATGGGCGCCTGCCGAGCGTTTTTCTACCGGGCTTATAAGTGAGGAAGACTGGTCCGGAGCCAGATGGATAGCCCTGGAGGTGCAGCCCGACAGCCTGAGGATTGTTCCCGGGCAGGAGTACAACAAGCTGAAGATTGGCGACAGGGTGACTGCTACGAACGCACTTCCGCAGTTCCGCCGGGAGTTCGATGTCCGTGGACGGCTCGAAAGGGCTGTGGCGTATGTATCGGGGCTGGGGCAGTTCGAGCTGTTCGTGAACGGACGGAAGGCCGGGGACCACTTCCTGGATCCGGCCTGGAGCGACTATGACAGGATAGTCTGCTATGCGGCTTTCGATGTCACGGACATGCTTTCTTCCGGCGCGAATGTCCTTGGGGTAATGCTCGGGAACGGCATGTACAACGTGCCGAGAGAGCGCTACTATAAGCTCCTGATGTCATACGGCTATCCTATGATGATAATGAAGCTGGACCTTGAATACGAGGACGGCACTCATGAGACCGTAGTAAGCGACGGTCAATGGAAGGCCGTGGAGAGTCCTGTCACCTACAGCAGCATTTTCGGGGGAGAGGATTATGACGCCACGCTGGAACTGGCAGGGTGGATGGAGCCGGGCTATGATGATTCCGGCTGGAAAGAAGTGCGTTTCGCTTCGCAGAAAGGCCGGCTGACCGCTCCGGTGGCCGCTCCGGTCCGCATAATGGAGGAATTTCCGGTGTATACAGTGCGCAAGACCAGGTACGGTGCATGGCTCTATGACCTCGGGCAGAATTTTTCCGGAATCCCATGCATAACGGTCAGGGGTTCCCGCGGGCAGTCTGTCCGAATGCATACGTGCGAGCTTTTCGACCCGGCAGTGGATTCCATTACCGTACACGGGGGATACAGAGGGGAGACGTGCTTTACGTACACACTGAAGGGAAGTCCTGAGCCGGAAACCTGGCATCCGCAGTTTACCTATCACGGCTTCAGATATGTCCTGGTGAGCGGAGCCGTTCCGGAAGGAGAGCCCAATCCTGAAGGACTGCCCGAGATAACGCTGCTGAAAGGCCTGCACATCAGGAATTCGGCGCCTTCGGCCGGCAGTTTCGAGTGTTCCAACCCTCTGCTTAACCGTACCGAGGAGCTTATCCGCTGGGGGATAAAGAGCAACATGGTGAGCTATCTTACCGACTGTCCTCACCGGGAGAAACTCCCGTGGCTCGAGCAGCTGCACCTTATGTTCGGTTCTCTGCAGTATTCTTATGATTTCTACAGTCTTTACTGTAAGATGATGTCGGATATGGCATTGGCCCAGACAGAGGCGGGCCTGGTCCCGGATATCGCACCGGAATACGCCAGATTCCTGGACGGGTTCTATGATTCTCCGGAATGGGGCAGCTCGGTGGTGCTTGTCCCGTGGAAAGTATATGAGTACTACGGCGATGACTCGCTTATAAGACGCTACTATGACACCATGGCCGGATATGTGGAATATCTCGGCACCAAGGCTGCGGACAACATTCTTTCCCACGGGCTGGGGGACTGGTGCGATCTCGGACCGAAGAATCCGGGACGCTCGCAGCTCACCTCGCTTGCCGGAACGGCGACCCCTGTATACTATATGGATGCCGTGACAATGGCCAAGGCGGCCAGGCTGCTCGGCAAGGATGATGATGTCCGGAAATACACTGCATTGGCGGATTCCATAAAGGATTTGTACAACAGGCTGTATTTCCATGAGGACGTCTGCTTCTATGACAGGAACAGCCAGACGGCAAACGCTATCGCCCTCTGTGCCGGGCTTGTTGACCCGGAGTATGTTCCCGGAGTAACCGAAAACCTTGTAAAGGATATCCGCAGCCGCGGGAACGCACTTACAGGAGGGGATATCGGGTACAACTATATCCTGCGTGCGCTGGAGTCGGCCGGACGTTCGGATGTCATTTTCGATATGAATTCCCGGTATGACGTGTATGGCTACGGCTATATGCTTGCCAAAGGGGCGACTGCCCTTCCGGAATCATGGCAGGCCCTTCCGATGAAGTCCCACAACCATTTCATGCTCGGACATCTGATGGAATGGTTCTATACTCATCTCGGAGGAATCAGGAAGGCAGATGATGCCGTGGCTTTCAGCAGATTCACCGTCCGGCCGTGTCCGGTAGGAGACGTTACCGGTGCGGACGTGAGCTTCGAGTCCCCTTACGGGCTGATTAGAAGCGAGTGGGAGAAGTCTGCAGACCGGTTTTTCCTGACTGTCGAAGTCCCGGCCAATACGGAAGCGGAAATCTGCCTTCCGTGCTCTCCGGAGTCATCCGTCAGGGAAAGCGGAATACCTGTAGAGAAGGCTGACGGCCTTTCCGATCTCGGATATGAAGACGGCTGCAGATGTTTTTCGGCCGGGTCGGGCATATACAGGTTCGAAGTGGTCCTGTAGCTCCTGACGGCGTTTTTAAATGTATTACGGCAGCCCGCGGGCTGCCGTAATATTTTATTTTCCACATGGGAAAGACAGTGTCTTTACCGTTTTTCCGGAAGCATCGCAGATGCTGACGGATATTTTTTCATGCGTGACCTCGGCGTCGAGTCTTGCCAGATTGTCATTGCACAGGACAGGGAAGTCATTTCCGTTGGTTCCAGGTGCGTCATAGCGGTAGCGGTGTATGTGGGCGCAGAGCATCAGGTCTATTCCGGCTTCATTCAGGACCGGAACGAAGTATTTGCTTACCATCGCATTTCCGTGCCATCCTTTCTCTCCCGGAGGCATATGGCAGAAAACGATGCGGGAAGATGCATTCCTGAATTCCTCGCTTTCCGTTACCCGTTTCAGCCATTCCGCCTCTTCCTTTACATAATCTTCGGTAATCATTATGCCGAGATTCCTGATGTCGCTGTCCGGCTTGTCTTCCCCGGAGTCGAGCACAATGAAAAAGAAATCGCCGTAACTGAACGAGTAATACGTCTTTCCGGTAGGGGTCTGCATGTACTCCAGGTATCTGATGGCGGCATTGCCCCGGTACTCGTGGTTTCCGCG
The DNA here is from genome assembly GCA_944325505.1 of uncultured Bacteroidales bacterium. Lineage (GTDB taxonomy): Bacteria > Bacteroidota > Bacteroidia > Bacteroidales > UBA932 > Cryptobacteroides. The sequence goes on from CALVAJ010000001.1 coordinate 99,360, forward strand.
GACGATGCACACCGGAGTCTCGTCGGCGAAAAGCTCCGATGCCGACTTCATATAGTATTTCATGATGTCTTCTTCCGCCCTTACTTCTGAGGTCATATCCCCGTTGAAGCATACGAAGTCGTATTTTCCCCTTGCGTCCTTGAACAGCTTTCTGAATGTGGAGTCGTTTTCATGGACGTCATTCACTACGGCGAATTTCACGCTTTCGTAGTCTTTTCCCAGAGTCTTCACTACAGGGGGCTTGTGTTTCAGGATATCCTGGCCGTATCCTTCCGCATACAGGATACGTGTCCTGTTTTCCTGCGAAAGCACGCCCTGGTTCATCGCCCTGTACCTGTACGATGTCCCCGGTTCCAGACCGGAGACCGTCACTTTGTGCATTTTCCCGACAGGCTTGCGTCCGAGCCCCCTGAGGTCATAGTACGCCTTGCGCTGCGTATTGTAGAAATGGGTCCCGTCGTCAGGAGCCAGCTCTACCCAGCCGACGGCGTCCATATTGGTGGTCCAGATGACCGTGAAACTGGTGTCGGTGACATTCTGCAGGTACGGGCCGCCTGAAATCTTTACCTGTGCCCGGATTGCGGTCAGGGACAGGACCGCAAATGCGAAACAAATAAAAGCTTTTTTCATGATTTTATCTTTAGTTGCACAAATGTAATACTTTTATGGAGAAATAAAACGAAATAGGCGTAAAATGAAAATCATGTTTTATAAACCATGATTGTGATTCGAAAGGCGAATGCTTTCGTTTCGCAAAAATATCTGCCCGTTTCCTTGGAATAATTCAGGGAATTGCTAACTTTGTGCCCCGAATGAAATATAAACTGTAACCGATGTCCAGATTCTTTGATCCTCCTGCAGCCAAGCCACTGCTGCCGGAAGGAAAAATCAGTAAAGTCTACAGGTCCATGAGGTTCCGCGTCTTTATGGGAGCCTTTTTGGGCTATGCAGCGTATTATCTTGTAAGGAAGAACCTTTCGCTTGCCGCCCCCGGCATGATCGAGGACGGTCTTGTCGACAAGGCCGGAGTCGGTATCGCCATGTCGGCCGTATCGATAGCCTACGCATTCAGCAAGTTCATCATGGGAAGCGTGTCGGACCGTTCCGATGCGAGAAAGTTCCTGGTGGTGGGGCTCGTGCTTTCTGCCCTGACCATGATGGCGGTAGGTTTCATACCGTTCGGAGCCAGCCAGGTGGTCAATGTCACCCTGATTTTCATCCTGATGCTTATCATCGGATGGCTTTCAGGCATGGGATGGCCTCCTTGCGGAAGGGTCATGGCATACTGGTTCTCGCAGAACGAGCGCAGTTTCAAGATGTCCGTATGGAATACCTCCCATACTTTCGGAGGAGGTTCCCTCGGCCTTCTGGTTTCTCTCGGACTGGTCATTTTTGCCGGTCTGGGGATAGAACAGACTTGGCGCGCGGCGTTCATAGTCCCGTCGGCGGTCGCCCTTCTGATAGCGGTTTTCTGCTGGTGGGCCATCAGGGATACTCCGCAGTCATGCGGACTGCCTTCCATCAATGATTACAGGAATGACTATTCCGGCGTCAAGTCCAAAGAGAAGTCCGTGGAAAAGATTCCGTTCAGGACACTGTTCGTGGAATATGTCTTCAAGAACAAGCTCCTGTGGGTCATCGCTTTCGCCAACGCTTTCGTATATATGGTCCGTTACGGGGTCGGGGACTGGGCTCCTCTGTATCTTCAGGAGATGGACATAATGACACCGGAGCAGAGCAACCTGGCGTTCGCCCTGCACAACTATGCCGGAATACCGGGTACAATCATCTGCGGGTGGATCTCCTCGAGGTTCTTCAAGGGCAGGTGTACTCCTCCTAATGTGATATTCATGGGACTCGTCCTGCTCGGGACCCTGATTTACTGGCAGGCCGGAAGCATCGCCGGATTTTTCGCCGGTTCTGCGTCCGCTGAAGCCGTAGCGGGACTTACCAGAGGACTTATATATTTCGCTCTCATTCTGGTGGGATTCTGCATATACGGCCCGGTGGCCCTTATAGGCATCCAGGCTCTTAATCTCGTGCCGAAAAACGCCGCCGGAACGGCTGCCGGATTTGTCGGCCTGTTCGGATATCTTTTCGGTGATGCCCTTCTTTCCAAAATGCTTATGGGTACCGTGGCTGAAAATGCCGGATGGCACGTGACTTTCATGATGCTGGCCGTAGCGAGCATCGCAGCCGTGCTGCTGTGCGCGGCTACCTGGAAAAGCGAGAAGAAGCTTGCCGCCTGATTCCGGATTCCAGCCGGGACGGAACGGACGGAACATTGAGAGAACGACCCAAAGGTGGAAAGTCCCCTTTTGAGTCGTTCTCTTTTTAGGAAAAGTGCTATATTTGCGGACGTTATGATGTTGCTGGAAATATTCGGTTTTTTGCGTTTGTCTTTTGCCGACATTCTTGATATTCTGCTGGTGGCGCTTATCATATATCAAGTGTTCCGGTGGATACGGGGGTCGTCTGTAATCAGCAGCATTTTCATGGCCATCCTTGCGCTTTATGTCCTGAGGGTCATAGTGGCGGCTTTGGATATGAGGCTGATGTCTGCGATCCTGGGGACAGTGCTCGATGTCGGAGTCATTGCCCTGATAGTCATTTTCCAGCCTGAAATCAGAAGGATTCTCACCAAGCTGGGCAGCAGCTACCGGATTACCGCCAGAGGCAAGAGCTTTCTCAACAAGATTCTCGGCGCGACGGATTCCAAGCTTGACAGCGAGGCCGTGAAAGAGCTTACGGAAGCGTGCAGGAGCATGTCTCTCGATAAGACGGGAGCCCTTATCGTTATCCAGCATGAGACACGTCTGGACTATATAGTAGATACTGGAGACAGGATAGATGCCAATATAAACAGGCGTCTTATAATGAATCTTTTCTTCAAGAACTCCCCTCTCCATGACGGCGCGATGATAATCAATGACGGAAGGATTGTCGCCGCCAGATGCACTCTTCCGATTACGGAGAAAACGGACATCCCGCCGAGTTTCGGCATGAGGCATAAGGCCGCTATCGGGATTTCTGAGGAGACGGACGCCGATGTGATCGTAGTTTCGGAGGAGACCGGCAACATATCTTTTGTAAAAGGCGGGCAGGTGAAGAGAATCAGCAATATCAATGAGCTGAAACTCCTGCTTACGAACTCTTTTTCCGACCAGAAGACAGGGGACGAAAGCAAGAATGCAGGACAAGTAGTATGACAGGAACGGACAACAGGATAGAGCAGAAGCTCGGCTTTGACAGGATAAGGAAGATGATAGCTGACCGGTGTTCTACCGAGTATGCGGCAGGAAGGGTCGGCAGCGAGGGATTTTCTCCGGATGCAGGGGAAATAAGGCAGAGGCTGCTTCTTACCGACGAGATGAGGCTGATCATGATGTTCGAGGAGAGTTTTCCGACCTCAGGCTATATTGACAGCATCGCTTTTCTCAAGCCTCTCGTACATTCTTCTTCACATATCGACCTTATTTCGCTGAGGAAGCTCGGGACGATGCTCGGGACTCTGGCCAGGGTTGTCGGCTTTTTCGATGAGGCCAGGGACGGAGTGTATCCGAACCTTAAGCGGATGGCTGCGCCGATAAGCGGATTTCCCGCGGTCCAGCACAGGATTGAGGGGATTCTCGACCGCTTCGGAGAGGTAAAGGATACCGCTTCCGACGAACTGTACAGCATAAGGAAGGCCCTTAAGGACAAGGAAGGCGCCATTTCCAGACGCATTAATTCCCTGCTTAAAAAAGCCCAGGATGAAGGTATCGTGGACAAGGATGCCAGCGTATCCGTCCGGGACGGCAAGATGCTCATACCGGTGTCCGCGGCCAACAAGAAGAAGATCCAGGGGTTCATCTACGACGAGTCGGCATCAGGCAAGACAGCCTTCATAGAGCCTGCGGAGGTCGTGGAGCTTGATAACCAGATTAAAGAACTGAAATTTGCCGAAGGCCGTGAAATCCTGCGCATACTCCTGGAATTCAGTGATTTCCTTAGACCTTATGTCCCGGACCTTCTGACCGCGTCCGAGTATCTGGGCGAGATAGATTTCCTGATGGCGAAAGCCCAGGTGGCTCTGGATATCATAGCGGGCATGCCGCTTATTTCCGAGAACGGGGAGATGCACCTGAGGAAAGCCCGCCATCCGCTGCTTGAAAAGGCTCTCAGGAAAGAAAGAAAAGAAATAGTCCCTCTTAGCGTTACACTTACTCCACGGAAGCATATCCTTCTCATATCCGGACCGAACGCCGGAGGAAAGTCGGTTTGTCTGAAGACTGTCGGCCTTCTGCAGTATATGTTCCAGTGGGGGATGCTGGTCCCGACATCGGAGACATCCGAGCTCCCGGTCTTCGACAGGATCCTGGTGAGCATCGGGGACGATCAGTCTCTCGATAATGATCTGAGTACATACAGTTCTTTCCTTGCCGACATGAAGGACATGCTGCAGGTTTCGGACAGCAAGACGCTTGTGCTGATAGATGAGTTCGGCTCTGGTACCGAGCCGACGGCCGGAGGGGCCATAGCAGAGGCCCTGCTGAGCGAAATCGACCGCAGGGGTGTCTACGGAGTGATAACCACGCATTATACCAACCTTAAGATGTATGCTTCCGGAGATACCGGAGTGGAGAACGGGGCGATGATGTTCGATGCGAAGAACATCGCTCCGCTGTTCAGGCTGGAGGCAGGTCTTCCGGGAAATTCCTTTGCCTTTGAGCTGGCCAGGAAAATGGGTCTCCCCGAGATGATAGTCAAGGATGCCGAGACAAGGGCCGGAGAGGGGTTTGTAGGTATCGAAAGGAATCTGCGCAAGATAGCGCGCAGCCGCCGTACCCTGGACGAGAAGCTCGAAAGGATAAGGAACACCGACCGTACCCTGGAGAGCATAACGGACCGCTATCAGAAGGAGCTTCAGGAAATACAGAAGATGAAAAAAGAGATTCTGGACCAGGCCCGACGGGAGGCGGATGATATAATAAAGGGAGCGAACAGGCAGGTAGAGAACACTATCCGCACTATCAAGGAAGCCCAGGCCGAGAAGGAGATTACTCAGGAGGCCAGGAAGGAACTCCAGAATTTCGTTTCCGTCCTTGCCCGGAAGAAAGCCCTCGAACAGAAGGAAAAGGACGACTACATAGAGCGGAAAATACAGCAGCTCGATGCCCGCAGGGAACGGGCCCGTCAGCGGAAAGAGAAAAAGGCCGATGAAAGGTCCCGTCAGGAGATGGAGCGGCAGCGGATAGAGCAGGAGCATCTGGAGGCATTCAGGAACGCCCCTCTGAAAGTAGGGGAAAAGGTCCGGCTTAAGGCCGGAGGACTTGTAGGGGAAGTGGTCAAGCTCTCCCCGAAGAACATTATAGTCAATATCGGCAATATAAGCACCAAGATTTCTCCTGACAAGGTGGAGAGAATCAGTTCCAACGAATACAAACAGGCGATGCGGGAGGCTCCACGGCAGACCTCCTCGGTAAAGTACGACTCTTCGATCTCCGAGAGGAAGCTGAATTTCAGTCCGGAGATAGATGTCCGCGGCGAGAGACTGAACGATGCGGTCGACAAGGTGATGCACTATGTGGATGATGCCATTATGCTCGGAATGCCGAGCGTCAGGATAATCCACGGGAAAGGTACGGGAGTCCTCAGGGAGGAGATACAGAAATTCTTGAAGACAGTCCCGGGGGTGTCTTCCGTGTCGGACGAGCATATCCAGTTCGGCGGAACGGGAGTGACGGTAGTAAAGTTTGATTGACAGGCAATATCATGGATGACAGGATAAAGAAATACCTGACGTGGAAGCGGATCGGTATAGCAGCGGGTCTGACGGCTTTTGCCGTCGTGCTCTTGCTGGTGATATTCTCCGGCAGCGGGACATCCCGGAAGCAGCCGGAGCCCCGGGCGGACGGACCGGAGCAGGTGCTGGAAAGGTTCTATGCCGCGCTCGTGTCCGGCGACATGGATGAAGTGAAGTCATGCTGCGATACCTCTTCTGCGGTCATGGGATATGTAGAAGAGTACGTGGAAAAGGCCGCAGGCCTTCTGGAGAAGGAGAAAGGAGCCCTTTCCATAGTTTCAGACATGTTGAAGGTGGAAGTGACAGGACGGAAAAAGTCCGGCGAAACCATGAGTGTGGGGTACCGGATTTCCCTTGAAGGCGGTGAAGAAGGGGCGCTCCCTGGGCCGAAGGAAAGGACGGCGGAGATGATACAGGAGGAAGGGCAGTGGAAGATAGCCGGCATAACAGGAAGATAGGGCGTGCAGGAGAAGACATTTCATGCAGGTATCTGATGGATTGCGGGCATGCGATTCTGGACAGGAACTGGAGGGCGGGGCATCTGGAGATAGATATTGTAAGCATGGACAGGGATGGCATCCATTTTGTCGAAGTGAAGAGCCGGACTGTCCCTTTCGAGGCCAGACCCCAGGAAAGCGTGACGCGCCTGAAGCAGAGACGTCTGTGTGCGGCTGCGGAAAGGTATTTGGCCGGAAAAGACCGCAGGCTGCCGGAAAACGTTGAATGCCACTTTGATATAGTTGCCGTGATTTTCGGCAGAGACAGGACTGAAATCAGTTTTTTCCCGGATGCTTTCGTGCCGGGGATATGAGATATATGAATTAAACACTCAGGACATGGATAATAACCGTTATTGCGTGATAATGGCAGGAGGGAGCGGTTCCCGCCTGTGGCCTGCCAGCACTACCGCCCGCCCGAAACAGTTCATGGATATCGCCGAGACAGGGAAGACTTCTGTCAGAAGTACATACGACAGGTTTTCGGCAATCGTCCCGCAAGAGAACATTCTGGTAGTGACGGTCAGGAAATACAGGGATCTGGTGCTTCAGAATATTCCGGAACTGAAAGAGGAAAACCTTATTCTTGAGCCGTATGCCAGAGACACTGCTCCTTGCATAGCCTATTCTGCATACAGACTGTTCAAAAGGAATCCGGAGGCTACTATGGTGGTAACTCCTGCGGACCATCTCATCGATGACGGTGAGGAATTCAGGGAGGCTATGGACAAGGCCATTGAATTCGCTTCCGAAAACGATGTCCTGATGACCCTCGGCATCACCCCTACCAGACCGGATCCCAATTTCGGATATATCCAGATAGCCGGAGGAAGCGCCGCTTCCCGGAAAGGGGGCGCGATAAAGGTGAAGACGTTTACCGAAAAACCCGATGTGTCCCTGGCCAAGGTGTTCATCGACAGCGGGGAGTTCTTCTGGAATTCGGGAATATTCGTCTGGAGGGCAGGCACCATCATACATGAGATGGAGAAACATATGCCGGAAGTTACCAGGGTCTTTTCGGGCTGGGAACATGCCATCGGTTCCCCGATGGAGGATGATTTCATCGGCAGGGCATATACCGATTGCGTAAAGATATCCATCGACTACGGCGTGATGGAGAAGACGGACAAGGCGTGGCTTTATCCTGCAAGGTTCAGATGGTCCGACGTCGGTACGTGGGAATCCCTTTACGGATGCATCGGAGAAAAAGACCTCAACGGGAATATCTGCAATACGGACAAGGTCCTTACTGAAGGGTGCAGCGACACCATCATGTATTCGGATACGAAAGACAAGCTCATTGCAGTCAAAGGACTGGACAATTATGTTATAATCGATACGGGGAAAGCACTCCTTATCTGCCCCAAGGATGACAGGAAGCTGAAGGAGTTTACTGCCCGCCTGTCCATGCCGGGGTTCGAGAATTACCGATAACTTAAATATAAAACACAGCATCATGTCACTTGAAAAACAGATACAGACAGATATCATGTCTGCGATGAAAGCTCACGAGACGGTACGTCTTGCAGCTTTAAGGGGTATAAAGGCGGCCATCCTTCTGGCGAAGACCTCTGAAGGGGGAAACGGAGAGGTTACGGACGAAGAAGTGGTAAAGATCATCCGGAAACTTGTAAAGCAGAGGAAAGAGAGCGCGGAAATCTACTCCGGACAGAACCGCCAGGAACTCGCGGATAATGAGCTTGCGGAGGCTGCCGCAATGGAAGTGTATCTTCCGAAGCAGCTGGGCGAAGATGAAGTAAGGGAAATACTCAAGGGTATTGTCGCGGAAACCGGTGCCTGCAAGCCTTCCGATATGGGCAAGGTCATGGGCGTCGCTACAAAACGCCTCGCCGGACAGGCCGACGGGAAGATGATCAGTACTCTGGTAAAAGCCCTTTTGACTGAACCTAAACAGTAAAAACCATGATAAGTATTGCCGAACGCCACAAGTTTATCAAGGAGCAGCTCGTGAAGAACGGATTCGTCAGGGTACAGGATCTGGCAGAGCAGCTCGGAGTTACGGGTGCGACAATCAGGAAGGACCTCCGTATCCTCGAAAGCCAGAATGTGCTCTACCGGACCCATGGAAGCGCTTCCCCTGTCAAGCCGCACGTAATGGACATCAGCATCACCGAAAAGCAGACGCAGAATACAAATCTGAAAAAGATGATAGCCGATGCGGCACAGAAGACCATCACTCCGGATGATGCGATAATCCTCGCCTCCGGATCCACGGTGACCACTTTTGCTGAAATCCTCCGTCCGATCGGGAATATCAACGTAGTGACCCCGTCCCTCGGTATCGCCGTCCTGCTCAACGAGAAAGAGAACATCAAGGTCCTTGTTCTCGGCGGGGAGATGTACAAGAATTCCCTTTCTGTCCGGGGTATTTATGCAGAGATGGGTCTTGCCAATGTCAGCTGTTCCAAGCTTTTCATCGGATGCGACGGTATAGATTTCGAGTCCGGAATAACATGCGCTACAGTCGAGGAGGCCAGGCTTACCAATGCCATGATGAAGGCCGCTTCCAAAACCGTGGTTCTGGCGGATTCCTCCAAGTTCGGCAGGCGCGGCTTCGGCAAGATTAGCAATATAGAAGACATAGATATCATCATTACCGATTCCGGAATCCCTTCATCGATGAAAGAGCAGATCGAGGAAGCCGGTGTACAGATCATAGTTGCGGAATAAGGCTTACATTTCCGACAGGGTGTATTCGCCGGCCTGGTCAGTTACGGTTTTCTGGAGGTCTTCAAGGGGGATTTCGTGTCCGGAGGTGAATTCGACTTCTGCGACAGGAGGGTCGAGTGTTACGGTCGCTTTGACCCCGTCGATACCGTTGAGGGCCTTTTCCACATGCATGCGGCAGTGGCCGCACATCATGCCGTCTACTTTGTACTTTTTCATAATCGGTGTATTATCAATTGGTTTAACTGTATTGTTGTCTGTGGTGGCATTGTCCCGGACGGATGTAACCTTTTTGTGAGGTCCGGAACCGTTGTCCTGGATTTCACATCCTAATTTCCTGTGGCGGAGCCGCAGGCTGTTGCTCACGACACTGACGCTGCTCAAAGCCATGGCCGCACCTCCGATCATCGGGTCAATCAGAAAGCCGTTCAGCGGATAGAGGACCCCGGCGGCAAGAGGGACAGCTATCAGGTTGTAGATGAACGCCCAGAAAAGGTTCTCTCGGATAGTCCTTACTGTCAGTGAAGAGAGTCGTATGGTCTGCGGAATTTTCATCAGGTCGGAAGAGAGGATGGTGACCATCGCTGCGTCCATGGCTATGTCGCTGCCCTGTCCCATGGCGATGCTCAGGTCGGCCTGTGCAAGTGCGGCGCTGTCGTTGATGCCGTCTCCGGCCATGGCGACCTTGTGCCCCCGGCTCTGGAGTGAGCGGACAAACTCTATCTTGTCTTCCGGAAGGACTCCGGCCCTGTAGCTGTCTATCCCTGCCTGGTCTGCGATGACTCTGGCCGAGGCTTCGTTGTCCCCGGTGAGCATCCAGACTTCGATGCCGACCTTCCTGAGCTCGGCTACGGCCTGGGGCGAAGTGGGCTTGAGAGCGTCTTCTATGGCTATTACGGTCAGGGCTTCCGATGAGTCAGCAAACCAGATTACGGTCTTGGCATCCGCCTCCCATCCGTGGGCCTGTGCATCCAAAGATGGGGGTATGCTCACCTTTGCGTCCATGAGCATTTCCCTGTTCCCGGCCATAAGTTCCTGCCCGTTGGCCCTGCCTTTGATTCCGCGGCCTGGGATGGCTTTGAAATCAGTGATTTCTGCGGATGGTGTCTGGCAGCGGTTCCCGCAGGAATCGGGGACCGGACAGGAGTTGCCGTGGGTGGCGTCTTCAGATGGAGACGAGGTGCCTGACAGGTAGTTCACCACAGCTTCCGACAGCGGATGTCCTGACATTTTTTCAAGCGCGAGGAAGGCTTCCCTGTACCATGGGCCCTGTCCTGCTGTTTTCCCGGAGTCCGCCCAGATACAGCCGGTGACACGCGGATGCCCTTCCGTAAGGGTCCCTGTCTTGTCCAGGACTACAGTGTCTATCTTCCGTGCGGTTTCCAGGCTCTGGGCATCCTTGATCAGGATGCCGTTTTCAGCACCTTTGCCGGTGCCGACCATGATTGCGGTCGGGGTCGCCAGGCCGAGGGCGCACGGACATGCTATGATCAGTACTGTGACCATGGCCAGAAGCCCGTGTGTGAAGCCTTCCTGAGGGGCGAATACTACCCAGCAGAGGAAGGTGACCAGCGAAATGGCCATGATGACTGGAACGAATACGGAGGCTATTTTGTCTACGAGTTTCTGTACGGGGGCCTTCGACCCCTGCGCATCCTGTACCATGCGGATGATCCGGGAGAGTACGGTGTCCGTGCCGACTTTGTCCGCAGTCATCCTGAAGGCTCCTTTTTGGTTGACGGTGCCGGCATATATCTTGTCTCCGGGATTCTTGGTTATGGGTATCGGCTCGCCGCTGAGCATGCTTTCGTCTACATACGAGCTGCCTGAAAATATGGTCCCGTCCGCGGCGACTTTCTCTCCGGGTTTTACGAGCAGGATGTCTCCCGGCCTGACCTGTGATATCCTGATGGTCTTTTCCCCTTCCCCGGTGACCAGGGTCACTGTCCTGGGCCGCAGTCCGGCCAGGCGGCGGATTGCGGAGGACGTACTGCGTTTCGCCCGGTCTTCAAGCAGTCTCCCTATGAGAATGAAGGCTATGATCATCGCCGAAGACTCGAAATAGACATGCGGGGTAATGCCGCGCGAGAGCCAGAACTGCGGGAAAAGCATGTTGAATACGCTGAACAGCCAAGCTATGCCGGTGCTGCACGCGACCAGAGTGTCCATGTTTGCTGTCCCGTGCTTCAGCTGTTTCCACGCGTTGATGAAGAATCCCCTGCCGAGCCAGAAGACCACAGGTGTCGACAGTGCGAACAGCAGATACTTCATCCATGGCACGTCCATGAACACCATTCCGAGTACCATGATCGGAACGGCCAGGACGATAGCCGCTACAGTCCTGCATTTCAGCTGGCGGTAATGCTTCTCATGGATACGCCCGGCCTCCTCGTAAAGTGCCTCTTCGCTGCCTGATTCATCCTCCCTGTCTCCACGAGTGCTGCCTGCAGTGCTGTCAATTGCCTCACCGGCAAAGCGTCCTGCCGCGCTGTCCTTGTCTTTGTCCGGCATGATAAGCAGGTCGTACCCTGCATCCTGGACCGCTTTGCGGAGCGACTCCGGGCTGCATTTCCCGCGGTCGAACTCGACATGTGCCATAGAGGCCGCATAGTTCACGCTTGCCTGTATTACGCCATCCTGCCTGTTGAGGGTCTTGTCCACCCGTGACGCGCAGGCCGCGCAGCTCATCCCCACGACGGGGAATGTCATTTTTATATTCCCTTTTTCCATATCGGGTGCAAAGTTATCCTTTTGTGTACCGGATACCTTACATGATTATGGAAATTTCTTACACCTTGTCTACGGGGATCAGAGGTTTATGTTTCAGTGCCTTGAATTCTCTGGGCGAAAGCCCTGTGACGCTTTTGAACTGTGCACTGAGATGTGCCGGGCTGGAATATCCCATCAGATCAGATATCTCGCTGACAGTCAGTTCATCATAGACAAGAAGCTCTTTTACCCGTTCGATCCTCTGGGCGATATAGTATTTTTCGATGCTCATCCCTTTCATTTCAGAGAAGAGCTTGCTCAGGGCACTGTAGTCCGCATGGCATTTTTCGCTCAGGTATCCGGAAAGGTTCACCTTCCCGTCTGCCACGCCTTCTCCATGATGCACCAGTTCTATTATCGCGGTCTTTATCTGTTCCAGGCGTCTGGAGCGCCTGTCGTCTATCAGCTCGAACCCGTCTTCTTCCAGAGCCTTCTCAAGCCCTTCCCTCTGCTCCGGGCCGATCGGTTTTTCGAGAAATACGGTCCCCAGCGTGACATCCAGAGGCTCCAGCCCGGCTTCATGGAAGATCCTCCTGACCGCCCTTATGCAGCGGTCGCACACCATGTTCCTGATATGTATTTCCGTTGTCGGCATTTGTCTTTCCGGGCTAAAACGAAAAGCAGTTCTTTATTTTACGATCCACTTATCTATATTCCTGGTCTCCGATGAGAAGTTCACTCCTATCGTATAGACTTTTCTGGAGTCCTTCGCGAACGGGAGGGCGTACTGCTTTTCCTCTATCTGCTGCAGGGCCTGCTCAGCGCTCCCGTCCAGCTTGAACTCCATCACATACACATAGCTGTCGGTCTGCAGTACAAGGTCTATCCTGCCGCGCGAGGTGCGGTATTCAACCTTGGTATAAAGACCCGCCAGACGGAATACGATGAAAAGGACGTTCTGGTAGTGCAGTTCGATATCCTTCGCCAGTTCGTAAGGGCAGTCCGCAAGAAACGCCTGCAGACGCTCCATGAACCCGTCGATGTCTCCGGATTCTACATCTGTCACGAACCGTTTTATCTCGAACGGAGACCGGGTCTTGCTGACAGCTGAATAGAACGGAAGCAGGAAATTCATGAAGCCTTCCTCTACCTCCCTGTTCGGAAACCCTAATGTATATATTCCAAATCTTTTGTCGTATCCCTTTATTGTCAGATACCCGCTCTGGTAGATGACCGGGATGGGGTTGTCGTCCGTGAAGATGCTGTCCAGCACATCGGCGTCAGTCTCCACATGACTCATTTCTTCAAGGTCATAGTCGCTCTTTTTCAGCAATTCGACTAAATAAGTCGGTGTCCCTGTCTCGAACCAGTAGCTCCCGTATCTTCTGGACTTGAAAGTGTTGAGGATGCTGAAGGGATTGTACATTCCCGGAGTGTCCGGACAGAAGTGATAGCCGTCATAGTCTTCCTTGAGCTGTGCGCAGGCCTGCCCGAAGGTCTGTCCGTTGGCGGCGGCAAGTTCCTGTATGTCATCGGAGAAGTCCCGGAGAAGTTCTTCTTCGCTTATTCCGCAGATATCGGTGTAGCCTGGATTTCTGGACAGATCCTCCAGGTTGTTCAGGTCGCTGAACACGCTCACCTTCCCGAACTTCGTCACACCGGTCAGAAGGGCGAACTTGATATGTCCGTCTTCTGACTTCAGGGCACCGTAGAAAGCTTTCAGCGTATTCCTGTATTCTGTCTGCAGGCTGTCGTTGCCTATGGCCTGCAGCATGGGCTTGTCGTATTCGTCTATCAGGATAACCGCCCTTTCACCGGTCTTTTCGTGAGCCCTCCTTATGGCTCCGGCAAAGCGCCTTTCAAGCCCTTTTTCTGCTTCATTCCTTCCGTAGAGGGCTTCCCACATTTTAAGGTGCTCATCAAGTATTCCGTAGAGAGACTCGGGTGAGTCGTATTTCCTGGTGTTCAGGTCCAGATGGAGGATAGGGTAGCATTTCCATTCCTTCTCCAGCTCCTGCATGGCGAGGCCTTCGAAGAGCTCCTTCTTTCCCGAGAAGTATGCCTCCAGAGTGCTCACAAGAAGACTTTTGCCGAACCTCCTCGGACGGCTCAGGAAATAGTAGCGGCCTGTCCTGGCCAGCTCGAAAATTTTTGCTGTCTTGTCCACATAAAAGTACCCGTCTCTACGGAGACTCTCGAAATTCTGTATCCCTACCGGGTAAAACTTGCCCATGTCTGATATGATTGATAGTTCAAATTTTCAAATATACGAATTTATCCGATTCCAGTAAGAATTACGTTCTGTTTCCCTTGAGACTGTCCTGTCCGGAAAGCCTTGAAGTGGCCCTCAGGAGCTGCTGCCGGAGTCCTCTATCCGTTAAACGGCTTCCTCCTGGACCCCATGATAGGAGGAGTCGCAATGGCCATGAGCAGTGTCAGCGTCGTGAGTAACAGCCTGAGGCTGCGGTATAAAAAACGCGGAGCCTCTCCTGCTTCTGACAGTGCCGCCCCTGCATGCAGTGACGGACCGGCAGATACAGGAGAAAAGGCCACCGTTCCGGATGAAACAGAATGTACAGACAAAAATATCATGAAAAGATTTAAAGTTGAAGGCATGATGTGCGGCCATTGCCGTGCCCATGTGGAAAAAGCCCTTAACGCCATTGAAGGCGTAAAGGCAACGGTGACTCTCGACCCTCCCGTAGCAGAAGTGGAATTTGCCTGCGGCCGGGAACTTTCCCTGTCAGACCTCCAGAAGGCCGTAACGGAAAACGCAGGAGAATACATCCTTTCAGAGATGTAATGTTCCGGTGCCCGTCAGGGTTTCGGGAGTCACCCTCCCTCTCGGAATTCTATTTCTGCAATGCTGTATGTGCGGCATTGCATGCCCTTTGCGGCCAGCATGAATCGGACGGACCGTCCAGTCCCATATCGATTGCCAGCAGTTTGCATGCACTGCCGTCTTTAAGGTTTATGTAAATTATTCCGTTATCGGCAATTACAGGAGACGACCAGATATTGGTCCCTATCTGTTCTTTGAACAAAACCGTTCCGTCCGGACGTATTACATGATAATATCCGGCGTTGTCTCCGCAATGTATGTTGCCATAGCAATCGATAGCGGGTGTCCCTCCGAATCCGTTGGGCTCCATATATTTCCACTTCAGATTTCCATCTTTTGCGATTGCTACGATCTGGCCGCCGTCCCCTTTGTTTACTCCTGTATAGGAAGTCCCTTCGGAATCGAGGACAGGTCCGCTGAAATCAATCTTGCCGGCAGGCTCCGGAACATACTCCCACAGTTTGTTTCCGTTACAGTCATATGACATGATTATTCCTTTGCTGTCTTTTTGGACGGCGGCATAGGTATTCCCTGATTCATCGATTGCTATTGTTGTCCCGTTTACATCGTACCCGTCGCATACATTCCAGTCCAACAGTCCCCCGTCCCTGTCGGCTACTCCATAACCTTTTGAGCCGGAGAGTCCGAAGTATATCTGTCCGGATTTGTCAGAAGCAATCATCCCTGTAAGTCCGCCTCCGACAGTAAGGGTTGACCATACGGGTTCTCCTGTGTTCCTGTCAATCAGTTTTACCGCTCCTCCTGTACCCTGGTTCCCGACTATGATATTGCCGGAGACATGGATAGCCGGTGAAGTATATCCGATTACGACTCCTGAAGGATAGGTGTATTTCCATTTTTCTGTTCCGTCCGGATTAATGGCATACAGATATACCTGACGGGTCTTGTCGGATCCTCCGGAAAGGATGTATATCGTACCGTCATTGTCGATACACGCAGATGATTTCTGCTGTCCGCCAGCCCCGTCTTTAGCAAGGTCGAATGTCCATTTGAGGTGCCCCTCTGGACTGTATGCATAAAGTTTAAGTGCATCTGAGGTAACATATATACTTCCGTCCGGGCCTATGGAAGGAACGGTTCCCCGTAGAGTGGAATTGCTTTCTATTGTCTGGCTCCACAGTATGACCGGTTCGGAAATTCCTTTTACGGAGACATTTTTTGTGATGGAGTTGCTTATTCCCTGGTCATCTGTGACTGTGAGGCTTATTTCAAAGTCTCCTGAATTGTTGAATATATGTACAGGATTCTGCAGCTCAGACGTTGTGCCGTCTCCGAAATCCCATAACCAGGATACTACCTGGCCGTCAGAATCTGAAGACATGTCGTTGAACGTTATTTCAAGGCCTGTCATAATATTTTCCGGCGACCATGAGAAGTCTGCTGAAGGAGGCGTACCTGCATAACTGACCTTGACTGTCTTCTGACAGCTCTTTGTCCGTCCGTTATCGGTCGTTACGGTAAGCGTCACAATATAGTCGCCGGCTGCTTCATAGAGTTTGGAAGGATTCTGTTCGTTGGAAACGGATGTGTCGTCGTCTGTTCCGAAGTCCCATTCCCAGCCGACGATTTCCCCGTTTTCGAATGTTGACAGATCCGTGAATTTTGCCGTTTCTCCGGCGAAATAGCTTTTTTTATCGAAAGAAAAGTCGGCTGTCAGTTCCCTGTCATCTTCCCGGATGATTACATCATGTGCGCAAGAAGCTTCTTCTCCATTTTGTGCGGTCACTGTCAATGTTATTGTGTATGTACCTTTTTCGGCATATACTTTTACCGGATTTTCTTTGGTTGAACGGGTACTGCCGTCTCCGAAGTCCCAATCGAATGCAATCAGTTTTCCGGACTCGAATGAAGATGTACTCTGAAGCAGTACCTTTTCTCCGGCAGCATATTCATTTTTGTCCATAATGAATTCAGCGACCGGTTTTTCCGGCGCGATGTCCTGTTTTGTCTCGCAAGAAGCCAGACACAACGACAGAATTGACAATGTTATCAGTTTCGTTTTCATGATACGGTCGTTTTAGTTTATGTTAAATGACTCAGGTTCTGGGAATGAATTTGAAAGAAAAAGATATCGCCAAAGGGAAATGGTCCGACGGGTAAGATCCGTTATAGCTTGTATTTATAAGTTTCCATTCGTTTACCGCATAATTGAAATCCGGTATGCGGAGCATGATATGGTCGATCTGTGCTCCGTCATGTTCCGGCTCCGAACTTAATTTATATCCGTTATAGCTATGCCAGTCGGCATTTTCCGTATAGACAGCGTCATCTTTGGTATCCCGGAATTCTTTTTTCAGGATTGAATAGGTTTCAGACCATTGGTCTGCATTGAAGTCGCCTGTAAGGAAAGCATGGTATCCTTTTGCGATTTCGGTTACTTTTCTGTTTATGATATCTGCGGCATGTTCTCTTGCCTGTTCGCTTTTGTTGTCCAGATGGATATTGAACAGAAAGAATTCATTCCCTGTCCGGATGTCACGGAATTTTCCCCAGTTGCACATTCTGGGACCGTTGCTTTCCCAGCTTTTCGATCCGGGAACATCCGGGGTCTCGGAAAACCAGAAAGAGCCATGATCCAAAAGATCGAACCGCGATTTTTTATAGAATATAGGATTGTTATGACAGTTCGGGTCTTCCGGATTCCCTGTTACGCTTGTTCCCGTATATGCGTAATCCGGAAGCATTTCCACCAGATCTTCCAAGGCGTCCAGATATGGTTCCTGAATGCCGATAATATCAAAATTATTTGAAAGTAAAATATTGTGTATCATTTCTTTACGGTTGACCCACGGTTCAGGTCTGTCAAATGCTACATTATATGTGGCAAGAGAAAACGAGATATTCCTCCATTCGGAATCATTGACTTCAGGATTGCTCTCTGGTTTTTTGCATGACAGGAGCAGAAATACTGACAATGGCAGCAATGCTGAAACTGCCAGAAGAACGACATGAAACTTGTGCATGATAAAATAAATTTAACATTGAATAGACGCGGAATGCATTGATTTGTCCCCCGGAAAAAGAAATTTGTATAAATAATTTTTCATAAGGGGACAAAAAAGCGGTTTACACGTCTATTATCTGACAAAGCTGAGCTATGGGGAAAAAAGAAAATGACAGGATATGTGTCGAACTGTATGATAAGTACGCTGACAGACTGTATGCTTACGGTATATCTCTGGGATTTGACAAAGAAGTGCTGCATGATGCCATACATGATGTTTTTCTTAATCTGCTGCTGAAGAAAAATCAGTTGAAAGATATCAGGAACATACGCTGCTATCTGTTCAGGAGTTTCTATAACAAACTTATGGATTTCAAGAGGAAAAAACGCGGGGAGGGAAATATGGAGGAAGTGCTTGATTTGCATATGACAGTATCCGTTTCGGACAAACTTATAGACACTGAATATGAAGGCAGGCTGAAGAAAATCCTGGAAAGTATGTTGGACAAGCTGTCTCCGATGCAGAAAAATGCTGTCTATATGAGGTATATGTATGAAATGGAATATTCTGAAATTGCAGAAATACTGAATGTTACACAACATGCCGTAAGGAAATTCGTTTCAAAAGGGCTCGGCAAGTTGAGAGACAAGAAGGATGATATCATCCTGTAAAGGTTTAAAGGGAGTAGAAAATGGTGAAGGATTATAGCAAATATTCGGTAGAGGACTTTTTAAAGGACACTTCGTTCCTGATCTGGTGTTTTGACCCGGACAAGGAATCGAGCCAGTTCTGGAGGAGCTTTATGACAGATTATCCGGAAGCGTATCCTGAATTCTGCAAAGCGGTACAGATAATGAATTCTGTCGATCTGGAGTCTGAATATATGCCTTCTGCGGATAAGGAAAATCTGTTGGCAAGGATACAGGCAGATTATAGGAAAGCCGGCAAAAGACGCAGGATAGGTTTATGGTGTGCAGCGGCATGTGTCGCCATATTGGCCGGAATATTCCTTCTTGTCCCGAAGGCTTACAAAACAGATAATGCGACTGATTCGGACTTGCTCGCAGGAGTTGAAAATATCAGAGTTGTCTATGGGGCATCCGACAGCGGTTTCCGGGAGACCAACGCGAAGACGGCGGTCATCGTATGCAACGGGGCCGGAACGATATCCGTTAACGGATGTACGCTTGATGCCATAAGCGGGAAATGCAAGTTGATCGTTCCTTATGGAAAGAGAGCCGAATTGCACCTTTCCGACAGTACGTGCGTATGGGTGAATTCCGGTTCGGTCGTTTCATTCCCTCCCGTCTTTAACGGCAAGGCAAGGAAGGTGGAGATGACAGGGGAAGCTTATTTCAATGTCAGCCGTGATGAGGAGCGCCCGTTTATCGTCACTACGGAACTGTTCAGGACAAAAGTCCTGGGTACATCATTCAATATCAATACCTATGGAATTTCGGAACAGTCGTCCTTTCTGGTACTGGAAGAAGGAAAGGTGGAGGTTTCCATTGGAGGGGATGACGTATTGTTTCTCACGGAAAATGATATGATTTCAGTTAAGGGAGAAAGCTACTCCATAATGGAAGTCGACCCGAAACTGTATACTGCATGGAAAGACGGATTATTGATTTTCGCTTCTGAAAAACTCAGCTCGGTGCTTGGCAAGGTAGGCAAATACTATAATGTTGAAGTAACATGCAGTGCCGATATTGAAAATCTTCGGTGTACAGGGAGGCTTGTGCTGTTCGATGACTTGTTCGACACATTGGAAATCCTTTCGACAATATTCCTCATACAGTTTGATGTGAGCCATAATGATGAGGGTAAATTCTGCATAGAAGCTGTCAGGCAGTGACATTATTTGCAATAGGACCATAACACTAAAACAACGGATATGATAAACAGGGTTATTAAGGGCGCTGTCCTGGTATTTATATCGGGCCTGTTCATTAATCAGGTTCAGGGCGCCGCGCAGACAATAGGAAAAACCGTGTCTGTTTCAGTTAAAGGTACTGTGGAGGAAGTACTGCAATTAATTGAACGTAAGACGGATTATGCCATTGTCTATTCAGATGGGGTAAAAGAAGAGCTGTCCGATACGGTGTCCGTATCGGTAAAGGACATGCCGGTGCAGGATCTGCTGGAGGAGTTGTTCAAAGATAAAAATGTCAGCTATAAGCTGAAGGAACGGCAGATAATATTGCAGCCCCTGAATAGGGCAGAGCAGACGTCGTCACAGAGTGCTCCGGAGCCGGAATCCAGGATTTTCAGCGGGAACATAATCTTTGCGGATGACAATACTCCCGTAATAGGTGCCTATGTGTTTGCAGATGGGACTGACATAGGGACGATTTCCGGGCCTGACGGGACTTACAGCATTGAAGTCCCGCCTGAAGTGGAAGAGATTTCGTTCAGTTATCTGGGATGCGATACCAGACACTTGTCCGTTGCGGAGCCGCTGCTTTTCAAACTCGTCCAGATGTATCCGAGTGAAAGCAGTCTGGACGAAGTTGTCGTCGTCGGATTCGGGACCCAGAAAAAAGAAAGTCTGGTCGGGGCGGTACAGTCCATACGTCCGAACGAACTGAGAGCCACTTCCAGCAATCTTACCACATCATTTGCCGGGAGGATTGCTGGAATGGTTTCCGTACAATCTTCCGGTGAACCCGGGGCGGACGGAGCCAACTTCTGGATAAGAGGCATCTCTACATTCGGCTCCAATACAAGCCCTCTTATAATTATAGACGGAGTTGAAGTCGTTGCCGAAATGCTTAATCATACCGCTCCGGAGTCCATTGAATCTTTTTCTGTCCTTAAGGATGCCACTGCGACGGCTTTGTATGGCAGCAGAGGTGCGAACGGGGTACTTATCGTAACTACAAAGGAAGGAAGAAACCAGGAGAAACTGACTGTGAACGTCCGCGCCGAGGCCGGTATCTCGATGCCTACTTTTGTTCAGGATATAGCGGACGGAGTCACGTATATGAATGCATTCAATGAAGCTTTGTGGACAAGGACACCGGAGTCCCAAAGGGGATCATACCAGCCATATTATTCTGCTGAAAAGATAGAAGGGACAGCAAAGAAACTGAATCCGTACATATTCCCCGACAATGACTGGTACGGAATGCTTTTCAAGGATGTGGCCTGGAATCAGAGCATAAATCTCAATGCAAGGGGCGGGGGAAAGAGAATCACGTATTTCCTGAACGCTTCGATTTATAATGAAGACGGTATAGTCAGACGCCCTGCCGAATCCAAGTTCAATACGAATATAAATTCCCAGAAATATATTTTTCAAAGCAATATAGCCGCGTATCTGACAAATACTACAAAAGTAAGTCTCAGGATGAATACCCAGTTGTATTACCGTCATTTGCCGGATGAGCCTGTATCTGATCTGTTTTACTATACCATGCGGGCGAATCCGGTAACATTCCCGGCTACTTTCCCTTCCGAAAAGGCGGGCGGCGATTATACGGTGTACGGAAATTCAGAATCATGGGGTAACGGAATCGACATCAACCCGTACGCCGAACTTAGCCGCGGGTACAAGGACAGGCATACGAATTACATGACCAACAATCTCCAGCTGGACCAGGATCTGAGATTTATTACCAAAGGCCTTTCATTCAAGGGGATGGTGACATTCTTCAATAAGACATATAATGATGTGGCCAGATATTTCGAACCGTTCTATTATACATTGTCCGACTATATGGTAACGGATAACGGTGAATATGACTACACAATCCGGGAACTCGAATCCGGCTCTACATATTTGGGTACATGGACATCAGGACACGGATATCGCGAACTTCAGTTCCAGGCATCGCTGAATTATGTGCGTACTTTCGGGAATCATGATGTAAATGCAATGATCGTCTATCATCAGAGAGAGAAACTCAACAACAGGCCGACAGCGACGGAAAATGATGTCCTGCCTTTCCGGGAACAGGGTCTTGCGGGAAGGATAACATACGGATACAGGAATAAATATCTGTTTGAAGTTAATTTCGGGTATAACGGCAGCGAGAATTTCATCAGAGGTAAAAGGTTCGGGTTTTTCCCGTCGGCCGCAGTCGGATGGACTATTTCCAATGAGCCATTCTTCCGGCCATTGAAAAAGGTTGTGGATAATCTGAAAATCAGGGCTTCATATGGTACATCCGGGAATGATGCCCTTGCCGCCAGGTTCCCGTATATATCAACCATTTCAATGAGCAACACATTGACGAACGTATATTTCGGAGATAAATATACCCAGCAGTCCGGTCCGGAGATCACGCTGCTCGGCAATGAAGATGCAACATGGGAGATAAGCAGGAAATTCAATGCAGGTATCGATCTCGGCCTTTTCGGCAACAGCCTGAATCTGATCGTTGACGTGTTTCATGAAAACAGATCCGGAATCTTTATGCAGCGGGTATCCCTTCCGTCTTCAATGGGCTATACGGGAGATACTCCTTATGGCAATATAGGCAAGGTAATGAACCGCGGCGTGGACGGGTCGTTGGAGTATAACAAGGTATTCGGGAAAGATTTCATAGTATCTGTCAGAGGTACGTTTACTTATGCGCATAACGAGATACTTTTCAGAGATGAGGCGCAAGGTACGGCTCCCTATATGCTTCGGAAAGGACAACCTATCTATCAGTTGTGGGGTCTGGTGGCTGACGGACTTTTTTCTTCTCAGGAAGAGATCGACAACAGCCCCAGGCAGACTTTTTCCGGAACGGTGCTGCCGGGAGACATAAAATACCGTGATCTGAACGGGGATGGAGTCATAGATGAAAACGACCAGACTTCGCTCGGAAATCCTACAATCCCTGAAATATTTTATGGGTTTGGAATGAACCTCCAGTATAAAGGTCTTGACTTTTCGTTCTTTTTCCAGGGAACAGGGAAATACAGTATAGAAATGATGGGCATGCATCCGTTCAGGGATGCGACATATTCCGGGTTCAATCTGACCCAGTGGGTCGCGGATAATTACTGGAGGGAATCTTCTCCTGATCCGGATGCGTTGTATCCGAGACTGGACAACAACTGGAACGAAAACAACACGCAGCGTTCTTCATACTGGATCCGTAATGGCGCCTATCTGCGGCTGAAAACGGTTGAACTGGGGTACACATGGAAATCATTCCGGATATATCTTGCAGGAACCAACCTGCTCACCTTTTCAAAATTCAGGCTTTGGGATCCTGAGCTTGGCCGGGGCAACGGTCTGGTGTATCCTTTACAGAAGACGGTAAAGGTGGGAGTCCAGTATAATTTCTAATGAACATATAAATAATATCGGCGGGTTATGAAACGCATCATATTCATATTTTCTATCGTTGTTATGACATCCGCATGTGCGGACTATCTTGATGTTCTGCCTGAGGGTACTCCTGAATTGGGAGATATCTTCAAAACGGAGGAACAGGCCAACAAGTTTTTGTCGACATGTTATAATTATATACCGAATATTGCAGGATATCGTCCTATGCCGGATTTCTGTGCCGGAGGAGATGTAATGACAGGCTGGGTCGGAGCGGTGAGGTGGTATCCGTATAAAAGTCTTCTGTATAATGAAGAAAGTGCTACGCTGACATATTTCGGCATGTGGAATACGTCCGGAAATCCGGAAGGCTGCCAGAATTATGATGTATTCAAGGGAATACGGTATTGTTATATTCTTCTGGACAACATTGATTCCGTTCCGGGGATGAGTACGGCTACACGGAACCAGTGGAAAGGCGAGGCGAAATTCCTGATAGCGTATTACCATTGGATGCTTCTTTCATACTATGGCCCGTGCCTTATAATAGACAGGGCGGTAAGCCAGAATGAGACGGATGAAGAAATAGTGTATCCTTCCAGGGCGAAGTATGATGATTGTGTGGATTTCATATGTTCCCTTCTTGATGAAGCGGCTGCATTGATGTCTCCGACTCAGCCGCTTGACAAGCTGGGGCATGCAACATCCGTCGCCGCCAAGGCGATAAAGGCAAGGGTCCTTCTTTATGCGGCAAGTCCGCTGGTAAACGGCAATGCCGAGTTTTATTCCGGTTTCAGGAATAAGGAAGGAGAGCCTCTTGTCAGTCTGCAATATGAACCGGAGAAATGGGAAAGGGCCCGGCTCGCAGCCGAAGAAGCAATAGAACTGGCGGAAGGGAACGGTTATAGGCTATATGAGAGTGCCCAGGCACAGAACCTGCCTGACAATGAACGTGGAGAGCAGAACTATCATGACTGTTTCGTTGAAACGGAATGGATAAAAAACACCGAATATCTATGGGCGACCGGAAATCAGGAACATATCCGCAATATCCAGCTCAGGGGAGGAGCGAGAACTTTTGATCCGTACAGCACGACAGGATTTAATCCGTATGTAGTCCCGACTTTTGAACTGGTGGAACTTTATCTGTCGAAAAACGGTCTGCCTATGGATGTAGATCCGGCGACAAAGGACAGGAATCTGTATGAAATGGATCCGGAGACACAGACGGCAGTCCTGCATCTGGACCGAGAACCACGGTTTTATGCTTCCGTAGGGTACGATAGGGGAGAGTATGAGATCAACAATGAGAAGATTATACTTTATTGCCGGAAAGGGGAAAGGCAGGGAAGTACCGGAGATATAGCCAATGAGTATCAGAGCTGTACCGGATATGTATTGAAGAAATGGATTCATCGTACGCTTGCTTATGATGAAGGTACAAGGCAGTTTACATATCGGGAGTTTCCTTTCCCGATAATAAGGCTGGCGGAACTGTATCTGAGTTATGCGGAAGCTGATTTCGAGTATAACGGATCGTTGAGCCAGGAGAGTCTCGGATATCTTAACCGGATCAGACATCGTGCCGGTCTGCCGGATTTTGAAGTCTCGTGGGCTATGGCAGGAGGTCTGCCGTCAGGAGAGACTTTAAGGCGGGCGCTGCGGCAGGAAAGAATGATTGAACTGGCAATGGAAGGCCGTTGGTTTCATGATATCCGCAGATGGAAAATTGCCGACAGCATTCTCGGACATACACCGAAATCATGGAATATAGACGGTAGTACAGGTGAAGATTTTTATCAAGTAACCGAAATGCGGGAATCAGGGACGCGTGTTTTTTCCGTTCCTAAGTCGTATTGGCTCGCAATCCCTTTAAAACAGATGAATATTAATCCCAACCTGGTTCAGAATCCGGGTTATTGATAGTGTTGCTTATGAACAGGTTTATTTTCAGATGCGTGGTTTTTGCCGCAATGCTGGCATGTGTCGCGTCATGTTCGGGCGGACGTGGAGTCAATATTGAAATCCCGAGTGTCATTTATTTTACGGATGCCGGGTTGAAGACTGTCCTGCTGGACGGGAATGATGCTGCCGACAGACAGATTATGCTGAACCTTTACAAAGGCGGCTATAATGACGGGACCGTAACTGTATATGTCGGGCTAAGCGAATATGTCCTTGACAGATGGAATGAAGAAAACGGGACAATGTATAAATTGCTGGAGCAGCAGTATTGGGAGATACTTACCCCGAAGGTCAGTCTGTCAGGGGAGAACTGGACCGGACAGGTCTGTATCGGGCTGCATACGGCGGAAATATTGTCTGATCTCGACTTGGATGACGGGTATGTCCTGCCCGTTTCCATAACAGGACTTGAACATGGTGAAGCCAATGCCGATAAATGTTTTGTTCTGCTGTATCTGTCCATGGAATGACAGTTTTCCGTTCGTTTTGCCTATATTTGTCCGTCTGAGAATATAAAAAATTGACTGCAATGAAGAAGATTATCCTATCATTGGCGGCCGTTGTGGCTGCCGCTTCTGTGCTGGGTGCGCAGGAGATCACGCAGGAAGCGAAGGCCAGGGCCCGGGAACTGGTAAGGCAGATGACTCTCCAGGAGAAGATAGACTACATAGGAGGATACAGGGACGGGTTCCATATCATGCCGGTAGAGAGGCTCGGAATTCCGGAGATCCGGATGGCGGACGGGCCGCAGGGGGTAAGGAACAATACCAGAAGTACCCTTTATGCCTGCGGTGTGGCTGCCGCTGCTTCATGGAATCCGGAGGTCGCCATGATGATGGGCAAGGGCCTAGGGCAGGATGCCAGAGCGAGAGGCGTGCATATCCTTCTCGGACCGGCCGTAAACATATACCGCAGTCCGTTGTGCGGCAGGAATTTCGAATATATGGGTGAGGACCCTTATCTTGCCGGGCGGATGGCTGCAAGCTACATAAAGGGCATCCAGTCGCAGGGCGTCATGGCGACGGTAAAGCATTTCGCACTCAACAACCAGGAGTACAAAAGGCACCATACAAGTTCCGATGCCGACGAGCGCACCATGAATGAGATTTATTTCCCTGCATTCAAGGCTGCCGTGCAGGAGGCCGGTGTCGGGGCTGTCATGACCAGCTACAACCTTGTGAACAACGTACACGCCGCCGAGAATCCGTACCTTATCCGGCAGAAACTCCGCAAGGACTGGGGGTTCGAGGGCATAGTGATGTCGGACTGGACCTCCACATACTCCACTCTGGGCAGCGTAAAAGGCGGGCTCGACCTGGAGATGCCGCGCGCGTTCTATTTCAAGTACGAATTCATCAAGCCGATGATTGACAGCGGGGTCATAAGCGAGGCGGAAATAGACGAGAAAGTGCAGCACATCCTCCAGACACTCATTGCTTTCGGCTTTTTCGACAGGCCGCAGAAGGATACGTCCATACCGGAGGACAACCCTTATTCACGTGAAGTGGCATACCGTATGGCATGCGAATCCGCCGTGCTCCTGAAGAACGACGGCGCCCTTCCTGTCAGACCGGGCAGGAACAGCCGGACGGTCCTTCTCGGCCCGAATGCCGACCGGATCCCTTGCGGAGGAGGCAGCGGCAGGGTTGATCCTCTTTATTCCATATCGCTCAAGGACGGAATGCAGCAGCTCGGGAAAAGATTCCCGGTGAAATTCCTTTTGCCGTCTGAGGAGGGATCTCTCGACTATGACACCCCGGAAAATGTGAAGGCTATCGAAGACGCTTCTACGGTGGTGGTGTCTGTCGGTTTCGACATAAATACAGAAAAGGAGGACCATGACAGGACATTCACCCTTCCCGAGGGGCAGGACGACCTCATAGATTTCGTCCTGGAGCACAATGACAATGTCGTTGTGGTCGTCTATTCCGGCGGGGGAGTGGACATGAGCAGGTGGAACGGAAGGGTTTCCGCCATTCTCATGGGATGGTATCCGGGACAGGAAGGCGGGCTTGCAATAGCCAGAATGCTGGCAGGGGACTTCTCCCCGTCAGGAAGGCTTCCGATGTCCATCGAGGCCCGTCCGGAGGACAATCCTTCCTTCAACAGCTATTATCCGGTAAAGCCGCAGACGAAGAGAGGTGCCACCAATGACAATGTCACCTATACCGAAGGTGTTTTCATAGGATACCGCGGCTATGACCGCAGCGGTACCGGCCCGCTTTATCCGTTCGGGCACGGACTGACCTATACGGAGTTTGAATATGGCGGCCTGTCAGTGACGCCTGCCGGAGACGGTTTCGATGTCAGGTTTACTGTGGAGAATACCGGGGAATACGATGCGGAGGAGGTGGCCCAGGTATATGTGGGTGCCGTCTCCCCTTCGGTGCCGCGTCCGTACAAGGAGCTTAAGGGGTTTGCCAAGGTGTCCGTAGGCAAAGGGCAGAAGAAGGAGGTCTCCGTCCATCTCGGGAAGGAGGCGTTTGAATACTATGATGTGGAAAGACACGGGTTTTCCCTGGAGGAGGGCAGGTTCAGGATACTTGTCGGTGCATCGGCGGAGGACATCCGGCTTGAAGGGGAAGTTGTCCTTTAGGCATGTCACATAAATAGCATATTCTTATAAAGACGGATTGGTCAGGTGTTACGCACAAGACTTCTCCGTCTTTTTTCAGCTCTTGTTAAGTTATTATGAATTTGTGTGTTATGTCTGGATTATTCTTTTGTTTTGTTTATATATTTGTCAGATATATTTTAAACTGTAATGGTTTCGGACGACTTGAATGAAAAGGAACTACTGGAGAATCTGGTTTCCTCCAGGGACGGGAAGCAGGCGTTTTCTGTGCTTTACAGGAAATATGCTCCCAGATGTCTTTCTTTTGTACTGTCCATGACCAAGGACATGTCTGTGGCAGAGGACATAACGCACGATATATTCGTAAAGATATGGCTGAAGCGGGACCTGATCTCAAAGGCCGGCTCTTTCTCTTCCTACCTTTTCCGGATGGTGCGGAACGCGGTGATGGACCATTACGAGAGCAATGCCATCAGGCGCCGTTATGCCTCACGCCAGGCCATGGTGGGGGAGGAGTTCCGCGAGCTGGTCGAGGAGAAGGTCAATTTCGACGACCTGCAGCTCATAATCTTCAAGGCTGTGAGCGACATGCCGGCACAGAGACGGCGCATATTCACGTTAAGCCGGTACGAGGGGATGGACAACAAGGACATAGCCGAAAAGTTCGGCCTTAACATACGTACCGTCGAGAACCATATCACCAATGCCCTTGCCGACATACGCATGGCCCTTTCGAAAATCTGAAAATCTTGTGAAAAAAAACGGCCCGGCCCGTGTGTTTCTCCGGCCCTGCCCGTCATAATCATGTAAATGCTCAGGAATGGCAGACAAGAAAATCAAAGAAATAATCAGCGCCTTTTTCCATAACGATGTCCCGGACCAGATACAGGAGACATTTGAAAAATGGATGCTCGACCCGGAGTCGTTCCAGGAAAAGAACGATGCGCTGGAGTCTTTATGGAAAGAGACCGTGGACTGCCCATGCTCCGGGGAGGACCTTCCCGTAAGGCCTGTGGACAGCGTATTTGGCGATGCTGCCGCTTCCCGCTCCAGGGACCGCCGGGGGAGGGGCGGGCGCATTGCACTGTGGCTTTCTACCGCCGCGGCGGTCTTCTTTGCGGTACTCTCTGCCGTCCTGTATGTATCGGGCCGTGTACCGGACGTGTGCCTGGCGTCTTCAGAAGGGGCGAAGGCTTCGTTCACCCTTCCTGACGGCACGAAAGTCTGGCTCAACAGCGGCAGCACCCTGTCCTATTCCGACGGGCTCGGAGGCGGGAGACGGGTGGTCAACCTGGAGGGTGAGGCCTTTTTCGATGTGGAGAAGGATCCCGGGAGGCCGTTCATAGTCAAAACGGATGCCCTGGACATCACTGCCCTGGGTACGGAATTCACCGTATCAGCCTATGAAGGCAAGGACATCGGCACTTACCTCCAGGAGGGCAAGGTGATGGTGACCGGGCCGCGTATGGAGGACGGTCTGGTGCTTACGCCTGACCAGGCTGTGATATTTGACCGTACCTCGAACAGATACAAGGTGAAGAAAGTCAAGGCTTCCAACCATACCGCGTGGATCAGGGAGAAGCTGGATTTCTACAACATGCCCCTGTATGATATAGTCGAAACCCTGAGTCACTGGTACAATGCCGACATCAGGTGTTCGGACCCATGCCTCGCGAAAAACATAAACCTGTCCCTGACCGTCAGGCAGGAGCCTTTCCGGGAAATAATGCTCGCGATAGCGGAGCTGGTTCCATATAAATTAGAGACTCATAGCGAAAATAACGACACTACTTATATAACCCTTTCTAAAAACTAGATTTATGCAACGAGTCAAACTATTGCTGGCAAGCATAGCGATATGCCTGTCTGCGGGAAGTGTCTCTCTGTATGCACAGGGACCTCGGGTGACCCTGGATATGCAGAATGCCACTGTCCTGGAAGTTCTGGAGAGCATAGAACAGATTTCCGACTATGCGTTCTTCTACAACAACGCTGACTTCGATACAGGCAGGAGGGTGTCGGTCAAGGCCGACAACCAGCCTGTGGAGACTGTCATCGCGAGCATCCTGCCCGGTTTCACATGCCGGATTGACAACAAGAAGATTATCCTTGTGAAGCCTGGGGGGGGGGAGTAATGATAATGCTGCTGGATCCGTACCTTCCGGAGAGGCAGGGAAATACGAGATAACCGGCGTCATCAAGGATTCCGGAGGCGACCCCCTTGTCGGTGCGTCTGCCCTGATAAGGTATGAAGGCAAACTGTACGGCGGCACTGCCGATTTCGAAGGGAAGTTCTCTATTCTCCTTCCAGGGCAGCCGGAGCCGAATTCAAGCATCGTCTTTTCTTTCATGGGCTTCGTCGATGAAAGTATGGCGGTGGGAAACAGGTCGTTCTTCGATATCACCCTCAGGGACGATGCCACCGTCCTCTCCGAATCCGTGGTGGTGGGATACGGCGTGCAGAAGAAGGTCAACCTTACCGGAGCTGTTGCCGCAATTTCCGAGGAGGCACTGAAGGACAGGCCTGTGGCCAGCGTCGGGCAGGCCCTCCAGGGTATGATCCCGAACCTTAACATCACCCAGAATTCCGGCCGTCCGGGCGAAGGCTCCACCTATAACATCAGGGGTAACACTTCCCCTAACGGAGGTTCCCCTCTTATCCTGGTGGACGGTTTGGAGACATATCTCGACAGGATCAACTCCAACGACATCGAATCTATCTCCGTCCTGAAGGACGCGGCTTCGGCAGCGATATACGGAGCCAGGGGTGCGTTCGGCGTCATCCTGGTGACCACCAAGAGCGGAAAGTTCAATACCGCACCAAAGGTGACAGCGGATGTCCGCTTCTCTTTCTCCGCCAATACGGCTTCGGCCGATTTCGAGACCAGGGGATACTATTCCGCCAAGATAGCGGATCTGTTCATGTCAACCCAGGGCGGCGTGCCATACACGAGCTATACAGACTATGACTACCAGAGGCTCTGGGAGAGGAGGAACGACAAGGTGGAGAACCCGGAAAGGCCGTGGGTTGTTACAGAGATGCGCAACGGCAAGCTCTCGTATGTTTATCTTGCCAATTTCGACTGGTACAACTACATGTTCGACGAATCCCGTCCTACCCAGGACTATAATGTCAATGTCACCGGAGGCTCCAAGAATGTCTCCTATATGGTCAGCGGACGTTACTACCATCAGGACGGTATTTTCCGTATCGGCCCGGATGACTACGACTCCTTCAACGCCCGCGCGAAGGTGGATATAAAGGTCAGGCCTTGGCTCAGGCTGGGTGCCAACATCAAATTCTTCAACGGCAAGTATTTCTATCACGGCAACAACCTCCGCCGTCCTACACTCCACGCCCTTGCGAGCTTCGTGCCCGTGAACCCCGACGGCACTCCGGTTTCGCATACTGTCCTGACCAGTTCCGCATCCCATTATATTATGGACGGATACAGCGCAATGCTCCAGAAGGGTAAGCAGTGGGGCAAGCAGCGTACAACGGAATACACTACATCATGGACGCTTACGGCGGACATCACAAAGAAACTCAAATTCAATGCGGACTTCTCCTACAAATTCGGCTACCTCAGGAACGAATACAGGGACGCGACCGTCGAATATTCGATGTATCCGGGAGAAATCCTGCAGGAGTCTACGAGTTCTTATATGGACAGGCTCAGCGATACCGTCTGGGAGCAGAACAACTATGTGGCCAACGCCTATTTTGCGTATGACAACACATGGAATACCGCCCATCACTTCACCGGCACGGCGGGCGTGAACTACGAGGCAAGGCACTACAAGGACCTGTCTGTCAGGAGAAACGACCTGCTTTCCGAGGAACTGTCCGACTTCAACCTTGCAACGGGAGAGGTCAGTACGCTGACAGGAGGTATAGACGAATATTCTCTGGCCGGCCTTTTCATGAGGTTCACCTATGACTACAAGTCACGCTATCTTGTCGAGTTCAACGGAAGGTACGACGGCTCGTCCAGGTTCCTGCCGGGGCACAGGTGGGGCTTCTTCCCTTCAGTGTCGGCAGCCTACAGGATAAGCGAGGAACCGTTCTGGACACCGCTGTCAGGCGTATGGAACAATGCGAAGATACGTCTTTCCTACGGCTCCCTCGGAAACCAGAACATCGGCTATTATGACTATTACCAGACAGTAAGCACCAGCGGCAATATGAGCTATACTTTTGACGGCCAGAGTCTTGCGGGTCACGCTACTGTGAGCGACCCGGTATCTACCGGTACATGGGAGACCGTGGTCACCAAGGATATAGGCCTCGACCTCGGTTTCTGGGACGACAAGCTTACATTTACCGGTGACGTATATGTCAGGGACACCAAGGGCATCCTGACCATCGGTAAGCAGCTTCCTTCCATCTACGGGGCATCAGAGCCGACTGTCAATGCAAACGATATCAGGACCACCGGCTGGGAGATCCAGCTGGAATGGAAGGATTCGTTCATGATAGGGGAGCACCGTTTCGACTACAACATCGGCGGAAATCTGGCCGACTACACTGCGGTCTATACCAAGGCGGACAACCCTTCCGGCCTGTATAGCGAGCCGTATGTCGGAAAGAGGCTCGGCGAGATATGGGGATTCACCGTCGGGGGCCTGTTCCAGAGCGACGAGGAGGCGGCCGCATATGCCGCGCAGGTGGACATGTCCCAGGTCTGCCAGGATTATTTCAAGTCTGTCGGAGAATATGGCAAAGGGGTCAGAGGCGGTGACATGAAATACCTCGACCGGGACGGTGACAATGTAATCACCTTCGGGAAGAGCACGCTTGATGATCCGGGTGACCGCAAGGTAATAGGCAACAGCCAGCCGCGCTTCCTGTATGGATTCCACGGAGGCTTCAATTTCTTCGGATTCGACTTCTCGATCTTCTTCCAGGGTATAGGGCACCAGGACTGGTATCCGGGTAGCGACAACCAGAGGTTCTGGGGACCGTACTCCCGCCCTTACACTTCTTTTGTCGGAAGGGACTTCATGGCGGACGTATGGTCCGAGACCAACAAGGACGCCTATTTCCCGAGGGCCAGGGGTTATTCAGCCCTGAGTGCGGGCTCCCTGTACTATACCAACGACAGGTACCTCCAGAACCTTGCATACCTCCGTCTGAAAAACCTTACCATCGGTTATACCATACCTCAGAAAGCCCTGCGCAAGGCCGGGATTTCCAACCTGAGGGTATATTTCAGCGGAGAGAACCTCTGGTACACCAGTCCTTTACATTCGAAGTATGTGGATCCTGAACTCTTGGCCGTGGCCAGCGACAAGAACGGTGATACCTACTCTTTCTACAAGACATTCTCATTCGGGGTGACACTCGAGTTTTAACATGGGAGGAGCATTATGAAACACAGATATTATCTTATATTGATGCTCGGTATGCCTGCCGCCGTATCATGCGACGACTTCCTTACCAGGCTGCCGCAGGACCAGCTGACGCCTGAGACATATTTCACTACCGAGACGGAATGTCAGCTGTTCACGAATGAATTCTATAACCTGCTGCCGGGGGGCGACGGCGTATATGGCGAGACTGATGACTATATCATCCCCCTGGAGCTTTCCAATGAAGTTATCGGCAACAGGACCGTACCGTCCACATCCAGCGCATGGAACTGGGACAGGCTCCGTGACATAAACTTTTTCCTGCAACATTCCAACCAGTGTGAAGATGAGAATGTAAGGCTTGAATATGAGGGGCTTGCAAGGTTCTTCAGGGCATATTTCTACTTCGACAAGGTCAAGAGGTTCGGCGATGTGCCGTGGGTGGACAGGCCACTGGCCGCCGAGGATTCCGAACTTTATAAGGGAAGGGATGACAGGAAAGTGGTGATGCAGCATATCCTCGAAGACATAAATTTCGCGATAGATAACCTTCCGAGCGCAAAGAACGTGTACAGGATCACCAGATGGACTGCCCTTGCGCTGAAATCCAGGATCTTCCTGTTCGAAGGGACGTTCAGGAAATACCACGGTCTCGGGGACTGGGAGAGCTGTCTTGATGAGGCCATTTCCGCCGGCGAGATCTTCGTGAACACATCCGGATATACCATCTATACTACCGGCGATACGCCGTACCGTGACCTTTTCACCCTGCTTGAATCCGACCAGTCGGAGATAATATTGTCCCGGGCCTATACATCGGCAATCGGACTTGTGCATGACTCGAACGGCAGGTTCACTTCCATTTCCATGGGCCGCCACGGGATTGCCAAGGATGTGGTCAACATGTACCTGATGAGTGACGGTACCAGGTTCACCGACAAGTCCGGGTACGAGACCATGGATTTCTATGAGGAATGTCAGGACAGGGACCCAAGGCTCGCCCAGACCATCCGGACTCCGGGATATACCCGTATAGGAAGTTCCGTGCAGCTGCCGCCTGACATGGCTGCCACCATGACCGGATACCAGATAATCAAATATGTCGGGGAATCCAGGTATGACTCGTACAATACTTCCGAGAATGACCTGCCTATATTCAGGACTGCCGAAGTCTACCTCAACCTTGCGGAGGCCAAGGCCGAGCGCAGCACCCTCACCCAGGCTGACCTTGATGCCACTGTCAACAGGCTTCGCGCGAGGGCCGGAATGCCTTCCATGAACATGGCCGCAGCCAACGCCGACCCTGACGAGTACCTCATGTCTGAGACTACAGGCTATACAGGGGTTACAGGGGAGAACACCGGTGTAATCCTCGAAATCCGCAGAGAACGTACCGTGGAGCTTATTGCCGAAGGATTCCGCTACTGGGACATCATGAGGTGGAAAGCAGGGAAACGTTTCGAAAGGCCTTTCTACGGGATGTATTTTAACGGTCCTGACGAATATGACCTGGACCATGACGGATCTGTCGATTTTGTGATATATGAGGGCTCTGCCCCGGAACAGGAAGAAGGTGTGGTGTACAGGTCCCTTGCGGAGGCCAACCTCTCAGAGGGGAACCGCGGTTACCTGACCTTGCATAGCGATATAGAGCGCCATTGGGATGAGGACAAGGACTACCTGTATCCGATACCTACGGACGACATCGTCCTTACCGGAGGCGCTATAACCCAGAACCCTGGGTGGGAAGACGGAATTGACTATTAAAAAGCTCTGCAATGAAATCAAGTATAAAGAACATATTGTCTACAGCCTTTATCGCAGCCGTCTCCTTGACGGGATGCAAGAAAGGGCCTGATATGCCTATGGCCACTCTCGACCTTGGCATAGAGAGCATCATCGCCCCTTATATGGGGGCCGAATATACGGTTTCCGTGAACAGCAACACTTCCTGGGAGGTGGTCTCCTCCGACGAGACATGGGCCTCTTTCTCTACGGCTGAATTTGTCGGGTCCACGGAGCTGACTGTACGGGTAGGCGGCAATGATGGCGATGAAAGGACGGCTGTCATCACAGTCAGGTCAAAGGACGGCGGGCTCGTCAGGGAACTGCCTGTAGTCCAGGCCGGAGTTTCGTCCGAGGGCTACATATCCATAAGTGCCCTGAGGGAACTGGAGGGTGACGGGGACTATACCATCACAGGCAATGACGCCAGGATCAAGGGCTTTGTCGTGACCGATGCCGTATCCGGCAACTGGTTCGAGAAGTCATTTGCCATAGAGGATTCTTTCTCGGATGTAAATTCCGGTATAACTGTCAGTGTAACAGGTGATTACAGCGCGATTGAATTCGGCAATGAGATTTCCATTCCTCTCGAGGGTGCCGTGCTCGGCCGTAATGACAGCGGCTACCTCACCCTGACAGTTGCCGGGGAGCCTCAGCTGACAGAGACTACGCCTGTCGAGGTCAAGCCGCTCACGGTGGACCATGCTGCGATGCAGACAGGTGACTATGAATCCATGTATGTCAGTCTCAATGACTTCCAGGTGGTGCAGGAAAGCATTGGCGGGACCTGGGCCGTTTCCCCGAAGTTCGAGAATGCGGACGGGGACCGCATAGTGCTGCCCGTATCGGAGAACGCCGTCTTTGCATCTGTTTCATATAACGAAGGAGTAGGTACGGTATGCGGTATCGCGGGCCCGGCGGGGACAGAGCCGGAGCTAAGGCCGGTCAACCTCGACGGCATAGACCTTTCCGTGATGCGCATCGGCGTCAAGCCTGGAATCAGGCAGCTTCCGTACGTGTTCCCGTTCTACTGTTCGGAACAGACAAATGAGACCCCTAAGTATATAAAATACAATAAGCTGTCATACAATGCTTCTACACAACTGGTTTCCGGGGTTATAGCCGAGGAACTTGATGAGACAGTCGGGGCTTATCTCGAAATGACTGTATATGGAAAATCCTCCGGAGATATATTCGGTCCAAACTATTGGGCTGAAGTCGGTGCCCATGACAATATCAATGCTTCAAGTTTTGTGTCGTTGGACAATGGAAAGACAACGCCTACATCAGAGTGCGGTTTCTGGCTTACCGTCCCTCTCCAGATGGATATGCCGGAGGACTTCAATGTTTCGTTCGGCCTTTGCGGGGCCGGGGACTGGGCCTTGAGTGAATGGGCATTGTCATATTCATCTGACAAGAAAGCATGGACGGAAGCCGGGAGTGTAAATATAGAACGGGTGACTGCCGGCGGAAGCTATTATTTCTATTATACTCTGCCTGTTCATCTTAACGCTCCTATCCTTGCAGGAAACAACCTGTATCTCAAACTCACTCCGCAGGGCAAGCGCTCTATCAGCGGGGCGAATACAGCTGACGGGCACGGTAATTCATGCCGTATAAGGCTGCACTCCGCTATCGTCATATCACAGGAGGTCGAAGGCGATACTTATGCTCCTGCCGGCGCCGTTTATTTCCAGCCGTTCGACAAGCTTACCGCCGGGATGGACTATTTCGTGGGCGAAAAGCTCGGGGCATTCGCGAACTACTGCGCAGGGGACATATCCACCTGGACCGAAGACCAGACCCAGGGAATGACCGGCGAGAAGGTCATGGAGCGTCCTGGCTATGCCCAGATAAGCTATGCCAATACTGAGACTCCGTCCGTCAGAACTGAATATTCCAATGAATTGGGTTATCTGACTACCCCTGCGCTCGGAGTCTCCGGAGATCTCATGCTTTCATTCAAGGCTGCTGCATACAGGTCTCCTGCGATAAGGAGCAAAAACACTTCCGGGCCGCCTGATGTCCAGAATCCGGACATTACCGAGGCGGTCGTGGAGATCATCGGTGGCGGTACGATTAACGGCAGCACAACGGCTACAGTGACAGGCCTGCCTACAGACTCCTTCAAGACATTCACCCTGAACATCACCGGTGCGACAGCCGGCACGCAGATAAGGTTCACCAGCGCGCCTGCCGATGGCCAGTTCTCGAGGTGGTTCATAGACGATATACTTGTAACGAAGTAAAATCCTGTATAAAATGAAAAAAATGACATTTCTGATATCAGTACTTTTTATGGGCCTTGCTGCAGCAGGTTGCAGCGAGACCCTGGACAATGCCGACTTCATCGAGGATTATGTCTATCCTGAAGATCCGTCGGATCCCGGAGACGGCACGGATCCGGATGTTGTGGGCGAAAACCAGGTGAAGGTCATATCCTTCAACATGAGGACAGGCGGTGCGGACAACGGGACCCAGAATGCATGGGGAGCCCGCAGGGAAGGCATACCGGCGATGATGGCAAAGGAGAATCCTACCGTCATGGGTGTACAGGAGGCCCTCAGCTACCAGCTTACTTTCGTTACGGAGAATGTGCCCGGATACGAGTACTACGGAGTAGGAAGGGATGACGGCGGAAGCACCGGAGAGACGATGGCCATCTTCTACAAGACAGATGTCGTGGAACTCGGGGACCATGGCACATTCTGGCTTTCCGAAACTCCGGATGAGGTTTCATACGGCTGGGACGCTGCCTACAGGAGGACAGCGACATGGGCATTCTTTACAGTGAAGGCTACGGGAAAGAAGTTCTTCTATATCAACACCCATCTTGACAGTGAAGGCTCTGAGGCCCGCGAGCAGTCCATACGCCTTATCTGCGACAAGCTCGCCGAGCTGAACCCGGACGGCTATCCCTCCATCCTTACGGCGGACTTCAATTCCACTACGGACGATGCCATTTTCGACCCTCTGAAAATGGTCATGCATGATGCCAGGACTGATGCTGCAGTGACAGACCAGTTCGGGACCTACAACGGATGGGGCACGACCACCTCTGCGATAGACCATATATTCTATTCGGATTTCACTCCGCTCGAGTACCATACCATCATGGACAGGTGGAACGGGGTGCAGTATATCTCCGACCACTATCCTATTTCGGCCCTGCTCGAATTCGAGTAGGACTGCCGGAATTTGCCTGCAGGAGGCGGTGCGCATTGTCAGCGTGCCGCCTTTTTTGTCATCCCTTCTGTCCGGATCCGTTCCAAAAATGTTTCCAAAAATGGATTATTGCGGACAATCATGTAAATTTTTATTATCTTTAAAGGATTTTGACCCGGACATTATTAATAACCAATAACAATAACCGAAGTCTTATGACAAATCTGTTTTATCTGGTGCCGGCGGCAGCGGTGATTGCGCTGGCATTCGCCTGGCTCTTTTTCCGTCAGATGATGAAAGAGAGCGAGGGCACTGTAACCATGAAGGAAATCGCGTTGTATGTGAGGAAGGGGGCGATGGCCTACCTGAAGCAGCAGTACAAGGTCGTGACAATCGTCTTCGTCATCCTGGCCCTGTTCTTTGCCGTCCTTGCTTACGGGTTCGGAGTGCAGAACCCGTGGGTGCCGTTCGCATTCCTCACCGGAGGATTCTTCTCCGGACTTGCCGGCTTCATCGGCATGAAGACTGCCACCTATGCCTCGGCAAGGACTGCCAATGCGGCCATGAGGTCCCTGAATTCCGGTCTGAAGCTGGCGTTCCGCTCCGGTGCGGTCATGGGCCTTACGGTGGTGGGGCTCGGGCTGCTCGACATTTCAGTGTGGTACATCATCCTCGACCATTTCATAGGCGTTGAGGGGCCCCAGAAACTGGTGGTGATCACCACCACAATGCTGACTTTCGGCATGGGTGCTTCCACGCAGGCCCTTTTCGCCCGTGTGGGAGGTGGTATCTATACGAAGGCCGCTGATGTAGGGGCCGACCTGGTGGGCAAGGTGGAGGCCGGGATCCCGGAGGACGACCCGCGCAACCCCGCCACCATTGCGGACAATGTCGGGGACAATGTAGGTGATGTCGCCGGTATGGGCGCTGACCTGTACGAGTCATACTGCGGCTCCATTCTCGCGACGACGGCCCTCGGCGCCTCAGCGTTCTACGGGCTCGGGGAGGATATGCAGCTCAGGGCAGTGTTCGCCCCGATGGTCATCGCCGCCGTGGGTGTCGTCCTTTCGATAATAGGTATATACACCGTACGGACAAAGGAGGGGGCCGGGATGAGCCAGCTGCTGAAGTCCCTCGGTTTCGGGACCAACCTGAGCGCCGCCCTCATCGCAGTGGCGACATTCGGGGTACTGTACCTCCTCGACATCCCTAACTGGCTCGGGGTTTCGTTCTCTGTGATTGTCGGGCTCCTGGCCGGTGTCATCATAGGGCAGTCCACTGAATATTATACATCACATTCATACAAGCCTACCCAGAAGCTTGCGGAGAGTTCCAAGACCGGACCTGCCACGGTGATCATTTCCGGTATCGGGCTGGGCATGATGTCTACGGCCATACCGGTGATTACCATTGCTGTGGCTATCCTGCTTTCATATCTTTCCGCCATCAATTTCGATATGGCGAACATGCTGACCGCCGAGAACCTGAGTCTGGGACTGTACGGTATCGGCATAGCCGCTGTCGGCATGCTGTCCACCCTGGGCATCACCCTTGCTACCGATGCTTACGGCCCTATAGCCGACAATGCGGGCGGGAACGCCCAGATGAGCGAGCTGGACCCTGAGGTGCGCCGCCGCACCGATATCCTGGACGCCCTCGGTAACACTACCGCGGCTACGGGGAAAGGGTTTGCCATCGGCTCTGCAGCACTGACGGGACTTGCGCTGCTGGCTTCCTATATAGAGGAGATAAAGATCGGCCTTGAGCATATCGGGCAGACCGTGATCGAGGTCGCCGGGGAGGCAGTCAATGTCGCCGAGGCCACTATTCCTGACCTCATGGCGTATTACCATGTGGACCTGATGAATCCTACGGTGCTTGTGGGTGTGTTCATCGGTGCTATGATGTCCTTCCTGTTCTGCGGCCTGACCATGAACGCCGTCGGGCGTGCCGCGCAGAAGATGGTGGCTGAAGTACGCCGCCAGTTCCGCGAGATCAAGGGCATCCTCACACGCGAGGCTGTCCCTGACTATGCGCGATGTGTGGAGATTTCCACCAAGGGTGCGCAGCATGAGATGCTTCTGCCGTCGCTTATAGCCATTATCGTCCCTGTGGTAGTGGGCCTTGTCCTCGGTGTCGCAGGTGTGATGGGGCTTCTGATCGGCGGGCTCGGCTCCGGTTTTGTCCTTGCCATTTTCATGGCCAATTCCGGCGGGGCATGGGACAATGCGAAGAAGTACGTCGAGGAGGGCAACCTCGGAGGGAAGAACTCCGAGTGCCACAAGGCCACTGTCGTGGGCGACACTGTCGGGGACCCGTTCAAGGATACTTCCGGCCCGTCCCTTAATATCCTTATCAAGCTCATGAGCATGGTGTCTATCGTGATGGCGGGACTTACGGTGTGGATCCACTGATTTATTGTTAATAAGAGGCAACCGATTGAAATTTATTGTTAATTTTGCCGGTTGTACTAAAATTCTTAATGATATGAAGCATTTTTCATTGCCTAAGGATGGAGGCCTGATTGAGGCCGGGCTTCCAAAAGATATCCTCCACAGTTATGAGAAGATACCTGCAGAGATTTTCGAGGAGTCTGATGATGCCAGTGCCGCGATTGCCGGAATCATAGTTTCCGCAATCAGGGAAAATGCCGGCAGGGTTTTCAGACTCGGACTTACTACCGGAGCTACTCCGGTGACGCTTTACAGGGAGCTTGTCCGCCTGTACAATGAAGGTAAGGTTTCCTTTGCGGATGTCGAGGTATTCAGCATAGACGAATATTATCCGGCAGTCGCTGCCGGAAGCCAGAGCAGGAACCACCGCCTTCATGATGAATTCCTTAATCTTGTAGATGTCAGGAAAGAGAATGTCCATATCCCTGACGGGAAAGGTCATGAGGACAATATTACCGAGTATTGCGCCGATTTCGACAAGGCCGCTTCCGGGCTCGACCTTCTGGTCATGGGTGTCGGAGAGCAGGGGCAGGTCGGTTTCAATGAAGCCGGTTCCCTGGACAAGAGCCGCACCCGTGTCGTACAGCTTTCCTACAGGTCCAGAAAGGCACAGGCAAGGAATTTCAACGGAGACATGGCCGTTACTCCCAAGGCAGCCATTACAATGGGTATCTCAACCATGCTCAGCGCCAAACGCGTAATCCTCATGGCTTGGGGAGAAGACAAGGCCAATGCAGTGCACGATATCATCGAAGGTCCGATCAATCCGGCTTGTCCGGCGTCATGGCTCCAGCTGCATGACAATATCAGCATGTACGTGGACGAGAACTCAGGCAGCCTTCTATCAAGGGTAGTCGCTCCGTGGCTCGTCGGACCGTGCGAGTGGACTCCGAAGTTCATAAGGAAAGCGGTCGTATGGCTTTGCGAGACAGTTCACAAGCCTATTCTTAAGCTTCAGCACCAGGACTATATCGAGAACTCTCTCGGTGAGCTTCTCGAGCAGAAAGGACCTTATGACAAGATCAATATCGATGTATTCAACGATCTCCAGCATACCATTACCGGATGGCCGGGCGGAAAGCCGAACGCTGATGACAGTACGCGTCCCGTATCGTCGAAGCCGTTCCCTAAGAGGGTGGTGATTTTTTCACCGCATCCTGACGATGACGTGATTTCGATGGGAGGTACTTTCATCCGTCTTGTCGAGAACGGGCATGATGTGCATGTGGCTTATGAGACTTCAGGCAATGTGGCCGTGCATGATGATGTAGTGCTCCAGCATATGGATACTGCACACGAGCTCGGTTTCGCTGACAAGTTCGACGAGGTGAAGGCCATTGTCGCTTCCAAGAAGCCGGGAGAGCCTGAACCGAGGGCGTTGCTGGACATCAAGGCCGCTATTCGCCGTGCGGAGGCGAGGGCTGCGGTGCGTTCGTTCGGCCTGAACGAGAATACCAACGTCCATTTCCTCAATCTTCCGTTCTACGAGACGGGCGGCATAAAGAAAGGACAGCGCACGCAGAAGGACATAGACATCATCATCGCTCTTCTCCAGAAGGTAAAGCCTCACCAGATTTATCTGGCAGGGGATCTGGCAGACCCTCACGGGACCCACAGGGTATGTACCGAAGCCGTACTCGAGGCCCTGAACCAGCTGAAGGATGAGGCCTGGCTGAAAGAGTGCCATGTATGGCTCTACAGAGGCGCCTGGATGGAGTGGGAACTCGGGAAAGTCGATATGGCGGTTCCTCTCAGTCCGGACGAGCTTATCAAGAAGCGTCACGCCATATACCGTCACGTGTCCCAGAAGGATATCGTTCCGTTCCCTGGCGATGACCCTCGTGAGTTCTGGCAGAGGGCGGAGGACCGTACGCAGAATACGGCACGCCTTTACAACGAACTGGGTATGGCCGAGTATCAGGCTATCGAAGTGTTCGTGAAACTCTTCTGACCACTCTAACCCAACTATTATATAAACGAAACTCCGGAGGATGTGAATTCTCCGGAGTTTTTCTTGTATTGCTGCTTTTTACTGTAGTTTAAACCATCTGCAAGGAGAAAGTAAACTTAGTAAATCGCTATATGCTAAATAATTGGCAATTCTTGCCAGGTTTGCGGCGGTTACAGCCCGAAGGAGAACAGGTTTATACCGTCATAGACGGAACTGATGATTCCCAGAAGGAGCACGCCTGCAAGACAGAGCACCAGGCTATCAAAGTGTCCGGGAGATTCTTCTGAATCCTCAATATGGCCGGGAAGATTCTGGATTTCTGAATTCGGTAGGCGTGCAGGACTTTATTTTCTTGAACACCTTAGTGAAGTATTTCAGGGAGGAAAATCCGGTCTTTTCAGATATTTCCGTGATGCTCATTGAGGTGTTTGAAAGCAACATGCAGGCTTTCTCGATTTTTTTTCTGGTAACGTATTCTATTATACTCATCCCTGTCAGCGCTTTGATTTTCTTAAACAGCAATGAGGTACTGATATTGACGCTTGCAGCTATGAAATTTACATTCAGGTCAGGAGTATCCATATTCTGGTCTATGGTTTCATCGACTTTTGTCAACAGCTTCTCGTCTGCATTGCTGAAACTTATCTGTTTATTTGTCAGGTTTTCATAAAACCGATATTTATTCCGAATAGACTCTCTCAGTTTCAGACAGTTATATATGACGGATATTAAGGCGTCGATATCGAATGGTTTCGGGAGGAATACGTCTGCGCCTGTCTTGTATCCGGCAGCCAGATTCTGAGGGTCGCTGTATGCAGTCAGCAGAATGAAAGGGATATGGCTGATTTCCAGATTGGTCTTTACCTCATGGCAAAGCTGGAATCCGTTCATTGCAGGCATCATTACATCACTGATTATTATGTCGGGCATTCTGTCCAGAATCGCGTTGTATCCTTTCTTCCCGTCTTCAGCCGTGTAAATATGTGCAAAATAATTACGGAGGGAGTCTTTTAAATATGTTCTCAATTCATTATTGTCTTCAACTATCATTACAGAGATGTTTTTCAGAAAG
This sequence comes from uncultured Bacteroidales bacterium, assembly GCA_944325505.1. Lineage (GTDB taxonomy): Bacteria > Bacteroidota > Bacteroidia > Bacteroidales > UBA932 > Cryptobacteroides. The sequence continues at coordinate 142,431 of CALVAJ010000001.1, forward strand.
AGCAGATCTTCAGGACCTGGTGGAACTGTTTTCCGGAGTTCAGTCAGATCTGATGCTTTATCGAGAGGCCCCTCGGCAACTGCAGATAGCGGCAAATCGAACCAGAAAGTGGCTCCTGCATGTTCATTGTTGAAGGCTCCGATCCGTCCGTTATGCAGACTGACTATTTTCTTGGCATAGGCAAGACCTATTCCGCTTCCTCCCTTATCATGGTTGCCTTGGTAGAAGTTATCGAAAATAAAGTCCATGTCGGCGTCATTTAAACCGGAGCCCATGTCGGAAACCGAGATCCTTACGAAATCTTTTTCAGGAAGGATATTGCTCCGGACAGTTGTAGTACTGCCTCTGTCGCTGAACTTCAAGGCATTCATCAGGAGATTAGATAAAACGAAATCGCATTTTTTGCTGTCGAACTGGACTATGCCTACAGAATTGTCCGGAATAAACTCAAGGCTAATCCCGTTGTTTTCAAATTCCACTTTGAATTTTTCGCATATGTTTTTGATCCAGTCATTCAGCAAGGAATTCACAGGCACTATGTTCATGGCTCCGGTCTCGTATTTTTGTATGTCGAGAACCATGTCTATGATGTTTTTCATATGCCAGGCATTGCTGTAGGCAATTTTCAGGTGTTCTTCTACCTTACTGTTTTCGGTCTTGTGGTCTATTATCCGCTTTAAAGGTGCGCATATAAGGGACAGTGGTGTCCTGAGCTCATGGCTGAGGCTGATCAGAAAATTGATTTTTTCCTCATTTGCCTTGCTTTTCAATCTGGAGATTTTATGGGCATGGAGGATTTTTTCTCTCCGGACGATATAGTAGGATGTCAGACAGGCCGCCATAGCGGCGAACATGATGGCGGCAATAATGAACCATGTGCTTTTGTACCACTGCTGTCTAACATTCAGATCGCACAAGACTTGTTCTGAGCTCCATTCTCCGTCTTTTTTCAGATATGCGCAGTGTATAGCGTATTCTCCTGACGGCAGATTGTTTATAAGCAGGCTATAGTTGCTGAAATAGGAGAATACGGCTGCTCCGTCGCGGTTACGCAAGGTAAATTTGAATGTTTCTTCCGAAAACGGACGGCGGTTTCCAAGGGATGTACGTATTTCCAGCGTAGAAAAGTTATAAGGGACAGTGATATCCTGCCGGTCGGACTGTCCTGAGGTATGCGATACGGATCTGCCGTTGACGATTATGTCTGTTGGCTGGATTGAATAGTCAGGACTTGTGGTGCAGGTTATGCCTTTTTTTATATAAGAGAGACCGTTTACTCCTCCGAATATAATGTCTCCTGAATTCAGCAGGCAATGGCAGTCGGGTGTAATTTCATTGATGTCCACTCCATCCATTTCCCCGAGTATCATAAATTTTTTTTCCTCCGGCCAGTATATGTATATGCCCTTGTGTGTCCCGATCCAGAGCCTCCCTTCAGAATCGGTTATCAGGGATGAGGCTTCGTTGAGCAGCGGAGTAGATATTTCTTTGCATTCTCCTGATGTTTCATTGAAAAACATGAGGCCGGAGTCTGTCGCTATCCATATTGTACCGTCTGAGCCGCAGCATATATTTCTCACATTAACAGGAATCGTTTCGCTTATTGTGTTTCTGACTCCTGATTCAATGTCATATGCCGCTATTTCGTTTTCGGTATCTATGAAGTAAAGTGTCTTGCCGTTCCGGTCCAGCGCCATGGGAGTGGAGTACCGGTTCGGGTTATGTCCTATATATGATAGCTCCCGGGTCAGAGTGTTGTACAGATGGATATTTTCCGAGTTTACTATAATACGATCTCCGTCTTTAAGCAAGGAAACCGTTATCCCTTGTCTGGCGATTTCCTCCCTGGAGGAAGAGAAATGGAATTTTTCAGTATATCCGGAAGCCTTGTCAAGAAGATAGAAACCCCTATTATATATGTTGAAGAGTATATGCGAATCGGAATAATCGACTAAAGAGGTTACATGCATACCTTTAGTGGCGGCAAAATGCCGGAATTCGCCTGTTTCCGGATCCATACTGTTTATTCCTCCTCCGTCGGTCCCTATCCATATTGTTCCGGAGTCATCCTGGCAGCAGGAAAGGACGGAGCGGTTGCTAAGACCGTACCGGTTGCCATAGCTGACTTCATTATAGGATCTGGCGTAAGTAAGTTCTATATTGATCAGACCTGAGCGTACACTGCCGGCCAGGATATTGTCTGCGCCGTTGAGATATAGTCTGTATATTGAATTGTCCGGAAGCGAATGCGGGTCTGAAATATTATGTCCCACAGAAGAGAAAGAGAGACTGTCCATATCCAGTATGTTGATGCCCCCTCCATCTGTTGCGAGCCACAGGTCCCCGTTGTTTTCCAGTATGTCCAGCACTATGTCGTTTGACAGATTTGAATTGTTTGAATCGAAATGGTAAATCAATCTGTCCCCATGATAACCGTAGATGCCTTTATTGTATATGCTGCACCATAGACGCTTGTTGGAATCTATAAAAATTTTCGTACAATTCGGGGCCTGTGGCTGCAGCAGTTTTTTCATATTGTTCCGCCGGATGTCATAAATGTATATTCCGAACCATTTGGTGTTTATGACTATATGGTTTTCATCCATGGCAGTCATTTCCTGAAATGCAGTGTACCGGTCTCCAAGATCAATATCTGCGACATGGGCCCATTCCCCGGATGAGCAGTCGTATTTGTACAGATTGAACCGGGAATTTACCCCTCCGGCATACAGCTCTCCACCGACAGTTATGCAAGATGCGACAAATTCGGTATCACCGGTTCCGGTTATATGCTGCCTTATGAAACAGTCGTTGGCCTTGTCGTATAGGACAAGGCCTTTGTTTGTTCCGACCCATATATTGTTTTGGGTGTCTTCAGTAATGAATCTTATTTCGTTTGATGGAATAGAGGAATCGTCACCCTGAATACAGTAATAAGGCTTGAACGTTCCGGAGATATATTTGTTGAGGCCGAATTCGGTTCCTACCCATAGCTGGCCGAAGGCGTCTATAAGAATAGCAGTCACTTTTGACTGCGACAGTCCTTGCCCTATTCCCAAAGTCGTAAACTGGATGAAGCGGTCAGTCTCAGTGGCTGCTGTTGCAGGGAAACCGAAACATCCTGTCAGAAGTATTGTAAGGGTTATCAGCAGTTTCATGTAGTACGGTCAGTCAGTTGTCATGCACAAAAATACGGAAAAACGGTTTTTTACGGAAAATTATCCATCAATATACGGAATATTGCTCCGTGGCTTTGGATAATGCAGGGTAATTTTGTCAAGTTAACTAACCAGATAAAAGACATGAAACATTTGAATCTTTTCGGATGTTGTTTTTTCCTGTTCCTTTTGATGGATATTGTGCCGGCTCAGGCTCAGTCGAAGCAGATGACTGTCAAAGGACAGGTAAAGGACGGAACATTCAATGACCCTCTCCCTGGAGCGAATGTCTTTATAAAGGGAACTACAGAAGGAACCGTCACTGATATTGACGGAAAGTATTCTTTGGTAGTGCCGGCCGATGGAAATACCGTTCTGGTCTTTTCCTATATAGGCTGTGTCACACAAGAAATCTCTGTAGGATCCAGGGGCGTAATCAATGTTGTAATGCAGGATGAGTCGCAGAGTCTGGATGACGTCGTGGTGATTGCCTACGGAACGCAAAGCAAGCTGTCCGTAACGAGTGCACTGTCCACGATGGATAACAAGGATCTTGTCAAATCTCCTGTGGCCAGTATCACTAACTCTATCGCCGGCTCGATTCCGGGTGTGACTGCTGTGCAGACGAGCGGCCAGCCTGGAAATGATGACGCAACCCTTTATATCAGAGGAAGCGGCTCGCTTGACAATTCTCTTGCCAAGCCGCTCGTGCTTGTGGATGGTATAGAAAGGGAATTTTCTCAGATCGACGCAAATGAAATAGAGAGCATTTCAGTATTGAAGGATGCTTCTGCGACAGCCGTATTCGGAGTCCGTGGCGCGAACGGTGTTATTCTCGTCACTACCAGGAGGGGAGATGTGGGTAAACCGAAGATTTCGATAAGTTCTTCGGTGGGACTGCAGCAGCCTATCTCCCTGGTTGAGCAGACAGGCAGTTATGAGTTTGCAAAATTCTGGAATATCAAGCAGAAACTTGATGGAATTACCGACGCCAGGAGATATTTTACGCCAGAGCAAATTGAAGCATACAGGACCGGTTCTGATCCTATAATGTATCCAAATGTCGACTGGATGGATTACCTTTTCAGGGATGTCTTCGTGCAGAGCAAGAATAATGTGAACATTTCCGGCGGGAGTGAAAACGTAAGATATTTCGTATCCGTCGGCTATCTGTATCAGAACGGTTTGCTGAAGCAGCTGCCGGGACAGCCGTATGACAACAATTACAGGTATGACCGTTATAACTACAGGGCGAATATCGATGCCAAACTTTCTCCGACTACGACTCTGAAGTTCGGTGTAGGAGGGAATCTTGGCGTAAGCCGGGAACCAAGAAATGTCGTTTCCGGGACTGCCAGCAATGCCTGGGTCATCGCCCAGATATGGTCTCTGCCTTTTGCCGGTCCTGGATTCGTGGACGGAGTAAGGACCCTGGTACCTAAAGGATTTGTCCCTACTACTGAAGTTATGAGGGACGGGATGTTCGTATTTTACGGTATGGGATACAACCAGAATTACCGGACTACTTTGAATATGGATATAGATATTACCCAAAACCTGGATTTTGTTACCGATGGTCTTAGCGTATCCGTCAAAGGTGCATATGACAACGTATTCAACCTCAACAAGACGAGGGCCGGAGGTTCGGTCGAGTATCAGGAGGTGAGGTATAAGTCGTACTTCGATACTAACGGTACGATGCCCGAGACGGATCCGTATTATGACAAGACATATGTATTCACTCCGGTCGGTTCCAATACGCCATTGTCCTATGCGGAATCATATGGCAGGGATCAGAACTGGTATGTCGAAGCAAGGTTAAACTATGACAGGACCTTCGCCGGGCATAAGGTGACAGGACTTCTTCTTTATAATCAGTCCAGAAATTATTATCCTGCCACTTATGTATATATTCCCAGAAGCTATATCGGGCTTGTCGGAAGAGTCGGCTGGAGTTTCCGTAACAGATATATGGCGGATTTTAGTATAGGCTATAATGGCTCGGAGAATTTCGCTCCAGGGAAAACGCGCTTTGGCCTTTTCCCTTCCTTTTCAGCCGGATGGGTGATTTCCGGTGAAAACTTCATGAAGAAACAGAATGTAGTCAGTTTCTTGAAAATCAGGGCGTCATGGGGCCTTGTCGGCAATGATCAGGGCGTCAACTCCAGATTTATGTATATGCCGGAAAGGTGGTCTTCATCCGGTGGCTACAGTTTCGGCGTGAATAATCCTGTCAATAGCGAATCTTATGCAATATCTGTATACGGCAATCCGGAAGTGACATGGGAAACCGCCAGTAAATGGAATGTAGGCTTGGAAAGCACATTTTTCCAAGACAGGCTGACCTTTAACCTTGACTTGTTCCATGAGTACAGGAGCGGCATCCTCATCGCACCGCAGTCTATCCCGGACATAGCTGCCATATCATCTCCGAATCTTAATCTCGGGAAAGTAAGCAACAAGGGATATGAAGTCGTTCTGGGATGGAAAGACCGTATCGGAAAGAACTTCAGTTACAGCATCGATGCTAATGTTTCTTATGCCAGAAACAAGATTATATTCATGGACGAGATACCGAACGAGTATGACTATATGAACCAGACCGGCGGCTCTACAGGAAGAAACACCAATCTCTACAAGTTCATCCGGTTGTACCAATACAGCGATTTTACCGTCGGCGAGGACGGAAGTCTGGTCTTGAATCCGGATCTTCCCCAGCCGCAGTCACCTGTGTATCCTGGAGATGCCATGTATGCAGATCTGAACGGAGACAATATAGTGGACGGGGATGACCGTTTCGTGACGGGATATTCTACCCGCCCGGAATATTTCTTCGGGATCAATATAGGTGCATCATGGAAAAATCTGTCCCTTACCATGCAATGGACAGGAGCTGCCCATGTGGACAAGATGCTGGATTTGGAGTATCGGATACCTTTCACAAATTCCGGTAACAGAGGTCTGCTCTCATATTTCTATGACGGATGCTGGACACCGGACAACCAGCAGGGTGCCATATATCCGAGACCGGCCGAGACTTCCGAAAGCTGGAACTCCGAAGCGTCTACACTATGGCTTCAAGATGCGTCCTACTTAAGGCTGAAGAATCTGAGCCTGACATATACTTTCAGCGGGTATGACGTTTTCAAGAAGCTGGGAATCAATTCTCTCGGTCTTACTTTCAGCGGATATAACCTGCTTACATTTACCGGATTGAAATACATTGACCCGGAAGGTATCACGGATAACAACGGTTCTTATCCCCTTGTAAGGCTTTACAGTTTCGGGTTGAACATTAATTTTTAGTTGGCTATGAACAGACAGATGTTAAAAGCGATGGCCTGGATTTTCCTGCTACCGGGAATGGTATCCTGCTCGGACATGGTGTTCGGGGACAAATTTCTCGGTGAACAGCCGGAAAGCTCCGGGGCTACGACGGAGATAATGTTTTCAACAAAAGAGAATTCAGACAAGGTGCTGAACAACGCTTACAGGAATCTTATATACGGTATCACCGTATCCGGTACCCCCAGGCTGGGGGGCAATGTCCTGGAATCCCTTACGGATTTATGCCAGAGTTTCAGGTATAATGTGGGCGACGGTCCTACGGCCCTGTACTATAACGGGCAATTGAGCCCAAACAACATAAGCACTATAGCGGCTTATATGTACGGCAAGCAGACGGATTGGACGACAATACGTTACGCGTGGCTTTACATAGAAAATGCAGACAGGGTGCCGGATATGTCCGATGGAGAGAAAAGAGAGAGGGTTGCCGAGGCGAAAATGCTGATTGCCCTTTCATATTTCAGGATGATGAGATACATAGGAGGTATTCCTTGGATTGATCATGCGGTGGATGTGAACGAAGAGAAGTACTATCGGCGTCTGACATTCGAAGAGTCAGTAGAGAAAATTGTGGCCTTGCTGGACGAGTCCATTCCTGACCTTCCGTGGAAGCAGGGAGATCTGGATGATGGCAGAATGACCAGTGCGGCTGCCATGGCGTTGAAGTTTCAGGTCCTGCATTGGGCTGCAAGCCCTGCTTTCAATTCCGACACCAGATGGCATCCGGAGGCGGATGAATATACTTGTTACGGAAATTACAGCAAAGACCGTTGGCAGAGGGCTGCCGATGCAGGGAAAGCTTTTTTCGACGAGCTTGACAAGCGTCAGGGTTATGCCCTTGTACAGCCTGAGACGGCAACACACAGGGACAGGAGGCTTGCATATAGGAAAGCATATTATGACAGAGGCAACGGTGAGATACTGATATCTATCAGGAAGGGGTATGATGTTTCCATTCACCAGTTGTACATTACACAGAGACTCTATGCCTGTCCGACCCTTAACTATGTGGATATGTTCCCATGGGAGGACGGTACAGACTTCCCGGAGGACTTCGACTGGACGAATCCTGACAGACAGCCGTTCTTTACGTATTCCGGTACAGACGGTATGGTCCCTACAAGGGATCCGAGGCTATATGAGAATGTGGCTTGTCCGGGTGACATGTATTGTACAGGCGTAGCTGCCCCGACATATGTCAACAGTCCTGATTATGTGAACTGCAGCGGATTCCTTATAATGAAGTTTATCCTTCAGGAAAACGCTGACCGTGCGAATAGGCCTGTACAGTGGCCGTATCTGAGACTGCCTGAAATAATGCTTGGATATGCCGAGGTTCTTAATGAGATCAATGATGGCCCTACAGCTCTGGCCTACAGTATGGTGAATGATATCCGTGCACGTGTCGGCCTTTCCCCTGTTCCGGGCAATCTGGACAAAAACCAGTTCCTGGAGAGGGTAATGACAGAAAGGGCTCTGGAGCTTGGTTTCGAGGAGGTCCGTTGGTTCGATATCGTGAGACGCGACATGAAAGAGGCGTTCACGAAAACCCTCTACGGGTTGAGAAGCGAGGGCAATGCCCTCAATAACCCTACGGAATTCACCTTTGAAAAGGTCGAGCTGGATATGAAGAGGGCATGGGCCTCCGATATGGATACCAAGTGGTATCTCGCCCCTATTCCTCAGAAAGAAATAAATAAAGGATATGGGATGACACAGAATCCCGGATGGTAAACAACATCTAATATGATTGGAGAAATGAAAAAAAGATATATGGTTCTGGTGGCCGTGCTGCTTGTATGCCGGTTCACTGCCGGTTCTCAGGAAATAGCTGTGGACAGGGAGAAACTATGGTCTTCATCGGGGGTGGAAAGCGAGTGCTTCGAGAATTCGCTGCCGATAGATGTAACCAAGGCTCTGTACGGTAAAATCGCCGGACTGAATGTATATCAGGGCACCGGTGCCTCTCCGGACAACATAGCATCGCTGTCTTTCCATGGACATGCTCCTTTAGTGCTGGTGGACGGTTTCCCCAGAAGTCTCAGCGACTTGACTTCACTTGAAATAGAGTCATGCTATTTGCTGAAAGACGCTACCGCATCGGCCCTGTATGGAGTGCGCGGAGCAAACGGCGTGCTGCTTGTCAAGACCAAAAGGGGGCAAGCCGGAAAACTTAATATAGGCATAACATACAACATGGGTATTTCCACTCAGTTCAGGGCGCCGGAATTCTCGGATTCATACACTTATGCGAATGCCTTGAACACGGCCCTTCTCGGAGACGGACATGAGCCTCGATACAATGATGACGAACTGGATGCTTTCAGGACAGGGAAATATCCATATGATTATCCGGATGTCGATTGGTGGAAAGAGACCATGAATGATATAGGGATGACCCATAATCTCAAAATGTCTTTTAACGGAGGGAACGAACGCTTCCGCTACTATACCGTTATAGACTATTACAGAGACAGGTCCATGCTTCAGGAGAATACGGAAGATGACAGATATAATACCAATCCTACCGACACCAGGCTTTCCCTCAGGGCAAATATCGATGTAGATGTCACACGTACTACATATCTTGCGGTAGGCGTTACCGGACGTCTTGACGAGACCAACGGTACGCGTTTCGGCAGAGCCGCGATTTTCAATCAGATATACGGTATTCCTTCAGCTGCCTTTCCTGTCAGGTATTTGAACGGTGTGTGGGGCGGAAATGCCACATACAATGCCAACAATCCGGTAGCGCTGCTCAAGGATTACGGACACCAGAGAATAATGACCGGAGGCGTGTATGCCGATATGAAACTGACTCAGAAACTGGATGCTCTTACAGAAGGCCTTTCCGCCAATGTATCCGTATCGTTTGATAACGTTGGATCGATGACGGAGACGAGTTCAAAGGAATATGTCTATATGAATTCATATCCTGAAATCGTCAACGGCTTTCTGGTGACTTCTCCTGTGTATTACGGCAAGGATTCCGAGACTCTTGGACATGGACAGTCTTTCCGCAGTCTGGCGCTGAACCTTGATTTCCAGGTGTCTGTAGATTATAAAAGGTCTTTCGGGAAACATGGTGTGGGAGTGTCTGCCATGTTTGACCTCCAGCAGGTTACCACCAACGGGAGAAATACATCCAGAAAGAACATGTCGTATATATTAAATGCAGGATATGACTATGCCGGAAAATATATCGTGAATGCGGTGGTGAGCCATTCAGGGTCTGCTTATCTTCCTGTAGGGGACAAGTTCAGGACATATCCTGCGGTTTCTGCCGCCTGGGTGATGTCAGAGGAGAGTTTTCTCTCTGATGTAGAAGGTGTGGACATGCTGAAGATCAAGGCTTCCTATGGACTTTCCGGATGGGACGGTTCTCTGTCCCATGAAATGTGGATGCAGAGCTATGGTGCCAGCAATACAGGATATAATTTCGGGAGTAATGCGGCACCTGTCTACGGAAACAGCGAAGGAGCCCTTCCCGTAGTCGGGCTTACACCTGAGAAATCGGAAAAGGCGACATTCGGAATCGATTTCAGAGGGCTGGAGAACCGGCTTGGGATAACCGTTGAGGGTTTTTATGAGAAACGGTCCGATATCCTTGTGGATGCTTCCAACAGGATTTCAGGTATCATCGGCATATCGGTAGGCAAGCTTTGCGAAGGCATCAATGAATACAGAGGATCCGATATTGCTATCAACTGGAGGGACAAACTGTCGGATTTCTCTTATGGAATAAGTGCTACCGCTTCATATCTCAATACCAAAGTAATAGAAGACAATCAGGCCTATCAGGAGTATGACTATCTCTACAGGAAAGGCAATCCGGTAAATCAGATGTACGGACTGGAGGCTATAGGATTCTTCAATAGCCAGCTTGAGATAAACAACAGTCCGGTTCAGACATTTTCGGATGTAGCACCGGGAGATGTAAAGTATAAAGATCAGAATGGAGACAATGTGATAGATTCAAAGGATATCGTGAAGATGTACGGATCGTCTCTTCCGGAATTCTATTTCGGGTTCAGCCTTGAGTTCGGCTATAAGAATTTTAATGTTACGGCAGATTTCCAAGGGCTGGCAGGCAAGACTGTAAATCTGCTGAACTCTCCGCTTTACAAGCCTCTTGTCAATAACGGTAACATTTCTGATACCTTCCTTGACAACGAGATCTGTTGGACGCCGGCTACGAAAGACAGCGCAACCATGCCGCGCCTTACCACTATGGAAAATGCCAATAATTATCAGGCAAGTTCGCTCTGGTATAGGGACGGGTCTTTCTTGAAACTACGTAACCTGATGGTTTCCTATACTTTCCGCAAGGAACTCACGAAGTTCGCCGATGTAAAACTGTATCTTGCAGGAAACAACCTGTTTTCATGGGACAGCCTGGGTACTCTCGACCCTGAACAGTTGGGTATCGCCTATCCTTCCGTAAGGACATTCTGGTTTGGGGTCAAATTCAGTTTCTGATAAAAATAAAGCTATGAAAAACATAATATTACCGGTTACAAGCCAGATTTGTCTGCTGTTATGCGTCTCATGTGATTTTCTGGAATTCGATGAGACGAACAGCCTTAAGACGAAAGAAGACATCTATGATTACTATGCATCCACTGAGCAGATGCTCACTCATGTGTATTCTTTTATGCCTCAGGATTTCGGTACTGTCGGAGGTGCTATGAGGGAGTGCGCCAGCGATGATGCGGAATTCGGGGATGTAGGAAGTTCTGTCCAGTATTTCAACAACGGTACCTGGTCTGCTGTCAAAACCGTGGACACAGGCTGGAGCCTATATAACGGTATCCGTGCGGCAAACCAGTTTATCGCGGAGATAGCGAATGTGGATTTTTCACGGTTCGAGCATCAGTCGAGTTATGAGAACTGGATGAAAAAACTGAAGTTCTTCCCTTATGAGGCCCGTGTCTTAAGGGCACATTATTTCTTCGAGCTTGCCAGAAGGTACGGCGATATAGCCATGCCTCTGACAGCACTGACTCCGGAAGAAGCCAACTCCATTCCCAAGACGGATTTCGATTCTGTGATAGACTTTATAGTATCGGAGTGTGACGAGGCCGCTGCCATCCTGCCGGATACCTATCGTAACCAGCCTGATGCACAGGTCGGACGTGTTACAAGAGGATTTGCTATGGCTGTGAAGTCCAAGGCGCTTCTCTATGCTGCCAGCCCGCTACACAATCCTGACAATGATAGCGGGAAATGGAAAAAATCAGCTAAGGCAGCACTTGACATAATCGACACAGGTCTGTATTCTCTTGATCCTAACGAGACAGCAAATAACCTGAATTCAAAGGAGATTGTACTCATGAGGGAGAATGCAGAGAATACGAACTTCGAACTGAACAATTTTCCTGTTAGGTTTACAGAAGGCAGCAGGCCTGCAGGAAATCTGGATCGGTCGACATTCCCTTCACAGAATCTTGTGGATGCATTCGAGACTGTCAATGGATATTCTGTAACTCTTACAGGATCAGGTTGGGTGAGCGAGGATCCCGCATTTGATCCGGCACGGCCGTATGACGACAGGGATCCCAGATTCTATCGCAGTGTTCTTGCCAACGGGATGGAATTCAAGGGCAGCACTATAGAGACCTTTGCCGGAGGACAGGACGATGTTCCTATTACCCAGGGTGGTTCACCTACAGGATATTTCCTGAGGAAATACATCCAGCCTACGACCAGTTTCACTCCGGACAACAAGGTGCAGAACAAGCATCATTGGGTAATCTACCGTTATGCAGAGACGTTGCTGACCTATGCTGAGTCAATGCTCAATGCTTTCGGTTCTCCGGACTATACTGATGCCGAGTTTCCGTATTCGGCCCGCTGGGCATTGAATGCCGTACGTAATAATGCAGGCATGCCTGAGGTCAGGGAGACTGGCAAAGAAGCATTCCTGTCCAGACTGTACAATGAGTGGAGAGTTGAATTTGCATTTGAAGATCACCGTTTCTGGGATATAAGGAGATGGAAAATCGGGGATGACACTCAGACAGAGCTTTACGGAGTGAGGATCGTTCCGGCCGGAAACGGCTATGCATATTCGAGATTTCTTTATGAAAACAGGGTATGGAACGACAGGATGTACCTGTACCCGATACCTCAGAATGAAATTTTCAATAACCGTAATCTTGAACCGCAGAATGTCGGCTGGTAAATAAAATGTCAATAACACTAAAATATCAGGATATTATGAAAAAAACGAATAAAAGAAGATATTTGGGCGGCATGCTTGCGGCCGCCCTTCTGGTACTGCCCGGATGTTATGAATATGGTATAGACAGCCAGCAGGAAATGCCTCCGCAATTCTATACCGACGCAATGGACAATTACAGTTTCACGGCCCTGTCTGCCCCATCCGTGAAATTCCAGATGAGCGCAAATACCCCATGGTCTATAGTGAGTGATAGCCAGTGGTGTATCGTAACCCCTTCAATGAGCGCGTCAAGTTCGCTTGTTGCGGAAATAGAGCTGGCTGTAGAGGATAATCCTACAGTATCGGAAAGGAGGGCAGTCTTGACTATTTCAGCAGAAAATGTAGATGAAACAAAGACTGTTACAGTAATCCAGGAAGCCAAGGAGGAGTTCGCCGTGGTTCCTTATGATGGTATAGTACCTTCTGGAGGAGCCCGGATTACATTCAGGGTTATCACCAACAAGGCATGGACAGTAGTCCCTTCTGCACAGTTTCTTGAGAATATGGACAAGATGTCAGGTGAAGGCTCTGATGATCCTGCAGGAGAGGTGGTTACAGTCTCTGTTCCTGCCAATACGGCGGCCAGGCGTGAAGGTCGGATTACTGTGAAGACCGCTTTATCAGAAAAGACATTTACAGTAGTGCAGGACGGTATCGTGATAGAGGCGGCAGACCCGTTAGAGAGCGGATTTGTAGAAATGGGATCCGGCTTGCAGGAACAGGAGATAGGAATCAATGCCAATGTAGACTGGAAAGTAACCGTTCCGGAAGAATTTGCGGGATGGATTGAAGCAGAAGCGGTCTCTGCCGATGTGCTGAAGCTGTCTACTGTCGGGTATAACCCTATGTTCGTCCAGCGTACCGGATATGTACTGCTTGAGCCTGTTTCTCCCGTGTCAGGATTCGAACCGGTGCAGATTGCAATCAGACAGGACGTCGAATTTACTTTTACAAGTCCGGAAGAGTGCGTAATAGACGGGAATGACGGAAAAGTCAAGGTCAGCGGAGGAAATATCGTCTCTAAATATGCATTCAGGAAAGGGCACCTTACTTTTGAGTTCGAGGAAATCCATTTTACCGATAATGCCCGGCTTTTCTTCAATATGTATACTGCTGATGCCGGTGATAACTGCAACTTTACTTACGGATTGTCATCTGACAGTTCGACCAATAACAATACATTGAGGATTGGCGGGCATTTCGGATGGGCTGCACCTGTACCTGTGTCACTCACCAATGAGCAGATAAATACGGTAAAAAAGGTTGAATTCTATATTGAGGAGGATCCGGAAGACACAGAGAAACTCAGGATCCGGCTGCTGCTGGACGGTCAGGAGAAAGCTTCCTTTACAGGAAGGACTGACCCGTATGCCGTTGATCCTGACCTTCATGCCTCAGGTTTGCAGGTCAATCTCCAGTTCGTCATGATTCCTGACGGCAACTATTATACTCTAAAGTCAATATCTTATGAGCCATATGAATAGAGTTATGACTAAGTTATTATTCCATTTAGGCGGTGTGGTTTCAGCCATGCTGGCTATGGCTGCACTTCTGTCTGGCTGCGAAGAGCAGAAGGAGGAGAAGTGGGTGGATCTCAGGTACAGGGTTGAAGATTCCTATACGGTTGCTGCCCGGAATGCTGAAGAGGTGTCTTTTCTCGTCAAATCCACAGATCCGTGGGTAGTCGAGGGAAATGCGGACTGGTATGACGTCAATCCGGCTGAAGGTGGTCCGGATGAGATATATACGGTGACAGTCCGGTGCCAGGACAACGATGATCTGGATGACAGGCGCGATACTCTCTCCATAAGGAGCGACTATTGGGTCGGGAAGAGATTCGAAATTGTTCAGAAAGGGATTGCATACCTGAATGCGGACGAAGGGGATTCCGTGATAGAAAAGACTGGAGGAACCCTGACGTTCAATATAAGGTCCAACCAGAAATGGTCTGCCGAGGTCTCTTCCGGCGAATCCTGGCTGAGTATAGTGCACGGATTTACAGGGGAGGATGACGGGCAAGTCACGGTCAGTGCTTTAACCAACAAAGGAGAGTTGCGTGAAGGTGTCGTTACCGTATATGACAGACATGGCGAGCCTGCGCTGCTTCTTTTATGCAGCCAGGACGGTATTACATTGTCTCCGGCAATACCTGAAAATGGTAAATGGTTTGCTCTCCAGCCGGAAACCCAGACGCTTGAAATTCCTGTCGATGCTGATGTCGAGTGGACGGCCGAAAAGGCTGATCCTGATGACGATTGGTATGAAATCAGTGAAATGACTACATCGGACAGGCTTGTATTGAATGTGTCCGAACATACCGGGAAAGCAGTAAGGGAGGCGGAAATCATCATTGCTTCTGTCGCTGCCGAAGGCGCTGAACAGGTATTTAAAACCGTGAAATTCAAACAGATTAATCCGTATTATGCGGAGACGGTCTATCTGAACCAGATTATTGCTCCGGGAGCTCCGTACAATGCAGAAGGAATGTCATATGGAAAATACCTGTTCTATGTAAATGCCGGTATGACATCTACAGATTTGTTTTTCCAGATTCAGTGGAAGTGGGGGACCGGTTCCGCAGATTACTGTAATGTGCAGTACCGTATACAGAATAAGGTAGCCAAAGGCATGACAAGCCCGTGGAATACTCATATAAACTATTCCGGAGCAGGGGCGGCGTTGGACTACTATAGGACAGTTGATACTTCCCGTGGCAACGTGCTGGGTTTCCTGATAGAAGAGAATACCGACGTATCTCCGTCAATCGGCAACTTCTGTTGGTACCTTAACGGTGAAGAGGTTGCCGACATGAAGAAGATCGGGGCCGCATTCAATCCCGCCACAATGTTCTGGGACAGAATATCTACACCTGACGGAGTCCTGTCCATCACATCAAATAGTGGCAGTGCCGTAATTGAAAAATATGATTATTACCCGCCTCTTGACTGGGGCGAATAAAAAGTCGTTTATGAAAAAGATGATACTCAGCATTATTGCTTTGACAGGTGTGCTTGTCCTGGGCTGCACTTGTTCGAGGGAAGGGAATACAACATATGACAATGATTATCCTTTATCTTCGTTTGCCGTGGCGATAGGCGAATCGTACTATCACGCCAATATCAATCAGGAAGACAGAATTATAGAGATTGGTCTGATTTCAAATACCAATTATATAACAGGAGTCGAGTACGTTTTGGGAAAAGGTGCGGAGTCTGTTTCTCCTGATCCTGAATCGTTCCTTGGAGAATGGGATATGGAGCAGACCATGACGGTTGTTATGAAGGATGGAAGCAAGGTCGCATATACTATAAGATTCCCTGAATATGACTCTTCTATGGAAGGCGTGATATTCTATGATGACTTCGATACTGACGGAAATCCTGACGAATCGAAGTGGCAGCTATGGAAACGCGGAACGAGCGAGAGCAACGAGGAACAGTCTGAAAGCTATGATTATGCGTATGTGAAAGACGGCAATCTGGTCCTTGTGGCCGACAAAGAAAACGGCGAATACAAATCTGGTGGAATAATGACCAAGGACAAGTTCTCGTTCACTTTCGGTACGGTAGAGGTGCGAGCGAGGATTACAAGGCATCCGGACGGGAATTTCCCTGCAATCTGGATGATGCCTCAGATCCCGTATTACAATGAACCCAATCCTATAAGCGGGGAAATCGATATAATGGAACACATAAAGCAGGAAGCATTTGTATATCAAACAATCCATACGAATTATACATTCAATCTGAAAATAAAGGATCCATCCAATCTTGCGACACCGGCATGTGATATCGATGAATACAATGTTTATGGCATGACATGGACAGAAGACTGTATTTCCTTTTCTTTGAACGGGCAGACTACACTTGAATATCCGAATCTGAGGCTTTCTGACGAAGCGGAAAAGAAACAGTGGCCTTTTACGGCAGAGTCATCGTTTTATCTGATACTGAACATGTCGCTCGGCAGCGACAGACCGAATTCTTGGCCAGGACCGATAGATGATGCCGGTCTCCCTGCCATAATGGAGGTGGACTGGGTAAAAGTATATGAACCAGATACTAAAAATAAATAATCATGAAAAGGACAGTTTGCTTATTGTTGATTTTTGTTTCTTTTATTGCGATGGGTCAGTCTCCTCGAAAGGCGAAATGGAATTTTAATGACCTTGATGGATGGGTGTATTGTCATCAGGATGACAATCCTGAGAAACAGTGCGCGGCAGAGAAAGGAAAACTTCGGATATTTACACGGAAAGGAAGTGCCGACCGGAAAAAAATGAGGACTGAAGACAGGATATATACTACCGGAAGATATAAATGGAGAGCCTATATTTCAGACATTGCGGAGGGAGACCAGACAAGTATAGGGTGTTGGCTATACTGCGATGACAAACATGAGATAGATTTCGAAGTGGGTCCTGGAAAAACTGCTGCAAGGGCTGCAGCAGGAGCCGGGCCAGAGGATATGATCGTGTATATGACGACGCAGGGCAATCCTTACAATACCAAATTCATCCCGATCAGTACAGGTTGGCATATTTTTGAACTTGATCTGACTTCCGTAGATGGGAAATATAAGGTTGAATGGATTATAGACGGGAAAGTCCAAAGTACAGTGCAGCAGACGTTCGGACCGGAAGTCGCTTTTTACATATACTGCAGTGTAGAGAATCTTAAATTCCTCGGAGAACATCCTGCTTCGCAGGACAATTACGGTTTGTTTGACTATGTAGAATATGTGTATCATGAATAGATTGAAAAGATATCTGGCTGCCTCCGTGTCGGTGTTTGCAATAATGTCACAGATTTGCGCTGCGGAAATAAACCTTGTACCTGTTCCTCGGAAATGCATGGAACGCAGCGGCACCTTTATGCTGACTCCAGACACGAAGATATGCCTGTCGCCTCGTTCTGACGGTATGATGACGGCCGTTTCATCGTGGAACAGCCTGATGGTATCGTCATTCGGGAAAGCCTTGGCTGTCATTCCTGAACAGAATTCAGCAGGATCAATCAGATGTATCCTGACTGATGAGATTGAGAATCCGGAAGGATACAGACTTGAAGTGACCGGGTCTTCCGTTACGATACATGCCCGGAATCCTGCAGGAGTTTTCTACGCTTTTCAGACTCTCAGACAGCTGTTGCCTCCCGAGGCGGAAAATATTGCCCGTGACAAGCCAGCTGACAGTTTCAGCATCCCGTGTCTTGAAATAGAAGATAGTCCGGAGTTCCCGTATAGAGGTATCATGCTGGATGCTGCACGGCATTTCATTCCTAAGGAAGAAGTGAAAACCTGTATTGATATCATGGCTTTTCACAAGCTCAATGTCCTCCATTGGCACCTTACGGATGATCAGGGCTGGAGGATTGAAATAAAGAAATATCCGAAACTTACGACTGTAGGTGGATTCAGAGACAAAACAATAATAGGACATGCCCGCGGGCCTAAACCGTATAAATGGAATATGTCAAGATATGGCGGCTTCTATACTCAGGAGGATATCAAGGAGGTGCTTGATTATGCTGAAGAAAGGTTCGTTACTGTGATTCCCGAGATAGAGATGCCAGGACACAGTGTGGCTGCATTGTCTGCATATCCTGAGTATTCATGTTCCGGAGGCCCGTTCGAAGTCGAAGGCAGATGGGGTATATTCAATGATGTGTTCTGTTGTAAGGAGAAGACTTTCGGATTTTTACAGGATATTCTTGATGAGGTGACCGCGTTGTTCCCTTCGGAGTATGTTCATATCGGCGGTGATGAGTGCCCGAGGGTCAGGTGGGATAATTGTACGCATTGTCAGGCGAGAATGAAAGAAGAGGGTCTCTCTTCCAGCAATGATCTGCAGATATATTTTATGAACAGAATAGAAGAGTATCTCAACTCCAAGGGCAAACGTATTATCGGATGGGATGAGATAATGGACGGGGACATATCCGGACGGGCTGTTGTTATGTCCTGGCGAGGAGAAAAAGGTGGGATCAAAGCCGCCAAAAATGGTTATGATGCCATAATGACACCGAATGAATATATGTATTTCAACAGGTACCAGTATGATCCGTCTTTAGAGCCTTTAGCAAACGGAGGCTTTGTCCCGTTGGAGAAGGTATATGATTATCATCCAGTTCCGGAGATTCTCAATGATGAAGAAGCCCGACATATTAAAGGAGTACAGGCAAATTTATGGACTGAATATATTACGTCTGAAGACCAGTTGGAATATATGTTGTTTCCGAGAACTGCCGCTTTGTCTGAAGTTGCATGGAGTTGTCCTGAAAACCGGAACTATGACAACTTTCTGCAAAGACTTCCATTGATATTGAAACACTATTCTGCGATGGGAATAAACTACTGCAGATGGATTTTCAGTTCCAGGGAAGATAAATAGGTCTTAAAACGAATCCGGCGGTTCTAATCATATACAGATAATTAGAACCGCCGGATTCGTTTCAGGACCAGGTTATGCCATTACATCCCGAAACTGAACAGGTTTATGCCGTCGTAGACGGAGCTGACGATTCCCAGAAGGAGCACGCCTGCAAGACAGAGCACCAGGCTGATGCGGGTGCTGCAGTCACTGCGGAATGCGGCGATGGGGGAGTTGTTCGGGTTGATGAACATGGCCTTCACCACCAGCAGGTAGTAGTAGAGTGAAATCACCGTGTTGATAAGGGCTATGAACACCAGCACATGGAACCCTTCATCGAAAGCCGACGCGAATACGAAGAACTTCGAGAAGAAGCCCGCGAACGGAGGGATTCCTGCCAGGGAGAACAGGGCCAGGGTCATCACGACGGCAAGTTTCGGGTTGGTCCTGTAAAGTCCGTTATAGTCCGCCATGCTGACTTTCCCGTCGCTGTTCTGCTCTACTGTCGAGATGACACCGAAAGCCGCAAGGTTGGCTGCAAGATAGATCAGCACATAGAATATCAGCGAAGTCATTCCGAACGGGGTACCGCTTATCACCGCCAGCATGATATAGCCGGCCTGGGAGATAGAGGAGAAGGCCAGGAACCTCTTGAGGTTCTGCTGCCTTACGGCGAACAGGTTGGCTACCGTGATACTCAGGACGATCAGTACCCACAGTATGGTCTGCCACTGTTCCACCATCGGGGCGAATACTTTCACCAGGACGGCCATGAGAACGAAGGCGGCCGAGCCTTTGGATATTACGGAAAGGTATGAAGTCACCGCAGTCGGAGCTCCCTGGTATGTATCGGCAGTCCAGAGATGGAACGGAACCAGTGAAATCTTGAATCCCAGGCCGGCGAAGAAGAACACCAGCGCCATCACCTGCAGGGCGGAACCGTCCAGATGTGCAGGCATATCGCTGAAATACAGTGTTCCGCATGTGCCGTAAAGGAAAGATATGCCGTAGAGCATAAGGCCGCTGGCGAACAGTGCGCTGAGGATGAACTTGGCTCCTGCCTCGGCGGAGTTGTGCCTGTATTTGTCGAAGGCCACCAGACATGCCATCGGTACGGAAGCCAGCTCCATTCCGATGAAGAACATCAGGAAATGCCCCGCGCTGATCATGAAATACATTCCTAAAAGCGTAGAAAGCGTAAGCACATAGAACTCACCTCTCTTGAACTCCGTGTCCTCCCTGCCGAGCCATTTGTCTGCCTGCAGGAAGACTATCAGGGTGCCGATGGCGAGGATGCATTTCAGGACGCTGTGCACAGGCTCGTATGAGAACATCCCTCCGAATATTTCCCCCGGCTCTCTCGGGAAAGAAATCACGCAGGCCGCAACGCAGGCGAGCATCACCATGCACATCAGAGGGTTGAAGAATTTCCGCGCCTTGCTTCCTGCGATAAGGTCATACAGGAAAGCTATGACAATAGCGGCCATCAGTGCTATTTCAGGGCGCATATATATCAGTATTCCAGAAAAATCCATAGTTCTGTCAGTTCAAAATGTTAGCAATGACGGATGTTACGCTGCCGTGGATCATGTCGCTCATCCACATAGGGGCCAGACCGAGGCCTGCAATCGCGATTATCAGCACCACGACGGCCAGTTTCTCGTCCCATGTGGCATCTGTAAGTTTCAGATGTTCAGGGTTGGTGCATGTACCGTAGAGTATCTTTCCGATAAGGCGGAGGATATAGACAGCGGTGATGACGATAGAGGTGCATGCGATGATGGTCACGACGCGGTGGAAGGTGTCGTTGTTCATGAACGCCCCGTTGAATATGGTCATTTCGGCCACGAATCCGCTCAGGCCCGGAAGCCCGAGGTTGGCAAGTCCTGCGATGACATAGCAGACGGACAGGAACGGCATTATCCTCATCAGACCGCTCAGTTCCCTGATATCCCTGGTGTGTGTACGTCCGTAGATCATGCCGATAAGGGCGAAGAACAGGGCCGTCATCAGACCGTGGCTGAGCATCTGCAGGACAGCTCCGGTTGCGGCGGTGGCGTTCATCATCAGGATGGCGAAAAGCACCAGTCCGCAGTGCGACACGGAAGAATATGCGTTGATATATTTGAGGTCGGTCTGCACGCAGGCGGAGAACGCTCCGTAGACCACTGATATCGTAGTGAGTATTATGAAAATCCAGCTGAGTTCCTGCGCCGCTTCCGGCAGGAGGTACATCGCTACTCGGAAACAGCCGTAGCCTCCGAGCTTCATCAGGACCCCGGCATGCAGCATTGATACTGCGGTAGGGGCTGAAGCATGTCCGTCCGGACTCCATGTATGGAACGGGAACAGGGCTCCGAGCACTCCGAATCCGATGAAGATTATCGGGAACCAGATGCGCTGGAGATTCATCGGTATATTGTGCATCTGTGCTATTTCCAGAATGTTCATGGTCGTTGCTCCAGAGCCGAAGTAGATGCCGAGGATACCTATAAGAAGCAGGGCCGATCCACCCATGAGCATCAGGGTCAGCTTCATGGCCGAATACTCCTTGCGGCCGCTTCCCCATACTCCTATGAGAAGGTACATCGGGATGAGGGCCACCTCGTAGAACATGAACATGGTGAACAGGTCTATCGAGATGAAGAAACCGAAGACCCCTACGCTCAGGAGGCAGAACCACATGAAGAACTCCTTGACATCCGTCTTCATCTGCCATGAAGCGAAAGTGCCTGTAAACACGATGATCGCGGAAAGCAGCAGCATCGCTACCGAGATTCCGTCCACTCCTACCGAATAATGTATGTTCAGCGGGGCGTACCACATGAAGCTGTCTGTAAGCAGCATTTCGCCTTCGGCTCCGCCGGCCCTCAGGCCGAGGTAATGCAGTACCAGCCAGACGGCAAGGACCAGAAGCGCGGAAGCTCCGGTCACCATGACGGCATGGATCTGCCTGGTGTTGCGGGAAACCCACAGACCGAGCATCATAATCAGCGGAATCGCCGGAAAAAGTGACAATATATTCATAATTATTTCCCTTTTATCAGATAACAAGCAACAGCACTACAAGTCCCAGCGCACCGCCCAGGAACCAGATGCAATATCTCTGTATATAACCGCTCTGCATCTGCCTGATACCCCAGGACGATTTTTGGGTGACGGTGGCAAGCATGTTCATGAACCCGTCCACGACATGCCTGTCGAACCAGGCTATCGGGGTGGAGATACATGCGAAGATGATCCTGTGTGTGATGAACTGGTAGATTTCATCTATATAGAAGCGGTGATAGGCCGCCTTGTGGAGTCCGCTGAATTTCGTCGCGAGGGAGTCTGCGACCTTTCTGTCCTCGCGCAGGTACATCCATGTGGCAATCAGGATACCGGCAACGGCGATGCACAGGCTCAGTGCCGCCACATCGCTGTCTATATGGATATCATAGGCCCTGCCGTCACTGCTGACAAAGTGCCCGAAAGGTATGAACCCGGCCACCAGGGTCACTACCGCAAGGAACATGAGCGGGAAAGTCATGCTCTTCGGCGCCTCGTGCGGAGTATGCTCTGCGTGGAGCTCCTTGTTTTCCTTGCCCCAGAAGATGCAGTAGTAGAGACGGAACATGTAGAATGCCGTGAGACCGGCTATGAAAGTCATGATCCCGCCCATCACAGGACTGAACCTGAAGCATGCCGCCAGGATTTCGTCCTTTGAGAAGAATCCGCTCAGAGGCCAGATTCCGGCAATGGCCAGGCAGGCCACAAGGAAAGTGACATGGGTCACAGGCATGTATTTCCGGAGCCCTCCCATGGCGGACATCTCGTTGGAATGTACCGCGTGGATGATGCAGCCGGCTCCGAGGAACAGCAGCGCCTTGAACATCGCATGTGTGAAAAGGTGGAACATGGAAGCCATGTAACCGAGACCGCCTTCATGCGGATCGGCCGATGTGCACACGCCTAAAGCCACGATCATGAAGCCGATCTGTGAAATGGTACTGAAGGCCAGCACTCTCTTGATGTCGCTCTGCACGCACGCCACGACAGCCGCGTAAAGTGCCGTGAATGCGCCTACGTATGCCGTGATATGCAGGACTTCAGGGGCATATCCGATAAACAGAGGGAACATCCTGGCCACCAGGTAGACTCCGGCGACTACCATGGTAGCCGCATGGATGAGGGCGGACACAGGTGTAGGTCCTTCCATCGCGTCCGGAAGCCAGATATGCAGAGGGAACATCGCGCTCTTTCCGGCGCCTCCGATGAACATCAGTCCGAGGGCGAGAGGCAGCATTGTCCTGGCTGCACCCATTACCGCCGAATCCGGGGTGAATGAAAACGAGCCTGTGTAGAACCCGTATATAAGGATGCCGACGAGGAAGCCCAGATCCGCGAAACGGGTGACGATGAAGGCTTTCTTCGAAGCGGCAATCGCTTCTTTCCTTGTATAGTAGAATCCGATCAGGAGATATGAGCTTACTCCCACGAGCTCCCAGAATATGTACATCTGGAAGATGTTGGTCGCCACTACCAGACCGAGCATGCTCATCGTGAACAGTGACAGGAAAGCATAGTATCTCTGGAATCCCCGTTCCCCTTTCATATATCCGAACGAATATATGTGGACCATCAGCGAGACTGTGGAAATCACCACCAGCATCATCACGGAGATAGGGTCCAGCATGAACCCGAGGTCAATGTGGAGGTTCCCTCCGAACGGGAGCCATTCGCTGTTCCATGCGATCACCTGCGGAAATACTCCGGAGGCGTCTCTTCCTGCACTGAAGTACATCCAGGCGGTCGCGTAGCACAGGACAGCCACGATTCCGGTGACTGCAGTCCCGGCAACTCCGGCCACGACAGGTTTGAGCTTTGTCCCGAGCAGCCCCAGAAGGATGAAGCTCAGGAAAGGAAGCAGAAGTATCAGTACTGTATAATCCATAATGTCAGTCCTATGTTGGTTTTACCACTTCATGTCACGCAGGTTCTTCACCTGGATGTTCTTCATGTTGCGGTATATGTTAATGATAATGGCAATGGCGACCGCCGTCTCGGCAGCGCTGATCCCTATGGCGAACAGGGAGAAGAAGAACCCTTCCAGCTCTCCCGGGAACAGGAAACGGTTGAATACGGCGAAGTTGATGTCCACCGAGTTCAGGATGAGTTCTACTGAAATCAGCATGGCCAGCAGGTTGCGGCGTGTCAGGAATCCGTATATTCCCACGAACATCATTATCGTGGAGACAACCAGGTAAAATTCCATCTGTATCATATCCAATTCCTTTTTATCGTTTTCTTGCTATCAGTATACCGCCCACTATGCACGCGAGCAGCAGGACGCTTATCACTTCGAACGGAAGCACGAACCCGAACTTCTCGCCGCTCATGAGCGCATGTCCGATGGTGCGGACAGAAAGCTCCCCGTGCTCGAAATGCGAAGGCAGGAAGTCATGCCTGAGCGTAATGAACAGGCACAGGCCGAGTGCCGTGAGCGTGGCGATGAGTCCTGCGGCGAATTTTCCTTTGTTGAGTTTTTCCGCCTGGTCTCCTTCGCTGGAAGTCAGCAGGATGGAGAATACATAAAGGACGGTGATACCTCCGGCGTATACCAGCAGCTGGACAGCCCCGAGGAAAGAGTAGTTGAGCTGGAAGTAGATTCCCGCCGTGCCGAACAGCACGAACAGCAGGTAGGTCGCAGCCCTCAGAATCCTTTTGGTCGTAACGGCCAGGATAGCGTTCACTGTGATGAACAGTGCAAGCACTATGAAAACTATCAGGTCAAGAGTTATATCCATGGTTATTCTTTATTCAGGGTTTTTACAAGTTTCGATCTGGTGAATACGGCGTGCTCGAACTTCGTGGTGAATTCTATCGCCCCGTGAGGGCAGGAGTTCACGCACAGGTGGCAGAACATGCATGAGCCCAGATCGTATTCGTATTTTACCAGTTTCTTCTTCTTTTTCCCGGTTTCCGGGTCTTCGACCGTCTCTGAAGTGATATGGATCGAATTGTTCGGGCAGTTCATCTGGCATATCCCGCATGCGATGCATTTGTAGTCCCCGTTCTCGCCCCTGACCAGAGAAAGCTCTCCGCAGAAACGCTCGTTCATTTTCAGCGTAGCCCTGTTTTCCGGATATTGCTCGGTGATTTTCTTTGTGAAGTATTCCTTCCATGTCACCTTCATGCCGGTAAGGAGTGATCCGATACCGTGGAAAAGACCTTTTATGTAATTACTCATGGCTTAAAAATGCAATTTGAATACGACAACGACAACCATCAGCAGCAGGTTCACCAGCCCTATCGGCACCAGATATTTCCATTCCAGGGTGAGGATCTGGTCGATCCTGAGTCTCGGGAAAGTCCATTTGATCCACATCAGGAGCCATACTACGAAAAATGCCTTGGCGAAAAACCAGATGAACCCGGGGATGGCGTCCATTACGGCGTTGAATCCGTCAAGGCCAGGTATGTGGAGCGGCATCCATCCCCCGAGGAAAATGGTGGCGGCTATGCTCGAAACAATGAAGAGGTTGACGAATTCGGCTACATAGAAAAGCCCGAAATGCATGCCGGAATATTCGGTGTGATAGCCTGCCGTAAGTTCGGATTCCGCCTCCGGAAGGTCGAACGGACCTCTGTTGACCTCTGCGTTACCTGCTATGAGATATATTATGAATGCGATTACGGCAGGGATGTGTCCCTTGAAGATGAACCATCCGTCAGCCTGTCTCATGACGATTTCAGAAAACTGCATCGTGTCCGTCAGGACTATGATCGTGAGGATGGAAAGTCCGATGGAAAGTTCATAGCTTATCATCTGCGCACCGCTTCGCATCGCTCCGATAAGGGAGAATTTGTTGTTGGAGCTCCATCCGGCCAGAAGGATACCGACCACTCCTATCGAGGATGCAGCCATGAAGAACAGCACACCGACATTGAAGTCGAGTATTTCCAGTCCGCGGCTTACCGGGATGCAGGCGAATGCCATTACTGATGCCAGGATCACCAGGTAAGGGGCGAGGTTGTACAGGAATTTGTCGGAATGCCTTATGGTGATGATTTCTTTGGTGAGCATCTTGAATACGTCGCAGAAGACCTGGACGCTTCCCCACGGGCCTACCCTTGTCGGTCCGAGCCTGCACTGGAATGCGGCGCAGACCTTGCGCTCCATATAGATCATGATGATGGCGATGATGACATACAGCAGCAACAGGCATATCCCTATCGCCACGCATTCCAGGAAGATAGCCAGGCCTTCCGGCATCACCGCCGTCAGCTGGCTGTGGATCCATGATGTCCAGATTCCAAAATCAAACATGTTGGTCTATTCTTTTAAGTTGTTTGTTAATACTCTAAATTCAGTTCTTTTAAGTTGCGGAGTGCAGGTTTGATTTTGGAACCTGTTTCCCTTGTTTTCCGGTTTCCGAGGGCACCGGCCTGCCACCCTGTTAGCGGTCGATGTCCGGCACGACATAGTCAAGTGTTCCGCCGATGGCAATCAGGTCGGCAATCTTCGCCCCTCGTGAAATCGTATCGATACATGACACCAGAGGCAGTCCGGTCGAGCGGAACTTCAGCCTGTAAGGAGACTTGTCCCCGCGGCTCTCGAGATATACGCCGAATTCACCGCGGCTTCCCTCGACTGCCGAATACCAGCTTCCTTCCGGAAGTTTGATGACCGGCTTTGTCTTTATCAGGTATTCGCCTTCCGGGATATTGTCAATAAGCTGCTCAATGATATTCAGGCTTTCCTCTATCTCCTTGACCCTGACCATGTAACGGTCGAAGCAGTCTCCTTTCTCCAGCACTATTTCCTTGAAATCCACCTTGTCGTACATGGCGTACGGGTGTCTCTTGCGCACATCGCAGGCCCATCCTGAAGCCCTTCCCGTACCTCCTGTCGCCCCGAAGGAAATGGCATCCTCGCGGCTGAGCACGCCGGTGCCGATAAGCCTGTGCTGCACGATTACATTGCCGGTGAATATATCATGGTATTCCTGAAGTTTCGGACGCATGTACTTTATGAACTCCTTGACCTTTTTCACGAAGTCAGGATGGATGTCGGCCTGGACGCCTCCGATCCTGTTGTAGGCCTGGATAAGCCTTCCTCCGGTGGTCTGCTCCAGTATGTCCAGGACTTTCTCCCTGTCCCTGAAGCCGAGGAAGAACACCTCGAGCGCCCCCATGTCCTGGCTCAGGCAGGCGATGAACAGCAGATGCGAGTCAATCCTCTGCAGTTCGTCCATTATTGTCCTTATATATTTGATCCTGTCGGAAACCTCAAGCCCCATTGCTTTTTCAATGCACATGCAAAGGGCGTGGCGGTTCTGCATCGCGCCCAGATAGTCGAGCCTGTCGGTGAATCCGAGAGTCTGAGGGTAAGTCATTGTCTCACAGAGTTTCTCGATTCCTCTGTGGATATACCCGCAGTGGACGTCCAGCTTCTTGATGATTTCTCCTTCGAGAGAGACCCTGAAGCGGAGCACACCGTGCGTAGCCGGATGCTGCGGCCCGATGTTGATCACATATTCCTGGTCTTCGAAAAGAGGGTGCCTTTTCAGGATATAGCTTCCGTCCTTGGTCATGACATAGCTCGGGGAATCATCGTTGGCTTCCTCGTTCTGCATGTTGAGGGGATTGAGGGACATGTCATAGTCCTTGCGCAGCGGATAGCCTTTCCAGTCATCCCTGAGGTATAGCCTGCGGAGGTCAGGATGTCCTATGAACTTGATTCCGAAGAAGTCGTAGGCTTCCCGTTCGTTGAACCCTGCCCCTTTCCACAGGTCGTGGACGGACGGGAGGCTTGCATTCTCCCTGTCAGGATCCAGGGCGCTGATGACCGTATTCTCTCCGGTGGCGGTGTTCTCAAGATGGTAGATACATCCGAGTCCTTCTTCTCCTTCATCCACACCGGTAAGGCTGCGCAGGAAATCGAAACCTTCCTCATTCCTGAGGTGTTCTGCCAGATGTCTGAAAGATGCTGCAGGGACTTTGAACATCCCGTCACCTGCATCGGACCATACGGCAGAAGGTTCGATGGCGGCGATTCTTTCCTTTATAGTAGTATTGTTTTCCATATCCGTCCGTTTATGCAAGTCCTGACTCGTCGTAATCCTTGTTGTCCTCCATCTTGTTGGTGTCCTCGCGCATCTTCTTTTCGTACTCCTTCTCGCTGATGCCTTTGTTGATGCCTCCGAGGAACCTCTGCGCCTTTACTTTACGCTGGAGCTGCATCAGACCGTAAAGCATGGCTTCCGGTCTTGGAGGGCAGCCGGGTATATATACGTCTACAGGGATGATCTTGTCCACTCCGTTGACCACATGGTAGGATTTCTGGAACGGACCGCCGCTGATGGCGCAGCCACCTGTGGCCACGACATATTTCGGGTCGGCCATCTGGTCATACAGTCGTTTCAGCACAGGCGCCATCTTGTTGGTGATGGTCCCGGCCACCATGATGAAGTCCGCCTGGCGAGGCGAGGCCCTTGCCACTTCAAACCCGAACCGGGCGAAATCATAGCGGGCGGCGCCTATCGCCATGAATTCGATGCCACAACAGCTTGTGGCGAAAGTCAGAGGCCAGAGACTGTTGCTCCGTCCCCATTCTATCACATCGTCCAGACAGCCGACAATGACGTTCGTGCCGTTCTCACGAAGTTCCTTCAGCATCTGCTCGATGTATTCGTTGTCGTTGAAATCCTCGTATTTCATCGACTTTATATTCACATTCCTTTTCATAACAATGTCAGGATCAATATTTTTCTAAGTCTAATGCCATGTCTTACAGTCATCTGCTCCAGGCAGGACGGTGCCTGAGGAAACCGTTTCCCTTGTCTTCCGGTTTTCGAAGGCACCGTCCTGTCTACTTCCATTCCAGGGCGCCCTTCCGCCATGCGTATGCAAGGCCGAGCACAAGTATGAACAGAAAGAACAGCACGCTCACCAGACCGTAGATGCCCAGGTCCTGGACCACTGCGGCCCATGCAAAGAGGAATACCGTCTCTACATCGAACATCAGGAACAGGATGGCGAAAAGGTAGTATCCCACCTTGAACTGCATCCATGATTTTCCGCGTGTCGGTATACCGCACTCGTAGGCTTCGCCTTTCTGAGGGTTGTATGACCTCGGAGCGATGGCCTTGGCTATACCGATGGCCGCCGCTACAATCGCGATGGCGATAAGTATTACTACTACCAATAATACGAAATTCATGATCTATAATTATTTACCTTATATTCTTCTCTTGATGGGCAGACAATGGACGACACAATCCGCCCCGAACATCATCATAGTGTCTTAGGAAGAAATGCTCCCCTCAAACGGGGCAATGGGCCACAGGACGGCCCGTAAGGTCATCAGATCTAGATAATGATGTGGCCCAGGCCGAAGACATAGTAGTCGTTCAGCCTGGAAATACTGAAACGGCGTTCCTCCGCACAAGAGGAAACCGTCTGCACGATTGCAGATATTGAATTCTGGAGGACAGACGCTTTTATTGAAGACTGGCAGCGCGGACTGACGCATCCGTTGGCTGAGATGCCTGCCGCGCCGGCAATATTCTGCTCCATGAAGTTCTCCGGAGAAGATTTTCCCGGATTGAACGAATCCTGCTGGAAATTCTCAAGAATGGAGGCAAGACGGAAATCAGAAGAACAGCTTGCAGTATCGTTTGCGTGGCATGCTGCAAGTCCGGTCAAAAGCACTGCAGCTAAAAGGCATATTATGTCACGCAAATTCCTGATCATCTGCCGATTTTCTGAAAAAACGCCGCAAATATACACCAAAATTTGAATTTGGTAAAAAGATTATCGATTTTCCGGTGCTTTTCAGAGTCATGCCTGGGCATCACAGTATAAAAGAGGCAATATCATCAGAACAGCAGTGCCACCCTGTAGACTATGAATGCCATTATCCACGCAAGCACGATGGTGTACAGAGCCGAGAAAATGGCCCATTTCCATCCTCCGCTTTCCTGCTTTATGGCTACGAATGTGGCTATGCATGGAAAATAAAGCAGGACGAACACCATATATGAAAGGGCGGCTGCAGGAGTGATGCTGTGCTGCAGGGCTTTCTGGAGCCTTGTGTCCCCGGCCTCGTCCTCAGGTGTCTCCTCCGTGAGAGGGGCGGCTCCGGTAATCTCTCCGGATGCAGCCTCCAGTTCCTCCGCCTCGGCGCTGTACATTACACCCAGCGTGCTGACTACAAGCTCTTTTGCCCCTATGCCGGAAAGGATGCCCACTCCCATCCTCCAGTCATATCCAAGAGGGGAGAGCACCGGCTCGATGCCTTTGCCTATATAGCCGATGAAGGATTTCTCCTGCTGCTCGGCGACTGTGCTGTACTTGTTGTGGTTCGGGAAGTAGCCGAGGAACCATATGATCATTGAGCATATCAGGATGATGCCTGCCATCTTGTGCAGATACTGCTTCCCTTTCTCCCATGTGTGCCTGAATACGGATTTTGCGGTGGGCACACGGTACGGAGGAAGCTCCATCACGAACGGCAGGTCGTCATCTTTCATGAAGCGGCTCAGTATCTTGGCTGAAAGTATGGCCAGCACGATCCCCAGACCGTAGATTCCCAGCATTACCAGGCTGCCGTAGCTCGGGAAGAAGGCCCCGACGAGCAGTATGTAGATTGGCAGCCTTCCCGCACATGACATCATCGGGATGATGAGCATGGTGATGAGCCTGCTCTTGCGGTTCTCGATGGTGCGCGTGGCCATGACTGCCGGCACGTTGCACCCGAACCCCATGATCATAGGGATGAAGGACTTGCCGTGCAGGCCTATCTTGTGCATGAGCTTGTCCATGATGAATGCCGCGCGGGCCATATAGCCGGAGTCTTCAAGCAGTGAGATGAACAGGTACAGTATCAGGATGTTGGGCAGGAACACCAGTACGCTTCCCACTCCGCCTATGATACCGTCCACCACCAGGTCTTTCAGCATGCCTTCCGGCATATAGGCCGAAACGAAGTCGCTGAACTTCTCCACCAGCCATTCTATCCAGCGCATCGGGTAATCCCCGATAGTGAAAGTGCCTTCGAATATTATGTATAGGAGCAGGATGAATATAGGGAATGCAAGCCATTTGTTTGTCACCACCGCATCTATCTTTTCGCTCAGGGTGTGTCTGGCCCGCTTTTCTGTCGCTCTTTCGTATGTTTCCTTGAGGGCGCCCTGGACGAATGCGTATTTGGCATCCACGATGGCTGATTCCGAGTTCGTGTGCAGCAGCTCTTCCAGCCTGTTCTGTTCGTCGAAGCGGGCGGCGATGATTTCGTCCCTGTTGGGAAGTTCTTCCACTACTTTTTCTATTTCCTTGTCGTTCTCGAGATATTTGATGGCAAGGTAGCGGGTGGAATATTTGTATCTGATGTCGTTGTTCTTCTGAAGCAGAAGCTTGATTCTGTCAATGCTCTTCTCCAGTTCCGGGCCGTGGTTCACGTGGATGTGCCGGGCGAGTTTCGGGTCATTGGTCTCATAGACCTTGATGACCGTGTCGAACAGCTGGGGGATCCCTTCCCCGTTTCTGCTGACTGTCGGCACTACAGGCATTCCGAGCAGGTGTCCGAGAGTCTGGATGTCAAGTCTGTCTCCTTTTTCGCGCAGCTCGTCATACATGTTCAGGGCCATTACCACGCGCAGGTTCATGTCTATGATCTGGGTGGTGAGGTAGAGGTTCCTTTCCAGATTGGACGCGTCCACCACGTTCACTACCACATCAGGCATTTCCTCTACGAGGTTGCGTCTGACATAAAGCTCCTCGGGACTGTATGCCGACAGGGAATATGTCCCCGGAAGGTCCACCAGGATGAACCGGTATCCGCCGTATTCGAACTTGCCTTCCTTGGCGTCGACGGTCACTCCGCTGTAGTTCCCTACATGCTCGTGGCTTCCCGAAGCGATGTTGAAAAGCGAAGTCTTGCCGCAGTTCGGGTTCCCCACCAGGGCGACGCGGATGATGTGCCGGCGTTCCTCTGCCAGATGCTTCATCTCTTTCTCCAGCATCCCGGTCTCCTCGCAGTCGGAGGCTTCGAGAGGGGGCTGCGGCAAGGAAGCCGATGCCATCACTTCCTTTGCTTCGGTCTCGCTTATGACCTCTATCTTGTCCGCTTCCTCGCGGCGCAGACTGATCTTGTAGCCGATGACTTCGTATTCTATAGGGTCTTTGAGCGGCGCGTTCAGTATCACTTTCACGCTGTTGCCTTTCACAAAGCCCATTTCAATGATTCTTTTGCGGAAGCTTCCGTGTCCGTTCACCTTTACTATGACACCGTACTCTCCTGTCTTAAGTTCAGAAAGTTTCATCTGGTTCCTTTTTTTCCTAAGGTCCCTTACGGGACAATCCGTCCGGCTCCCCATGTATCCATTGCCACTGCCTTCCCGGCTGCCGGCCCCCTGTTTTTTTTATTTGCGGTTTTCCGGCGCCAAAGATAGCAAGAAATACGCTCCTCCGTATATGAACCGTTGATTATTTGGGCGTTACTCCCCACAAATTGCTATGTGGCTGCATTTCTATCCCAATAACCAATGATTCCTGCGCGATTCCGCTCTTTTCTGATGTGACGCAGATTTTCTGTTTTTCGGACACACCAGCGTACATGGAATGGACTTTAAATGTCTGATAATATGATGATTACAGTTTTAGACATGTACGGAAGACTGGTTTTGAAATGAGGCTTCCGTACAGCAGATATTCGCTTGTTATTTGATAGTTAATGTTTTATGAAGATGTATGTGTACGCTCGAGTCGGAAAATCACATTGATAGAATACACTGCAATGAAAAAGAAAAATTTTTGAAAACGGATAAATTCTCCGATATTGCGCTTTCAAATTCTATAATGAGGGCAAGATCATGTGGTGTCAGGAAGAGTTATACCATGCATGTACAAACGGTTTGAGCCAGGATCTGATGTTTTGTGACACGAAGGATTTTGTGCAAGGAATGAATGATATTCCAGTATGTGCACTTTCTACCGGAATTAAGATTTATGCTTTCTGTCTGATGAATAACCATGTTCATTTCGTACTTAAAGGGCAGTATGATGATTGCCTTAAATTCATGAGGCTTTATAAGCAGATGCGCAGCCGGCGGCTTCGGGCCAGGCATGGGACATGGTATACGCTTCGTGGAGCTGAAATCTCGGTTATTCTGCTTGATTCTGCGGAATACCAGTTGAATGCCATAGCTTATGTTCTGCGTAATCCTGTTGCAGCAGGGATGGCGGTAATGCCGGGAGAGTATAAATGGAGTTCGGCTTCGTTGTATTTCGGAGACAAGGCATTCTGTCTGCCAGGCTGCAGGAAAATGTCGGAATTGACCGTAAGGGAAAAATTCAGAATATTGAAATCAAGAATATCGTTCCCGGATAATTATATAGTAGATTCAGACGGAATGATTTTTCCGGGAAGCTATACGGAGTACGAGTCAGTTGCCAGGATGTTCGGATCACCGAAACAGCTTCTGTTTTATGAAACCAAAAACCAGGATCTGACATCGGAACTGGAGACAGGGATTGTCGCTAAAACCAAATATAGGGACGAGGAACTGCTGTGTTCTCTGGATTGGCTGTGTGAGAATAAGTTCCGGGGGAAGAAATATTATGACCTCAGAATCGAGGACAGGTACCATGCAGCAAAAGAACTGCGCCGCAGATACGGCTGTTCTGTCAAACAGATATCCAGAGTAACAGGACTTCCTGCCGACATCCTTAAAGCAATGTTTTGAATTTTTGGAACTCGAGCGTACAGTCAGATGATGACAATGCGTTGAAAATTAGCAGTCTGTCATAAATGGAATGTACGGAAGACCTTATTCTTTTTAGGTCTTCCGTACATACTTGCTTTGCTTGTCTGCTGATTGTCAATAAATTGAAGAGATGAGCACGTGCGCTTGAGTCCGGAATCTCGGAGACTTATATTCAGGCCTGTGCAGCGGAGCAAAGGTTTTTTACCAGCTGTCTGTCCTGAATGATGAGGCAGGGATTCCGAAGCCGTTGTAAAGGGACGGCTGTACGACATCCTTGAAACAGTATCTGACTGCGACAGCTTCTGGAACGGCATCGCAATACACTTCCACTGTGTCGTATCCTGAGACATAGGCCGTTGCAGGATGGAAAATCCTGTCTGCTCCGGCTACCTCAAATCCTGTGAGTTCATGACCCAGCGGGGCAAGTCCGGTCCCTCCCACTTTGAAGTAGACAGTAGTCTTGTTTCTTCCGGCTTCCATTGATTTGTAGACAGGAGTGTCAGGATTGATGCCTTTGAGTCCGTAATCATGAACGAGAGCCATATAGGCAAGTCTCCGGCCTACTTCTGCTTTCTTTGCCGGATGGATGCAGTTATAGTCTCCGATATCAAGAGTCACTGCCATTCCGCTGTGAGGTATGGTTTCCAGGCATTTCATCTGGGCTTCCCTAAGCAACGCCCCCTGGATGTCGTCAGGACCGGCATAGTTGAAAGGCGCTATCTGGACATAGTAGAACGGCATGTTGTCATTGCCCCATTTTTCCCTCATCATGTCTACGTAGGCCTGCATGAGCCTGCCGTACTGGTCCGCCCTGCCTCTGTTGGCTTCTCCCTGATACCACAGGAAGCCTTTCGATGTGTACGGAATTACCGGCGATACCATTGCATTGTACAGCGTACAAGGCATGAATGCATTGTAGTCGGCACCCGGAGTATCCAGAAAGGCAAGGTCGAATTCAGGGAACCGCCGCATTGTTTCCTTATCCATCCATGACTCTATCGGCGTGCCTCCCCAGTCGGAAATGAGGATGCCGACAGGGACATCGAGTATTTTCTGGAGGCAGTCGGCGAAAAAATACGCCGTCGCGCTGGCTTCGGCTACATTTTCAGGAGTATTCTTCTGCCACTGTGCAGTGCACTCCTCCAAAGGCGTACAGGAAGTGTTCTTCTGCACTGTGCACATTCTTATGGGTCTTTCTGCCTTGGCTCAGAGGATGACGTCTACCGAACCTTCGACCGGCTGGTTGTCGAATCCTTTTACAGGCATTTCCATATTGGACTGGCCTGAGCAGAACCATACTTCTCCGATAAGGACATCATTCAGGACGACGGCCTCTCCATCGGAAATCTCTATGGTATAAGGACCTCCGGCTTCCGGTGTGGCTATGCCGGTTTTCCATTTCCCGTCTGCCGCCGCGGTTACGGATACCGGCTTTTTTGCCCATGATGCCTTGATGGTCACTTTGCTTCCGGGCTCCGCTTTGCCCCAGAGGGCTGCATTCGTTTGCTGCTGGAGCACCATGTTGTCTCCGATTACCGAGGGAAGTGTGATTTTCGCCTGAAGCGAAAAAGCCGCAAAGGAGGTCAGTGCGGCCGTGGTTAAAATTTTTAGTCTCATAATGTGTCTAATTGTTAGTTGATCCGAATTTCAAAGGTAACTCAAATCATTTGAATGTGTACTGACTGCGGATGTATTTTTCCGATAAAACAGTTCAAGGCAATAAAAAACCGGGACCGGCACAGACTTCTGGACCGGTCCCGGTTTTTTGAAAAGCAGAGATACTATAATCTGTTGATATACAGCTGGGCAAGAAGTTTCTGATAACGGTTCTGTAGAGTAATGCAGTTGCTCAGGTTTGTATATATGTTGGCCGCTTCGACAAAATACTCTATCACTGAAATCTGGCCTCCCTCTACAGCCTGTTTGAGCAGGGAGAGGGTTTCCCGCATAAGGGGCTCGTCGTATGCATCGAGAGCCGCCTTGGTTTCCCTGATATCTGATATGAACGATTTTGCCTGGGCCTGAGCTTGTGCTTTGGCAAGGGCCAGCTGGTTGACGGCAGATGCGGACTGTGCTTTCGCCATTTTTACTTTACGGTGGTTGGAAAACAGCGGAATCGAGCCGCCGACAAGGAAACCGTGTTCTGCTTCCCGGATAGCGGTATTACGCCTGTACCCGATTTCCAGTTTCGGGATCCAGTTCTGCCTGTTCAGAGATACCTGTTTCTGTGCTGCCTGGGCAGAGGTTTCAGCGGCTGCTATGGCCGCGCTGCCTGCAAGGTATTCCTCGACTGCCGCCTGCGGATCGGTGATGTCTTCCACCAGAGGGTAAAAGTCTGCATCGAAAACCAGTTCTATATTCCCGTTCATCGCGGACAGGGTGTTCCCTGCAGTCACGAGAGCGGCATTGTTATTTGCCACGCTCGTGGCGGTATTCATCAGCTCCATCTTTATCTTGTTGAGGTCCAGTGCCGTAGCGTCTCCGGCAGTATACCTCTTCTCATACAGTCCGAGCATGTCTCCCGCTATTTCTGCCTGCATGAGAAGAAGTTCTCCGAGCTGTCTGTACATTATGATATCCAGGCATAATGTCTTGGCCTCCAATAGAATCCGTCTTCTTTCCGCGTTCAGTCCGCTTTCAAGGGATTCGCTTGCAAGTCTGTTCTGCTTGTGCCTTGTGGCATATACTGTAGGGAAGTCGAACCCCTGGGAAACCACCAGTTCGGATCCGGACTGCCCTGTGACATTGCGGCTGTAAAACGAACTGTATTCCACTGTCGGGTCCTCCAGCATGTTTTCGGTCTTCAGCTGCAGCTGCGCGGCTTCCGTATCTTTGACAAGGGACTGAAGTTCAGGGTTATTGACCGATATGGACTGCAGGACCTCGTCGATGCTCTGCGTGTGCAGCGGCACGGTCACTGCCGCCTGGTCCTGTTCCTGGCCGTAAGCCGAGGCCCCTGCAGCTGCACATATTATTGTAAGTATTATTCTGTTCATATTATTGCATTTTTTAATCCGGTATATTCTGCAGTTACCGCGTAGCTTCTTTCCTGTGCAGCCAGTAATACATGATCGGGACAATGAACCCGTTCAGGAAAGTCGAAGTCAGAAGTCCTCCCAGAATCACTTTTGCCATCGGACTCTGGATTTCGTTGCCCGGCAGGTCTCCGTGGATGGCAAGAGGAATCAGGGCGAGAGCCGAGCTCAATGCTGTCATAAGGATAGGGTTGAGCCTGTCAAGTGAGCCATGTACTATGCTGTCGTACAGGTTGTAACCTTGCTCCCGCAGCAGGTTGTAATGGCTGATCAGCAGCATTCCGTTCCTGGTGGCTATACCGAACAGCGAAATAAAGCCGATGATGGCCGGGATGCTCAGTTCTCCGGTCGTGACGAGCAGCGCGAATACTCCCCCTATGAGCGCCAGAGGCAGGTTCAGCAGGATGACCCCGCTCTGTGCAGCACTCTTGAACTGCATGTAGAGAAGAAGGAATATCACTATGATACTCATTATGGACGCAAGCAACAGGATGCGGCTCGCTGCCTGTTCACTTTCGAACTGTCCGCCGTATTCGACATGATATCCTTCGGGGAGTTCTATGTTTTCATCCACAAGGGCCTGTATGTCATTGACTACACCGCGGAGGTCACGCCCGCTGGTGTTGGCCGAGATGACTATCTTGCGCTTCACGTTCTCCCTGTTGATGGTGTTCGGTCCGGTAGACGATTCGATATCGGCCACATAGTAGAGCGGGAGCTTGTTCCCCTGCGCGTCATCTATCATCAGGTTGCGTATCCCTTCGAATGACCCTCTGTCAGCCTCGTCGGCCCTGACTACAAGGTTGAAGGACTTGCCCTGCTCATAGACCTGGGAAACTGTCTTTCCTGCCATGTGGACAGTCACGAACTCGTTGAAGGCCGGGAGGGAAATCCCGTATTTGGCAAGCATCTCCCTTTTCGGGATAATCTTGATTTCAGGCCGTTCTATCTGCTGTTCTACGTTCAGGTCGGCTATACCCTCGACTCCGGAGATAAGGTCCTTTATCTGGTTGCCAATCATGAACATACGGTTCAGGTCATCTCCGAAAAGCTTTATCGCGATGCTGGCCTGCGTGCCGCTGAGCATTGCGTCTATGCGGTGGCTGATAGGCTGGCCTATTTCGATATTCGCACCGGAGATTACGGAAAGCTTGTGGCGCACCTCGTCCAGAAGTTCGGCATGTGTCCTGTCTTTAAGCTCGAAAGGGGCCTCGATTTCCGATACATTCACTCCGAGGGCATGCTCGTCCAGTTCTGCGCGGCCTGTCTTTCGCGCAACGGTCTGGATTTCAGGGATTGACATCAGGATTTCCTCTGCCTGGCGGCCGATCTTGTCGGACTCTTCCAGAGAGATTCCTGGCAGGGAGCTGACATTTATAGTGAACGACCCTTCATTGAATGCAGGAAGGAAACTGTGCCCGAGAGTGAAGAACAGCCCGAGGGCAGCCGCGAACAATGCGACTGTCGCTCCCACGACGCTCTTTTTATGCCTGAGCACCCATTCGAGGGCTATCTGATAGTATTTCCTGAGCCATACGGCAAGGAACGCCTCTTTCGGGACTCCGTCTCCTTTTACTTTATAGTCAAGAAGATAGCTGCACAATACAGGTGTGAGCGTAAGTGCCACGACCGTTGAGGCGAAAAGCGCGGTGATGAATGCCACCCCGAGCGGAACGAGCATCCTTCCTTCCATCCCCGAGAGGAAAAAGAGCGGGACAAAGCTTACGACAATGATAAGAGTCGAGTTGAGTATCGGCATCCTCACTTCCTTTGAAGCCTCGAAAACGACTTTAAGGACGGGCAGCCGCTGCTCCGCAGGGAGTTTCTTGTTGGCCCTGAGATGCTTCCAGACATTTTCCACATCGACGATGGCATCATCCACCAGCGAACCGATGGCGATGGCCAGACCTCCGAGACTCATGGTGTTGATGGTCATTCCGAGCCAGTTCAGCACAAGGATGGAGATAAGCATCGAGAGCGGCAGCGTGATCAGGGAGATTATCGTGGTCCTGACATTCGCAAGGAACAGGAACAGCACGATGACAACAAAGATGGCTCCTTCGTAAAGTGATGATTTTACATTGCTTATGGAGCTTTCGATGAACCTGGACTGACGGAAGGTGTCTGTCGAGACATGCACATCTGCCGGCAGGTTTTTCTGGAGGTCTTTGAGGGCGGCCTCGATTTTGGCCGTGAGTTCAATAGTCCCGGTATCCGGCTGTTTGGTGACTGTCACCAGCACTGCAGGGTGTCCTTTCTCGGATGCCACACCCAGTTTGGGCTGCTGTGCTCCTATCTGTACATCGGCTACATCACCGAGCGTTATCGGAGCTCCGCCGGATACTTTTATTACGGAACGTGCCATCTGGTCGACATCCTCTGTCGAAACCACGCCGCGGACGATATATTCGTTGCCGTATTCATAGATGACACCTCCGTTGGTGTTCTGGTTCATCTGACCGGTGACGGCCATTACTTCTCCGAGAGTCACGCCGTAATGTTTCATCTTGGCAGGGTGGATAAGGACCTGGTATTCCTTGATGTCCCCGCCGAGGACGGCTACCTGTGCGACTCCTCCTGTGGAAAGGAGCCTCGGCCGGATGGTCCAGTCTGCGATAGTCCTGAGGTCAAGCATCGATGTTGTGTCGGAGGTCAGTCCGATTATGAGCAGCTCCCCGAGAATCGATGACTGCGGCCCCAGGGTCGGATTCCCTACATTTTCAGGCAGTTCCTCATTTACTACCGTCAGTTTTTCAGATACTATCTGGCGGGCAAGGTAAATGTCAGTCCCCCAGTCGAATTCGACCCACACTACCGAGAATCCCGTGGTTGAGGACGAGCGTACCCGCCTCACTCCTGTAGCTCCGTTTACGGCAGTCTCGATAGGGAAAGTTACGAGCTGCTCTACTTCTTCGGCGGCCATTCCGCCTGCTTCCGTCATAATGACAACGGTAGGTGCGTTCAGATCCGGGAACACATCCACTTCTGTGCGGTTCATTGTCCATACGCCGCCGATCATCAGAAGGATGGCCGCGACAAGGATGAACAGCCTGTTGTCAAGGGAGAATTTTATTATTCTGTTCAGCATGGTTCAGGCGGTTTAGTGGCTGTGGGAGTGTGCCGGGATTGCGTTGCTTGCGGAGGCGAGTTTCACGTTGTAGGCTCCTTTGATGACGACATTGTCTCCGGCGGACAGGCCGCTGAGTATTTCCGTGCGCTGCCCGTCATCCGCTCCGAGAGTGACTTCCTGTTTCTTGTAGCACTGTTCGTCAAGCTTCAGGTAGACAAAATAAAGTCCCTGTTCTTCCGTGATTGCGGATAACGGCAGGGTGATGACATTGTCTTTTTCGTTGCACAGGAGCCATATTTCTGCGAATACCCCCGGGATCAGGTCGGAAGTGTTTCTGATACTGAATGATACGGGCATGTAATACTCTCCTTCATTCTGGCTTCTGCCGATGGACAGCAGTTTGCCGCCGAGGTCGGATGTGCTGTATGTCTGATCCGAATATGCTGTGGAGAAATTCGCTCCGGTGATGCTGTAGCGCCGGGCGTAGTCTTTCTGTGA
The DNA here is from genome assembly GCA_944325505.1 of uncultured Bacteroidales bacterium. Taxonomy (GTDB): domain Bacteria; phylum Bacteroidota; class Bacteroidia; order Bacteroidales; family UBA932; genus Cryptobacteroides. Next base: position 182,883 of record CALVAJ010000001.1, read on the forward strand.
GAGGTCTGCTTCGAGAATCAGGTGGCTGTTCTGCGAAATGGTCGCGAGCGGTGTCCCTGTGGTTACATAGTCGCCCTGTTTTACCGCCAGATTCTTGATGAACCCTTTGAACGGGGCCGTGACTGCCACACCGTTGCCGAATTTGCTCGGTTTGAGGGCTTCGTAGGCGAGCCTTGCATTCTCGTAATTCTCCTTTATGGTCACGAATTCTTTCTGTGATACGATTCTGCTGTCCGTGAGTTTGGAGGCCCTTTCGTATTCTTCTTTGGCGGTGAGATAGGCTATGCGGGCTTTTTCAATGCGGTTTCCGTCCTGGAGGTTGCCTGAAAGTATGGCGAATATTTCCTGGTCCTGTCCGACTGCCATTCCTTCCGTATAGTTTTCTGCGAATGTGACGGTTCCGTCAGTCGTTGCCACGATGGTGGATTCGTCTCCGGCTGCAGGCAGGATTTCCCCGCTTGTGTGGATGACTTCCCGGAATCTGCCCGGAGCTACGGTTTCGGTGGCGATGCCTACTGCCGCGGCTTTTTCAGGAGAGATGACTATCTCGTCCGAATGTCCGGCCTCTCCGGCTGCATGGTTATGTCCGGCGTGCAGGTCGGCTTCGTGTCCGTGAAGTTCCGCTTCGTGGTCATGTCCGGTTTCATTTTCATGGTCATGGTGGTCATGGACCTCTTCTGTTTCATGATCGTGGTGTCCGTGGTTGCTTCCGGAGCCTTGGCGGCTGTTTCCCGATCCGCAGGACCATAGAAGGAACATCGCGGATATTCCCAGGATGATGATTCGTTTATTCATATCGGTTTAATTTATTTGTTTTCCGGTGTGGGTTGGATGTTTGGTGGTGTTGGTTGATTTTCAATTAGTTGTGTCCTGGCGGGCTGTTGGGTGCATGCGCGAGCCCGCTTAACCGGGTGCAAAGGTAGGGAAGGGGGAGCGCAACCGGGTTGCATTTTCGGAGGGGCAGGTATTTTATCCTCCGATAAATCAGGTAAAAGTCGGATAAAATACCTGTCCCTCCTCATCGCTGAGGTTATTGGGGGCTCCAAAAACAAGGGGGAAGTCGCCCCGGGCGCATCTGCTTCCTCGCCGCGGAATACAGAAGAAGTCGGCTAAACTACCTGTCCCTCCTCATCGCTGAGGTTATTGGGAGCTCCAAAAACAAGGGAAAGTCGCTCCGGGCGCATCTGCAAAAAATTCATGTTGATTTGGAATCAGTATGTCTCAAGTCAACCTTTTCAAGGACAAAATTTAACCTTGGCGCAGACAGATTTTGTTGCAATGCTTTCAGAGTCAGTGTTTTGTCTATTCAGCTGCTTGCGCCAGCCCCTGTCCTGATACCACCCCTGGCGCAACTTGCTGAGTGTCTAATTGTTTGATAGTGAACATATAACCCCATTTTCTGTCTGCGCCAGAGGTACAAAGATTTTAATGGGTTACCGGAGAACTGCCATCCTCACGGAAGACGCCCCCCATTGCCCCCTTTTTGTCATTTCGACCGACCGGAGGAAGCGGTTTGGGCACGGAAATTCGTCATGATAGTACGGCACTTTCAGCGGCTGGCGTGAGCGGGGAAAACTGCCGGAAGAATCCTGCAGGCCGGGCCGTGGTCAAGGCTATTCCGGAGAAAGCCTCTTCGCTGCGCAGTCCTTGCAGACGCCTTTCAGCGTATAGTTGGCCGAATCGACGGTGAACCCGTCAGGAATCTGCACGAAAGGTATGCGTATTGTTTTGAAGCAGAAGGTTTTATGACATACTGTGCAATAGAAATGGATATGCATGTCATCCAGAGTGCATTCTTCTTCACCTTCGCATATTTCATATTTGATGGAGCCGCTGCCGTCATCGATGGCATGGACGACATGGTGCTTGACGAACAGTTCCAGGGTCCTGAATATGCTGGACTTGTCTACGGTATCAAGTATGATTTCCAGATCGGAAAGAGAAACTGCCCGCCTGGCTGACAGGATGGCGTCAACTACAAGCAGCCGGATTGCCGTAGGCCTTACATTTTTCTTTTCCAGGCGTTTTACGTGTTCAGGACTGTCGACCATTTTCAGATGATTGGGACCTGAGAGGGCAAAGTCGGGACTTTTCCCATCGGCAGGTCGGTGTTACCGGAGGGCAAAGTTAATAAGAATCAGGAGGAATGCTCCTTTTTCATGAATAAAACTTCTTTGAAGGCAAAAGTCCTGCGGGAAACTCCGTTATGATGTCTAAACGGTCTCTTTATACTGGTACCGGTTGAAGAAATGGCGGAAGAGCCATGCATTCTTTCCATTGACTGCCAGCCGGGCGCATCCGAATGCCAGAGCCGAGAAAAGGATGAACATTACTCCGGTTGTAGACATCATGTCTCCAAGCCCGACAAGAGGCGGAACTATACCGCCGAATGCATAACCTGCCGTTCCGAGAAGGGCGGATGCGATTCCGGCATTGCCGTGTTCGCTTTCCATTGCCAGGGCATTGGATGCCGTAAAGGACATTCCTACCATTGACAGCAGAAGGAAAAGCAGGATTTCATATATCCAGAAATTGCAGCCGAGCAGAAGGGCCCCGCACAGAAGAATGGAAATGAACAGCATACAGTCGCTTCCTGCCTTGAGGGCTTTTCCCATGCTGCGGAACCTGGGTGCGAGAGCGGTTGCGATGGCCATCGCTATGGCATTGACGGCGAACACCAGAGAAAACATCATAGGGGAAATCCCGTAATGCTCCTGCATGATGAACGGGGCTGATGCCACATTGGTGAAAAGCACGGCCATTGTGAATCCGTACTGCATTATATAAAGGACAAACCTCCGGTTCCGGAGCACGTCCCTGAATCCGCCGAGGAATGCCTCTTTCCCGTTTTTCTTCATTCTGGAGCCTGAGAGGGACTCTTTCATCCTGATGCTGCCGGCCAGAAGCACCGCCCCGAGGAGCATCAGGCACCAGAAGATTCCTTTCCATCCCCCTATCCCTGCCGTAAGGCCTCCGGCAATAGGAGCGGCCACTGTCGCTATGCCGTTGATAGAGCCTATGATACCGAGCATCATGGCCAGTTCCATGGCTGAATATTTGTCAGATGCTATGCTCCGGGAAAGTACTACGCCGCCGGAGCCGGCGATACCCTGTACCAGGCGCATTGCGACAAACTGCGAGATATTGGTTGCGAAGATACATCCGGCTGTAGCGACAAGGAACAGGGACATCGCGATAATCAGAGGCTTGCGTCTTCCGTACCTGTCGCTCAGCGGGCCGAAGATCAGCTGTCCGAAAGCCAGTCCGAGCATGCTGGTGGTAAGCCCCAGCTGTACCATTGAAGATGATGTGCCGAAATATTCGGTCATTTCAGGAAGCGTAGGCAGATACATGTCCATGACGAACGGCCCGAACGCACTCAGGAGTCCGAGGAACAGGAGCATGAATATTTTTGAATTAGGTCTGCGGAGCTTCATTTGACCGGTATTTTCAGGAAGTCCTGATGTCTTTCAGGTACATTTCGTTTTCCGGCTGCAAAATTATCTCATATCGGCATTCCCGTCCATTTCTTAAAAAGCACAAAAAATTTCATTTTCGGAACAAACTTCTTTTTCTGTCATCCTGACGGGGCCGCCCGGATACTTTCGTCCGGTTATACGGCGGTACCGGGGTAATAAAAATTGAAAGTTCGGTTTCATTACTCTCGTTTTTAGTTATCTTTGCGCAAATTTTTTACGGTAACAGACGATGAAAAAGATCATACTTACCGGAGACCGTCCTACCGGCCGTCTCCATTTGGGACACTATGTGGGTTCATTGAAAAGAAGGGTTGAACTCCAGAATTCTGGGGAGTTCGACAAGGTCTTCATAATGATTGCCGATGCCCAGGCCCTTACGGACAATGCGGACAACCCGGAAAAAATCCGTCAGAATATCATTGAAGTCGCTCTTGACTACCTTTCCTGCGGACTTGACCCGGAGAAAAGTACGATTTTCATCCAGTCGCAGATAAGCGAGCTCACCGAGCTTACCTTTTATTATATGGATCTCGTGACGGTGCAGCGGCTCCAGCGCAACCCTACCGTGAAGCAGGAGATACAGCTCCGCGGTTTTGCCGAAAACAACGATGCCGGAGACAACAGGCCTGGAATCCCTGTGGGCTTTTTCTGCTATCCTATAAGCCAGGCTGCCGATATTACGGCCTTCAAGGCTACGACCGTACCTGTGGGGGAGGATCAGGAGCCGATGATAGAGCAGACCCGCGAGATAGTTCGCAAGTTCAACTCTGTCTATGCTCCCGTGCTTGTGGAGCCGGACATACTGCTTCCTGACAACAACGCCTGCCGCAGGCTGCCGGGTACGGACGGAAAGGCTAAAATGAGCAAGTCTCTCGGCAACTGCATCTATCTTTCCGACTGCGAGGAGGATGTAAGGAAAAAGGTCATGAGCATGTACACCGACCCTCTTCACGTTCAGGTTTCCGATCCGGGACATGTGGAGGGCAATACCGTGTTCACTTATCTTGATGCCTTCTGCTGCCCTGACCATTTCTCCGAATTCTGGCCTGAATACGCTTCGCTCGATGAACTCAAGGACCATTACCGCAGAGGAGGTCTGGGGGATGTGAAAATCAAGAAGTTCCTGAACTCCGTGCTTCAGTGTCAGCTCGCTCCGATAAGGGAGAGGCGCAAGGAGCTGGAGAAAGATATTCCGTATGTCTATGAAGTCTTGCGCAAAGGTTCGGACCAGGCCCGCGAGGTGGCTGCCCGGACTCTTTCCGAGGTCAAGCATGCAATGCGTATCGATTATTTCGATGACGAGGAGCTGATGCGTTCGCAGGCATTGAAATTCAAGGCTGAATAGCCGCTTTCCTATGGAGCATGGAAGTATCCAGTCCGACACCGGACATATCCGCTATGAGGAGACCGACCTGTCCTTCATAGCGGAGAACCCGTGTCATTTCCGCTGCGGAATATATATCATATGTGTCAGCGGAGAATGTGAAGTCTCTACCGGTGCGGAAACTTTCAGGCTTTCAGACCAGACCGAACTGATATTCCTTACGGGGACTCTTCTGCACAGGCTTCATGCCTCGGATGATTTCAAGGTGAGGATGCTTCTTTTCCCGAAAGATGTTTTTCTGAAAGCTTTCCTTCCGATAGATTCGCCGTATCTGAACTATGCCAACGAGCATCCGTGCTATACCCATACTCCTGATGCCCGGAGCCAGACCACCTGGAAGCAGCTCTGTATCTGGATGGATCTGGCGAAAATGTTCTTTTCAGGCAATTACAGGACCCAGTATGAAGATCTCCAGGAGTACAATTTCCTGCAGGGGCTTCTGTTGTGGCTCTTCAATACGGTTCCGGAAAAACTGGAAATCAATCCGAAATATACCAGACAGCAGCTTCTCTGCCAGCAGTTCCTGCAGCTGATAAGGGAATACGGAGCTACAGAACATGCGTCATCGTTCTATGCAGGGAAGCTGTGCGTCTCGACCAGATATCTTCACCGTGCCACTACCGCCTGCCTTGAAGGCCGCTCGCCGAAGCAGCTGATCGAAGAACAGCTGGTGGCCGAGGTGAAAGTCCTGCTCGGCGATCCTGACCAGACAGTGACTTCCATAGCCGAGCAGCTGAATTTCCCTGACCAGTCCTACCTCACACGCTTTTTCAAGCGTCATACCGGCCAGTCCCCGAAACAGTACCGCACAAGGAAAATATAAATCAAATCCCTGCCAATCAGCCGATCAGCAGGGATTTCCGGTGCTCCGGACGGGGATCGAACCCGTACGGACATTTCTGTCCAAGGGATTTTAAGTCCCTCTTGTCTACCAGTTCCAACACCAGAGCAATCCGCGGGCAAAGATACTAAAAAATCGGCATTCCCATGAGATATCGTGCCAAAGATGGACATATTAGTTTCCTTTTTCAGTAAAGGGTGTTAAATTCGCGGTGTAGAATATCGTATATGAAAGTCGCACTTGACGGATGGAAAGCGGTAATGGACTCTGGGCATGACGGATGTTGCAGCAGGGCCGTTATCGGTTCTTTGGTACGTACGTTCCCCGGATGTACTTTTGATGTATATGTGCCGGGAAAAGGCGGGAATGCTTTCCTGAACAGTATCAGCGGGCTTGAAAATGTCCGCATATGCCGTGTCTCGGGTTTCCTGTCCCGACTGTCCGTTTCCTTGTGGCACAGGTATCTTGACTGCCACATACTGCCTCAGGACCCTCCGGATATATTTCACAGTGCAGACGGTGTCCTTTCGGGGGATATCGGTAAAATCCGCGGGATAAAGGCCGTTGCGACGGTATATGACCTGAGTTTCCTTTCCAGCCGGGAAGGTTTTTCGTGGCTTCAGAGACATCGGTCCAGTGCTCTCATACGCAGGACATGCAGGACGGCGGACCGGATAATTGTCCATGACCGGGATGTGGCGGCAGGACTTGTCCGGTACTACTTTCTTCCGAAAGACACGATAACGGTAGTCTCCGTGCCTAAGGACTCCCCGGATGGCGTGCCTCAAGCCGCGGAAGATATCATGGCCGTGTACCGCTCTCTGCTTTACGGGGACTGACTCTCAGTTGCTTACCATTGCCAGTGTGGCTATGCTGACAAGGATATCCTTTCTGGCTTTTCTGACAGCCTGATAGCATGCATGCAGAGTCGCTCCGGTCGTGAATACATCATCTACGAGCAGTATATGCCCTGTCCCTGGAGGAAATCCTTTCCTCAGTGCGAATGCGTCTTTTACATTTAAGGCCTTCTCCCTGACATCCAGCCGTGTCTGAGTCGCTGTGCAATGCCGTCTGTACAGGATGTCCGTGCACAGGGGGACCTTCAGAGAGGATGCTATCCCGCCGGCTATGACTTCTGCCTGGTTGTATCCGCGTTTCCATCTGCGCGTCCAGAAAAGAGGGACGGGCACTATCATATCGATGTCCCGCAGGATCCCGGATCCTGCTATTTTGTCCCCGAGCATGTGCCCGAAAAACAGTCCGGAAGCAATATCTCTGCGATACTTGATGCTGTACGGAATCTTTCTGTAGCTTGCTTCGGAGTTGAAAAAGAAAAGCGCGGTAGCACGGCTGTACGGAGTGCGGACTGTTGCAGCCGGCACATCCTCCATTTCATGGCACAGAGATCTTTGGATGAGTTCATTGAACTTGTCTGCCATAGTGTTGTGGGGCAGGGCCCAGTTGAATGTCAGCGGCAGGTCGGACAGACAGCATGTGCAGATGTGCTTCTCGAATGTCAGAAGCCGCTTTCCGCAGACGATGCATATTCTGGGCAGCACAAGGTCCAGAAGAGGGATCAGTATGCTTTGTAGTTGATTTTTCATATCTTCTCCGGAGATGTTTCCGGACAAAAATATGCATGTCCTTTGCCTAAAGGCATAAAAAAAGAGAAAAACCTTTACCGGTTTTTCTCTTTTTTTATGTTTTGCAGTACTAACAGTTCATCGCACCGCAGCAGTGGATGACCTGGCCGCTTACATAAGAAGAAAGCGGGCTGGCAAGGAACAGGGCTACATTGGCCACGTCCTCAGGTGTACCGCCTCTGCGCAGAGGAATCTGTTTCTCCCATTCCAGACGCACCTTCTCGGGAAGAGCATTTGTCATGTCAGTGATAATGAATCCCGGAGCGATGCAGTTCGCGCGGATTCCGCGAGGTCCCATTTCCTTGGCTATCGATTTTGCCAGGCCGATCATTCCGGCTTTCGATGCAGAGTAATTGCACTGGCCTGCATTTCCTGATACGCCCACTACGGATGACATGTTGATGATGCTTCCTTCACGCTGTTTTGCCATGACAGGCGTTACCGCATGGATGAAGTTGAATGCGGATTTGAGGTTCACGGTCAGGACTGCGTCCCACTGTGCCTCGGTCATTCTCATCATGAGACCGTCCTTGGTGATGCCGGCATTGTTTACCAGTATGTCGATTCGGCCGAAGTCTTCGAGAATCTGTCCCACGACTGTATGTGTCTCGTCGAAACTTGCCGCATTGGAAGCGTAGGCCTTTGCTTTTACTCCGTATGCCTCAAGTTCTTTAAGTGTCTGCTCTGCAGCCTCGTTGATAACGAGGTCGGTGAATGCGATATTAGCGCCTTCGGAAGCGAATTTCAAGGCGATTGCTTTGCCTATGCCTCTTGCCGCACCTGTGACAAGGGCTGTTTTTCCGTCAAGAAGTCCCATTCTTTTAAAAATTATAAGTTATTGTTTTTTACCGGGTTTTCAGTTCCGGCATTTGCCGGTGCAAAATTATCCCAGATTATCCGTATAAGCAAATTTTCTTTATAAATATCTTTTTTCATTGCTGACCAGGGCAATGAAAATGAATATCATGGCCGTAAAGGTCCAGAGGGATGAGCCTCCGTAGCTGAGCAGCGGAAGCGGTATGCCTATGACAGGAACCAGTCCCATTGTCATGCCTATATTTATGAAAAGGTGCATGAAGATGCAGCATGCTACGCAGTATCCGTATATTCTGGTGAAGGCTTCCCTGCTCTTTTCCGCATCCCGCAGGATCCTCCATATCAGGAATACATACAGCAGAATGACGGATGCCGCTCCTATGAAGCCCCATTCCTCACCTATGGTGCAGAAGATGAAGTCCGTACTCTGTTCAGGGACAAAACCGTAAGTGGTCTGGGTCCCGTGCAGGAACCCTTTCCCGGCCAGGCCTCCGGAACCGATGGCGATCATTGACTGGTTTACGTTGTATCCTACTCCTGACGGGTCGTCTTTCAGCCCGAGCAGCACCTCTATCCTTTTCCTCTGATGGTCTTGAAGCACGTCGTGAAACAGGAAATCGACGGACATTACGAACAGGATTCCGGCGATGAATGATGCTATTGCTCCGAGCTTGAACAGGCTCCTCTCCCGGTATGCCCGGTATGCGTAGAAGAGGACTCCTGTTACGGCCGCGGCCGCAAAGAAGTACATCGGACGGAGTCTCCCGATGAACCCTCCCGGCTCTTCCATCATCCCGGATGCCCATTTTATAATTGACGGCAGGAATGCCAGAAACGTTATTACGGGCAGTACTGCCAGGCTCCATCTTTTCAGTTTTCCGGATTCGAGGGCGGAACAAAGCGTAACGACTCCTGCAAGAACCAGCATGGAGGCGAAAGGAGATACGGTAAGAGTCAGTATGAAGAGCAGTATGGCCATGCCTATCATGAACAGCAGCCATCCGGACAGACCTTCCCTGTAGAGCATGAATACGAACCCTACGTAGACAAGGGCAGACCCGGTTTCGCTCTGCGCGATAATTATGAGCATCGGAAGCAGGATGATCAGGGCCGTGGCGATAAAGTTCCTCGGGTTGTTCAGCCTGTATCCGATCTGGCTCATTACCGTGGCCAGGAGCAGTGAAGTGGAAATCTTTGAAATCTCCGCCGGCTGGAACCTTACCGGGCCGAATTCAAACCATGACCTGGACCCCTTGACTTCCACCCCGAAGAATATGACGGCGACAAGCAGCAGTATCGTGGCGGCATAGAACAGTACGGACATGCTTTCCCACGCACGCGGATTGATTATGAAAAGTATCACTCCGGCAATACCGAGGGCGGATACGATCCATACGAACTGTTTCCCGCTGCGGCAGCTGAAATCGAATACGGATGCAGGTTCTGATGAATGTATCGATGCATAGATGTTTACCCAGCCGATAAGCACCAGCAGCAGATAGGTCACTACCAGTGCCCAGTCTACCGTCTTCAGAAAACCGTTTCCCCTGTATGCGTTCATGCCTTTGGTGTTTTACTTGTCATTGACTTTGTCCAGCAGGACTCCCTCCATCATGCGCTTCTCCAGAGGCTTGCGCGAGTCCTTTATGCCGCCTGTCAGATATTTTTCCGTAAGGAGCGAGGCTATCGGTGCCGCCCATCTGGCTCCGAACGACCCGTGTTCGATATAGGCGGCAACGGCAATTTCTGGATTGTCCTTCGGGGCAAAGCAGATGAATACCGAATTGTCGTCTCCGTGCGGGTTCTGGGCAGTACCGGTCTTTCCGCAGATGTCCAGCCCTTCGACGGCAGCGACTGTAGCGGTCGCTCCCGAATTGAAACCGCCGTTTACGGCCCGGTACATCCCTTCGACTACGGCAGGAAAATATGATGTGTCGACCATGGTATATCTGCGCTCCGTGTATTTCGGATCGATTTTCACGTCTCCGGAAGATTTTATGATATGCGGGGTGTAGTAGAACCCGCGGTTTGCCATTATGGCGCACAGGTTGGCAAGATGCAGGGGAGTGCAGCCTATTTCTCCCTGCCCTATGGAAAGTGAGATTATATTGGTGGCTTTCCATCTGCCTTCCCCGTACATTCTGTCATACAGTTCCGGGGTAGGGATGTCCCCTCCCAGTTCTGACGGGAAATCGCTGCCGAGTTTGTGCCCGAAGCCGAAACTGGCGGCGTATTCGTCCCATTTGGCGAGGGCCAGGGGAACTGACCCGTATTCCGGATTCTCGAGAACCGACCTCAGTACATAGCAATAATAGGCGTTGCATGACATCATGATGGATTCTTCCATATCTATAGGTGACCTGTGGTCATGACATGCCATTTTCCGGTTCCCGTACCGGTAGCCCATATGACACGGATATTCTGTCTGCGGGGTCAGGACCCCTTCTTGCAGCCCGATGAGGGCGTTGACAAGCTTGAATACCGAACCGGGCGGATATGATGCCTGTACAGCCCTGTTGAACATCGGTTTCAGAGGGTCTGAAAGTATGCTGTTATAGTGGCTTCCGATGTCCGCCAGCACATCTACGTCTATTCCGGGGCTGGAAATCAGAGCCAGGATTTCACCGGTAGACGGCTCGATGGCGACAAGGCTTCCGACTTTGTTCTGCATGAGTTCCTGCCCGTAGTGCTGGAGTTCGGCATCGATGGTGGCAACTATGTCTTTCCCCGGAATGGCCTCTTTGTCCATTTCCCCGTCACGGTATGACGACTCTATCCTGTTGCGTGAGTCCCGCAGATATATCTTGTACCCTTTCTCTCCCTTGAGATATTTCTCGCAGGTGGCTTCGATACCGGTCATTCCGGCATAGTCGCCTGCCTTGTACTCTCCATGATGCGACTCGATGTAGCGGGAATTCACTTCCGACACATAGCCGAGCAGATTCCCGCCTGCATTGTAGGGGTACTGCCTGATGCTTCTTGGCTGGCCTCTGAATCCCGGGAATTTATATGCGAGTTCGGCAAAGCGCATATAGGTTTCCGGCGGCAGCTGCTTGAGCATGACCACTGACTGATAGCCTATCTTCCGCCTGTTCCTGTAGTATTCGGCCATTTTGTCTCTGATGAATTCAGGCGTGACGCCGAGTGCTTTCCCCAGGGCCAGCGTGTCGAATTTGGAGACTTCTTTCGGTGTTACAAGTATATCATATGCGACTTTGTTCCCCACAAGGATTTTTCCGTTCCTGTCATATATGATGCCTCGGGTGGGGTAGATGGTGGAGTAGACCATCGAGTTGTTGGAAGCGTCGATCTTGTAGCTGTCATCCACAATCTGGATGACGAACAGCCTTCCGATCAGTATCAGCGCGGCCGTTGCGAGTCCTGCAAGTATCTTGTTCTTCCTGTTCAGTGTCATAGGTCCGGATATCTATCTGTCGCTCGGATTCAGTACATGTATTGCAAGCATGGCAAGGATGACATCGCACGCACAGGATGCCGCGAATCTTAAGATGTTGAACCGGAAAGGCCGCACTCCCGCCCCGTCTGCCAGAACATATATGGCAAGGAATACCGCGTAGGCAACACTCACGCAGAGCATGACCTTCCCTATGCCTGCCGTCCTGGACCCGAACGGATTGCCCTTTTCCATGAGCTCGTCACCCATCACTGCTTTCAATACGGGCTGCCTTATCAGTGCGACGGGCACGAGGGCAAGCGTATTGAGCCCGATTATCCCTTCCGCCAGCACATCGACGGCCAGCCCCGTCCCGAAAGCGATCAGCATACTTGCGGCGGTGCTGACTTTCAACGGGATGCACAGCACCATGGCCGGCAGGATCGTTATGAAAACATACGGACTGATCCTGAAGTAGTTGCAAATGACCATCTGTGCTATTACAAGCAGTATGTATGTGACAGTGAAATTACGGTTTGTCTTCATGCCGTGCCTCCTGGTTATCGGTCGGAAACCAAAGAACTGATCTCATCCGTTCCCCTGTTCCGGACTATGGTTACATATCTCAGGGCCTTGAAATCTTCAAAAAGCCTGACACGGATCTCGTAAGTGGCTCCGTTGATTATCCTGGACTCGCCGGTGGTGCCAAGAGGTATGTCCGGAGGGAATATGGACGAAAACCCGCTGGTGTAGACGGTATCCCCGCTTTCGATCCCGATATGGTGGGGGATTTCATTCAGCAAAGCTCCGTCGGTATGGATCCCGTCCCAGACCAGGGAGCCTACAGGGCCGGTCTTTCCGATTCTTGCACTGACTGTCATGTCCGTATTCTTGAAAGAGATGCCGTAAGAGTAGTGGCGGCTGACAGCATCGATGATGCCTATTACCCCTTGTCCGGTGATGATGCCGGAGAGCGGGACGACGCCTTCCTCGGAGCCTTTGTCTACTATTATATAGTTGTGCTGGCTGTTATTGCTGATTTTGACTATTTCGGCCTGCATATAGGCGTATCTGTCCGTACTGTCAGCGGTCGTCGCGGCTGTCCGGGACAGGGTGTCTGCATGTATGCATGATACCGGCCCCCTGTTTTCAAAGTCCCTGATTCTGCCTGCCAGATTGAAGTTTTCCTCGGCAAGCCTTGCATTTTCTTTCTGCAGGGAGAAATAATATTTTATGCTTTCCGTCTTCCCCCATAAACAGGCATAGAGGGCATGCGCCCCTTTCATTGCCCACGTGTCCTGCAGGATCCCGTTGCTTCTAAGCATACCTAATGCAGCTATCTCCAGTAGAATGAAGATAGCTGCATTGAATATCAGTGAGAATGTTTTCTGGTTCCCGGACATTCTATCTCATGAGGAATGGATACCTTTCCGTATGCTTGAGCGCTATGCATGTTCCTCTGGCTACTGCTTTCAGCGGGTCTTCGGCAACATGGAACGGAATATTGACCTTTTCGCTGAGCCTCTTGTCCAGTCCTCTGAGCAGCGAGCCTCCTCCGGAAAGGAAAATGCCGCTTTCCACGATATCGGAATACAGTTCCGGAGGTGTCTGCTCGAGTACATGAAGAATGGCTGACTCGATTTTCGCTATCGACTTGTCCAGACAATGCGCGATTTCCTGATATGTGATAGTCGCTACTACAGGATGTGCTGTCATGAGGTTTGGACCCTTGACCACACAAGGCTCCGGTTCGTCATCCAGATTTGGTATCACGGCCCCTACGGCGATCTTCAGCTTTTCGGCGGTAGGTTCCCCCACCTTGATGTTGTGCTGCTGCTTGAGGTAATACTGGATGTCGCTGGTAAAGACGTCTCCGGCTACCCTCACGCTGTTCTGCTGGACTATTCCTCCCAGGGAGATGACGGCTATTTCCGTCGTACCTCCTCCGATATCCACCACCATGCTTCCTTTCGGAGCTTCCACATCCAGACCGATTCCGAGGGCGGCGGCCATCGGCTCGAATATCAGGTAGACATCGCGTCCCCCGGCATGTTCGGTGGAATCGCGCACTGCCCTTATCTCCACTTCAGTACTGCCGGACGGAATCCCGACCACGACTTTCAGGTTCGGAGTGAAAAGCGACCTGCGCTTGCTGTTGACCTTCTTTATGAAACCTCTGATCATAAGTTCTGCCGCGTTGAAATCGGCTATCACTCCGTCGCGCAGCGGCCTCACTGTCTTGATTCCGGGGTTTTCCCTGTCCTGTATGAGTTTTGCCTGGTGTCCAAGGGCAATCGGTTTTCCTGAATTGTTGTCCAAAGCCACTATGCTCGGCTCGTCCAGGACGATCTGGTCGTTCTGGAAAATGACTGTGTTCGCCGTGCCGAGATCAATGGCCAGTTCCTGGGTCAAAAAAGAGAATCCCATCTGTACTATACGTTATAACGTTATATTTCTGTCTAAAACACCTGAACCGCAAAATTACGAAAAAAAAGTTAATTTTGCGGTAATACATACATATAAATAAAATTGCCTGATGGGTCGGTCCAAATATTTGATTGTGACGGCAGGAGGATCGGGAACACGCATGGGGGCGCCTGTGCCCAAGCAGTTCATGCTCCTGAACGGGAAGCCCGTGCTCCAGATGACAATGGAAAGATTCCTTGATGCCGTACCGGACATAAGGATAATTACGGTATTGCCTGCATCGTCGGTGCAGATGTGGAAGGATCTCTGCTACGGGAACAACTTTACCCCTCGCCAGTCCATTGTCGAGGGAGGCTTTACCCGCTTCCATTCGGTCCGCAACGGTCTTGAGAGAGTGCCGGACGGTGCACTGGTGGCCATACATGACGGGGTCCGCCCGCTGGTTTCTCCGGAATTCATCGCATCTGCTTTCAGCATGGCTGAAGAAGTGCCTGCGGTAGTGCCTGCCATGCCGTGTACCGATACGTTGAGGCCGATAGTCGGAATGCCGGACGGGACCCTTTCGAGGACCGGTGATCCAGGTGTGGACCGCAGCAGGGTCTTTGCCGTACAGACCCCCCAGATATTCTGGTCCGAAGTCATCAGGGATGCATACCGGCAGGCATATGACATGTCATTTACCGATGACGCTTCGGTAGCTGAAAAAAAAGGAGTGGAAGTCCGATATGTCTATGGCCAGAAGGCCAACATAAAACTTACCACTCCGGATGATATGATGCTTGCAGAGGCTCTCTGCAGGGTGTTGCACTACTGATTTTCCCTTTTCTTTACATTGGCGGAAAAACTCGTGTTCTGGTATTCCTTTACCCATACCTGACGCTCTATGGCCTGGTCAAGGGAAATCTGGGTCTCGGTTGACTGTACATAAGGGATTTTCTGTATGGTGTTCACCAGGATTTCCATAAGGTGGTCATGGTTGAAACAGAATATTTTCAGCAGAAGCGCATACTTTCCTGTGACGAAGTGGCATTCCACTATCTCTGAAATTTTTTTGAATGCCTCGATTACTTCAGGATATTTGTTGGCCTCTGATAGCGAGACGCTTATGAATGCGCACACGTTCAGCCCGAGCGCCTGTGGCTTGACAAGCAGCCTGGAACCCGTAATGACGCCGTTCGCTTCCAGTCTTTTCACCCTTTGGTGAATCGCCGCTCCTGATACTCCGCACTCCCTGGCTATCTCCAGAAACGGCATGCGTGCATTCTTTACCAGAAAGGAAAGTATTTTCTGGTCAATCTGGTCGATGTGGTATGAAGGCATATTTCTTATATTTATTTAACATTATCTCTGCGAAGGTAGATAAAATTTATAATTATATCAATAAATAATGTTAAAAATTATAAATTATAATATGGCTACTTCTTTCTTGCCTTCCTCCCCGTCGGTTTTGCAGACGAGACGATTTCCTTGCAGCCGTCTTCGGTCAGTGAGGCGGCGTCCGTGCCTTTCGGTATCCTGTAGTTCTGTCCGGCGTATCTGATGTACGGGCCGTAGTTCCCGTCAATGACCTGGATGCCGCTTTGAGGAAAATCCAGCAGGACCGTTTTGGCAGGCTTGTTCCCGGCCTGGCAGATAAGGCCGATGCATGTCTCGAGGTCCACTTTTGCCGGGTCGGTCCCGCGGGGCAGGGAAATGTTCCTGTCCCCGTATTTCATATACGGTCCGAAACGTCCTTTGGTGCATATGATATCTATGCCGTTGTACTGGCCGACTGTCTTTGGGAGTTCGAAAAGCCTGAGCGCTTCTTCCAGAGTGATGCTTTCGATAAGCTGACCCGGTCCCAGGCTTGCAAACTGCCTGTCGTCCCCTTCCCCTTTCTGTACATAAGGTCCGTATTGTCCGTATTTTGCCACAATAGGCTTCCCGTCATGCGGATCTGTGCCGAGGTCTCTGCTTACATGGCTGTATTTGTGGTCATTGAGCACCGTTTCCACCTGTTTGTGGAACGGGGCATAGAATGATGCGATGAGCTCGTTCCATATCATGTGGCCTTCCGCTACCTGATCGAAATCCTTTTCAACGTCAGCGGTGAAACCGTAGTCGAGGATTCTCCCGAAATTGTCCACGAGGTAGTCCGTCACTATCATTCCTATTTCCTGAGGAAGAAGCCTGCCTTTCCCCGCTCCGACCGTCTCTGTCTTTTTGACCTGTCTTATGGTCCCGTTTTCCAGAAGCAGGTTGGTGACCGGTATTTTCTCGCCTTCCTTGTCTCCTTTTACTATATAGCCGCGGCCTTTGGTCAGAGTCGAGATGGTAGGGGCATAGGTCGACGGCCTTCCGATGCCCAGTTCCTCGAGCTTCTTGACAAGAGTCGCCTCGGAATACCTCATCGGAGGCGCAGTGAACTTGCACTCCGCGCTCAGGCCCCTTTCTTCCATTATGTCTCCCGTATGGAGCTCCGGCAGTATTACCTCGTCTTCATCCTGAGGCTCGTCGGAACTCTCCATGTAAAGCTTGAGGAAGCCGTCGAAAAGTACTTCGGTGGCCTGTATGGAGAACAGTTCGGAACCTCTGTCGTATCCTACCTTTATATCCGTCTTCATGACTTTTGCATCGGCCATCTGTGACGCTACGGTCCTCTTCCATATCAGTTCATAGAGCTTTTTCTCCTGAGGCGTGCCGTCGATTTCCGTATTCACGATGTATGTAGGACGGATGGCTTCATGGGCTTCCTGCGCTCCCTTGGCCTTTGTCTTATATTGTCTGGTCCTGGAGTACTCTTCGCCGAAATTGTCGCATATGAAGCTTTTTGCCGTACCCAATGCCAGAGAAGAAAGGTTGGTGGAGTCGGTTCTCATGTAGGTGATGAAACCGGCTTCGTAGAGTTTCTGGGCAATGCTCATCGTCTGGCTTACCGAGAATCTGAGTTTTCTTGCTGCCTCCTGCTGGAGCGATGATGTAGTGAACGGCGGCGCCGGGACCTTTACCCCTTCTTTCTTTTCTATGCTTCTGATTGAAAAAGAGGCACCCGTGCATCTTTTAAGGAATGCTTCCGCACTTTCCAGGTCCGGGAATCTGGTGTCGAGGACAGCCTTGACAGAGACCCCTTCCGGAGTCCCTTCCGGATGGAAGACAGCCTCTACCTTGTAATACTGTTCTTTTTTGAAGCCGATTATTTCCCGCTCCCTGTCTACGACCAGCCTCAGAGCTACCGACTGCACCCTTCCGGCGGAAAGCTTGGGCTGTATCTTTTTCCACAGGATAGGCGACAGCTCGAATCCGACAAGCCTGTCCAGAACCCTGCGGGCCTGCTGGGCGTCGACGAGATTCATGTCTATGTCCCTCGGATTTTCAATGGCGTGCAGGATTGCATCCTTGGTTATTTCATGGAAGACTATCCTGCGGGTGTTTTCTTTTTTCAGCCCCAGGGTCTCGTACAGATGCCAGGAGATTGCTTCTCCTTCCCGGTCCTCATCGGATGCCAGCCAGACTGTCTTTGCTCCTTTTGCGGCTTTTTTAAGCTCCGCCACTATTTTCCTTTTGTCTGAAGGAATTTCGTATTCGGGCTTGAAGCCCTGTCCGACATCGATGCTCAGAGAGTTGTCCTTAAGGTCTCTGATATGTCCGAAACTCGATTTTACTATATAGTCCTTTCCGAGGAATTTCTGGATTGTCCCGGCTTTGGCCGGAGACTCGACGATTACAAGGTTCTCTTCCATCAAAATTTCTGGTTTTATGTCAATCCCGGCAGAGTCTTTCTGTGTCAATAAGATGACCTTTCCCGGTTTCGGAGTGCAAAGTAAGGAACAAACAGGGTAATTTTCCAAATTTTATCAGTATTTTTGTACCTTTGTATTAATCGCAGGTATATGACTGAAAAGACAAAAAAAAGGATAACCAAGTGGTTCTGGATTATTTTTACATTGCCTATCGTATTGGTTGTCTTGATGTTGCTTCTTGTCTGGGCATTTGCTGACATTCCTTCTTTCGAGGAACTGGAGAATCCGGAGAGCAAGCTTGCAACACAGGTGATTGCCGAAGACGGAGAAATCCTTACGACTTTCCATATAGAAAACCGTTCATATGTGAGCTATGACGAGCTGTCCCCGTATCTGGTCGAAGCGGCCATAGCTACTGAGGATGTGCGGTTTTATGAACATTCCGGCATAGACTTCATAAGTCTCGGCAGGGTGTTTTTCAAGACCCTGCTCATGAGCGATTCGAGTCAGGGAGGCGGAAGTACGATAACCCAGCAGCTGGCAAAGACCCTTTATCCGAGGGCGGACGTGAAGAGCAGGTTTCCCGGGGTCTATCAGGCGAGGATGGTGTGGATAAAGCTCAAGGAATGGATAACGGCCGTGAAGCTCGAAAGGAACTACACCAAGGAAGAGATCATGGACATGTACATGAATGCCATATTCTTCGGGAGCAACGCATACGGAATCAAGGCCGCCGCGCAGACGTTTTTCGCCAAGAACCCATCCGACCTTACGATAGAGGAAAGCGCGATGCTGGTGGGAATGGTGAACAAGCCTACCCGTTACAACCCGGCGCTGAATCCCGACAAGGCTCTTGTACGGCGTAATTTCGTAATCGGCCAGATGGAAAAGGCGGGATTCCTGACCGCAGCCCAGAGGGATTCCGTTTCGCTGATACCGATTACACTGTCATATCAGGTACAGGACCACAACGCAGGCATCGCCCCGTACTTCCGTGACATGCTGAGGAGGACCATGAATGCCGGAAAGCCGGAACGGTCCCGTTATGCACAGTATGAGGATTTCGTGGCGGATTCGCTCCAGTGGGCCGATGACCCTTTCTACGGATGGCTGAACAAGAATACCAAGCCGGACGGCAGCAGATACAACCTCGACAAGGACGGGCTCAGGATATATACGACCATCAACTACAGGATGCAGCAGTATGCGGAAGAGGCCGTGGCCGAGCATCTCGGACAGGATCTGCAGAAGAATTTCTGGAGAGACCTTGCCGGCAAGAGGAACAAGCCTTTCTCCAATGATATCGACCGGGCGACCATCGACCGCCTGATGTCCCAGGCCCGGAGATGGAGCGACCGCTACAGGATTATGAAGGCCCGCGGCGCTTCTGAAAGCGAAATCAGGAAGAGTTTCGGCGAGAAAGTGAAGATGAGGGTGTTCTCATGGAACGGCAAAGGGTATATAGATACGCTGATGACTCCGGATGATTCCATATTATATTATAAGGCGCATCTCAGGGCCGCATTCATGGCCATCGAGCCTCAGACAGGCCATGTCAAGGCTTATGTAGGCGGGCCTGAGTACAGATATTTCAAGTATGACAATGTCCGTCAGGGCAAACGCCAGGTGGGATCTACCATCAAGCCGTTCCTCTACACGCTGGCCATGCAGGAAGGCATGTCGCCTTGCGACAAGGTGGTGAATGTCCCCCAGACTTTCATTGTCGGAAACGATACCTGGACGCCTCAGAGTACCGACAGCGACGAGTGGATAGGGCAGACAGTGACCCTGAAATGGGGCCTTACGAAAAGCAGCAACAACATTTCAGCCTATCTCATGAAGCAGTTCGGACCGCATGCAATGGCGGAAATGATGCGTAAGATGGGAATCGGGAGCTATATCGAAGAGGTGCCTTCCCTGTGTGTGGGACCGGCAGACCTTACGCTTTATGAAATGGTTTCCGCCTATAATACTTTCCCGTCGCAGGGGGTTTACGTGTATCCGATATTCGTAACGAGGATAGAAGACAGCATGGGTAACGTCCTTGCGGATTTCAATGTCAGGAAGAGGGAAGCGATAAGCGAGCAGACTGCATATCTGATGGCCAATCTGATGCAGGGAGTGGTGCAGAGCGGAACCGGACGCAGGCTTATATGGAAGTACGGGCTGAAGGGCGAGATAGCCGGGAAGACAGGAACTACCAATGACCAGTCTGACGGATGGTTCATTGGCTATACCCCTGCCATTACGGCAGGAGTATGGGTCGGGGCGGAAGACCGTCAGGTACATTTCGAGTCCCTTTCTCTCGGTCAGGGATCCAATACGGCCCTCCCGATATGGGGCATATGGATGAAAAAGGTCCTTGAGGACGGAACCTTGGGAATCTCGGAATCGGACAGGTTCATCGCTCCTGCAGGAATGCATCTGAATCTGGACTGCGACGGCAGCGATGCCGATGCATCATCTGCATCGGCCGGGACCCGGACTGAAAAAGAAGCCGAAGACTATTTCTTCAATTAACTATAAAATGGAAACAAAATACCATAATATCGCTGTCATTTATGGCAGCGATTCTTCCGAATGGGAAGTTTCTTGCCGCAGCGGGGAGTTCGTATCTTCGCGTATAGACGGCTCTCTGTATAATGTTTATGAGATTTTCGCCAGATTCGGCAAATGGCAGCTTGCCGCCTACAGGATGAAGGATTCCATGAGGGTTGCGCTTCCTGAACAGGACCGGCCCGAGGTGGACAAGACGGATTTTTCCGTATCGGTTTCCGGACGTAAGGTCAGGTTTGATTTTGCCTATCTCATGCAGCACGGGACTCCGGGGGAAAACGGACTGATGCAGGGTTATCTGGAGATGCTTTCTGTTCCCAAGAGCAGCTGCAGCGCATTTGTCTCTGCCATTACGTTCGACAAGTTTTCATGCAAGGGGTATCTGCGGAATGTGGATTTCGTCAAATGCGCGGACGATGTCTTCATGAGAAAGGGAGATGACCGGGAGGCTTTTGAGAAAGAAGCGGTCCGCAGGCTCGGTTTTCCGATGTTCGTGAAACCTACGGACGGGGGATCGAGCTTCGGAGTCACAAAGGTAAAAAGACAGGAAGACCTTGCCGAAGCTGTCCGTCTGGCCTTTTCTGAAGGCAACACCATCCTGGCCGAGAAATACATAAAGGGAAGGGAACTTACATGCGCGGTTTATCCGGACGGCAAGGACAATATTGCCCTTCCGGTGATAGAGATTCTTACCGAGCACGAGTTCTTTGATTATGATGCCAAGTACAATGGGGCCAGCAGGGAGGTCTGTCCGGCTGAAATATCTTCGGAACTCACTGCCAGGATCCAGGAAGCTTCAAGGAAAATTTATGAGAGGCTCGGGTGTTCGGGAGTGGTAAGGGTCGATTACATATTGGCTGAGGATGGTCTTTATTTCCTGGAGGTCAATACAATCCCAGGCATGACCAGTGCTTCTCTGGTCCCGAAAATGGTCAGGGCGGCCGGACTTGACATGGCGTCATTCCTGACGGATATCATAGAAAATTCATAGACGGTCATGCTGCTGAAAGACTTTATTTCCGGATCGGTCAGGGGTCTGGAGCCGCTTTATGGACGTGAGGAAGCGAAATCGGTTGTCCTGATGCTGTGTGAAGCCTGTCTCGGGACAAAGAGCTATACCCATATAGTGAATCCGGAATATTCTATAGACATAAGCAGGCAGGCTGAACTGGATGCGGCCATGAAAAGGCTTGAGACCGGCGAGCCCGTGCAGTATGTTCTCGGGTATGCGGATTTTGCCGGATACAGGTTCAGGGTAACTCCGTCTGTCCTTATCCCGAGGCCGGAAACCGAGCAGCTGTTCAGAATCGCAGGTGAAAGTGTGGCAAGACGGCTCCGGATGAAGAGTGCATTCGGCAGGAGCGGCGTGAAGGTGCTTGACCTGTGCACCGGTTCCGGCTGCCTTGCCTGGTCTCTGGCTCTTTCTTATCCGGATGCGAGGGTACTTGCCGCCGACATATCGCAGGAAGCCCTTGATGTGGCTTCCGGACAGAATTTCAAATCTGAAATGAAGAAGAACGGAGCAGTGCGTCCCGAATTCACTCGGGCGGATGTCCTGGATACCGATGCTGCAGGCCTGTCTGAACCAATGGCAAGATGGGGCGGCTTTGATGTCCTGGTGAGCAACCCTCCTTACGTGAGGGACTCTGAAAAGGCCCTCATGAGAAAGAATGTATGCGATTTTGAGCCTGGCATAGCCCTGTTCGTTCCCGATGCGGACCCTCTCGTATTCTACAGGGCGATAGCATTATGGGCCGGGAAGGCGCTTGTGGACGGCGGAGCCGGTTTTGTGGAGATTAACGAGGCTTTCGGCCCCGAGACAAGACAGGTTTTCCGGGAAGAAGGATTTCCGGATGCGGAGCTCGTCAAGGATTTTTGCGGCAAAAACCGCTTTGTCAGATTCACGAAATAGCCTTTGCGGAGTACCGGGGGCATTGTCGGCCTGATTAAACGTTTGTTTTTTCCGAACACGGATAATAATCTTTCTCTTTGCAGAAAATACTGTTGCTATGAGGAAGATTGTTTTTATTGCAGGGGCCGCTTTCGCCCTGTTGCTGGTTCCGGGATGCGAGCATCTCGATGATGATATGGATATTCATGGCGGCGGAGACCGCTCCCCAGTATCCCTTGATGAAGTGGCGCGGCTGCTTTCTGAAATCAATATCGGAGAGCAGCAGATAAGGGAGGTTTCCGATGCCGTATCATCTTCATCCGATAACGGGTACGATGAAGAGTACACTATGAGGGATCTGTTCCGCACCCCGGGGGCCGGGGTGGGTGACAGTTCCCTTCCGGACAAGGCCGTACCTGCCGCGCGCAGTTATGCCGCTCCTTTGAAAGACATGATACGTGAGCACCTCCTGTCCCGCGGTACGCCGTCCCTTGCCAGATCATCCGTGCCGTGTACGGAAGAGGACCGCCTGGCTTCCGCAGAGGAATTCCTTGCAGAACTGGAATCTTCCGATATCCAGATATACTGGCCCTTTTCAGAGGACTGGGACGGCAAGACACTGCCGGTAATAACTTTCGACCCTTGCGACGGATCTGAAACCAACATAGGATACCGGGTTTCGGAAGGACAGGACGGCGAACGTATCGTTGAAGAGGTCGTGGTCGATGAACAGATGGCATCCGAGCGTCCTGTATGGGTCATAAACAGAAATGATGATGCCGCCTATACGTCCATAGAGATGCTGCGCAAGCAGGATCCCGAATGGGGTTCGGGCGGATCCATTATCGTGAAACCGAGGAAGTCCCTTGTCCGTCCTACTGTTTACGGCCGTATTTCCGGCTTTCCTGCGGTTCCGGCCGGCAGTTCCTGTCCCGATACGGAATCAGCTGTTCAGCCATCCGTCAGGACTCTGATACTTAAAGACTTTACCATGCTCCGCAACTATGATCCGTGGTTTGCCGGCGCATCGGAATTCTTTGTCAAAATCGGCTCTGTCGAAGATTTTACGGCCAGTACTGAAGCTGAACTGAAACTGTATAATCCGGCCGTGACGGACTTTATGATAGTGGTAAAGAGAAAGTACGTGGGAAAGCCGCGCCCGTTCAATGCGGTGCTTGTCTCGGAATGGACTGACCAGCTGGAAAAGTGCGCCCTGATGATAACGGAAGATGACGGGGGCACCAGAACTTCCTGGAAGTGTTCGGCCGTAGTGAAGATTGCCTCGAAAAGCTATGGGTTTGAAATAAACCTTCCTTTCAACACCAGGGATGACATTGTGTGGCGCGGACAGCTTGGCAGGAAATATCTTGAAGCGAATGACTGCAAGACCGGTCATTTCGGAGATGTCGACCTTACTTTCGAGATCCGGGAGTACCCTGAAGAACAGTCATCTCGCATCGTGCACAGTCAAAGTGAAGGATAAAACGGCGTCCGTTGTTCAGAAGGGACATGTCCCCGGCTGCTCCGGCAGCCTTTCCTGAGCCGTGGCACAGTCCGAGCTCGTGCCGGATGCAGTATTTTGTCCGCATGAGCTCTATGCCGTCGCGATGGGATATCTCATAGGCGGGTTCGATATGGCCGGCACCGCATGCTGCGTATATCTGTCTGGCAGCGTTATTTGCGACATTTGCCTTATATGTTACGGCATCGGGGAAGGATGCTGACGGATGGACGGTATCGATTTCTGCCGTCCGGTTCATGAGCGGTCTGGGTATGCACGGCATGCTGTCGAGCATTTCTGCCGTTGTCCTCCGTATTCCGTTTATCGATGATACCGCCATCAGCGGCAGCTGTCCGTCCGTATCGTACTGGAGGTTTTTTACGACGAACCTGTAATGTCCGGTATTTTTGGCCAGCTGTCCGGAAAAAAGCGACTCCATCCTTTCCCGGTTTTCTGCCGTCAGGATTCCGGCATCGTATATTCCGGTAACGGTCCTTCCGTCTTCACTTTCCGCTTTTACACATATGGAGAACCTGCCTTCCGTGCGTGTTATGCATACATCCAGATGTACTTTGACGGACCTTTCCGGAGTGCCTGTCTCTATTCTCTTTTCAAAAGCCGTGTCGGTGTTGCGGAACAGTCTTGCTCCCTGGAAAATCTCCGGAACAGGCCTGCACCTGATTTCAAGTCCGTTGCATGTTTCAGCCCTGAACCCTACGACTTCGGACTCGCGGGTGACGAATGAAAATCCGTCACCATTGTTGAGTTTCAGCCCCGTCCCACCTGTCCGGCCGGCAGACGGCCTGATCCGCAGCATGTCTTTCCCCGGGCTGACAAAAGATACCGTACCGATTTCTTCCCCCATTCCTTTGGCGGAATCGAATGTCGACCATTTGCCGCGCGTCCCGTCGAGGAACAGTCCGGTGTACCCGCGGTTGAAAGTCTTGTCCGGGCAAGGTGTGAATCCTCCCTGCACCTGTCCGTAGGATGCTCTGTACAATGTTCCCTCTGAGGCAGCGGCGATACGGTCCAGTTCCAGGGAGTACTCCCTGACGATGTTCTTTACGTATGACATGTTTTTCAGCCGTCCTTCTATCTTGAAAGAAGTGATGCCGGCCTGGATCAGATCGGAGAGCCTGTCTCTGAGATTGAAATCCTTCAGCGACAGAATCGCCTTGTTTTTCAGCAGGAGCTTCCCGTTCCCGTCTTCAAGGTCATAAAGGGATCTGCAGGCCTGCGCGCAGGCCCCTCTGTTTGCGCTTCTTCCCGTAATGGCTTCTGACATATAGCATTGTCCGCTATAGCATACGCACAGGGCTCCGTGTACGAAAAACTCCAGTTCGCATCTGACAGCTTCCCGGATTGCCCGGATCTGTTCCAGAGACAGTTCCCTTTCAAGTACCAGTCTGGAGAACCCCAGGTCCTCATAGAATCTGGCCTGGTCTGGAGTTCTGATTGCGCACTGTGTGGAGGCATGGAGCGGCAGCGAAAACCGCTTCCCCTGACTTCTGCTCTCTGCCGCCATTTTCAGAATGGACAGATCCTGCACGATTAGAGCATCGGCACCTGCATCCTGGGCTTCAAGCATCAGCGACCTGGCTTCCTCGAGCTCGCTGTCATATAGAATGGTGTTGAGCGTGATGAATATCCTTGCCCCGAACCGGTGTGCATAGCTGCACAACCGTCTGATTTCATCCATGCTGTTCCCGGCTGCCTGCCTTGCCCCGAACTGCGGCCCGGCTATATATACGGCATCGGCACCGCAGTCGATTGCCGCAATGCCGATGTCTGTATTTCTTGCCGGAGCCAGAAGCTCCAGCTCTCTGATCTTACGATCCGTCATCTGGATTAGTTACATTTGAGCGCTGTCATCTGCTGTTTTGCAGTTGCCCCGTATTTTGCGTTGTCCACGATTTTCTGGTAGTATCCGCATGCTTTTGCGCTGTCTCCGAGCTGCTGTGCAAGTACGGCTACCGTGTAATACATGTCAGGAATATTGCGTGCGTTAGGGGCAAGGGCGATATAGCTTTCGATGTATTTGAGGGCCTCTGCATTCTGTCCGAGCTGCATTGACGCTGTTCCGGCTACCTGCATTGCAGTGGCATTTTCCAGATATTCGTTGGACTTGAGTGCATGAGTAACGGCATCTGCGTATTTCTTTGCCTTGAGGTCTGAAGCCGCAAGCCTTACATACATGTTGGAAAGCTGCTTTACAGCCTGTTTTTCCTGGCCGTACTGCATTGAAGAAGTGAATGCCGCTTCGGCTTCCGCTACCTTGCCTGCAGCGCTGAGGGCCGTTCCGAGCCTGAGATATGCGGAACCGTTGTCAGGATCTGCCTCGAGAATCTTCTGATAGGCGGCAGCCGCCCCTTCGTAGTCTTTGGCATTGAGCAGGCTGTTGGCCTGGGTCATATATACCTGAGGGATCAGTCCTGCCGCTTCTGTCTCTACATCCGCGTTTTCATACTCCTTGGCAGACGCAATGGCCTTGTTCAGCTGCTCTACTGCCTGTGCATAGTCCTCGGACTTGATGAGGTCCTTTGCAATGGAAAGTTCAACGTTAGGGATGATATTCTTGCAGTTGGCAATTACGTCAGCTCCAGCTTCACCGCATGCTTCTGCCATTGTCAGGGCCTGTTTGAAATAGTCGAGAGCACCGGCATTGTCCCCCATCTGGAGAGCCATGGCCCCATTGTTGTAAGTGTCTGTCGCCTGCTGCATGTCCTGCGCAGATGCCACTTCTGCGGAGAGTATTGCCGCAGCAATGATAATCAAGGTCTTTTTCATAATATTCAGTTTAGTTTAATTGCATTAAATATTCGCATAAATACAAAAGTAGGAATTTTTTATTTTACTTTTGTACAAGATAGGGCCAAATATGATGAAAAAAATTTCCTCAATATTCATTTTTGCCGCATCTGTTTTGCTATCCGGCTCATTATCAGCTGCTCAGGGGCTTCCGTCTTTGCCGGCGGATCCTTCTGTCGCACATGGGATACTGCCGGATAACATTTCATACTATATAGTCACGAATCCGTCTGACAGGGGATTCGCCGATTTCTCCCTTGTCTGGAGGCTCGGCGGTTCCGGCTCTGAAGACATTGCCCCAGGCGACACGTCTTCCCGGCAGGCAGGGCTTTCAAGGGAAGAAGCGCTTGCGGCGGCAAGACGCGGTCTTGCGGAAACATCCCTGTTTTCATCCCGTACCCCGGAAGAATTCCTTAAGGACAACGGGATCAGGGGCGGATATGTCGAGGAGAAGGACAACGCCGTGGTGCTCAGATTTTCTGACGTTAACCTGAGCCGGGGAGAAAGTTTTCTGGATTCGTTATGCCTTCTTACATTCGATCTTGTTCGGGAGTACTCTGACATGGCAAAAAGGAAAGGGGTTCCGGATTACGGGCAGTCCATAATCATTTCCGGAGATGTGGACCGGGACGCAGTCTTCGCCAAGCTGAAGCTCTTGTCCCTTTTAGTGCCGGATATAATGCCCGATGAGCCTTCATATGATTATGAATGGCATCCTGCAGACAGTCTCACCTGTACTTTTGTGCCGGATCCGGATTCCGCATCCGTAACCGCTGAATACTCTCTTCCGAGGATTCCGAAAGAATACATGGGTACGGCCCTTCCTGCTGTGTCGGCGCAGATGGGCGAAGAACTCGGGATGGTGTTGGAGTCCAGACTCCGCAAAGAGCTTTACCGGGCGGGGATTCCCGTGTCCGGAGTGCAGTACCGCTTCCTCGGGAGCGCATCATGGAGCCGGGACGAGAAATATATTGTCAGAGTGGATACGGCTCCGGAAAGAGTCCGGGACGTTATCCCCGTAATGTCATCTGTCCTTTCGCAGCTTGCCTCAGGCGGCATTTCCGTCAAGGAATACGCCCTGACAAGAAAGGCTGTCGGCAGACATCTCGGACAGCAGGCACGGACATATGTAAAAAGCAACAGGGAAAATACGGACAGGTGCATTTCCTCCTTCCTGTATGGCGCCGCACTGGCCTCCCCGGCTGAGCGTTACGGTTTCTTTGAAGCGAGCGGGCTTTCGGATTCTTCCGGTCTGAGGTACTTCAACAGGTTCGTGTCCTCTCTTCTCGGTGCTACGGGCAATATGTCCCTGGTCTGCGTTTCGGATTCCTCCGTCATGACAGAGGAGAAGATGAAAGAGCTGTTCCTGCGCTCATGGAATGATACTTCATGTGTGATTGCCCCGCATATTTCCAGTTACAGGGATACGTCCATGTTCGATGTCGTTCCTGAGAAGTGCAGGATAAGCCGTACACGGAAAGAGACTATGTCCGGGGGGACAGTGTGGACGTTTGCCAACGGAATGAGGGTCGTCTACAGGCATATGCCGTCAGACGGGCGGTTCTGGTATTCTCTGGTGCTGAAGAAAGGCTTTTCTTCCGTGCCCGGCCTGATACCCGGCCAGGGCGCATTCTTCTCGGATATTCTCGGTCTGTACGAGGTGGCGGGAATGAAGCACGATGATTTCGACAGTATGCTGTCCGCTATGGATATAGTGATGGAAAGGGAGGTCGGTCCTGTGGATATGAGTATCTCGGGCAATGCCGCTTCCGGCTCCCTTGTGTTCCTGCTCAAGGCCCTGGTGTCGATGGCGACTAAAAGTGCCATCGACAGCGCTGCATTCGACTATTATCTGGAATGCGAGAAGTTGAGGCTGGACAGACGGGCCGGCATTGAAGAAAGGCTGCCGGCAATAGACAGCATAATGAGTCCGGACGTCAGGTACTCACGGTTCAAATCGACTTCCACACTTGCCGGAAATCTGCTGCAGGCGGCGGACGGTTATTTCAGGAACCAGTTCAAACGGTTCAATGACGGTGTGCTGGTGATAGTGGGCGATCTTGATGAAACGGCCTTAAGAAAGACACTTCAGGAGTACATCGGATGTTTCCCTGCAAGCAGGCGCATGGTCCATGGAGGGGCGCAGAGTGCACCGCTTGTGTCGGGGGAGTCGACATATATTGTCGACGGACGTGACACGAGCCTTGATGTAGTGATGTCTGCCCCGGCACATCTGGATATCCTGAATTACATGGCTTCCGAGATAGCTGCCATGGCACTTGACGATGCCGCCGTGTCGGCAGTGGCAGGCATGGCGGCATCAGTGAATGTCTCAGGAAACTTTTCAACGGTTCCGTCGGAGAGGCTGAACATAGCCGTCTCGGTGGACGCCTGCGATACTTTGGCATTTGCTCAAGGGACAGGCCGCCTAAGGCCTGTAAGGGCCCTGTTTGCATTGCGCTCGGCCATCAAGTCCCTTTCCGGGGAAAATATCCCGCAGGACAGGCTGGAGATCTACAAGTCAACACTGAAGAATGCGGTATCGTCCCGGAGCAATGATCCTGGCTACTGGATAGAGGCTGTATCCAGACGTTTCATATACGGAAAGGATTTCCATACGGGTTATTCCGGAAAAATCGATGCCGTGACCGCCGATATGGTCAGGGAAATCATATATTCACTGGACAATGGCGCAAAGGTCGAGTACATTGTCCGTCCTAAAAGAAAATGAAATGCGAAATGATCACACCATCATACAGATAGATGACTGTCTGATTTCAAGCGAGATCCTGACGGAATACTTTGCCTGTGACTATGAAAGATGCAAGGGCTGCTGCTGTATCATAGGGGACAGCGGCGCCCCGCTGGAAGAATGCGAGGCTGAGGCCATAGAAAAGAATTATCCCGTATTTTCGGGAGAGATGCGTCAGACCGGCCGGGATAAGATAGCCGCATCGGGCTTTTTCGAAATAGACATTGACGGGGACATGGTCACTCCGCTGGTTCCCGGAAGCGAAGAATGCGCCTATACCCATTTCGATGAAAACGGGAACTGCTTCTGTGCAATGGAGCGCTGCTGGTTCCAGGGGAAGGGCGATTTCCGGAAGCCTGTCTCCTGCTGGCTGTATCCTATAAGGATTACCCGTTTGAGCAACGGTCTCAGGGCTCTCAACCTGCACAGGTGGGATATCTGCAGGGATGCATTCGCAAAAGGCAGAAAAGAAAAGGTCCGCGTATTTGAATTCTTGCGCGAACCTATAGAACGGTATTTCGGAGAGGATTTCTACTCGGCCTTGTCTGAAGCTTCCAAAATGCTGACTGCACGCTCGTAGTCGGCGGCGTTGACTTTAACCTTGATCTTGTCGTCAGCATATCGGATAGACGGGAACTGGGAGTTTTCTCCGAAGACGGCGGCTTCTATCCCGTTGTCCTTGAGTTTTGTTTCTGCAATGTGCGCAAGCATCGGATCCGGGAAACTTGCAACTGTTTTCAAATCATCCATAACAGAAAAATTTAAAGGTTCATATCTCGGCCCTGGTATCCAGAGCTACTGTTCTTCTCTGCGGAAACGGCTTTCAAGTCCCATCGCCAGGCGGATGACATCCTTTCTCATCCCTTCCATTTCCACTCCTCCTATCTTTGCCGTCAGGATTATCCTGTCTTCATACATCCTGGTGAACCTGCTCAGTCCTTTCTTGCGGAAAGACATTGCACCGGTTCCCTCCGTTTCAAGGACATATCCCCTGCCGGTCATGAATTCCTTTATTATATCCTTGTCTTCTTCCCAACTGCCGGGAATCATGGCCTCTTTCCTGATGAAGCCGACACTTGGATATATGGCACTGATGACTGCGAAAATGACAGCTATTTTCCAAAGAGCGCTATAGCCTCCCCTGAACATGGTGGAGATGTCTCCTTCGGCGGCTCCGGTCAGTATCAGGATAGCCATTATTGCGACAAAAAGCAATATAAAATATATGAAATACTTTACGGCTCTAATGAAATACTTCATCTGACAGAAAATTTATAACCAAGACAAATTTAATAAAATATCGTAAAATACCAATAAAAAACGACCGGACATCCGGTCGTTTTTTATTGCTGTTGTTCAGATATCAGATCAGCGGCTCGCCGGTCATGGCTGCCGGCTGAGGGATGCCCATGGTCTTGAGGATGGTCGGGGCTACGTCAGCGAGTCTTCCGTCCTTTACATGGGTGGCGCCGGTGTTGATGGCGATGAACTGGACAAGGTTCAGGGAATGGGCCGTGTTAGGAGAGCCGTCTTTGTTGAATGCATGGTCTGCATTTCCGTGGTCGGCCGTGAGGAAGATGGCGTAATCCTGCTCGATTGCCGCTTCCACCACTTCCTTCACGCATCTGTCGATGCGGGCTACGGCCCTGCAGATCGCCTGGAACACACCGGTATGTCCTACCATGTCTCCGTTGGCGAAGTTCAGGATGATAAGGTCTTCCTTGCCGGTCTTTATCGCCTCGACGAGTTTCTCTGTCACTTCAGGGGCGCTCATCTCCGGAAGAAGGTCGTAAGTGGCCACTTTCGGAGACTTCACGAGGATGCGGTCCTCGTTTTCGAACGGCTCTTCGCGTCCGCCGTTGAAGAAGAACGTCACATGGGCGTATTTCTCTGTCTCGGCGATGCGCAGCTGGCGTTTCCCGGCTTTTGACACCACTTCCCCGAGGGTCTCCTGCACATTTTCCTTGTCGAAGAGGATGTGGAGCCCGGTGAACTTGTCATCATACGGGGTCAGACAGCAGTAGTAGAGAGGTATGGTCTTCATCCCATAGTCAGGAAGATCCTCCTGGGTAAGCGCGGAGGTGATTTCCCTTGCACGGTCGTTGCGGAAATTGTAGAAGATTACGGCGTCGCCTTCCTGGATGGTACCTACAGGGTTTCCGTCCTCTCCGGTGATGCATATAGGTTTGATGAACTCGTCGGTGACACCTTCATCGTATGACGCCTGGATGCCTTCTGTCGCGGAAGCGAATTTCGTTCCTTCGCCTTTCACGAGAAGGTCATAGGCGAGCTTGACCCTCTCCCATCTCTTGTCGCGGTCCATTGCATAGTAGCGGCCGCAAACGGAAGCTACTTTGCCTGTGCTTTCGGCCATCCTGGCCTCAAGGGCTTCTACGAAACCTTTTCCGCTCTTCGGGTCTGTGTCGCGGCCGTCCATGAAGCAGTGTACATACACTTTATCCAGACCGTACTGCTTTGCTACAGCAAGGAATTCATACACATGCTCCAGCGAACTGTGCACTCCTCCGGTGGAGGTAAGACCCATCAGGTGAAGCTGCTTCCCGGACTGTTTCACGTAGTCGTATGCCGCTTTTATCTCCTTGTTTTCCAGAAGCTTGTGGTCACGGCATGCCATGTTGATCTTTACCAGGTCCTGGTATACCACCCTGCCGGCGCCGAGGTTGAGGTGTCCCACCTCCGAGTTTCCCATCTGTCCTTCAGGAAGACCTACAGCTTCTCCGCAGGCCTGAAGATGTCCGAACGGATATTTTGCTCTGAGAGAGTCGATATAAGGGGCTCCCTGTGTGAAAATCGCGTTTGTCCAGTCATGTCTGCCCTCGCCCCATCCGTCGAGGATCATTAGAAGTACTTTCTGATTCATAGTATAATGTATTGATATTTGTAC
Source organism: uncultured Bacteroidales bacterium (assembly GCA_944325505.1). Lineage (GTDB taxonomy): Bacteria > Bacteroidota > Bacteroidia > Bacteroidales > UBA932 > Cryptobacteroides. Next base: position 214,999 of record CALVAJ010000001.1, read on the forward strand.
TTAATCTTTTTGGTATTGGAGTGATTATTATCTACTTTTGTAGGATTTACATATCAGATCCGAAAACCATCGGCAAAGATAGTGATTTGTGCGTATCGGATTATCGAAAAATCAGAAAATTATGGTTGACAGAAGAAGAAAAGGCGGCAGAGACCGCGGTCGTGGAAGGAAAAAGGAGAAGAAAACGTATCCGGAATTTACCGGAAGGGTACAGATGACCCGGGAAGGGTATGCATTCGTGATAGTGGAAGGAGAGGAAGATGATATATTCGTGAAGGCTTCCAGGACGCATGGCGCTCTCAACGGGGATACGGTACGTGTTGCTGTCCTCAAGGAAAAGACCGACCGTCAGAGGAAAGAAGGAGAGGTGCTGGAAATAGTGGAGCGTTCCCGCAAGCCTTTTGTGGGAATCCTGCATGTTGTCGGGGATCAGGCCTGGGTGCTGATGGAAAGCAGGGTGATGCCGTATGACATAATAATTCCAGTGGTCGCTCCGGCTCCGGAGAAGCCGCGCAAAAGGAAGGCCAGGGGACAGTCTCTTGCGGACAGCGATCCGAAGCCAGAGTATATGCTCGGAAGCCTGAAACGCACAGGTTACGACCAGTTTGCGGTGAACTATCTGTATGAGACCGTGGACGGGAAACGGAAAGAAATGACGGTACGTTCGGGCATGAAGGTCGCCGCTATGGTGGACAAGTGGGACAAGAAGGACCCCAACCCTACAGGGCACCTGGTGGATGTGCTCGGGGAACCAGGCGAGAACGATACCGAGATGCATGCCATCCTGGCCGAATATTCACTTCCTTACAGGTTCGAGCCGGAGGTGGAGAATGCCGCAGACGATATCTCGGACAAGATTACTGACAAGGATATCAAGGAGCGCCGCGACTTCCGCGATACGCTGACATTCACTATAGACCCTGCGGATGCGAAAGACTTCGACGATGCCCTGTCTTTCAGGAAACTGGATGACGGAAATTATGAGGTCGGGGTGCATATAGCGGATGTGACGCATTATGTGACACCTGGCTCGGTGGTGGATGAAGAGGCCCGCAACAGGGGAACTTCGGTGTACCTTGTAGACCGTACCGTGCCGATGCTGCCGGAGAAGCTTTCGAACAAGCTGTGTTCTCTCCGTCCCAATGAGCCGAAGCTCTGCTTCTCGGCCGTGTTCGAGATCACACCGCTCGCTAAAGTGGTTTCCCAGTGGTTCGGGCGGACGGTAATCAATTCGGACTACAGGTTTGCATATGAGACTGCACAGCAGGTCATAGACGCGGGGGAGAAAGCCATGCAGATGGAACTGCGCGGCGGTACGGACGGCAGGCACGGCCCTATAGCTGACCCGATACTGGATGCATCTCCGGAAGCGGCGGAAGAAAGGGCGAAGAATGCCGACAGGCATGCTGAGTCTGCAATGGGAGAAGGCGTTACCACAGGCTGTCTGATTCCGGACGCTCTCAAGGAAGCCATCCTCATACTGAACGGTCTTGCGGCAAAACTGCGCAAGAAAAGATTCGCGGCAGGAGCCATAAGCTTCGAGAGGCCTGAAATGAAAGTCGAGGTGGACGAAAAGGGCCGTCCGGTAAGAGTCTACCAGAAAGTGACCAAGGAGGCCAACTGGCTTATCGAGGAGTTCATGCTCCTGGCCAACAGGAGTGTGGCGGAGTTCGTCGCCAAAGGCTGCAAAAAGACAGCGGCGCCGTCAGCGTCGCTGGGCTACCTGTGCATGACACAGGAAGAAGCGGCAAAAGCCGCGGAGAAATCGAAGGCCAAGACATTCGTCTACCGTATCCACGATGAGCCGAACCTGATGAAACTCGACAGCCTGCGTTCGTTCGTACACAACTTCGGCTACGAAATAGGACCTGCAGGAAACGGAAAGGAGATAGCCAGGGAACTCAACGACCTGCTCTCCAAAGCCAAGGACCGTCCGGAGTTCGGTGCCATCGAGCTCCTGTCCCTCAGGACAATGGCGAAAGCCCGTTACAGTACGGACAATATCGGGCACTACGGTCTGGCGTTCAAATATTACACGCATTTTACCTCTCCTATCAGGCGTTATCCGGACATGATGGTACACAGGCTTCTGGCCCTTTATCTTGACGGAGCGCAGTCCCAGAAGAAAGACTACTATGAAGGCCAGTGCAAATATGCGTCCGAGCGGGAGATAGTCGCTGCGGAAGCAGAACGCTCGAGCATAAAATACAAGCTTGTAGAGTTCATGCAGGACAAGGTGGGATTCGAATTCGAAGGTCACATTTCAGGACTCACGGAATGGGGAATGTATGTGGAAATCGAGCCGACCAAGATAGAGGGTATGGTGGCGCTCAGGGATATCAAATCAGACTATTTCGAATTCGACCAGGACCGCTACAGGATAACCGGACGCCACAGCAAGGTGGTCTACAACCTCGGGGATCCGGTGAAAATCCGTGTCAAAAAGACAAATCTCGAACAGAAACTCCTTGACTATGAGCTGGTCGAGACCGGTCTGGAAGAAAGGGAGGACAAGGATTATCAGGGACCGCAAGCGTCCGGAGGGAATAAAACGGCACGCAAGGAAAAGGTCCGCAAGGCCATCAAGGAATCAAAGAAGAAATCATCCAAAGATTCGAAACGGCGCTCTTCCCGCAAAGGCAGGAAGCAGTCCTGAGTCATTCCGGGAGAAAACAATAAAAAATCAGGATGGCCGCCGGTCACCCTGATTTTTTATATGGATTGCTTGTCCTGATCTTTTCAGGAATCATGCAATATGCTGGCCTGTAGAGCTGACAAGCTTGTCTACATGGTTGCATACTGCAGCGAGCTTTTCTTTGTCTCCGTCATAAGTGATTTTGATTGTTCCGCTGGTATTTTCAAGTATGAAGTAATATTTCTTGAAAATGAGCCAGCTGGTAGCCATTGCGTATCCTGTCGACTGGATAGACCTCTTGTTCAGGGTCAGAACGACAGTGTCTCCCTGGAGCATTCCCCACAGCAGGGTTTTCTTGTCGACTTTGACAATACGCAGATTGGTGATGATCAGATAGGATCTGAGCCTGATGCCGAGAATCAGCCAGAAAATCTTCACGAAAAACATGAACAACTGCATGAAAGGATTCGGAGAGTCATTGTAGGCGTTGCCTTCAAGCTGTTCAATGATCTGCTCGCCTTCGAGCTGCTGGAATTCTTTTAACTGTGGCATGGTACGTTAGATTAAATGGGTTAATAAAATAGGTTAATCACTTAATTCATCGAAAGATATTAAAAAAATGCCACACATGCAAATTTTATCTGCTCCCTGTCCGCATGGCCAGTGCCCGGACTTTTATCCTGAACCGCAGGAAATAGAAAATGCCTGCAATGGTGAGTCCTGTCGGGAACCCGAGCCATACGCCGGTCGTGCCGAGGTCTGCCTTGAATCCCAGGAAATACGCCGCGGGAATCGCGATGATGTAGTAGCTTATGAATGCCATCAGCATAATGGGCTTTACGTCCTGTATCCCGCGCAGGGCATTGCAGAAACAGAGCTGGAGCCCGTCGCCGAACTGGTATGAAAACAGGACGAAAAGAAGGGAAAGTACCGCCGCCCTGACTTCCTGCGAGTCCGTGAACATCCCTATTATGCTGGTCCTGAAAATGAAAATCAGGATACAGAACATGACGGAAGTTCCGAGGATAAGGAAGTATCCGCGGGATGCATACCTGTTCACGCTTTCCATGTCTCCCCTCCCATGGGCATTGCTCACGAGGATTGATACCGATGAGGCGAGCCCCATCATCATAAGGAAGCATATCTGCGAAATGGTGAGGGTGATCTGATGTGCGGCCAGCGCTGTCGCTCCAATCCAGCCTACCATTACTGCGCTGATGGAGAATGTAGAAGTTTCCATACCGGTCTGGAGGGCGAGGGGATAGCCGAGACCGAACAGCTTTTTCATCTCCCTGCCGGAGGCCTTGGCGCTGCGGAATGCCTGCGCGTACTCTTTTAGCCCTGGGGCCTTCAGTATGTATATCAGGAATATGATGAAAATCAATATTCTGGAAACAAGGGTGCTGATACCTGCTCCCAGCAGCCCGAGTTCCGGAAATCCGGCTTTCCCGTAGATGAGTATCCAGTTTCCTATTATATTCAGTACATTGCCTCCCATAAGCAGCGCCATGGCCACTGCAGGTCTGCATATTCCGTCGGTAAACTGCTTAAGGGTGTTGAATCCCATTGCGAACAGCGTGGATACGGCTACCGTGATATAATACGGCCTTATGAGCGGAAGCAGTTCCTCTTCCTGTCCGAACCTGTCCAGAAAGGCGTATATTACGGCCATTATCGCCAGTCCTGCAAAGGCGACGGCCCCGTTTATCCAGATGCTGTTTTTCAGGGTCCTGCCGATGCCGGCGGTATCCCTGACCCCGAAACGGGAGCCTATCAGCGGCGTCATTCCGTTTGCAAATCCCAGTTCCGTGAAAATGAACAGGTTGATAATGCCGTTCACAAAAGAAGATGCAGCCAGATCGTTGACCCCGTACCAGCCTATCATTATATTGTCCGCGAAAGCAAGGATGACCACGCAGGCCTGCCCGAGCATTATAGGTATCCCTATTTTCAGTATTTCAGATGTCTTTCCCATATATGAACCTGCCGTTTCCTGCCGGAAAATGGCTGCAAAAATACTATATTTCCCCGAATCGGAAAATTTTATAAATTTGTACTGTTAACGGTTATTCTTATGGCATTCCCAGTGACAGACCCCATTTGGATCTTCTTTATAGTACTGATTATCATACTTTTCGCGCCTATCATACTGGGAAAGTTGAAAATTCCCCACATAATAGGCATGATTCTGGCCGGTATCGTGATAGGGGAGCACGGGCTGAACATACTTGAAAGGGACAGCAGTTTTGAACTGTTCGGCCAGGTCGGTCTTTATTATATAATGTTCCTGGCCGGGCTGGAGATGGACATGGAGGATTTCCGCAAGAACAAGGTCAAAGGCCTTGTCTTCGGTCTGCTCACATTCATCATACCGATGGCTTTGGGCATATGGACAAGCATCGGTCTGCTCGGTTACAGCGTGGTCACGTCTGTCCTTCTGGCCAGCATGTATGCTTCGCATACGCTGGTTGCATATCCGATAGTAAGCAGATACGGCCTTTCAAGACAGAGAAGCGTCAACATCACAATAGGCGGAACGGCAGTTACAGTAACCCTCGCCCTGGTCATACTGGCGGTCATAAGCGGCATGTACAAGGGTACGGTCGACGGACTGTATTGGATTTCCCTGGTAGTAAAGGTGACATTACTGAGTCTTGCGATAGTGTTTCTTGTGCCGGTTGCCGGCAGGTGGTTCTTCCGTAAGTATGATGATGCCGTAATGCAGTTCATCTTCGTTCTGGCACTGGTCTTTCTCGGAGGAGGACTTATGTCGCTTGCCGGAATGGAGGGTATCCTCGGAGCCTTCCTTGTCGGTATGGTCCTGAACAGGCTCGTGCCGAAAGTCTCTCCCCTTATGAACAGGCTCGAGTTCGTCGGCAATGCCCTGTTCATCCCGTATTTCCTTATCGGGGTAGGGATGATAATCGATGTCAGGAGTTTCGCTGCCGGAGGGGAAGCCATGAAAGTGGCGGTAGTGATGACAGTGGTGGCTACCCTCAGCAAGTGGCTCGCGGCGTTCTTTACGCAGAAAATATACAGGATGTCCGGAACCGAGCGCAAGATGATGTTCGGCCTGAGCAACGCCCAGGCTGCCGCTACACTTGCCGCCGTGCTGATCGGGCACGAGATAATCCTTGAAAACGGGGAGAGGCTCCTGAATGACGATGTCCTGAACGGAACGGTCATCATGATACTGTTCACCTGTGTGATAAGTACAATAGAAACGGAGCGGGCTTCCAGACGCTTTGCGATGGATGAAAAGGCATCCGTGCCTGATGGACAGGAAAAGTCAGGCAGCAGGGAAAAGATCCTCATACCGGTAGCCAATCCCGATACGATCGAAAATCTGATAAACCTTGCCCTTGTCATCAAGGATCCCAGACAGAAAGACGGCATAGTGGCCTTGAGTGTCATAAATGACGACGGAGATCCCGCCTCGGGCGAATCTGTAGGAAGGAAAAGTCTGGAAAGGGCCGCCATGATAGCTTCCGCGGCGGATGTGAAGACAGATATGGTCTGCAGGTATGACATCAATATTGCATCGGGTATAGTCCACACTATCAAGGAAAAGGATGCGACTGACCTTGTAATCGGCCTGCACAGGAAAAGCAGTTTCCTGGATTCGTTTTTCGGCAGTCTTACGGGAAGTATCCTGAAAGGCACGTGCCGGGAAGTCATAGTCGCCCGTCTGATGATGCCGGTCAATACGCTTAAGGGGATTGTCGTGGCAGTTCCTGCGCATGCCGAATTCGAGACCGGATTTTCAAGATGGACTTCCCACTTGTGCCGCATGTCGGCGCAGCTCGGATGCAGGCTGCATTTTTTTGCAGAAGAAGATACTGCATCCAGACTCAGGGATGCTGTCGGCAAGTCTGACGCCAGGACCCTGGCCGATGTCAGCATTGACGAGAAAAGGCCGTTCGCGGACAGGATCTCGTCCATGAAAGTCGGAGACGAGCAGCTCCTGGTCATAATCAGCGCCCGGTCCGGTTCTGTTTCCTATGATGCTACGGTAGACAGGCTCCCGCCTCTTATCAGCAGGAACTTCGCCTCTTCCAACCTTATCATCCTTTATCCCGAGCAGGTCGACCAGCAAGGCATGGTGTTCTTTGCAGATCCTCGCAGGAATGCATGACCGCATCAGGTATGATAATATAGAACAAGCCGGCCCGCAAGTCATATGACTGGAGAGCCGGCTTGTTTTTTGAGTGCGGATGGCGAGAGTCGAACTCGCACAGGCTTACGCCCACCACCCCCTCAAAGTGGCGTGTCTACCATTTCACCACATCCGCTTTTCGGTTTGGGACTGCAAAGATATATATTTTCTTTTACTCTCCAACAAATTATTTGATTTTTTTGACTTCCCCTGCATTATTCGCCGGTCTTTTTCCAGAGTATCGTTTCTCCGAATCCCATCAGCGAGCCGCGGACCCTGAGAATTGACGGGGAGTCGAATGAGCATGTTACATTTGCCCTGATACCGCGGGTAGGGTCATATATCTTCCCGCTGTCCCAGCGTTTTTTACCGGGGTTGTATTCCAGTTTTTCCATTATGACGATACTGTCGCATGGAGTGTTCCGCAAAGACTTGTCCGGATTCTTTTCGTCCAGACGGACATTCCCGTCCTTGTCAAGTCTGTTCTCTACCCATGTGACCTGCGCCTTGAAGGTGCCGTCGGTATCCTTGAAAACCCTGACCCTGCTGTTTTCTCCTTCGTGCGAGACAAAGTACTGTCCGATGATGTTTTCCGCAGACGAGTTCATTTTCCTGTCCTGGGCGGATGCGGCAAGGGCGCATAGTGCGATGGCTGCGGCGGCAAGAATCCCTTTCATGTTCTGAGTGTACACTAACTTTTTGTTTATAAGAATAATACAGGAGTTGCAAATATAGAAAAAATATAGTAGTTTTGCGCCGTTTTCCTCGTGAAGGAAGACACAGGTGAATTATTAACTTAATAAAAACAGATTACAATGGCTGTTAAACTTCGTCTACAGCGCCACGGAAAGAAGAATTTCGCATTCTTCCACATTGTAGTGGCTGACACTCGCGCACCTCGCGATGGTCGTTTCATCGAGCAGATAGGCTCTTACAACCCGAACACCAACCCTGCAACCATCGTCCTGAAAGCAGACAGGGCCCTTGCATGGCTTAATGTCGGTGCACAGCCTACGCTCGTTGTCCGTCGTATCCTTTCCTATGAGGGAGTCCTCCTTAGAAAACACCTTCAGGGTGGAGTGGCAAAGGGAGCCCTCACCCAGGAGCAGGCAGACCAGAAGTTCGATGCATGGAAAGCCCAGAGGGATGCGAAGATAAACGCCAAGAAAGAGGGTATCAGCAAGGCTGCTGCCGATGCTCACAAAGCAGCATTCGAGGCAGAGTCCAAAGTAAACCAGGAGAGAGCTGAAGCTCTTGCCAAGAAGAAAGCCGAAGCAGAAGAGGCTGCACGCGCTGCCGCTGAGGCAGCAGCTGCAGAGAAGGCTGCAAAAGAGGCTGAGGCTGCTGCTGAAGAAGCTGCCGCCGAGGCTCCGGCTGAGAATCCTGAGGCTTGATTCCATGCAGAACCTGCATCAGATAGCCAGGATATTGAAATCTAACGGTACCGATGGGGAACTGGTTTTCGGTTTCCGTGACATCGCTCCTGAAGATATCAGCATTGAAGAACCGGTGTTCATCTGTTTCGATGGACTTCCGGTTCCTTTTTTTATCGAGTCATTCCAGAAGAAAGGACAGGGCAAGGCGGTGGTCAGTCTTACCGGCATACGGAGTTTTGAAGATGCGCAGGAGGTGGCCGGCCGGGGAGTATATGCGGACGCATCGTGTCTCGAGATTGATACGGATGAGGATTTCCCGCTGCTGGAAGGGTGGAAATTGTCCGACAGCAACGGAAAGGAGGTCGGCGTGATTACCGGGTTTCTTGACATTCCCGGCAACCCGTGCCTTGAAGTATCGCGTCATGGAGCTGTAGAAGATAGCGTAATCATCCCTTTTCACGAGGATCTTGTCGTCTCGGTTGACGAAAAAAAGCGGGAACTGACACTGTCAGTCCCCGCAGGTCTTATATGACCGGTGTTTCCTGTCTATCGCTTAGAATTTGAGAAAGATGCTGGCGGTAAAGTTGTCCAGACATACATCCGTAGCGTCCTGCATCAGAGTTTTGTCTTCTTCATCCGAGAAAACCAGGTCGAAATCGATGGTGTCTATATTTCCCAGTCCGCTCAGGTCCAGAGTCCTCCATGAAGTTACGATAGAGTCTCTCTGAGGGTTTTCGGATTCAGGACGTTTGCTCTTGCCTTTTCCTGCAAGGAGGAAAGTGGCTTCTTTTGTCTTGGCCCCGTTAAGGTATCCTGTAACTTTCAGTGTATAGTCACCCTTCAGGTTGAATGTGCTTACATCATCGCCCATGATTTTCCGTACAGCCGCCGCACTGTTGCATACCTGTATAATGCTTGGAGTGCAGGTCCCTGCATCGGCAGAAGCGAAAGTAATGTCATGTTCAGGCATGTTTCCGGTCTGGCAGAAATAGAAGAACGTATTTGCGGTAGTTCCTGATGATTTTCCGTATACGCTGTATTCCCCCGGAGACTGGATTTCACTGCCGGTGTCTTCTCCGGTACCGCTTTCGGTTTCCTCTCCTTCCTGATCTCCCCCTTCGTCCGTTTCAGGTTCAGTCCAATGCTGTCTCGACAGAGCGAATCCCCCGAGCAGCGAGCCTGAGCTTACCTTGCTGTAATATACCGTAGTCCCCTTGGAGATGAATGCGCTCAAATCCCCTTCCTCCGGTTCTCCGAAAAGGAAGTAGGTCGCCCCGTCTTTGAAAATTTCCGCTGCATTGTCGTAGTTCCCGTCATCTACGAGAGTGAACGATGCTTCATATCCTGTGTCTTTCATGCATGATGTCAGAGCAAAAAGCAGGGATGCGGATATCAGTGCCGTTTTCTTCATGTCTTAAAATTTAAAAATTTCGCGAATATAGTAATTTTTGGTATTACAGTATTATGTCAGCGACCTTTGCCGCCGGTCCGGTCAGCCATACCCCGGTAAAGGCTGTTCCCTGTCCTGGTGTGAAATCCACAGCCAGAGTGTCACGCAGGGCTTTTACAGGTATGTGTACACTGCCGTCTTCCATTTCAGTCCAAACACTTGGATATGTGAGGTAAGCGGCTATGGCCGACGCCGTTATGCCAGTCCCGCATGCAAAAGTCTCAGCTTCGACCCCTTTTTCATACGTCCTGACGTGGAGGATATTTGAACTGCGGTCCATTTCTGCAAAGTTGGCATTTACCCCTTCCGGGCCGTATTCCTTCCTGTAGCGTATCTCTCTTCCACGGGAAAAGACATCGTAGCTGTCCAGTCCATGGACAAACCGGACGAAATGCCTTGTCCCAGTATCTATAAACCAGGAATCTTCATTTTCTTGCTTCACGGTGGAAACATTTTTCATTTTCAGCCGGACGGTTTTCAGTTTTCCTTCATTCCCGAGGATTTCTGCGGTGTGGAATCCGTCGGCCGCCTCGAAATCGAAGTGCCTGATTCCCATATCGTAAGCAAATGCCACGATGCAGCGTCCCCCGTTGCCGCACATCATTCCGCCGGATCCGTCAGAGTTGAAGTAGACCATACGGAAATCATACAAGCCGCTGTTTTCAAGCAGCATGAGCCCGTCCGCTCCTATACCGTAGTGACGGTCGCACAGACCTGTTATCTGTCCGGCCGAAAGCGTGATGTCTCCTTTCCTGTTGTCTGCGATGAGGAAGTCGTTTCCGGCCCCCTGGTATTTGTACAGTTTCATAAGCTTTCTTTCAACAGTCCGGACAGCAGGATTATACCCTCCCTTATCCGTTCCTTGCTCATAAACGAGAAGTTCATCCTCATCGTGTTCAGCCCGTCTTTTCCCGGACATCTCCGTCCGCTGATCCATTCGGTGTTGAAGAAGGCTCCGGCCACATAGGCGACTCCGTTGCCAAGGGCGGTGTCGTAGAATTTCACTGAGTCGAATGTCTCGGGAAGGGTCAGGAACAGGAAAAGGCCTCCCTCCGGGCGGGTCCACCGTACAGAAGACGGCATGTGTTCTTCAAGCATGGAGAGCATCAGGTCGCGCTTTTCCTTATACAGGCAGATGCTTTTCCCAAGGTTCCTGTCCAGAAGTCCGGAAGAGAGGAACTCCGCTGCCACATACTGGTCGAACACCGGAGGGCAGAGATCGAGGGACTGCTTGCATACGTATATTTTGTCAAGCAGGTCAGGATGGGCGAATATCCATCCGAGGCGGAATCCCGGCGCCATGATTTTGGAGAAAGAGCCCAGATGAAGGACCCTGTCGGGGTCAAGCGAGTACATGGTAGGGATCTGTTCCCCGCTGTACCTCAGCTCCCTGTACGGGCTGTCCTCTACGATGACAAATCCGTATTCCTGTGCAAGCCTGATGAGAATCTTCCTTTCTTCCAGGGACAATGTTTCTCCTGAAGGATTCTGGAAATCCGGAATCATATAAAGGAATTTTATCTTTTTGCCTTCGGCCAATACTTTCTCTATCATGTCGGTATATGCTCTCAGGAAGCGCACCGGGTCTTCTTCATGGGATACGCCCCTTATGTCCGCCCTGTATGAGCTGAATGACTGGAGAGCACCGAGGTATGACGGGTTGGAAGTGAGGATCACATCGCCGGGATCAACCATTACACGGGTGCATACGTCTATGCCCTGCTGCGAGGATGAAGTTATCTGAATACGTTCCACAGGGACCCCGTATCTGTCGGAAAGGGCTTTTCTGAGTTCGGTGACACCCTGGGTCGCACCGTACTGGAAGGCCTGCCCCCGGTATTTTTCTATTACGCCGGACATTATTTCCCGGAAAGTGTCTAACGGGAACGTCTCGGCGCTCGGATATCCTCCGGCAAACGAATAGATGGAGTTCAGGTCCACCTTTTTGAATATGTCGCGTACCGGAGACCGGAAGAACGACCCGGTGTCAGCTGAAAAAAGGTCGGTGTATGGCATTTTTATGTGTTTTTTATATCACTGGAGTCAGTCCCTCAAGACAGACTCCAGTGTGACCGAACTGTCGGTTTTGCCGTCGCGGTATTTGACGATTACAGGTGTATAGAGGTGGATCCCTTTCTCCACACCGGGCCCTTTGGATACAGGGCGGCTGCCAGCTACCACTACAGCGCCTTCCGGCACGACCATCTGCCCGTTTTCATTCGCCTTTATGAACTCGCCGGTGGTAGCATCGAAGATGGCGGTGGACGAGTTGATTATCACTCCGGTCCCGATAACGGCATTCTCTTTTACGATAGTCCCTTCGTAAATGCCGCAGTTGCCGCCGATGAAAACATTGTCCTCGATGATGACCGGAAGGGCTCCCACAGGCTCCAGTACGCCTCCGAGCTGCGATGCGGCAGAAAGATGGACATGCCTGCCTACCTGGGCGCATGAACCTACGAGGGCATGTGAGTCTATCATGGTGTCAGAGTCTACATACGCCCCTATGTTTATATATGAAGGCGGCATGACAATGACTGACGGGGCAAGGTAGGCACCGCGGCGGATCGAACTTCCGCCGGGAACGATGCGTACTTTGTCCTCTATCGACATTTTCCTCGCAGGTATGGTGTCTTTGTCGAAGAACGAGAATACCCCTTGTGACATGTCTTTCATCTGTCCGTAACGGAAACCGCTGAGTATCACTTCCTTTATCCAGGCATTGACCTGCCACCGGCCGTTTTTCTTCTCTGCCACGCGGATTTCACCCTTTTCCAGGGCCGCACAGACTTCATGGAATTTTTCAAGTTCCGGGTTCATATATGGTTTATTATGGTATTTTGATAATTCCTCTGCTGGTGTCCCGGATGACCGTGGTCCTTTCCCGGGGCGGACCTGCATGCTATAGAAGCCCCAGACCTTTGACTGTTTCCTGCATAAGTGCACAAGTCTTTTCCGATGCAGGGACAAGCGGAAGGCGGAGTTCATTATTTATGAGCCCCATCGCCGCAAGGGCCGCTTTGGCTGGGATAGGGTTGCTTTCCACGAAGCAGTTCCTGAACAGGGGAGTGAGGCGGTGATGGAGTCCGCGTGCCGTCTCTATGTCGTTGTTCAGCAGGGCTTCGGCGAGTTCCGTCATCAGCTTCGGGGCTACATTTGAAGCTACGCTTATAACACCGTCGGCTCCGGTGGCCATCAGGGAGAGGGTCTCGTCGTCGTTCCCGCTCAGGACAGAGAATCCTTCAGGGGCGTTGCGGATGATTTCCGAAATCTGGGCATAGTTGCCGGAGGCTTCTTTTACGGCCACTATGTTTTCGATTTCCGCCAACCGCAATGTAGTTTCCGCCAGCATATTGGCTCCGGTGCGTCCCGGAACGTTGTATATTACTACGGGCTTGCCTGCGGCATCCGCGACGGCCTTGAAATACTCATACATGCCATGCTGGGTCGGCTTGTTGTAGTAAGGCACCACTATCAGGAATGCGTCCGCGCCGTAAGGCTCCAGTGTCTTTATGCTTTTTATGGTCTGAACCAGAGAGTTGGTCCCGCCGCCTGCGATGATTTTCCTTCCGCAGCAGTGCTCCTTTGTCACTTCCAGGACCTTTATCCTTTCCTGCTCGTCCAGACACGGGGTTTCCCCTGTGGTGCCGAGCGGTACGAGAAAGTGGATTCCGGCTTCGGTCTGCCTTTGCAGCAGCCGTACGTATGCATCGTAGTCCACCTTTCCGTCCTTGAACGGGGTGACCAGCGCCGTGCCGCACCCTCTGAAACTGATGCTTTTCATATCGTGTTTCCTATTCTGCTTTAAAGATGATGTCATGGAAATCATGTACTCCGCTAAGGTTCTCCGTTCTGAGCGCAGCCTCTACCGCACCTGCGGCAAAACCCTCTCTGGAGAAGGCTTCATGAGTAATGGTTATCCTGTCATTCAGTCCTTCAAACCCGATGGAATGTATTCCAGGTATCTCACCGCAACGGACGGACTGGATGTCGATATGGGTGCCCATGTTGTTGTCGATTATCTCCGCGAGACTTTTTGCTGTCCCGCTCGGGGCGTCCAGCTTGTGGCAGTGGTGCTTTTCCACCATGTACGGGCTGTATCCTCCCGTGCTGGCCATCATTCTGGAAATGAAGTCGGTGACGGCGAAGAAGATATTCACTCCTATGGAGAAGTTGGATGCGTATATCATAGGGGTGCCGCATTTTTCGAAGTATGCAATGACCTCGTCCTTTATGTCGTTCCAGCCTGTGGTCCCGATTACCACGGCCTTGAAATTATCTGCGAGAAACTTGTAATTCTCGCGGATTGCGGCCGGAGTGGTGAAATCTATGCAGACGCTTTCCTTTGCCAGAGCCTTGTCGAATGTCTTGATGTCTTCGCTTTTGCCGGAACATCCGATACCTCTTTCGGCGAGAATCTTCTCGACCATGTGGCCCATCTTTCCGTATCCGCTGATGGCAATTTTAATGTTGTCCATTGTACCTCCCTTATTTTTCCGGTGTATCCTCGAACAGGTAATGGTGGATTTCCTGCATTACGGTGTTGAGGGCTGTCCTGTCTACGACAAAACTGATGTTGACGTATGACGCGCCCTGGGATATCATGTATATCTTGCAGTCCCGCAGAGGGGCGAAGGTGTTTTTCAACAGCCCGTTGAGATTGATGATGTTTTTCCCGATGACAGATATTTGTGACTTGTCGTTGTCCACTATGACGTCGGCGAACTCGGAAAGCTGCTTCACGACCCTGTCTATGTTCTGGCCGGAGTCAACCGTCACGGAGATATTGGCTTCTGACGTACTTATCAGATCTACCGAAACCTTGTTTTCGCTGAAAATCTCGAATACCTTTTTCAGAAAGCCGGAAACGTTTATCATCTTGGTTGAGAAGATGTTGATGACATTGATGTTTTCCTTGCAGGAAATCGATTTCACACCGTCTTCTATGAAAGAACTCTGCAGGATGGCCGTGCCTTTGCCTTCCGGATTCATCGAGTTCAGGACATAGAGAGGTATGTTCTTCTTTACGGCAGGCTCTATGGTAAGAGGATGCAGGACCTTTGCCCCGAAATGCGCCATTTCGGCCGCCTCTTCGAATGATATCTTGTCCAGGCATTTGGTGTTCTGCACTCTGCGCGGATCAGCCGTGCGGACTCCGTCCACGTCGGTCCAGATTTCTATGCGTTTTGCGTCCACCGCCATTCCTATGAGTGATGCGGAGTAGTCGGAGCCTCCGCGTCCGAGCACTGTAGGCTCTCCGTCCGGAGTGGCTGAAACGAATCCTTGGGTGATTACGGTATCAGCCCCTTTGAATGCGTCGCTGACGATTCCCGGGGTGCGCCTGATGATTTCCTCGCTGACCGGCTCTCCTTTAAGATAGTCTCTGGAAGTGATGATAATGCTGCGTGCGTCGATATAGTTGGTGACTATGCCGCGGGCATTCAGCGCGAAGCAGATGATGTTGGACGAGAGGTATTCTCCGTTGGAAATGATGACGGCCTTGCTCCTGTCCGAAAGTTCTCCCAGAGCACAGACCGCACTGACGAATTTACCCAGGCTGTCACAGATTTCATTTACCTTGGCACAGGCCTGCCAGCAAAGTGCGTCGTTTCCTTCCAGGAGTTCTTTTGCCAATGTTATATGCCTGTCCCTGAGCTGGTCCAGGAGATTTTCGACTTCGACGCGGTTCTTCGCTGCCGCTGCGTCCGAGAGTTTGTAAAGAAGGTCCGTGACTTTTGAAAGCGCAGAAACGACTACTACCGGTTTTTCGTCGAGCCGTCCGCGGATTATATCTATTGCGCGGGTGATTGCTTCACAGTTGGCGACGGATGTGCCGCCGAATTTCATGATGATCATATAAAGTTTCTTTTTCCGTTAATTCAATGTTGTCACTTTTTTGGAGGTTCCGTATCGGCGGAAAGGAGCCTGAACATTTTCACATAGTTGTCGGCTGCCTGCCGTATGTCGCTGAGCCTTATTGACTCAAACGGAGTATGCGCTACAAGTATCGAGCCGGGGCCGCAGAGGATTTTCTCCTGGAAATTGGTCAGTTGCGGGGCGTCGCTTCCGAATGATACCGTGGCTGTTTCAAATCCGTCCAGAACCTTGTATTCCATCGGGGTGTCCCCTCCGAAAGCCTCGATCTGCACGTCCTCTGCTTTCCATGATTCCATCAGCCGGCATACCTCACCGTCGCCGGCGAATGTCGTCCGGAAATAGAGCCGGAAAGAGAGTTCCGGGCTGAGGATGTTCTGCGGGTTGTCGCTTGAGAGTTTCCCTACATTCCAGGTTGTCTGCCCCAGAATCGGGTCTTCCGGGAATTCCGTGTTCCTGAGCCTGTTCATGAAGTCCACGAATTTCTCCACGGCGCTTTCCCCGTACTGCGGGTAACCTGAGTGGAAGCTCTTGCCTTTTATCGTGACCTGGAACGACTTGGTGCCTTTGCTTGCGGATACCATACGGTTGTCCGTAGGCTCTCCCACTATCACGACTTTGCCTCCGGGGTGTGCGGTTCTGAAGCTTTTCGCTCCGAAAGACCCTGTCTCTTCCCCGGCGAGAAGCAGCAGCCCGAATCCGTCAAACCCTTCTTTTTCGAGCTGCAGGCATGCGCAGTACATCGCGAATATCTGTCCCTTGGCATCGCAGCTGCCGCGGCCTTTTATTATAAGGTCGGCTCCTGATTCCATGGCTTGTGCCAATGCTTCAGGGGTGGCCTTCACCTGCGTTACACCTCTGTCAGTCTCTTTCCAGACTGTCGGAGGAATATACGGAGGCACCGTGTCCAGATGCGAGCAGAAAACTATTTCGGGCTTTCCCCAGGACAATAGCAGATTTTCCGTCCCGTCCCCGACTTCATACCTCGAAACCGAGCATTTCGCTGTCGGGAGCGATCCGGCAAGAAACCCGGCAAATTCTCTCTCCTTCGATGAAGTAGAGTCGATGCCGAGCATCTGCATAAACAGGTTCAAATCCAAATCCATTGCTCCAAAATTCTCCAAACTTACAAAAGTATTTATAATTTTTGAGGAAGCAAGGGGATAGCCGGATTTTTCATGGCCGACAATCATGACGCTGATTCTATCCCTGGGTATCCCCCATATCGCTGTCCCAGCACACCTGCGGTTGGACAAAACTGATAAGTATATGGATGATAGAATGTTACAAAGATTCCTGCAGTTGGGTATAATTCATAATGTTTTGATAGTCACCTTACTACGAGAAAACGCCTGCTGCAGGTGTGCAGTGGGCAGGCAGATGCAATTGAAGTCTGCCTGTCAGAGGTACCAGATGGTATGTTCATGAATGGAATAATGCTTAAAAGAGTAGTTTCTGATTGAAGAATCTAATATATAAAATTGCACTGATTTTAGTGCGTTTTTTATGAAATATGCACCGTTTTGAGTGCAATAATGACTGCAAACGGCGCTGATGACCGGCATTTTTTGCAAGAAAGCATTGAAACCGGGGTATTTGTATTAATTTTGCGGCCGCATGAGGCAGAAGAAGCTCCACATATCGGCAAGACTCCTGCTCCTGGGTGTGTTTCTGTACATTCAGGTATATCTGCCGTATACTTCGCACGTCCATATAATAAACGGTGTCAGGATAGTGCACGCCCATCCGTTTTCGGGTGGCGCAGATCATGCACATGACGCCAGGTCATTGGCTGTCATAGATATCGCCAACCACCAGCCGTTCATAGATACGGAATATGCGGCGGTTCCGGAGGCGGAGGAAATCCTGCTCCCTTCCGGAAAGGCCGGGAAGACTGCCGAAGCGGCCGTTCCCGTTTCTCCTCATGCTCCCAAGCATAGGGGGCCTCCATCATTCTCTGTCGGTTGCGTGTAATTACAGGTTCCGAAATTCAGGAAACCTGTCATCGAAGACTCTCTTTAAGTTTATTTTTCTTAAAATCAGACAGAAATGACAAGATACAATATTTTTGTCATGGCGCTGCTGTTTTGCGCCATGATATTGTCCGCATCTGCCGCGGAATCCGCAGACTCGGAAAATGACCGTACAGATGCCAACATAGTAGGACACATACTCGATGCCTCTACCGGAGAGCATGTGCCGTTCATGGATATAATCGTAGAAGGTACAATGATTTATACGATGGCTGATGCCACCGGCCATTATTTCCTGAAGGATATGCCGGAAGGAAAGCATGCGATAAGGGTTTCCGGAATCGGTTACAAGACGGCACTGAAGGAAGTGGTGCTGGAAGGAGGAACGACCCTGGAGCTGAATTTCGAGCTGGAGCCTGATTCCGAAGCCCTGGATGAGGTCGTAGTTTCAGCCAGCCGCAGCGAGACCCTTCGCAAAATGTCTCCGACCCTCGTGAATGTGGTGAATGCCAAGATATTCAATTATGCCAATGCCGCCAATCTTGCCGAAGGGGTCGTGTTCCAGCCAGGGGTGAGGGTGGAGAACAATTGTCAGAACTGCGGTTCGCAGCAGCTCCGCATAAACGGGCTGGAGGGGCCTTATACCCAGATATTGATTGATTCCAGACCTGTATTCAGCGCATTGGCAGGAGTCTACGGGATAGAGCAGATACCGGCTGCGATGATCGACAGGGTGGAAGTGGTCCGCGGAGGCGGCTCGGCCCTTTTCGGCGCCTCCGCCATTGCCGGGACGGTGAACGTGATAACCAAGGAGCCGGAGAGGAATACCGGGGAGATTTCCCATACCTCGGGCATAATCGGCAAAGGAGCCTTCGAGAGCAACACGAATTTGAACGTATCCATCGTAACCGATGACAACAAGGCCGGGCTGATGGTCTTCGGCCAGATGCGCAACCGGGAGGGGTATGACCACGACGGTGACGGATTTACCGAGATCCCGGAACTGAAATCCTACAGTGCAGGCCTGCGTTCTTTCATAAGGACGGGAACCTATTCCCGCCTTAAACTGGAGTACCACCATGTCTACGAATACCGCAGGGGAGGGGATTCCCTCATGAAACCGCCCCATGATGCCAATATCGCCGAGCAGGTAAGGCATGACATCGATGCGGGCGGCATCAGTTTCGACTGCCTCAGCCCTGACGGGAAGAACAAGGTCTCCGCTTATGCATCGGCCCAGCACATCAACAGGGAAAGCTACTATGGCATAAAGAGGGATCCCAATGCCTATGGGGAGACCGGCGGTACCACATGGATTGCAGGAGGACAGTATGTACGCAAGTTCGACAGATGTTTTTTCATGCCATCGGATCTTACGGTGGGTATAGAGGCGACAGGCGACTACCTGCGGGACAATATGTGGGGATACCACAGGACGGTGAGGCAGGATGTCCATACCGGGAGCGTCCTTGCGCAGAACGAATGGAAGGACGAGAAGTGGAGCATCCTTGTCGGAGGAAGACTGGACCTGCATTCCATGATGGATCATCCTATTTTCAGCCCGAGGGCCAATCTGAGGTTCAACCCTACGGAAAACATCAACCTGAGAGTGGGGTATTCTTCCGGCTACAGGGCTCCGCAGGTGTTCGACGAGGATCTGCACATTTCGAATGTGGGTGGAGAGGTGCTGATGGTCAGGAACAGCAAAGACCTGAAGGAGGAGCGCTCCCACAATGTCACAGCTTCGGTAGACCTTTACGGCAACTTCGGGGACTGGCAGACGAACCTGCTCGTGGAAGGGTTCTTCAACCGTCTGGTAGGGGTGTTTGAACTCGGCTCCCCTGTCCTTGAGGATGGAATCCTGTATCAGGAAAGGAGCAATGGTCCCGGGGCTTTCGTCGCAGGAGCGACACTGGAAGGGAAAGCGTCTTGGCGTAAATTGTTTTCCGTGCAGATGGGGATGACATGGCAGCAGAGCCGCTATGACGAGCCCTATGCATGGAGCGAGACGGCCGCCCCGGTTACAAAGATGCTGCGCAGCCCTGACCTGTACGGCTATATTACTGCAGAGGTCACTCCATACAGGACTCTGTCCGTAGCCCTCACCGGCACTTATACCGGATCGATGCTGGTCGGCCACTTTGCCGGATACATTCCGGAGGATATAGCCGTGGAGACTCCGGACTTTTTCGATATGGGGCTGAAGGTGTCGTATGACTTTCAGCTGTACAATACTTTTGCTCTCCAGCTCAATGCAGGAATCCGCAATATCTTCAATGCTTATCAGAAAGATTTCGACCGGGGGATCGACAGGGACGCCGGATATATTTACGGACCGTCCCTGCCGCGCAACTGTTTCGCCGGTATCAGGTTGATGTTCTGACAGAGCCGGAGTCTCACTTCACGATGATCTCGTCCACGAACAGGAAGCCGGGAACTCCGCCGCGGGCGTGCCATGAAGGCTTTGCCTTGAGGGTTTCAGCCTCGATCCTGATGTAGCGGGCCGATGTTTCCGGGAATGATACCGTGTAGTCCACAATCCAGTCTGCATCTTTTGAAGAAGGGACCGGGATATCGATGCGGCCTGCTTCGGTGAAGTCAGTCCCGTTGTCGGAAGTGCTTACCACGACATTGAGTGGAGGGAAGATATCGTTCGGTTTGTCTATAAGGGTTCCGAGAGCCACACTGCTGTATGCGGTATTGCCGCCCATGTCGATTACGGCGCCCATCGGAGTTTCATACCAGCCGCTCCATGAGCCTGAGCCGAATTCCCTGTTCCCGCGCAGACCGTCCACGAATGAGTCAGGTGCCCCGAATGTGTATCTGCCCTGCGGCCCGGTCAGAAGGGTTACGGGCCTTCCCATTGCCTTGTTTTCGCAGAATGACTGGGAATAAAGGCGTGTATCCATATTGTCCCTTTCTACTATCGCCTTGATGGTGATTCCTCCGGTCACTTCGACAGGTCCGGTATAGAGAGCCGAGTTTCGGTCAGGGGTACTTCCGTCCAAAGTATACCGGATCGGGGCGTCCCCTTGGGTGGAAAGTTCGATTTCCACGCAGTTCCTGTCATGATTTACAGACACTTTGCTGATTATCTGGAATGCGGTCTTGGCATAGTTGTAGCCCATGATGTCATACATGGCCGCTTCGTGTGAAAGGCTCGAGAGGAAGCGGTCCCAGTCCTTTACCGACGGCTGGCACCACTGCACTTCGCTCAGTGCGGCCTGGCGCGGAAGCACCATATATTCCAGATGTTCGTTTGACGCGATGTATTCTGTCCATACGTTCGCCTGGACGCCGAGTATATGCTTCCTGGCTTCGGGATCCTTTATTTCGATGAAAGGATCGTATGAGTACACTTTTTCTATAGGGATATATCCTCCTATGCCGAAAGGTTCGTTTTCCGTGTCCTTGGCCTGGTAGTAGTCGAAATAGAAATGCGAATTCGGGGTCATGATGACATCATGTCCCATTTCGGAAGCCTTGATGCCCCCGTCGCTCCCTCTCCACGACATGATGGTGGCATTCGGACCGGGAGTACCTTCGAGGATTTCATCCCAGCCTATGATCTTTTTCCCTTTAGAGGCAAGGAATTTCTCCATGCGTTCCATCACATAGCTCTGGAGATAATGTTCCGCGTTGAAATCCCCGCTGTCTTTCAGTCCCAGTTCCTTTATCTTCGCCTGGCATACAGGACATTTCTCCCACCGTACCTTAGGGCACTCGTCTCCTCCGATATGGACATACTCTGAAGGAAACAGGTCAGCGACCTCCGACAGGACATCTTCGAGGAACTTCATTGTTTTCTCCTTTCCGGCGCACAGCACGTCATCCGCTACGCCCCAAGTCCCCCATACATCATACGGCCCGCCAGTACATCCGAGTTCCGGGTAGGCTGCGAGAGCGGAGAGCATGTGGCCTGGAAGGTCTATCTCAGGTATAATGGTAATTCCCTGGGCGGCAGCATAGTCTATTACGTCCTTTATTTGCTCCTGAGTATAATATCCGCCGTAAGGGATGCCGTCATAGTGCCCCCATTCCTTGCGGATTACGGTGCCTTTCCTGATGGATCCGACTTCGGTCAGACGCGGGTATTTCCTGATTTCTATTCTCCAGCCCTGGTCATCGGTCAGGTGCCAGTGCAGGGTGTTCATCTTGTGGATGGACATCATGTCGATGTATTTTTTCACCTCGTCAGTGCTGAAAAAATGTCTGGCGACATCCAGGTGCATCCCTCTGTAGCCGAACCTCGGTGCGTCCTTTATGGTAAGGCATGGCAGGCTCCAGTCTTTTTCTGGGGCAGGTGCCTTGCCGTAGATTTCCACCGGAAGCATCTGCTTCAGTGTCTGGATGGCGTAGATGAATCCGTTGAGGCCGGAAGCGTTTATGTCCACTTTGTCTTTCTCTACCATTATAAGGTAGGCTTCTGCCGGTATGGCGGAGTTGTGCATGAAGTTGATGCCTTTCCCCACTGGCCCCGTCACTACGTCAGATGCCTTTCCTGAAGCCAGGGAAAGTTCTTTCGCAAACTTCTTCACGGCCGAGACCGTAAGGGAGTCGGTTCCGCTGCAATAGAACGTTGCCCCTGCGGCTGTGAATGTCCCCCTGTGCATTTCAATGGAGTTGGGGAACGGGATGATGTCCGGTGTCTGTGCTTTAGGGGCGCAGCCTGCAGCCAGTGCCATGACAGCTGCTGCAGCCATTATCATCAATGGATTTTTCATATCATTGTCTTTTAATATATCCGTAAAAAATATCAGTTCACTACCAGTTCATCCAGGAACAGGCAAGCCCCCGGTCTTGCAGCCCTCTGTGCATGTATTCTCACATATCTTGCTTTCAGGTCGCAGATTACCGAGTACTGCTTGAAAAATATGAAATTGTGTTTCTCGGAGATATCCTGGTATACCGTTCCGACATGGCTGAAATCCACGCCGTCTTCGGATACGTACACTTCCATTTTCCGGGGGATGTGTACCCATGCCCCTGCCACGTTCATGAATGTGGCTCCCACATAATGCACAGGCTGTACGCTCCCCAGGTCCACTGTCACGTCGGCATCGCTGAAGAACCCCTGCCATTTTCTGTCTCCGTATGTCCATCCTCCGCATATTCCGTCTGTCAGGGCGCTGTCTCCTCCTGCCGGATACTGGTCGGTATATCTGATGTCATATGTCACCTTGCAGCCTTTGGCCAGGTGTTCCAGAGGCCTCAGGCTTTCTTTGCGGTCCCCGTATTCGGTCTTCAGGTCGAAAGTCCTGTAGCCCATCTCCTGCAGCATATCGCACAGCGCCAGAGCCCTTTCCCGGAATCCTGCATAGTCCTTCTTTTCAGCAGGGCTCCATCCGGTTTCCGCAATGGCAAATGCCCTCGGGTAGTACATGTATTCCGCGTGGCTGTCCTGAGTGATATATTCCGACCACAGGTTGCACTGGACTCCCAAGAGATGGGATATTTCTTCTTCCGTCAGCCCTTTTTCCGCCGGCTCATATGAGTAGGTTTTTGCCAGAGGAACATATCCTCCTATGGATTCCGGCTCTTTGAAAGGGGCATCCTGCGTATAGTCCAGGTAGCAGAACTCGCTCGGGGTCATGATGACGTCATGTCCGGATTTCAGCGCCTTTATGCCGCCTTCCGGTCCTCTCCAGGACATAACCGTAGCATTCGGTGCGAGCCCTCCCTGAAGGATTTCGTCCCAGCCGATTATCTTTTTCCCTTTCGAGTTCACGAATTCCTCGATGCGGTGTATCAGATAGCTCTGCAGTTCATCCACATCTTCGAGACCTTCTTCCTGCATGCGCCTTTTGCAGTCCGGACAGGTTTTCCATCCGCTTTTTGACGCCTCATCGCCTCCGATATGCACATATTCTGACGGAAAAAGTTCCATGACCTCGGTCAGTACATTCTCCAGAAAAGTGAATGTCTCCTCTTTCCCGGGGCAGAAATCTGAATTTCTGTAAGGTTCCCCGCTGCATGACAGTTCCGGGTAGGCTGCCATGACTTCTTCGCTGTGCCCCGGCATTTCTATCTCCGGGATCACTTCGATGTGTCTGCTCCGGGCATATTCAAGGATTTTACGGATGTCATCCTTGGTGTAGTATCCTCCGGATGCGTCAGGGTCATCGTATTCACAATAAACAGGGTCCGCCGCCCAGTCTGTCCATTTCTCATATGGTCTCCATGCGGCGAATTCCGTAAGTCTCGGGTATTTTTCTATTTCTATCCTCCATCCGGCACCGTCGGTAAGGTGCAGATGCATCCTGTTCAACTTCACCAGAGCCATTGCATCCATCTGCTTCATCAGGAATTCCTTTGACCTGAAATGCCGTGACACGTCGAAATGCAGGCCTCTGTAACCGAACCTCGGGGCATCTGATATCCTGCAGCACTGCAGCTGTCTTGTCTGCCCGTTCCCGGTCATCTGCAGTAATGTCTGCACGGCATAGAAGGCACCTGTTTCCGTCCCTGCTTTCACCTTGATTTGCCTCGGCGCGATTTCCAGCAGGTAGGCTTCATCCGCATGCCCCTGAATGGCGGCTCCTTTCAGTTCCTTTGGACCGATTGATATCAGGATATCGGCTTCAGACGCTTTGCCGGCAGGGGAGAGTTCCAGTCCGGATTGTTCCATATAATCCGCCAAAGCATCCTTCGTCTCTCCTTTTATATAATAGGGGGCATCGGCTTCCGGCAGAGAGAACACACCTTCTTTCATTTCAATCCGCATCGGAACGGGGATTATCTGTTCGGGAGAGCCGGGTATGGCGGCAACGCTTTTTTCCGCAGCGGATGCCAGGACGCACACTGCGGCTATACAAGTCAGAATGATTTTCATTTTATCAGGTATGATGAAGATTATTGATGGAATTATTTCATATTCCGCTAAAATACAATAATTTTAAAGATAATACGTAAGAATTGGGACAATTCTTTTTCTTCGGCTCCGCCCGGGATGGCAGTAATGCGGACGGAATCCGGAAAATTACCTACCAATGACGATACCGACATCCGTTTTTACTGATTAATTGGGATTGCCTCCGGATCCGGGAGTCTGTACCTTTGCAACTGAAGATTGAGATTTTAGGCCATATAGTTAAAAAGTTTAGATCCTTTTAATTGTTGTTGAATGGGGTGCTGTGACGGTACCCCATTCAAAATTGTATAAAATAATACATATATTTGGAGGTTGGAACAATGGAAAATGAAGCTATGGTAAAGAAAAGGAATATGAAGGACCGGACCGTCCTGTCCCCGACAATGAAGATGGCCGATCTGGTGAATCTCAACTACCGTCTGCTCGGCGTATTGTCCCGGCTGGGGGTGAATCTGGGGTTTGGGGAGATAACGGTAGAAGAGGCCTGCAGGAAACATTCTCTGGATGTCGGGTCTTTCCTTCTTGTCTGTAATGTCTATACGTATGATGACTATATCCCTTCGGGAGCCCTTTTAAGTACGGGGAAGCCGGCGGATATCGTGAAGTACCTGCACAGCTCGCATGCATTTTATCTGGACCATGAACTTCCGGAGTTGCAGGAAGCCCTTGAAAGGCTTGTCGTGCAGTGCGACATGAAGCAGAAACTCATTATAGACAGGTTTTTTTCGGAGTATAAAAAAGAGGTGGAGAACCATTTTGCGTATGAGGAGACGGTGGTATTCCCTTATATAGAGTCTTTTGCCAGTACGTGCGGGGCGCGGGGGTATTCCATAGAGCAGTTCGAGGAGAACCACAGCAACATCGACGAGAAGCTCTGCGATCTGAAAAACATCGTGATGAAGTACCTTCCGGAAACATGCGATACGGTACTCAGGAACGATGTCCTGTATCACATATGCTATCTGGAGGAGGATCTGGACAAACATACCCTTATAGAAAACAATGTGCTTATTCCGATGATGACCAGACTTGAAGAAAATGAAAAACGGAAATAGACATAAAGTGCTTCTTATCGTTCCTTCCAGGATTGTCGCACGCGGAATAGAGGGTGTGTTCAATGACCTGGGGGAGTTTTTCGTGGAGGGGATACTGACGGATCTCTCCCGCACGAGCGAGGTCCGGCTCAGGAATATGGATGCGGATCTGATAGTAGTCGATCCTGTAATTTTCGACTGTGCATCCAGGGCTTCCGGACGCTCCCGCATTTCTGAATACTCGGATGCTGCGGTCGTGGCCCTGCAGACCATTCAAATGGAGGAAGACGTCTGGCGGCAGTATGACGATACGATAAATATCTATGATGACCCTCCGGTAATCATCAGAAAACTCCGGGCGGTGCTTTCCGGCAGGAAGGATTCCCCGAAGGCTGAGAGCCAGGAGCTCTCGGCAAGGGAAAAGGAGATACTGGTATGCGTGGCAAAGGGGATGCTGAACAAGGAAATCGCAGACCTGTACAATATTTCCATCTATACGGTCATCTCCCACCGTAAGAACATAACCCGCAAGACCGGCATCAAGACAGTCGCCGGACTGACAGTCTATGCCCTTCTCAATAACCTGATAGATGCCAGCTCGATAGAATGACGGTACGGTGCAGCCTTCTGTGCCCGCATCTGTCATGAATATTTTTTCGGGAACCGGAACAATATTGCCATGAGGGCCATAAGTCCCAGTGCATAAGGGTAGTATAGATACTTGATGATCGACAGGGCCGATACCCCTGCAAGTCCTGCGGCCATCAGCATCTGCGCCCCGTAAGGGATGATGCCCTGGACCATGCAGGAGAAAGTGTCCAGGATGCTGGCGCTCTTTCTGTTGTCCACTCCGTATTTCCGGCTGATGTCCCTGGCTATCCGTCCGGTGGTGATGATGGCGATGGTATTGTTGGCAGTGCAGATGTTGGCCAGGCTGACCAGGGCTGCTATGCACAGTTCCGCCCCGCGTTTACCCTTTATTTTCCTGGTCAGTCCGGATACGATGAAGTCTATTCCTCCGTTTATCCGTATCATTTCCAGCATTCCTCCGGCGAGCATGGTCACGATTATCAGTTCCCCCATGCCTCCTATCCCTTTGCCGAGGGCCACGAGCCATCCGGTCCATCCGAAATCCCCGCAGGAGAATCCTATGGCTGCGTTTACGGCTATCCCTATCGCCAGGACAGTAACTACGTTCATTCCGGCCAGGGCCAGCCATATTACCATTACATAAGGAATCAGCTTCAGCCACTCGATCGACCCGGGCTCTCCGGCGAACTCCGTGCCTGAGCCGATGAATATGTACAGTGCAGTGACAATGATGGCGGCCGGTGCCGCGATTGCCACATTGACCCGGAACTTGTCTTTCATCGCACACTCCTGGGTGCGGGTCGCCGCTATGGTGGTGTCCGAAATGAAAGACAGATTGTCCCCGAAGAATGCCCCTCCGGCCACGATGGCCGTCATGAAGGCGGTTTCTGTTCCAGTCTGTGCCGCGATTCCTGCGGCGACAGGTACGAGCGCCACTATCGTTCCGACGCTGGTGCCAATAGCCATCGATATGAAGCATGATGCAAGGAAAATCCCCGCATACAGCAGCTTGTCCGGAAGAATCTTCAGAGTCAGGTCTACGGTGGCATCGACCGCCCCGATTGCCTGTGCGGAAGAAGCAAACGCTCCGGCCAGGACGAATATCCATATCATCAGCAGCACGTTCCTGTCTCCTGCTCCGCTGGAAAAAGTCGCTATCTTTTCCTCTGTGGTTCCCCTGCTGATCAGCAGGGCATATACCGATGCTACCAGAAAGGCTGCAGTGATTGGTATCTTGTAGAAATCCATTTCCAGCAGAGAAGACACCAGGTAGACAACCAGGAAAACGGCCAGCGGGCTCAGAGCCGCCCATCCGCTTCTTTGTTTTCTGCCGTCCCGTCTGAATCCTTTGACGAGATCCGATATGTATTTGTCAGGAATAATGCCCATGGACAGAATGTTCAGAAACCGGTTGCAAAGATAGACAATTTACAGGACAGTTAAGGAGTGGTTGTAGTACGGACCAAAAGAAGATGAGTCAGACTTGCCTCGAAAGATACCTATGATTGTCATCCCTCCACAGCCTTCCATTCGCTGACGGTCCTGGTGGCGGAGTCGAAGTTCACCCCGACCTTCACCAGCTTCCTCCCGTCGGCGGTGTACGGCACCAGATAGCCCTTGCTGTCTATCTGCCGGAGGGCATCCTCGGCGGAGCCGTCCACCTTCAGCTCGAACACGTAGATATGCGTTGGGGTCTTTATGACAACGTCAGCCCTGCCGACGGCACTCCGGACCTCGCTCTCCACATACAGCCCCGTCATCGAGAACAGCAGATAGAAGATTGTATGGTAATGTTTCTCCGTCTTGTTGTCCAGATCATACGGGATGGACGCGAAGAAGGCCGTCAGTCCCCTCATGCATTTCTCTAGATCCCCTTTCCGCAGATCTTCAGTAAAATCATAGATGAACGAATCCTGTTTGTGGTAAGGATCTGACAGGTAGGACGGGATAAAGGAGTTGATGAACCCGAGCCGTACCTCGTCATTAGGATATGCCAGGGTGTACAGATCTGCAGCGAAATTATAGTTCTTGATTGTAAGGTACCCGCTCTGGTACAGGACAGGAATAGGGTTGGTGATCCTTTCGGTCGGGACATCGAAACCTTCCGCCCTCAATGTGGTCCCTTCGAGACTCTCTATGTCGTAGTCGCATTTGCGGAGCAGCTCTATCAGGAACGTCGGAGTGCCGGACGAGAACCAGTACTTCCCGTATCGTCTGTCATTGAACGCATTGAGCAGGCTGAAAGGGTTGTATATGTCCTCGCATTCCGGACTGAAATGGTATCCGTCATACATCCTGCGCAGGTGCTCCAGAGCCTCCTCGTAACTCTCCCCGTTCTTCGCCGCAAGCGCCTCGACGTCCGGCCCCAGCTGCTCCCTCAGCTCCTTGTCCGTGATCCCGCAGATTGCGCTGAAGCGGTCCTTCATGCTGATGTTCTGAAGGCTGTTCAGCTCGCTGAAGATGCTCATCTGGCTGAACTTGCTTATCCCCGTGATGAACACGAAGCGCAGCATCGCGTCGCTCATCTTCACCACGCTGTAGAAACTCCGGAGCATGTTCCGTAGTTTCTCCTGCAGCTCCGGATTCGAGTTGCTGTCCAGAAGCGGGGCGTCGTACTCGTCCACAAGGAACACCACCTGCCTTCCGGTCTTCTCGTATGCCCTGCGGATGATGCCGCCGAACCGCTCGGCAGGAGTCACTTCATCCGGGTTTTTCCCGTATTTCTCCTCCATACGTGACAGCTGTATCCGCAGCTGTCCCTCCAGATCACCCGTGCTGAAATACTTCGTCCCGCTGAAGTCGAAGTGCAGTACAGGATACTCCGTCCAGTCCTTCTCCAGAGACTCCATCGCCAGACCCCGGAACAGTTCCTTCCTTCCGGAGAAATACGCCTCGAGCGTGGTCACCAGGAGACTCTTCCCGAACCGGCGCGGGCGGCTCAGGAAATAGATGGTGTTCGAAGTCACCAGATCATAAACAAGTGCCGTCTTGTCTATGTACAGGAAGCCTCCTTCCCGTATCTTCTCGAATGACTGCACTCCTATCGGGTATCTGCGTGTCTGTTCCATAATCCGGTTCCATTTAAACAAATGAATATCCGCCTGACGTTCCTGTTCGCAGGCATATCTTTACAAATTAACGGATTTTTTCCCGGTTATGAAAATTACCGTCTGAAAAACGTTGTAAATCCTATAATCCACCGATATGTCCATTCGAGGCAGGGACCACCACTTTCGGAAAATGCCGAGTAATCTATAAACAAGAGGCTGTTATCAGAATACAATCCTGACTGCAGCCTCTCTAAACCTATATAAAACCGGCAACGTCAATAGTTGCAAATCAAAGCATCCTCCTTTCGTTATCAATTAGAGATTTTGTTTCAATGGCGTTGCCAATTACTTCATTCGGAATAACAGCATGCTCATACACTGAAATCTCGTCAGGATCATTCTGAGGGATTAAAGTCAATGTACTGTTATCAGATTCTAAGCTTACTGTATATGACCCGCCGCCGAGAGGTTCTCCGTCAGAATATTGGCCTGTCATCACATCCCCCTGAACGGAATATGTGCCGCCATAATGCCGGTAGCGCCCTTCGCCGAGCATCTGGTACAAATCGAAAGTCCCTTTCCCGAAAGAGACATAGACATCTATCGAAGCCATTGGCAAATCACCGGCAGAGACAAGATGCCATTCGCCGGATATATCGAGGGACGGAGCGCTGTCCTGTTTTGAACATGCTGCGCATACAAAGGCCAGAAATATGGCCAAAACCGGATATAATATATTTTTCATGATAGAATCGATTAAAGCCAGCCACCATTGTCAGACCTGACACTCCTGGAAATCACGGAAACCTTTTTGGAAATCTCCATTCCCCCGATAGCATCTCCGCCGCCGGTCACATTCCCGCCGGCAATGGCTCTGACTGTCATACATGCGGCGCCTGCCTTTGTCGGAGTAAGCTTGAGTTTTCCGTTATATTTGTTGATTTCAGGTTTTTCCTCAAGTCCTATCGCGGCCATGTCCTCATCTGAAATATCCACTCCGAGAAATGTCATGGCAGATGCCCCGTCTCCGAAATATGCCTTAAGGTCAAGACTGTTCGGCTCTCCGGTCCTGGCTGTCAGCCACGGAGTGCCCTCAATCTGCATAAGGAATTTCCATGCGTCAATATACCCCGTCCCCATATTCTTATAGTAAGGATGCATTTGGACAGGAGCACCGTCCGCTATCTGCTTCTGACCGCCCAACAATCTGGAGTCGACGTCGTTAACTGAAGTCAGCAGCATGGAGACCATCTCCTCGCGGGTAAAATGCTTGCCGAGCTTCTTTGCATACGATACTCCGAGAGCCGCCACTCCTGAGACATGCGGACATGCCATTGAAGTTCCCTGCATATATCCGTAATCCGTAGCGCTGAATGACCCCGGAATGGGTTTTCCGGTCTCATCATACTGCTGAAGGGACTCTGTCGGCATTGTAGAAAGCACCATACTGTAGTCTGAGTAGACTGCTCCGGTATTGTATTCCCCGCCCGGAGCCGCGACATTGCAGCCCGGGCCATAATTGGTGTAATACGCAGGAAGCCCGTCAGAGGCAATCGATGTAACTGAAATGAATTCATTGTATGCGCCAGGATAGGCAGACATTGCAGCGCCTTCATTGCCGGCGGCAAAAATCAGCAGGCCTCCGTCCATTACTTCCGGACAGTTGCTTTTATTCATGAAATACAGGTAGGCATCCCGTTCTGCGCCATAAATCTCTGCATAACTGCCGTCTGAAGCAACCGAGCCTGCAGACAGTCCGTACGAACACTGCAGGATACATGCCCCGTTATCGGCAGCGTATTTCACTGCCTTCACCGTAGTGGCCACATCCCCGCCTTCAAATCCGTCAAATATCTGGCAGGACATAATCCTTACTCCATCGGACCGGCCAGTTCCCCCTGCTATACCGCACACTCCCGTCCCGTTACCATTGACTGCCGCTACAGTCCCTGCCACATGGGTGCCGTGCCCCGTATTCCCGTCCGTACTCCATTTTACCTGGCCGCCTGAGACAAAGTTATATCCGTAAATGTCATCTGCATACCCGTTGTCGTCATCATCTATTCCGTTGCCTGGTATTTCATCGGAATTGACCCACATGTTGGCCGCCAGATCAGGATGATCGGACTGTACGCCTTCATCCACGACAGCGACTATTATGTCCGGATCTCCGGCAGTAAGCCTCCAGGCATCCTTTACATTGATATCTGCCCCGGCATATGCAGTAGATGCTATGGTTTTATCTCCTGAATTATGATAATGCCACTGGTACGGCAGATACACGTCATTGAAATTTGCAGCACCGGCCTGCTTGACTCCCGCCCTTGTCATCATTGTCGGAGCAGGGAAGGAGCGGCAATCCGAAGCTTTTTTCATTAATGTATTGAACTGTATTTTCTGTATGGCATCCAGTCCTGACAGTTCCGAAGCGGCGCGGCCGACATCGGTCCCGTCCGGAAGCCACACCTGATACCATCGGTGCAGGTTGTACCTGCGGGAGGTCTCGATATCACCTGAAGAAAGGCTGAATACCCTTTCTGCCCTTGTCCCTTCTCCCAGAGCCTGCACTACCGCATCCGAAAGTTCCTTTTCCGTAACATCACCTCCGGTATAGACAAGCAGGGAGCCGGCCGATGCCGATTCTGAAGTATTGATAATTTTACCGTAAGGATTTCCGTCCCTGTTCTGCATATTGCCGGATTCGTATTCCGCAATCAGTCCGCTGCAGCCAGCAAACAGCGGCAATGCCGAACACAGGAACAGTATAAATATGTTTCGAGCCATAAGTCAGTGTTATTTGTGCAAAATTAAAAAAAGGTGTGCCTGAACCAATATCCGGCACACCTTTTCTTTATCGGTTCTGAATTATTTCAGTCTCATATCCGCTTTGACAAGACCGGCAGCCGGAATTACATTCCCCTCATAAGGCTCCGCTTCAAAATGTACGGAAGAAACTTCCCTCTCTATCCTTATGTTTCTTGCGACATTGGTGTAGTCCCGGAAGGTGATTTCTGCAGAACGGAGGCCGTCTATCCTCGACCTGACATATCCGGAATCCGTTTCGACATAGTTCCTGCGTTCTCCTGAGAGGGATGACGAAAGCTGTCCGAGTACATTGCGTGATGACTCGACGGCAGGTGCGTCATCTTTTTCAGGGAACGGATACCTTTCAGGATCAGCAAATATCATATCGCTGTACTCCACAACGGCACCGACAAATTGCTGATGGCCGGCATCTGCATACATGTCAAGACGCATTGTTGCAAATTCACCTGTAATTCCTTGTGCAGCAAGTGCATCATCATAAAGGCCGGAACTTACGAAAGGAATCAGGCCATAGTCTCCGAAAAAGCCTCCGATAAATACTTCAGGCAAAGGAAGGTACTCCCCGGAAGTATGTCCGAAAGAAAGCGTAGGATATAATGTGGTCGGCTCCGCCCCTTCTTCCAGCTGTGCGCTTACAGGGGCATAATCATTGGTAAACGTATAGATGAAGCCTTCATAATACTCGAAGTCGGTGGCACCGTCGAATCCCAGGCTCTTGCCGGCGCTCGTAAACATCCCTGCCACTGACACCAGATCATATTCTCCATATTCATCACTGACGTCTTCCGCCTCGCTGATAGTCACAGGGTCGATCGCGACTCTTCCTGAACCGTCTTTATCGGCATAGAAATTCCAGGTCCCAAAATAGTCTGATTTCTGAGAAACTGTACCCAGATCATTGAGTGTAAACTCTTCGTTAAGGACATTGTATTCGCCTTCTGTTGTCACTTCTCTTTCAATGAACTTTTCTTCATATCCGTTTGATGCCAGAACAAGGAAAGTATAATTTGTCCCAGGTCTGAGGCCGGTAAGAAGTCCGGAAAGTCCGCCTGCTCCATTGACCGATGCAAGTTCTTCTGCCGTAGCAGGAGTCTTTTTCCTGAGCTGCTCTTTGAGAGCATCAGGGTCTGCAGCATAATCCTTGGTAAGGAAAAGTCCGAAATGCGCCGATACTATATCTGTCCCGTAGATATGGAATTCAACGGAATTTTCGCTGTTTGCCTCATCGGTAACCTGCCTGTCATTCGTCATGACAAGAGCATTTACAACGACCGGATTGCTGTCACCTGCAGCAAGATAACTTAACACCAGAGATGTACTTGCCAGCATTTCCCCGGCCTTGTCATAACCGACAGCAACCAATGTATATACGCCTGTCTCCCCGAGATCGGACAACGATACCGATCCGCTTTCCTCCACTGTCCTGACGTCTGTTTCCGTCCCTTCGTCAATAGCCTCGACTTTCTCTGTAACTGCAGAATTGCTCAGTTCTCCTTCATATACTGCGTATTTTACGGATGTCACATCTTCACCGAGAGTGAATTTCACAGGAAGGGAACCGTCAGTCGCAACACCGGCAGTAAGTTTAAGGGTAGCATCAATGACTTCATAACCAGGGAAAATGATGGTAATAACATCATCCATAGTCGAATAGTTCCATCCATAACCAGTAGGTTTTATATAATATGGAGCAAGTTGAACCTTGCCAGGCAAGATATCGCCGCTATTCTCTGCCGGGTCCTGATAGCTGACAACCTTATTATATGCCCATGTATTCACATCTGCCGATAATGCGGACGGATGATACAAAGACACTGCATAGTTATCATCGGCCAAAGTTCCGGTGTTATAAGTTCCGAATATCACAAGATTATCAAGTGTACATGTAACCCCTCTATATTCCTGACCTTTTACCATTACCTCAAATGTAAGGAAGTCGTCCGACGGTTCTCCGGAATCAAGGAGATTGTCTTCCCCTTGATCGTATGCCGCCTTATACGGGTTAAGCAGACGGAACTGGTTCTTGTTGCTCTGGCTCTGTTCTATTTCTACTTCATACTCTTTTTCAAAGAAGAAACTGTCAGTATACTTTGCTTTTCCTATATTCTCCCATTTTACTCGGGTAACATTAATCGTGAAGTAGGAAGAACCGGAAGAGTATTTTGAAGCATACTGCGGATCGGTAACATGAATTTCGCAAGAATACGGCTCCCCTTCTTTCGCACCGTCAAAGCTGACTGTAAATGTAGTCTCCGCCTGTCCGTCCTCGAACTCGATAGGCGTTGCCTTGAAAATGTCATCGGTGTTATTTACAATCTCATACGGGACCTGTATGGCACCTTCCGTAAGTTTCCTGGCCACGGTAACCTCGATTTCACAAGGATCGGCCGGATCGATTTCAAGGCTCTCGGATGCCTCCTGCTCAGGAAAGAATACGCCGTAGCATCCTTCCACATCAGGATCTCCAGGCTGATACTCTTCTACCTGGGTACAAGCGGCAGCAAGCACAAAGGCTGCCGCTGTCATCAAATATGTAAATCTAACTGGATTTTTCATGATTGCATGCGATTAATGATTAGTCGGTCACACCGTCTTTAAGACTTGCTCCGGCCCCTGTCTGTGGCATTGTTCCGCCTTCGTTGTCCACTATGCCGAAATTGGTATTCATTTCATCCTGAGGGAATCTCATAAGCAGCCAAGGATCATCGGCGGCAAGGTTGAACCTGAAGGCATCAGGCCAATTGGAATCCTTGCCCTCAACGAATCTTACGACCGGTTTGCCAAGACGTTTGGCATCGAATACTCCGAAGCCTTCACCCCAGAGTTCCACCCTTCTCTGGAACCAGATTTCATCAGCCAGTGTCCGGTTCGAAGGAATGCTGTACTCAGGATCCCTGTAAGTCTTCACGAAATCTTCAAGGATCTTGCGGGCCTCCTGTTCCTTTCCGCTCTTGGCATATCCTTCAGCCTGGATCAGAAGCATTTCTTCTACGCGCATCAGAGGAAAATCCTCGTCATTCGTAGTGGTCCCGATAGACCTGGCGCCGAACTTTACATTCGTATACGGGAGAAAGGCTTCCTTGACATCCTGTATCCTCAAAGGAGCTATATCCTGACCTGTTGCCGTACCCCATGTAAGTCCTTCAAGAAGAGGCGAATGGAGATCCGCATCGACCCACCAGCCCTTGCGGACATCGGTATCGGAAATCTTATCGTACAGCAACACATTGATCTGTGCATAGCACTGCGCTCCTGCAGCATATCCTATTCCGGAGAATGAGCCTATCCAGGATGAAGATGTCGCCATAGGTTCGATAAGTGCGATATCGGAAGTCATGTCATATCCCCACATCCAGTTGGCATCGGCGATATTGTAGAAACTCGGTTTTGAAACATCTGCAATGCTTGCAGGGGTATATCCTTCTGCCGCTTTCTCCGCATCCGCCGCCGCTTCAGCCCACTTGCCCATGTTCAGATATGCGCGGGCACGAAGACCGTAAGCCACCTGCTGGTCGATATACATCTTGTTTCCGCCACGGTCATAACCGGCAAGATTTTCTATGGCGAATGTCAGGTCAGACAAGATCTGCCCGTATATCTTTTCTACCGTAGCCCTTGGGTTGTTGGTAAAGTCGACCGTCTCTTCGGTCACGAGAGGAACGCACGGCTTGTCGGCGGAAGTCTCATACCTGAACTGGAAAGCAGGAGCTATCGAAAGGTAGGCATATGCCCTGAGGGCACGGGCCTGGGCTACCTTGTTGAGGGCATCCGGGCCTTCGATTCCAGAGAACGTAGAAATAATGCTGTTGGCGTCTCCTATAGTATTGTACGGAGCCTTATAACGGATGTAAGGGTTGGCATAGTCGGCATTTCGCGAAGAGTATTCGCCGCAAGTCGAGAACCAGTTATAGTCATTGTTGACAACAACCATATCCGCACCTTCGATGTCGTTGGAATAGGCCATTGCGATAAAGCCGAAGTCATCCGGGCGGTCTGAGGTTGTTCCGAATACGGTAAGCGGCTTGCCGAGCCTCGTGAACATACCTGCGAACTCCGCCTCCGCCCGCTCAGGAGCGACCACATACGTTTCCTGAAGCTGTTCGCTCAGGATTGTACCGCTCTCCAGATTGATTTCATCCATGCTTGTGCAGGAAGCCATGGCAAGTCCGGCACAGCCTATCAAAAAATATCTGTTGGATTTCATTGTCATATTCTTTAATGCAGTGTTAGAATGTAAGTGTTATACCACCCGTAATAGTTCTCATTGCAGAGTATGAACCGGTGTTGAGTCCTGACCCTGAAGTATATGAACCGATGCCCATGGAATATCTCGGGTCGATACCTTTGCGGGCTGTCACAAGAGCGAGATTGTCACCGGAGAAGTATATTCTCAATGAAGCTACCTTGATTTTCTTCATCCATTTCTCAGGGAATGTATAGCCTACGGTCACATTATTTATGCTGAGATAATTGGAACTGATAAGGAATCTGTCGACAGCACTCTGTGCCACCTGGGTATCACCGTCCAGACGTGGAACGTCGGTATCCCTGTTTTCAGGAGTCCATGCCTTCAGGGCGTCCTTATGCCATGCCGTTCCCGGAGAACTCTGTGTATGCATAAGAGCCTGATATGATCCGTCATAGTAGCGGCCTCCGAGCTGGAATGAGAACTGTGCCGAAAGATCGAACCCGTACAGATACAACGATGTGCCGAATCCGCCGTACACTTTAGGCAGCACCGAACCTACCTCGAACTGTGTAGCCTCCGAGAAGTTTTCCGTAGTCTCTATTCTCGTGGCTCCGGTTTTTTCATCCGTTACTTCCTTGTAGTAGAGGGCGACACCTGTTTCCCTGTCCACACCTGCGTATTTATAAAGGTATGCGTCATAAAGTGATCCGCCGACCTTATAGATTGCATTGCTGTACCTGATACCGTTCTCGGCGACATCTGCGTCCAGAGACAGGATAGTGTTCTTATAGTGGCTGAGGTTGAGATTCCATGACCACACGACGTTCTTTGTGTTGAAGATATTGCCGTCGAGGGAAAGTTCCACTCCGCTGTTCCTGATAGAACCGACATTCACGGGGAAGAGCCCCGTAGGATTACCGGAAGAAAGCGGTACAGGCTTCGAATAGAGCAGATCCTCTGTCTTGCGGTTGAACCATTCGACCGTTCCGTTCAGATATCCTCCGAAAAACTCGAAATCGACTCCTACATTGAAAGACTTGGATGTCTCCCATGTCAGGTCGGGATTTCCCTTGTAGCTCATTGTCAGACTGTATTCTCCAGTATCCTCATTATATGAATGGGTATACTGGTCGGAATACGGGAAGTTTCCGGGAAGGTTGTCATTACCCTGGATACCGTAGCTGACTTTCAGTTTCAGCATATCCACTGCATCCACTCCTTTAAGCCAGTTTTCTTCACTGAGAAGCCAGGCGGCTCCCACAGAGCCGAAGTTACCCCAGCGGTGTCCTTTTGCAAATTTTGAAGATGCGTCACGGCGATATGATCCGCTGACAAAGTATTTGCCGGCATAGTCATACTGTACACGCGCCAGGATACCTTCCGTCATATACCTGGATGTAGACGAACTTACCTGTTTGTTCGTGGTTCCGTCGGCATTGCCGAGCTCGCCGACATTAGGGTTGAACAGATGGTCGTTCTGACCTTCGACAACCTGTGTCGTATTCGTATACCTTTCATAACCGGCAAGGACATCGAAATTGTGAACCGAGCCGCCGAAATCGGTCTTGTACTCGGCCAGATATTGCTGGTTGACAGTGAAGAGCCTCTGGTGCATGACGTATGCCGACCCGTCAGTGCTGCTTGATGAACCCAATGCGCTGTAAAGATAGTTGGCTCGGGTATTGTCCACTGTCGCACCGAGGTTGGCAGATACCGTAAGGCCCTTGACAGGAGTGAGCACCACTCCCCATTTGCCTATAAGGACATCGGCATAGAGCTGTCTCCTGTTGACTTCATTGTCCCTGATCGCATTGCCGACGATACCCGGACGCTTGAAATTGGTCTGGTTGGCGTCATATACCTTCATCCCGTTTTCGTACATGATGTTTCCGGAGGCATCCCTGACATAGAGCGGATATATCGGACCTACCATGTTAGCGATATAGAATATATTGCCGGAAGAACCGTATGTGCTCGAATACGAAGGCACCTGGGAATCAGAATGGGAGTAGCTCATGTTAGTCAGGACCTTGATCCAGTCCTTTACCTGATAGTCGGCATTGATACGGCCTGTGTAACGTTTGTAGTTGGAATTGGCAACGACACCGCCGTCATCCAGGAAACCTGCGCTCGCATAGTAGTTGAACCTGTCTTTCGAGCCGCTTACCGAAACATTGTACTCCTGTCTGAAGGAATTATGGTACGCCTCATCATACCAGTCGTCCGGAGTATAATAGTACTGGCCGTCGCTGTATCCGAGCGTGGCTTTAGGATTCAGTTTGAAATTCGTACCTATGAATTTTTCACCTTCCGGTACTGTAAATACCTGATAGCCGAGTCCGCCGTTATTCTCGTTAAAGAGGTTCTTGTCAGCAAACGCATAACTTTCAGCAGCAGAATAACCGGCATAGTAATAGCTGTTGAACATCATCTTATAATGCGTCTCATAGTATGTCGCAGGGTCTGTAATGACATCATACTGCGGAACCAGACGCGAGTTAGACCCCCATTTTGCATCAAACTTGACCTGAGCCTCTCCTGAGGAACCCTTCTTGGTGGTGATTATGACAACGCCATTGGCACCCCTATGTCCGTAAATGGCCGAAGCCGATGCATCTTTCAACACGGACATGGATTCCACATCGTTAGGATTGATATCGGAAATGGCTCCTTCATAAGGAATCCCGTCAACGATAATCAGAGGAGAACTGCTGGCAGTCATCGAACCGATACCGCGGATACGGATTGTAGGAGCACTTGAAGAGGGGTCACCGCTTGAAGAAATGAGCTGCACTCCAGGCGTAGTTCCTGCCAATGCGTTAGTAACATTCGTCGTCACCTTCCTTTCAATGGATTCAGTTCCCACCATTGATGCAGAACCTGTAAATGACGCCTTCGTCGATGTTCCGTAAGCCACGACAATCGTCTCGTCGAGCATTTCGGAATCCGGATGCAGGCTTACGTCTATTGAAGACCTCCCGCCGACTTCAATCTCCTGGGACTGGTACCCGATAGAAGAGAATACCAGTACGGCGTCATCCGCCACAAGGATTGAATAATTCCCTTCCGCATCAGAACTCCCTCCGGTCAGCGTGCCCTTGATCT
>CALVAJ010000002.1 GCA_944325505.1 uncultured Bacteroidales bacterium
GCTGCCCCTCGACTTGCATGTGTTAAGCCTGCCGCTAGCGTTCATCCTGAGCCAGGATCAAACTCTTCTTTGTATATTCATTTGTTTTATTTCCTAGCTTCGATTGATTCTAATATTCTCAAAAGAAATTAACGCTCTCTCATTGTTTTGGTACTTTTCTGCTTGTACTTTAGTCTTTCAATATTTTCAAACAACTGCCGTTATTTCTCAAACGGGCTGCAAAGATACGGACTTTTTTCAACTCTCCAAATTTTTTCTCGTTTTTTTTAAAATATTTTTCCACCTTTGCATCCGGAAACCTCACTTACCAGAAAACCGGGATTTTCCCATGACATCTTACCTACAGATTTTCAGCACATTTGCAAAGATAGGAGCCTTTACCATCGGTGGAGGCTACGCCATGATTCCACTGATTAAAAATGAAATCGTGAAGAAAGGATGGATGAAAGAGGAGGATTTCCCTGACATTATCGCGCTGTCACAGTCGGCTCCGGGCCTTCTGGCCGTAAACATTTCCATTTTTGTAGGATACAGGCTGAAAGGTACGATGGGAAGCATTGTAGCGACTTTGGGCAGCATCACGCCCCCGTTCCTGATAATCCTGGTCATCGCAATGGCTTTCACCGGATTCCAGGATCATCCTCTCGTAATAAGGATATTCCAGGGGATAAGGCCTGTCGTGGTCGCCCTGATAGCTGTCCCGATGCTTCAGATGGCCAGGAAATCGGACAGGACATGGTGGATGTGGGCGATGTCAGCTGCGACAATATTGCTGGTGGCGTTCCTTAAAGTGTCACCTATATATATATTGATTGTAACCATAATCGTTTCATATTCTCTGGTCAAATACAGGGAAAGCCGTAAAAGGAGAGACTTGGAATGATATTCGTCCAGTTATTCACGACTTTTTTCATAATAGGCCTGTTTACGATAGGCGGAGGATATGCAATGCTGTCGCTTATCCAGGCTCAGGTAGTGTCCGTGCACGGCTGGATCGACGAGCAGACGTTTACCGATATCGTCGCAATCTCCCAGATGACCCCGGGACCTATCGGAATCAACAGCGCCACATATATCGGCTATAGCGTACTGGAGCAGAACGGGGCGTCCGAATTTGTCTGTATTCTCGGATCGTTCACGGCCTCTGCCGCAGTAGTGCTGCCTTCTTTCATATTGGTGCTCGGCATCTGCAAAATGTATAACAAATTCCAGAACAACCACACCATGGAGGGAGTCCTTACCGGGCTGAAGCCTGTCGTTGCCGGCCTCATCGGAGCGGCGGCAGTAATACTCGTAACCCCTGAAAACTTTCCGGACTGGAAAAGCTGGGTTCTGTTTGCAGCCGCATTTGCCGCATCCTGGTGGGGAAAAGCCAGCCCTATTCTGACCATCATTGCCGGGGGCGTACTCGGGCTAATATTGTATTGACCTGTTTTCTCGAATCTGAAGGACAATGGATTTTATTCAGGAAATATTCTTCGAGCCGTCTGTCATACAGGCTGTAATAGTACTTTCCCTGGTCTGCGCCGTCGGACTGTATCTGGGAAGGATCAAGTTTTTAGGGATTTCGCTCGGCGTTACGTTCGTTTTCTTCATAGGTATCCTGGCAGGTCATTTCGGGCTGAAAATCAATCAGGACATGCTCGATTTCGCCCAGAATTTCGGGCTTATCATATTTGTCTACACCCTCGGACTGCAGGTAGGGCCGGGTTTCTTCTCTTCATTGAAAAAAGGAGGGGTAAAGCTCAACATGATGTCTCTCGCACTGATAGCCGTCGGACTCATATGCACCCTGGTACTGAGCTGGACGACAAACATTTCACTTTCAGACCTGATGGGGCTTCTTTCCGGAGCTGTCACAAACACTCCGATGCTCGGCGCCGCCCAGCAGGCCATTCTGCAGGTCCGCCCGGATGACAGCATAGAGGTCACGAGGATGGCCCTGGCCTGTGCGGTAGCCTATCCCTTAGGGGTAATCGGGGTTATCCTGGCGATAATAATGCTGAAAAAGATGTTTGCGAAAGACTCCGAGAAGGCTTCGGGAAACCACGATGACAAGACATATGTCGGTGAATACCATGTCAGCAACCCTGCCGTATACGGAAAGACAATCAAGGAAATAATGCTCCCTTTGGACATGCACTTCGTCATCTCCAGGGCATGGCACGACGGAAAGGTAACGATCCCCACTTCGGATACGGTAATCCAGAAAAACGACCATCTTCTGATCATATCAGGCAAAAGCGAGGTGGGAAGCATCAAGACAATTTTCGGGGAACAGGAAGACACGGACTGGAACAGGCCGGACATCGACTGGAATGCGATAGACAGTCTGTTGGTCTCCAGGCATGTGCTGGTCACCAACAGCAAGATGGACGGAGTCAAGCTCGGCTCGCTGAGGCTCAGGAATGCCTATGGCATCAACATAACCAGGGTGAACAGGGCCGGAATAAACCTGGTGGCCTCCCCTGCCCTGAGACTCCAGACGGGAGACCGGCTTACTATCGTAGGGGAATCGAAGGCTATCGACAACTGCAGCAAGATTCTCGGGAACGAAGCCAAAGAACTCAACAACCCCAACCTCATAGCGATTTTCATCGGTCTGGTGCTCGGACTTCTGCTCGGGGCCGTCCCGATAATGATTCCGGGGATGAGCATGCCGATAAAACTCGGTCTTGCAGGCGGGCCAATCATAGTAGGCATCCTCATGGGCGCCTTCGGTCCGAGATTCCATCTTACAACATATACGACACAAAGCGCCAACCTGATGATACGCCAGTTCGGGATAACCACCTATCTGGCAGGTCTCGGACTCGCCTCAGGAGAGCACTTTTTCGAGACTGTATTCTGCAGGGAAGGACTGCTGTGGATAGTGCTCGGTTTTGCCCTGGCGCTGATACCGGTAATGGTCGTAGGGATTGTCGCCGGGAAATTCTTCAAGGTGGATTATGCCCGCAATGTCGGAATGCTGTGCGGGAGCATGGCCAACCCGATGGCCCTCAACTATGCCAACTCCACAGTAAAGGGAGACGAACCTTCCGTAGCATATGCCACCGTCTATCCTCTGGCGATTTTCGTCAGGGTGATAACCGCCCAACTGATCCTCCTGCTGTTCTCCTGATCCTCCGGTGACATCAGTGAGTGGAGATATAGTCCCGGTAGTCTTCCATTGACCTGCGGATAACGTCCTTTGCCTCGTCCGGTCCGTAAATGTTTATGAAGACCATTCGCTTGGCATTATCTCCCGGGATATCCTTGTATGTCGTAAAATAATGGACAAGCCGGCGTATGATATCCTTGGGAAGCTGGTCGATGTCAGTATAGGCGCCGTAGACAGCATCATTTTTCAGGACGGCTATGATCTTGTCATCCGCCTGGTTATGATCCAAAAGCCTCAGTCCCCCGATAGGATGGGCCTTCACTATGATATCTCCATGGGTGACATCCTTTTCCGTCAGGACGCATATGTCGAGAGGATCGCCGTCGCCTTCCACGTCATATCGGGCCAGGGCCTTGTTTGTAAGTTCCGCCATTCTGGTACTGCAGTATGTCCTCGGCAGAAAGCCGTAGAGAGAAGGCACTATGTTAGAAAATTTCTGGGGCCGGTCAAGCGAAAGGTAACCGGACTCTTTGTCCACTTCATATTTGACCGTATCCGTCGGAACTATTTCAATGAAAGCAGTCACCTCGTCGGGTGCATCTTTTCCAAGGTTAATCCCATGCCAGGGATGTGCCTTATGGGTAGTACTGAAGTCCATAGCTTAGAAATTTTCCACAAATGTAGTCAATATTGCTTACGATATGAAATTTATCGGCTTTTTATTTGAAACCCGGAATAAAAAAGCCGCTACCATCCCCCGCCAAGCGCCTTGTACATGTCGACCAGAGCCAGATGCTCGTTCATGATAGCGTTGCTCAGCTCCACCTGGGCATCGAAGTATGCACGCTGGGCATCCAGAAAATCCAGATAGCTGATCGCTCCTCTTATATACTGGCTTGTCGTCAGACTTACATATTTGCGCGTGGCTTCCTGCAGGTCGAACTTCAGGCTTGAATTCTTCCTCGCGGACGTAAAGTTCACGGACGCATTATAAACTTCCCTGAAAGCCTGCATGACAGTCTTCTCATACTCATATCTCGACTGGTTATACCGGGAAACCGCCGCCTTGAGCTGAGACTTCTTTTTACTGAAAGCGAATACGGGCGAAGCCAGCGATGCCGCCGCATAATAAAACGGGGACTTCAGCACGTCCAGGAACGAATTGCTCTCAAGTCCGCCCGACAGGTCTATAGTAAAAGTCGGGAAGCGCTCGGCCTGGGCGACTCCTACAGCAGCCTGGGCTGCAAGCAGATCCTGATACGCAGCCCTGATATCAGGCCTGCGCTCAAGAAGCTGGGACGGCACACCCAGAGGAATTTCCCTGCCATATGAAAGTTCGAGCAGAGCCCTCCCCCTCTCAATGGCGCGTGGATAGGATCCTGTCAGGAAAGCCAGTTCGCTTTCCTTCATGGCTACCCTGGCCTCCAGGTCAGGGACCAGAGAAGCAGTGGAAGCCAGCTCCACAAGAGACTGCTGATAAGGCACCTCGGAGGTAAGTCCCCCGTCGAATCTGAGCTTTGCCTTGTTGACCGCGGCCTGGCGGGTATTGAGAGTCCTTCGGACGATGTTCAGTTCATTGTCCAGTGCCAGAAGTTCGAAATATGCCCTGGCGACATCGGCCACAAGGGTCATTTTAAGCGCTCTGCGGGCCTCGACGCCGGAAAGGTACTCTGCAAGTTTCTCCCGGCTTGCCCAGCGCAAATGTCCCCACAGATCTATTTCCCAGCTGAGGGAAAGTTTCGGGCCGAGCTCCGGATCATCAGGTTCGGGCTCATCCCCTCCATAGTTGTTATACTCATTATCCGCATAAGCCTCCGCAGAAATGGCCGGCCAAAGATCAGAACGCTGGATCCTGTACCTGTACTCAAGTTCCCGCACACGCTCGGCCGCAATTAGCATATCCTTGTTGTACTCCAGCGCATCCGAAATCAGTTTCTGCAATGTCGTATCGGCATATACCTTCCACCATTCCATATCCGCCACGGTAGCTGAATCGACACCGCTCGATAC
Organism: uncultured Bacteroidales bacterium; assembly: GCA_944325505.1. Taxonomy (GTDB): domain Bacteria; phylum Bacteroidota; class Bacteroidia; order Bacteroidales; family UBA932; genus Cryptobacteroides. The sequence goes on from CALVAJ010000002.1 coordinate 5,111, forward strand.
GGTATACCGGTCCGGAAGGTCGAGCTCGGGTTCTGCACAGTATTTTGCAGGCGAGCATGAAGATACCGAAACCCCTGTCATGAGCACCAAGGCTATGACCGCAGCCCCTGTGCCCGGCAGATTCATTTTTCTGCGTTTCCTGGAAGCAAGTTTCCTTTTCATTTTATAAATCCATACGAAAAAGAACGGGACGAATACAATACCTGCCGTTATGGCCACCAGCATTCCGAAGAAGACTCCCGTACCTATATTCTGCCGGCTTTCGGATCCCGGTCCCGTTGCAAACACCAGAGGCAGCATACCCAATATAAAGGCCAGAGAAGTCATCACGATAGGACGGAACCTCAGATGGGCTGCCGTTATGGCCGCCTCCTCGAGAGGCTTCCCTTTTTCGACCTCCTCTTTCGCGAACTCCACGATAAGTATGGCATTCTTCGCGACAAGCCCGACAAGCATGACAAGTCCGATCTGGAAATAGATATTGCTCTCCATCCCCAATACCCAGACTCCGAGATAGGCTCCGAAAATGGCAATAGGCAGGGACAGTATTACCGCGACGGGTATCGACCAGCTCTCATACTGGGCGGCAAGAAACAGGAAGACGAACAGAAGCGCCAGACCCAGTACGAGCCCTGTCTGGCCCCCTTCCTTCTTTTCCTGATATGACAGGCCGCTCCATTCTATTCCGATATTGTCCGGAAGATGTTCGTCCACTATGTCCTCCAGAATAGACATGGCCTGTCCGGAACTTGTCCCGTGCGCAGGCTCTCCGTTGATTGTCGCGGAGTAGTACATATTGAACCTCTTGATTGTTCCGGGACCTGTGGTATATTCCGTCGTTCCGAGCGCAGTCACCGGGATCATCGCTCCAGAGGAACTGCGGACAAAGAACAGTCCGAGATTGCCCTGATGCGCCCTGTACGGCTGTTCCGCCTGTACGTATACCCTGTAGACACGGTTGAACATGTTGAAGTCGTTGACATACTGGGACCCGGTGAACGTCTTCAATGTAGAGAACACATCCGACAGAGGCACCCCGAGAAGCTGTATCTTGTCCCTGTCTGCATCGAAGAAAAGCTGCGGTATATCCTTCTGCAGGCCGGAAGAAAGGCCGGTAAGCTCCTTTCTCTGGGAAGCATAGTAAAGCAGCGTGTCCGATGCCGCCTGAAGCTGTTCGTAAGTGGCGTCTCCCCTGGTCTCCAGGACCATCGAGAAACCACCGGTCGTACCGAGTCCGGGGATGACGGCCGGAGTACTGATATACACCTTGCTCTCAGGATATACGGAAAGGGAATCCCGGATAAGCTGCATCGTCTTTTCTATGTCGGTTTCCTTGCGTTCATCCCAAGGCTTCATGATTACGGTCATATAGCTGTTCCCCTGATTGGTACCGAGCCTCGGGCTGGATCCTGTCACGTTCAGGACATACTGTATGTCATGCTGCCTGAGGAGAAAGGCCATCGCCCTGTCCGTCACCTCCCGCGTCCTTTCCAGTGTGGCGCCTACAGGAAGTTCCAGCTCAACTGTAAAATACCCCTGGTCCTCCTTCGGGATAAAACTCGTAGGGACGATCTTGCCAAGGGCCCATATTCCGATTATGGCGATGCCGAAGAAAGCGAACATCCTGCGGCCATGATGCAGGCTGGCGTGGATCATCCTTCCATAGAAAGTGTTGCCTTTTGCGAGAGCGTCATTTATTTTCCTGAAGACGATGTTCTTTTTCTTGCCCGGATCATGCGGTTTCAGGAACAGCGAACACATCACAGGACTCAGAGTAAGGGCCACAATCGTAGAAATGATTACCGAAACGGCAATCGTCACGGTAAACTGTCTGAAAAGCTGTCCGGTAATGCCGGACAGGAAACTTACAGGGACAAACACCGCACAAAGCACAAGAGACATCGCTATGAGAGCACTTCCGATACCGCTCATCGCCTTCTTGGTCGCCTCGTAAGGAGAAAGGTGTTCTTCTTCCATTATGCGGTCGACATTCTCCACCACCACTATCGCATCATCGACCACTATACCGATTGCAAGGATCAGCCCCAGGAGCGTCATCATATTCAGAGAGAATCCGAATATGAGCATTATTCCGAACGTACCCACCAGAGAGATCGGCACCGCAATGGCGGGAATCAATGTCGCCCTCCAGCTCTGCAAAGACAGGAATACGACAAGAATGACCAGGAACAGAGCTTCGAAAAGGGTCTTGTACACATGATGGATGGACTCCGAAATATATGACGTCACATCGAACGGGATATCATAGGACATACCTTCCGGGAATCCCTTGCTGATTTCCGCCATCGTCTCCTTCACGTTCTCCGCTACCTCCATGGCGTTGGCTCCCGGAAGGAGGTAGACGTTCATCACGGCTGCGTTCCGTCCGTTTATTCCGCTTTCCGTATTATAGGACTGTGCCTCCAATGATACCCTGGCCACATCCTTTATCCTTATTATGGAACCGTCCTGGCCGGCCCTTACCACTATGTTCTCAAACTCGCTGACAGACGAGAGCCTGCCGGTTGCAGTAATCGGAATAGTGATATCCACGTCGCTGATCGGCTGCTGGCCGAGGACTCCTGCCGCAGATTCCCGGTTCTGGTCCTTCAATGCATTCTGCAGGTCCTTTACGGTCAGGCCGAAACTGGCCAGCTTGTCCGGCTGCACCCATATCTGCATGGCGTAATAGCGGCTTCCCACATTGGAAACGCCTCCTACTCCCGGCACACGGCGCAGCATGTCCAGCACATTAAGCGTCGTATAGTTGCTCAGATAGATCTCATCGAACTTGGGATCGTCCGAGAGCACCGTAATGGTCATAAGCCTGCTCGCGGACTCTTTCTCGACAGATATACCGTTCTGGACCACCTCGGCAGGAAGCCTGGACTCTGCCAGTTTTATACGGTTCTGCACCTCGACGGCCGCAAGGTCGGGATTGCTGGTAATATCGAACGTAATATTTGCAGAAAAACTTCCGGAATTGGTATTCGTGGACTCCATGTAAAGCATGCCCGGAGTACCGTTCAGTTCCTGCTCGATAGGAGTAGCCACAGCCTGCGCTACGGTCTGGGCGCTGGCTCCCGGATAGGAAGCCGACACCTTTACTACCGGCGGCACGATCGGCGGATACTGGTCTACCGGAAGCATTACCAGTCCTATAAGGCCGACAAGCACGATAATGACGGAAATGACCGTCGAGAACACCGGCCTGTCTATGAAGAAATCAGATTTCATAAAATTCCCCTTCGTTTTGGTTCGAAAAATCCTCGTTGAGGAGTATTAATTGGCACGTATTGCCTTCTGCCCGTGCGTAAGTTTGTGATAGCCCTCGACGACTATCTGCTCTCCGGGCAGCAGTCCCCTTTCGATAACGGTCTTGTTCCCCACTTCAGGTCCTGTCTCGACAAAACGTTTCTCGGCAACACCGTCATTCCTCAATACGAAAATATATGTTCCGCTCTTCTCGATCATCAGGGCTTTCGAAGGAACGGCTACGGCATCTTCCCGGATATCAAGAAGAAGCGTAACATTTGTAAACTGTCCCGGCAGGAGTTCCCTGTCAGGATTAGGGATGTCGGCCCTGACCGTGAATGTCCCGGATTTGGAATCCACCTGAGGGTCGGCAAAATCCACCAGTCCCCTGTATTTATAGACCGACTTGTCCGCGAGGGTAATCGTCACATACGGATCCCAGCTGCGCAGCGAATCTTTCTGTCCCAGATTCACATTCCTCGCCTTGCTCCTCTGATAGTCGAGGTCCGTCATCTTGAACTCCACGGTCACGGTATCGCTCTTGACCACAGTAGCCAGCAGAGACTGTCCGCCCGGTCCGACAAGAGTTCCCATGTCGACATATCTTTCACTGATATAGCCGCTTATCGGAGAGCGCACCGTAGTATAGCTCAGGGCAAGCTCGTCCTGGGTAAGATCCGCTTCACTCATCTGCACCTCGGCTACAGCGCTTTCATAGGCGGCGAGTGCGTTGTCCAGGTCCAGCTGGCTTGCCGCATTCTGGTCATACAGAGGCTTAATCCTGTCATAGTCGCGCTTGGCCTTGATGGCAAGGGCCTTGTTCTTCTCCAGAAGGGCCTTCGCCCTCTCTACCTGAGCCCTGTACTGGCGCGGATCGATGATGAACAGTATCTGGTTCTTCTTTACATACTTGCCTTCCTCAAAGAGCATCTGCTCGAGATATCCTTCCACCCTGGCCCGGACCTCGACGAACTGCTGCGCACGCACGTTGCCGGGATACTCTCCGTAAATCCTGACATCCTGGGTGGTAACGGTCTCCGTACTGACGACAGGAAGGACTTCCTCTGCCGGTTCAGGACGTGAAAGCCAGACTATAAGACCTATTACGACAAGGAGGACAACGGCTACCGCGAGCCACTGTTTCCAACTGAGTTTCTTGACTTTGAATACGAAATACTGGGAGCCTTTCCCAAGGCTGGTGTAAGTCTCTTTCAGAATATTTGAGCCTTTCATATTATATGTTTTAACTGGCAAATATATGCATAATTTCTTATGGGCCGACGGTTTGCAGCAAGTACCGTATCTTTTTCGGTTCTTTTTTCCCGCTACGGACAACAAAAAGCACCTGACGAGTGGCTGCGAGAGTATAATTGCAAAAACGGGGGTGCGTTTGGGGGTGCGCAAAGAAAAGGAGCTACGAAATCATCGTAACCCCTTGATTTTTAATGTGGTCCCAACAGGGCTTGAACCTGTGACCCCCTGATTATGAGTCAGGTGCTACTAACCAACTGAGCAGTGCTTCGCACTGTAGAAATCAGCGAGTTATGAAGCCTTGTCGTGACTGGGTTATGACTTTGCTAACAGGATTGCTAACATATTCACGCCAGTAGATACTGGGTTAAACATAAAGTAATATAATTGTAAATCAATAAATTGAGTAGTCTTAATCTCGTTGTTTTCCTCTCATTCTCCAGCCTACGCCATATTTTCTCAATTTTTCATTTTCTTCAAACAAGAATTTTCAGAGAAATTACCTCTGATATTGAGTGAATAACTTTTCGCATCAATCCGTTCGATTACATTCTTATCAACAAACGGATTGATAGCCCTGCTTACCCGACTGTGAAAAGAATTTGTGGGTATTGCATCTAACATATCAGTAGGTTTATTCTCCAGTTCATCCCAGAGACAGTCTTCGCATTTTATGGGTTCTTTTATGACAAGCCCCCCTGCTTCACCTTGAAATATGTGCCGGGACGCTTTGGATAGATACTATCATTGTGTACCTGACATCTGCTAAATCCATATACAACAAACCCTCTCGCATTTCTGCAAGAGGGCGTATCTGCAAACTATTTCCGGCGGTCTATTCCTTTATCAGATTTCCGACTTTGGCTATGAACTCCCGTACTGGCTCAAACAGTGGTTGCATTTCATCAGCAGTTGTGACATAGACACAGTTATAATCACTTTCTTCTCTCATCATCTGGAGTTTTACATACAGTTTGGATGCATCAGTCGGAAATATACCTGTCTTGACATAATTCTGTCCGAACATCACTAATGTACCTTTATGTGTGTTGACCTTATGACCGTCTTTGATTAGAAGTGCAGATACAGCGTGGAACACTGCATAGTACAGTCTGTTCGCTACGACATCCCATAAGTCCATTGCTGCAATTTTTTCTGCCTGTTCAAAAAATGACTGTGCCTTTTCGTACTCCAGATTTACCATTATCTGGCGTTCTTCTTCGTTCAGTTTCATGCCAATACTATTCCGTCTTCTTCAACATTCTTGTAAAATGGAGTGAATGAGTATTTCTTCCATTCATCTTTTGTATAGATAATAGGGCTTATCAGTTCTCCGACATCCCAACTCAATGCAGCAAAAGGATACGCCACATTGTCATAATCTTTATGCTCAATCTCCGGCTTGTCCAAAAGTATCAGCAAGTCCCAGTCGGAATCTTCAGTGGCTTCATTTCTCGCACGTGACCCGTACAGAATCAACTGCCCTCCTTTCGGAAGAACTTCCTTGGCTATCCGCTTGATTTCCTTTAATATGTCACTCGATTTCATAATCCCCGTGGCTTATATGGCAAATATAACATTTTATCTGGAATTAGATACTTTTTGTACCATTACCAGACCGTATACAAGCCTGTAAAAGTCATAGCAGCTCTACCCCAACAGACATCGTCATATACGGGAAAAGCACCTGACAAGTGGCTGCGAGAGTATAATTGCAAAAACGGGGGTGCGTTTGGGGGTGCGCCAAAAAGAAAAGGAGCTACGAAATTATCGTAACTCCTTGATTTTTAATGTGGTCCCAACAGGGCTTGAACCTGTGACCCCCTGATTATGAGTCAGGTGCTACTAACCAACTGAGCTATGGGACCTTTTTTTGTTTCTTTTTGGTGATTTCTGCGTTGGGCTTCGTATCGTCAGGCGGTCATTTACGAAAGTAAACTCCCTTCTTCCTCACTTGCCCGCCTTGAACTCACCAAAAAGAAACTTCAAAAAATTCAATGTCCTTCCGATGAGTTCTCGTATGCTACGATCGTCAGGCGGTCATTTACGAAAGTAAACTCCCTTCTTCCTCACTTGCCCGCCTTGAACTCACTCAAAAACAAACTTCATAAATTTCGATGCCGAATGCTTCGAAATTATTTTTTAAAGAGCTAAATTGTAGACCTGTCTGGCAGGAACCGGACAGGTCTGCAAATATAGTAACAAATTTCTAATCTGTAAAATCTTTTTTATCAGACTTTGATTTCGACCTCTACGCCGCTCGGAAGCTCAAGCTTCATCAGGGCATCTACTGTCTTCTGTGTAGACTCGTAAATGTCGAGGAGACGGCAGTAAGAGTTCAGCTCGAACTGCTCGCGTGATTTCTTGTTCACGAATGTAGAGCGGTTCACAGTAAATATCTTCTTGTCAGTAGGAAGCGGAATAGGACCATTCACGCGAGCTCCTGTAGAAGATACCGTATCAACGATCTTCTTTGCCGACTTGTCAACCAGCATATGATCGAATGATTTGAGTTTTATTCTTATTTTCTGGCTCATATCAAATCTCGAATTTTCCGTTTGTACTTAATTACTCGTCCTCGTCAACGTTCTTGTAACCGCTCTTCTCGATTACTTCCTTGGCGATGTTGGCAGGGACTTCCGCATAGTGGTCGAAAGTCATGGTGCTGGTCGCACGTCCTGAAGAAATCGTTCTGAGAATAGTCACATAACCGAACTGCTCTGAAAGAGGGACAAATGCCTTGACGATCCTTGCTCCGCCCGTAGTGGCGTCCATTGCATTGATCTGACCCCTGCGGCGGTTAAGGTCTCCTACGATATCACCCATGTAGTCCTCCGGAGTCACCACTTCGAGAGACATGATAGGCTCGAGAAGAACCGGTTTTGCCTTAGGACATGCATGACGGAATGCCTGACGTGCACAGATCTCGAATGAAAGCTGGTCTGAATCGACAGGGTGGAATGAACCGTCTTTCAGAGTAACCTTGAGAGACTGGACCTCATAGCCGGCAAGGACACCGTTCGCCATAGCTGACTTGAATCCTTTCTCGACCGAAGGTATGAACTCTTTAGGCACGTTACCTCCTTTGACTTCATCGATGAACTGAAGGCCTGTGACTCCTTCATCGGCAGGTCCGATTTCGACGATGATATCAGCGAACTTACCGCGTCCGCCGGTCTGCTTCTTGAAGACTTCACGGTGCTGTACGGTACCGGTGATAGCCTCTTTGTAGTTGACCTGAGGAGCGCCCTGGTTGATTTCGACACCGAACTCGCGGCGGAGACGGTCAACGATGATATCGAGGTGAAGCTCACCCATACCGCTGATGACGGTCTGGCCGGTCTCATGGTCTGTCTTGACAGTGAATGTAGGGTCCTCTTCCGCAAGTTTTGCAAGAGCTATTCCGAGCTTGTCGAGATCCTTCTGGGTCTTAGGCTCCACTGCAAGTCCGATAACCGGATCAGGGAACTCCATGGACTCAAGGGTAATAGGATGGTTCTCTGCGCAGATTGTATCTCCGGTGCGGAGGTCCTTGAAACCTACGGCAGCGCAGATATCTCCTGCTTCGACGAACTCGATAGGGTTCTGCTTGTTGGAGTGCATCTGATAAAGACGTGCAACACGCTCCTTCTTGTCAGAACGGGTATTAAGTACATAGGATCCTGCATCCAGACGTCCTGAGTATGCCCTCATGAAAGCAAGGCGGCCTACGAACGGGTCCGTAGCGATCTTGAACACGAGTGCGCAGAACGGCTCCTTGGATTCAGGCTTACGCTCCTCTTCATCGCCTGTCTTAGGGTTTGTCCCCTTAACCGCACCCTTGTCGAGCGGAGAAGGAAGATAACGCATAACGGCGTCAAGAAGGAACTGTACGCCTTTGTTCTTGAAAGAAGAACCGCAGCATGCAGGTACTATGGACATGTCGATGGTGGCTTTTCTCAGAGCCGCGATGATCTCGTCCTCTGAAATGGAGTCCGGATCCTCGAAGAACTTCTCCATGAGGGACTCGTCATACTCGGCGGCAGCCTCGATAAGTTTCTCCCTCCAGGTAGCGACCTCGTCGGCCATCTCTGCCGGAACGTCAGTCACCTGATAGTTCACAAGCTCTTCGCCTCCATCGTAGATAATCGCTTTATTCGCAATAAGGTCAACAATACCCTGGAACTTGTCTTCGGCACCGATAGGAAGGCAGATCGGAACGGCACGCGCCCCGAGCTTTTCCTTGATCTCGTCCACCACGGCGAGGAAGTCGGCCCCGACACGGTCCATCTTGTTGACATAGGCAATCTTCGGAACTCCGTACTTGTCAGCCTGACGCCATACTGTCTCAGACTGCGGCTGTACCCTTCCTACCGCACAGAAAGTAGCGACGGTACCGTCAAGCACACGCAGTGAACGCTCCACCTCTACGGTGAAGTCCACGTGGCCCGGAGTGTCGATCAGGTTGATCTGATAAGTATCCCCTTTATAATGCCAGAATGCAGTGGTAGCGGCTGAAGTAATGGTGATACCGCGCTCCTGCTCCTGGACCATCCAGTCCATTGTGGCAGCACCTTCATGAACTTCTCCGATCTTGTGGGTCTTACCTGTATAGTAAAGGATACGCTCTGAAGTTGTTGTCTTTCCGGCATCGATGTGGGCCATGATGCCGATGTTTCTGGTGAATTTAAGATCTCTTGCCATTGTGTATCTCCTTGGGGATTAGAAACGGAAATGTGCAAATGCCTTGTTGGCCTCCGCCATTCTGTGCATATCTTCTTTTCTTTTGAATGCAGCACCCTCGCAGTTGTATGCGGCGATGATCTCTGCACAAAGTTTTTCTGCCATGGAGTGGCCGGAACGCTTGCGCGCGAAGTTGATAAGGTTCTTCATTGAAAGCGAAATCTTTCTCTCCGGACGCACCTCTGTAGGCACCTGGAAGTTAGCTCCACCGACCCTGCGGCTCTTCACCTCGACCTGAGGTGTGACATTCTCAAGAGCTTTCCTCCATATATCTAGAGGAGCCTTGTCAGAATCTTTCATCTTCTCGCCTACCATGTCGATGGCATCGTAAAAAATAGAATACGCGATACTCTTCTTTCCCTGGAGCATAAGGTTATTCACGAAACGTGTAACCATTACATCATGAAACTTGGGATCAGGAAGTAGAATCCTCTTCTTAGGCTTCGATTTTCTCATTTTTACTGAAAATTAAAGGTGTTAAAAACAAATAATTACTTCTTAGCGGCTTTCTGTTTCGGCTTCTTGGCTCCATAGAGAGAGCGGGACTGTGTCCTTCCCTCAACGCCAGCCGTATCCAAAGCGCCCCTAAGGATGTGGTAACGTACACCAGGAAGGTCCTTCACACGGCCGCCTCTCACGAGTACGATTGAGTGCTCCTGAAGGTTGTGTCCTTCGCCAGGTATGTACGCGTTGACCTCTTTGGAGTTGGTAAGACGTACACGGGCAACCTTACGCATTGCTGAGTTAGGTTTCTTAGGCGTGGTTGTATACACACGCACGCATACGCCCCTTCTCTGAGGGCAAGCATCCAACGCGCGAGATTTGCTCTTCTCGACGATAACCTCGCGTCCTTTGCGAACTAATTGTTGAATTGTTGGCATAAATGATTGTAAATCTTAAATTTATGTTTAAGTCCCACTATTTTGGGCCTGCAAAGATAGCGATAATATTTTAAAAAACAATACGATATCTGTTATCTCAAATAAAATCAGTTACATATGGAACCGGAGCAGAAACAGATTTGACAACTCGGAAATATTGTTTTACCTTTAAAGGTTTTATCATTCATTTTAATTCATATTCATATGGGAAACTCATATCTTTCCATTATGGCTGCTGTCGCTGCCGCATGCACGGGCTGCCTGCTGTCATCCTGCAATGGTGAATTCAGTTCAACTACCTACAATTCAGAAGATTCCTTTCCGGCCGCGGAAGGTTCCAAATACGCCCTCGAAGTCAGGATCAGCGCTGAGTATCCGGTATCCGGCCTACAGAAAGCAGCGCTGGACAATATGGACAATGTCCTGACAGCTGCCCTTTTCGGAGAAGAATATGCCGCGCTGGACCCTGAACAGGCCATCGAAGCATACAAGGCGGACAGGGCAAAGGAATACAGGGAAACGAATGCCCCGCTGATCAAGGAAAGCGGAGAAATGCCGGCCGCTTCTCTCGACTGGTCGGACTGTGTTACGGGAACGGTAGGCGGCTGCCATAAGAACGTCCTGTCATATTCTATCACGAAATATTCATTTACAGGAGGCGCACACGGAATGACGGCGGAAACGGCGCTGAACTTCGACATGAAGACAGGGACACTGCTGACAGAAGAGGATTTCTTCAAGGAAGGCTATAAAGACAGGCTTTCCGGGCTCCTGTCCTCCCGCCTTGCAGAATCATTGGAGAATCCGTCAGACACATCTATGCTGTTTACACAGGAAATCGGCCCTAACGGAAATTTTTCAATCGGGGAAGAAGGCGTCACCTATATATACAACCAGTACGAAATCGGCCCGTACTCCATGGGAATCATCCGTGTGACAGTACCATGGGAAGACATTGAGGGAATGTATTAATGCCATTGACAAGTATTATATTATGAAACGGACTTTCAGTATTCTGATTGCCGCCGGTGCGGCGGCAATCACATTGTCTGCACAGCAGACACCGAATTATGAGCTTGCCGAAAGGTTTTCGGCAAAAAAGGTATCGCAGATGGTCCATTCCACGCGTGTTTCACCCAACTGGTTCCGGGATTCGGACAGGTTCTGGTACAAATGGGAGGACTCCGACGGGACACAATATTATATAGTGGACGCGAAAACCGGGAAAAAGACAGCCGTTTTCGACATGGACAGGCTGGCCATGCAGATTACGGAAATCGTAAAGGACCCGTTCGATGCACAGCACCTTCCTGTCTCGAATCTGAAACTGAAGGATGACAGGGCCTTCACATTCGAGATAAAGAGCACCCTTGAAGAAAAGGATTCACTCAGGATAGAAAGATGGGGAGATAAAAAGGTTTTCAGTTTCTCATACGATATCGCCTCGAAGAAGCTGACCGATATCACCGGTCAGGAAGAGGAGGAGAAGTATCCTTCATGGGTGAATGTCTCTCCGGACGGAAAGATCGGAATCTTCGCAAAGAATGCCGACCTGTACTGGATGGATGCGGAAAACATGGCCAGGGCGGCCAAAGACGAAAAGGACAGCACCATCGTCGAGCACCGGATCACCACCGACGGAACACGCGAATTCTGCTGGGGAGCAGACAGTTACATGGGCTGGACCGAAACGGACTCTACCAAGAGGATCATGCCGTGGAATCTGGTCTGGTCACCGGATTCCCGGCATTTCGCCACTGTCAAATGCGACATGAGAGACATAAAGGAACTGTGGGTGATCAATTCGCTGGGCAACCCGCGTCCGACCCTCGAGACCTATAAATACCAGATGCCCGGCGAGCCGGGACCGAAGGAACTGCTGTACGTGTTCTCAACGGAAGACATGAGCGGCAAATACATCAAAACCGTAGCTTTCAAGGACCAGAGCACGGGATTCGAGACGGCTCCGAAAACAACGAAGGACAGGTACAGGGATTATTATTCGAGCGTATGGCTCGGTGATAACAGCGGGTTCTACTTCAACCGAATCAGCCGTGACCTCAAGAGATACGACATCTGCCGCGTGGATCTGGACAGCGACTCTACCAGGACGGTCATTTCCGAAAGGATGAACACATATGTGGAATACAGGCCGCTGCGTCTGGTGAACGGAGGAAAACAGATGATCCACTGGTCGGAGCGCAACGGCTGGGCGAACCTCTATCTCTATAATGCCGACGGGTCGCTCGCAAACGCCATAGTCGAAGGCCCTTTCCATGTCGAGAACGTACTGGCCGTAAACGATGAGGAAGACTACATCATCTTCAACGCATGCGGATACGACAGGGGCGAGAATCCGTACCAGATGCACACATTCCGTGTCAACTTCGACGGCAGCGGGCTCAAACAGCTGGACATGGAAGACATGGACGTATGGGCTTCTGCCGACGATAACGGGAAATACCTCGTTCTGAACTACTCCCGCGTAGACGCAGCTCCGGCATCAGCCCTTTATACCGCTTCCGGAGCCAAGAAAGCCGACCTGGAAAAGGCAGACCTTTCACAGCTTTTTGCCGCAGGGTACAAATTCCCTGAAAGATTCACCGTGAAAGCCGCCGACGGAGTCACCGACCTGTACGGAGTCATGTACAAGCCTTTCGATTTCGATTCTACCAAAGTATATCCTATAATAGAATACGTATATCCAGGTCCGCAGGTAGAGGCCAACAACATTTCATGGAGCTCCGGCATGACCCGCACCGACAGGCTCGCCCAGATGGGATTCATCGTAGTCACCGTCGGAAACCGCGGAGGCCATCCGAACAGATCGAAATGGTACCACAACTACGGATACGGCAACCTGCGCGACTACGGCCTCGAAGACCAGAAGACGGCAGTACAGAGGCTTGCTGCCCTGTACCCGTGGATCGATGCCACCCGCGTCGGGATACACGGGCATTCCGGCGGAGGATTCATGTCTACTGCAGCCATACTCAAATATCCCGATTTCTACAAAGTGGCAGTATCATGCGCCGGGAACCACGACAACAGCATATACAACCGCTGGTGGAGCGAGCAGCATCACGGGATACTGGAAGAAGTAAGCGAAAAAGGGGACACGTCATTTGTATACAGAATAGACACCAACCCGCAGATCGCGAAAAACCTCAAAGGCCATCTGCTCCTGGTCCACGGAGACATCGACAACAACGTGCATCCGGCCAACACCGTCAGGGTGGTGAATGCGCTGATACGTGCCAACAAGCGTTTCGACATGTTCCTTCTCCCAGGGCAGCGCCACGGATTCGGAGACATGAACGAGTACTTCTTCTGGAGGATGGCGGACTATTTCAGCGAATATCTGCTGGGAAGCAGCCAGATGGAAAAGACCGACATAGTCCAGTTGAACAACGACTGAAACGAAGTGAAACCGGAGAGGGCACATTTAATGATTTTTTCACTTTAATGTATTGTTAATGTTTTTTATTTTGCATACTTTTGCTATGAAATTTTCAAAAGAGAATATTTTTCGAGACGTAAGCAAATGAAGGGAATACACAACACATGTGAAACACGTCGTCTAGCATGGACATCGTACGCAATGTCCTGGACGGCATGTTTCATAGTTACCCCCCCCTGTCAGCATAATTTAAAGTTTCCCGATATATAAAGACCGGAAGGCCGTACGGAAAATTGTCTGGAACGACAATATCCGTACGGCCTTCCGTGTATGATACCCTGCCGTCGGGACGCCTGCTCTTATGACCACAACCAAACACAATAGACATGACACAGAAACTATCGACATCATCCTGTATTTTCTATGCTGTTTCCCTGCTGACAGCCTGCCTGATAGGATGCAGCAGCGAAAAAATCACCGGAACGACTCCCGAAAACCAGGAACCTTCCGGAGGAGAAGAATATGAAGACATCCAGGTAATAGACGGAAAAGTCCGGTTTTTCCTGTATGAAGCCGAAGACGCAGCCCGCAAGGCCATCGGGACAGAAGCGACCGTATGGCAAAACGCCGACATAAAGGTCAACGGCGTGTCATATGATGCCGCAACCGATGAGCGCGGACGGGCATATATCGATGTAAAGGCATCCGGGACAAACACATACAATGCCACTGTCACTGACGGCGGGACCGGCATCTGGCACGGAGCCTCACTGTATTCGGACATAAAGCTCCCTGTCTCGCAGTTCTACGGGAAAGCGGCCAAGTCCCTGAAGTCATATCCGATGTATGGTTCGTACACCAAAGAAACCGGCAACAAGCTCGTATTCAATGACGCTTTCGCCGTGCTCGACCTGAAAATATCAGGCGGCGGGAAAGTATCTTCCGTAAAAGTTTCCGATCCTGCGGGAGCGCTGCTCGCCGGCTCTGCCGACATGCTGCCTTCGCGCGGATACTTCACGGTAAATGAAGGGCTCTGCTTTGCCGTGCTCAACTGTACGGCAGACGGAGAATATGTCCCGCTGGCAGAACAGCCGACGGATTTCCACATTATGCTGGCTCCGGGAGACTATAAGTCAGGACTGGAGGTCACCGTAACGGACTCTGACCACAGAGCCATGACCGTGACCCTGGACCCGGTCACCCTTACGGCCGGGAAAGCATACGCCACCGCTATCGGATACAGCCCGGAAGAAGACCTGGTGTTCCATGAGAGTTTCGACAACTTCGTCTGGGGCGGAGACATCATGGGAGGGGAAGGGACAACAGGCTATGCCCCGACTGACGAAGCCATATCCCCGGATTCCGGAACAGACAGGGACGGATATGCGGAAGCACTGGCAAAGGTCCCGTACAATACTCCGGGAACCGCATTCATCCAGTCGAACACATGGGATGAAGTCAACGGAAAAACAGTAGGCACGTCACACCTGATGTCCGACTCCTATATCAAAAGCCGCAACATAGGCGACTACACCTACATGTTCCGATGCCAGGAATATCAGGGCGTACTGGCTTGCGGGACCGGGAATACCGGCAGGGGCATATTCCAGACATCAGCCCTCAGGCATATCAGCGGGCTGAGCAGAGTGAAAGCTTCTTTCGATTTCTGCTACCAGCCAGGTTCCACGGACCTGATGCTGTTTCAGGTCCTCAACGGAGGCAGCATCAGATCCGTCTCAATAAACGGGAATCCGATAACCCTCGATGAAACCAACTCCGGATTCTCCGGAGTGACCGGAAAGTACATCCTTGAAAAAGACTATGTCACCATCCCGGCAAATGAAGCCGCCGCCAAAGAGTGGCAGCATGTAGAAGTTGTCATCGACAACGCAACGGACGGGACCATGCTCTACTGGGCAGGAAACTCATCCTCTTCCGGAGTGCACGGCTTCTATCTCGACAATATCTCGGTCCGCTCTCTCGGACAGATGCCGAAAGGGACATCCAACCTGAGAGTCCTGTACTGGAATATCCAGAACGGGATGTGGTCCGATCAGGACAGCAACTATGACACATTCGTCAAATGGGTCAGGAAATACGATCCGGACATCTGCGTATGGTGCGAAGCCTCTTCCATATATAAGGACAACTCCGCTTCCGCAGAAGATGCGAACAAGAGGTTCCTTCCGGACGGATGGGCCGCCCTGGCCGCAAGATACGGGCACGCATATACGGCCATAGGAGGAAAGAGAGACAACTATCCTCAGGTCGTGACATCCAAATATCCTATCGAGACTCTGCTGAAAATAACCGACACCGACCAGGCGGGCAAACCAGTATCCCACGGTGCGGGAGTACAGCAGATAGAGGTAAACGGGCAGAAAATCAACATACTCACTCTCCATCTCTGGCCTCAGGCTTACGGATACGGTGTCTCTGCGGCAGATCAGGAAACCAGCAAACAGAACAATGAAGGGGACAAATACCGTGAATTCGAAATAAAGTATATCTGCAATAACACGCTCGGGTCCACGGAGTTCTCGGACGTCAGGAACTGGCTGATGCTCGGCGACTTCAACTCCCGCTCCCCGCTGGACAACTGGTACTACAAGTATCCCGAAAACGATACCAGACTGCTCGTCCATAAATATATTCTGGACAATACCGGAATGAAGGACATTATCGCGGAGCGGTACGAAGGCTCATTCATAAGTACGACATCCGGCAATGCCCGTATCGACTTCGTATATGCATCCGACCCGATGTACGGACGCATAGTCAACGCCTGGGTGCTCACCGATGGCTGGACGACTCCTGTCAAAACGCCTTTTTCCAACTTCTACGATCCGTCGGACCACAGACCGATCATAATAGATTTCGAAATGAAATAAACCTGATATTATCAATTAATCCTATTATTTATGAAAATCCAATCTCGTATGGGGATTCTAAGCCGTTTGCTGTGGACGGCAGCCGGGTTCATACCGCTGCTTTCCGCATTCTGGCTGGTCTCATGTGAAAAGCACTCGAACGCCGAGCGCGTCGAATCAATCACCGTCTACAGTGACGCTGTCTCAGGGGAACCTCTCGAATATGCCCTTGTAAGCGTCCGTGGAGGGAATGTGAAACTGTACGTCGATTCAAACATCGACTTTACCGCCACATGGCAGGATGGGGAAAGCACCCCTTGGGTCAAGGTCCTCGACTGCTCGGAAACCGACCCGCAGACAGGAAAACGCATAGTATCCTTAGAAGTCATGGGCAGGAACTCAGGAGCCGGGAATACCTCCGCAAACCCGTACAGATACACCAGACGCACAGGCATGCTGATCCTCTCGCCTACTGATCCCGCACTCAACTACAACCGCATCCTGCCTGTCCATCAAGGCGTATCATCAAGGACGAGCAGCGACTTTTCATTCCTCAGATACGGGGAGAGCGACCCGAGAATCGAAGGCGGCGAGACATCCATCGACGAGTGGACTGCAGCCCAGCTCAACTACGGGTTCTCATCCACACAAAGAACCGACGGGATTGCCACCTGCTGCTTCGGCAAGAACGGGTATATCAGGCTCGGAGACGGGGAAGGACACGGAGCGGACCTGCTCTCTCCGTTCACCAGCTCACTCCGCAGCGATTCCCTGCTGATGGTCGCTTTCAAGGCAGTCGCCTACACCGACTTCTACTCAAGGGTAAAGGATAACAACAAATTCACGGTAGAAGTCCTTGACGGAGGCGTCCTGTCCGACTTCGTCAATACCTCCGGCAATGGGGAAGGGACCGGGGAGGGGGAAACCGCACCGGCAAGAACATCCATCGACCTCGAAGCGCCTTATTACGATTTCGATGACGAAGACTTCCCATCAACCATGTGGGACGGAAGCAACTTTCTGATATTCATTGAAAGCACTGCTGCCAATCCGCTCACCGCAAATACAAGAATCCGCATTTCCTGCGGTTCGCTCGACCGGCAGGAAACCGTCAACAGCCGTATCTTCATCGATGACTTCTACATCTACAGACTGGAAAAAGAAGAAAAGGACTACTACTTTTCAGAAAACGGAGGAAGCGGAAAAGACATGGTTCTGGGCGCTGTTTCCGATGAAGAAGGACAGCAATAAATTTTCACCTAAAAAACCAAGGAAATGAATATCTTACAAAGAACAACAAGAGTATCTGCCAGGATAGCGGCGCTTATCGCCGTCCTGACACTGGCAATAGCTTTTGCCCCTCAATCTTATGCCCAGGAAACGCGGACCGTCACAGGAACCGTATCCGATATGGAAGGGAATCCGTTGGCCGGCGCCGCTGTCATGATTTCCGGGAACAATACAGGAGCAATCACCGATACCGACGGCAACTTCACCATCAAGGTAAAGACATCCGACGAACTGACCTTCTCTTTCCTCGGATTCAAGGACGTGACCGTAAAAGTCGGGAACAGGGCAAAATTCAACATCACCCTGGAAGAAGACCTGTCGGCACTCGATGAAGTCGTTGTCATAGGCTACGGACAGGTGGCGAAAAAAGACCTTACAGGCTCGGTGTCGACCGTAAAGATGTCTGACATAGCCGATGCGCCGAACCTCTCTGTCGACAATGCCCTGCAGGGACGTATAGCCGGAGCGGATTTCCTCTCTACAACGGGAGAGCCGGGCGCCACTACCAGTATCCGTATCCGCGGTACACGCTCCATCAACGCCTCCAACGAGCCTCTGATCGTAGTGGACGGAGTGATGGACGCCATACATGACCTCAACGACCTGAACTCGGACGACATCGCTTCCATCTCTGTCCTGAAAGACGCTTCATCCACAGCCATATACGGATCAAGGGGAGCGAACGGAGTAATCCTCATCACCACCAAAAAAGGAATAGGGACAAAAGGGAAGCCGAACATTACGTTCAAGGCGGACATGGGCTTCTCGCAACTCCCGAGAAACCTCGATATAATGAACGCGTCCGAGTTTGCACAGTACCGTAACGACTATGCATATTTCGGCAACGACGCCAACCACCCCAATATAGGTCCCGACACGCCTCTGTCAGGCTCCGTATATCCCGACCCTCTTTCTCTCGGAGAGGGGACCGACTGGATAAAGCAGATCACCCGCACTGCGATGTATTCGAATTATGCACTCTCAGTGTCCGGCAACGAAGAGAAATCATCGTACTACGTATCGATGTCATACAACGACACCGAAGGAATCATCCTGGACAGCGGGCAGAAGCGCTTCACCGGCCGTATCAACCTCGACAGACAGCTGTTCAAATGGCTTAAGGCAGGATATACCGGATCATACACATGGCGCCATAACGACCAGAACAAAGCTACCATCGGAGGTACCAACTGGTGGTCGGGAGCACAGTACCTGTCACCGATGATCAAGCCGAATGACACTTATAACCCATTGTATTACAACGGTCAGAAAATCAACACGCCGACAGCCCTCATAAACCAGAATACATACTATCTCGAAAGGCACTCGCACAACCACTCGTTCACCCTCAGGGCGGAACCGGTCAAGAACTTCGTCATCAACAGCGTATTCTCATATTACCTGTACCAGCGCCATACGTACAGATACTATCCGGGAACCCTTCCGATGAAAAGCGAAAACGAAGGAGGAGAGGCCTACAGGGCCGAATGGGACGAGAATACTTTTTCATGGGAGACTACGGCCGGATACAAACTGGAAAAGAAAGGACACACATTCGATGTGCTCGGAGGATTCTCGGCATACAGATATGCGTCGCATGATTTCAACCTCTCGGGAAAAGGCTATATGGACGATTCCATAATGTGGAACAACATGAACGGCGTGCTCGACAAGGAAACCTACACGGCCAACACCGCCTACTCCAAGAAAACCAAGATGTCGGTATACGCCCGTATGAACTACAACTGGAAGTCGCGCTACTACCTGACCGTCACAGGACGATACGACGGCGCATCCAACTTCGCGGCCAACAACAAATGGGCGTTCTTCCCTTCCGCCGCATTCAAATGGAACGTCTCCAATGAGAATTTCCTCAAAGACTGCACCTGGATAGATGACCTGTCGCTACGTCTGAGCGCAGGTATGACCGGAAATGACGCGATCAGCACATACCGCTCCCTGGCGGCCCTTTCCTCTACCACGGGAGGATACCTTTTCGGAGGCTCGCAGCCGGTAGCGTTCTACCGAAGCAGGCTCGACTCTCCGGACCTGACATGGGAAAAGACGATGTCCTACAACATCGCGCTGGACTGGTCGATGTTCAAGGGCCGCCTCAACATCACTGCAGAGGCATACAAATCCACTACTACGGACCTTCTGATGACACTGGCCGTCGCATCCCAGACAGGATATTCTTCAAGATGGACAAACATCGGACAGACATCCAACAAAGGTATCGAGCTGTCGATAGAAAGCATGAACATCTCCAGGCCTAAATTCAGTTGGTCCACCACATTCACCATATCGCACAACGAGCAGATGGTAGACGACATCGGATCCGAAGAATACATTTCGGCATATGACTCTCCTGGAAACAATCCATACATGATGTACGGATATGTAAAAGGATATCCGCTCAACTCGCTCTGGGGCTTCAAATACGGAGGCACCTGGAAAAACGAGCAGGAACGCCTTGAAAACGAGGTAACGAGAACCTATGTAAGTCCGTCGAATACCGACGGAGGCCCGCGCTACTATGACATCAACCACGACGGTGTGATGTCGAAGGATGACCTCATCTACCAGGGCAACGCCGATCCTGTAGTCTACGGAGGACTGCAGAACACATTCTACATCCACGGACTCACCCTCGGAGTGTACTTCGCCTACTCGCTCGGAGGCAAGATCTACAACTATTCTGAAATATACATGGCAGGATCGACATTCACGAACCAGTACCGCTACATGCTGGACGCATGGCACCCTGTCAGGAATCCGGATTCAGACATTCCGAGAGCCGGAGCAAAGACAGATGCCGCCCTCCCGAGCGACTTCATGATTCATGATGCATCCTACCTCAGGCTGAAGAACGTGTCCGTTTCCTACACCTTCGACCTCAAGAACAAGTGTTCATGGCTGAGGGACATCACCATAGGGGTATCCGGAGAAAACCTGTACCTGTGGAAAAAGTACAACGGATTCGACCCCGACGTCTCCAGTGAAGGCACATCGTCCACGCTCCGCCGTATGGACCTGGGAGCCTATCCTAAACCGAGAACAATCATATTCAGCTTACAATTCAGATACTAATCATCATGAAAATGAAAAGAATATCCATATTCATCGCAGCTCTCCTGCTGCCGCTGTCGGCTTTCTGGTCCTGCTCTCTGGAGGAAGACACTTCGGGACTGTCCAATCCGAAGCAGTACTTCAGGAAATTCTCTGAATGCCAGTCTGTCGTAAACAGCTGCTATATCCCGATCAAATCGATATACACATACCAGTACATGCTCGCAACAGAATGCGTGACCGATATAGCATACTGTCCGTCCGGAACTCTCGACGCCAGCCTGGACATCTCCCCTGCCGTACCGCGTTTCGGCTCGACGGTCTGGAAACAAGGCTACCTCGGGGTACAGAGGTGCAACTTTGCAGTCAACGGCATCGAAACCGCATTCCGGAACGGAGTGCTGACCGAAGAGCAGTACTGTCAGCTGCTTTGCGAAGCCAAGACCCTGAGAGGATTCTATTACTGGACACTGACATGCTTCTTCGGGGATGTCCCGTTCTACTTCGATGATGTAACCGACAACGAAGTCCTGACCAGAATCCAGGTACTGCCGCGCATGGATGCGGACAATACCCGCGAAGAAGTGATAAAGGACCTGCAGTCAATCGCACCGCTCGCAAGCCAGACCCGCACGTACGACAACGAGAACAACCGTCTCGGAGCATCCTGCGCCTATATGCTCATAGCCAAGATGGCGATGTGGAACAAAGACTGGAACACGGCGCTGGAGGCTCTGAAAGAACTCGAAAACATATACGGTCCGCTGTCGCAGTATGACTATGCCGAGAACATCCTTTTCAGGAACAAGAATACGCCTGAATCGATAATGGAAGTCCAGCACACCTACACGCAGGGAGGACTGACCTACACCTCAAACGTAGCCTGCATCTGCCAGCCGTACCCGCGTTCCGCGAACTCGTCCGTATATGACGGGGTAGACATTCCTGAACTCGGGGACCAGGCCACCGTATGGTCTGCCATGAGGCCGAACGTGTATTTCTGCCAGGGACTGCAGTCGAAGATGGGCAGCGACATACGCAGCAAGTACAACATGGCATGGACCTATGACGACAAAACCTTCAACAGTGTAAACACCCGGCCGTGGTGCGGACCGAAATTCTGGTGCCCGGACATGCAGGCTTCGGCAGACGGGAACAACTACAAAGTCTTCCGCTACGCAGATGCCATCCTGATGATGGCGGAATGCTATTTCTACCTTGAAGACTACGAGACTGCCGTCAGCTATCTGGACATGACCCGCACAAGGGCCGGTCTGCCGAACTATACTTACCGCACTCCTGTCCGTCTCGAAGAAGAAATCCGCAACGAAAGGGCAAGGGAGCTTTTCGGCGAATTCCAGAGGAAATACGACCTTGTCCGCTGGGGCATCTGGTATGACGCGACCACAAGCAACAGCGACTACGCCTATCTCCAGCTCAATACGGAAACGAGCCGCATCAAGCCTTGCCACCGGTACTATCCTATTCCTGACACCGAGGTGACATATTCCAAGAACAACCTCGACAACAAAGAATACAACATGTACGGTCTGTAACATTGAAACCTGAAAAGACATGAATATGAAACTTCATAACATAAAAAGATCATCCGGCATACTGGCCGCCGGCATACTTACTGCCGCAGCCCTCCTGACAGGATGCCAGAGAGAATTCGAACTGGACCTGCCGCTCGCCGTGTCGGCCAGAGACCTGACCCTGTCGAAAGACGCCGGTTCGACGCATGTGCTCGTATATTCGACGGGAGAATGGACCGCACGATTTACACGCAATGTAAACTGGGCGTCGCTCAACAAACTTTCCGGATACGGAAACAACGAAATAGTATTCACCTACTCGGCAAACTACGGGGTTTCCAGGAAAGTAGGGGTGGTATTTGAAAAAGGCGCCCTGACCGATACCGTAATGTTCTCGCAGAACGGCAGCGTCTCAGCACCAAGCATAGCCTTTTCGAGCTCGTCGGTCTCGCTGCTGAAGGCAGAGTCTGACATACTCGTCCCGATCAACACCAACCTTCTCTATTCGCTTCAGGATATGGAAGCATCCGTGATATATTACGACACCGAGGGCGAGCCTGTCGATACGGTAGATGTCATAACCATCGACGGAGCCGGGAGCGACATGCAGGACGACGATCCGGCACACTGGATCTCCGGCGTCTCTATCAGTAAAGAGGGACTGGGATTCAGCGTTTCCGGGAACAGCGGCTCCATGCCGAGACTCGCAGACATCCTCGTGTACATCAAGGATGCGCAGGATGAGCTGACCCAGGCCAGACTTAACGTTACCCAGGGCATAGCCGGTCCTGAACTTGAGTTCGCCGAAGAAGGAGGACAGTACGAGGGATACGCGCAGACATGCACGGCCGCAACCTCAAGGAACAACCTGGCGCCTTATTCAGACCGGATCGGATACGAAATAGCCTATAATACTCCGTCAGACGGCAACGACTGGCTTCTGAATCCTGTCCTGACCACGGAAGGCCTGACATTCAGCCTCACCCTGAACAATACGGGAGCATCCCGCAGCGCCGTTATAACACTCCGATATGAAGATGCGGACGGGAATGAAGTCTCGGACTCATATACCGTCACCCAGACCCAGTATCCGGATGCGCTTGACTTTGCGGCGGTAAGGGCTTTGGGCAGCGGCAAGATCGACCTTCCCGGCTATATCGAAGGGTACGTAGTCAGCGACCCTGCAAGCAAGAATATCATTTCAAGCCCTCAGACGGCACAGTTCACATTCGACCGCACGGTAAACGACAGGACAGTGTATATCGAGAGCAAGGATGCAGAATACGGATTCTGCCTGCAGTTCGCCTCCGCTCAGGACAACACGCTTGAAAAATATTCGAGAGTCCGCCTTTCCCTGCAAGGGGCCGAGCTTACGAAACACGACTCCCCTGAATACTATACCATTTCAGGCCTGACATCGGCCAACATCCTTGAAGCCTCTGTCCCTGACGTGTTCAAGATCCCGATAAAGGCCAAAAAGATAGACGAACTGTCGGACAAGGATATCTTCACTCTGGTGTCTGTCGAGAATGTGGAAATAATGTGCAAAGACGGGGCATATACCAACTGCTCGGACGGCTATTCGTTCAAAGATGAACATAACTCCATAATAGGGGCCACTTCCCCTCGCTGGGATGTCGCTCCGCTGATGTGCTACGACCGGGAAGGCAACTCCATATTCATGCTCACGAACGCGGCCGTCACCTGGAGGAGGTTCAGCTCGGGGCCTGACCTGGAATTCGGGACTGTGGTTCCGCAAGGCTCGGGCACTTTCCGCGGAATAGTAGTGGCTGATGAAGTAGCTCCGGTAAGGTTCGGCGACCTCGGGAAATACCAGCTGCGCGCCATGACCGAAGAAGATATCGACCTCAACGATACCCCATTCACTACGACCATTGTGGAATGGAACTGGAACGACAGAAAGACAGACCTCGTTCCGGAAACAGGAAACGGGACAATAAACCTCTACAACGCCTCTTCTGCAGGAGTTCCCGATTTCAACAATGTCGTATGCTCCGGGAACGGCGGAGCAACCTCCGACGGGAAAGGTCTGGTAGCCAACGGGGCCATCAGGCTGAACAACAAGTGGTGGGACTTCTCGAAAGATGAAGGCAAATACATAGACATCACATTCTCCACAGCCGGCATCAGCGGACAGAACCTGTTCGTGGGTCTTGCATGGGGACACGGACAAATGAACAATACTACCCTCGACGGCCCGGCTCACTGGAAACTGCTGTATTCAACCGACGGAGGAGAGTCATTCAATGAAGTACCTGGAGGTATCCTGACCAACCGTTCCATCGTATGGTGGAGCACGACATCCCAGGACGCGACTCCAGGTTATACGGAACATCTGAGGAAACTCCCTGCCGAATGCTTCGGGAAGGACCAGGTAGTACTCAGGCTGCAGGTAGCCGACAAGGTCACCGACATCGATCCTAAAGCCAACAGTTCCAACTACAAGACTGCATTAGGAATAGAAAAGGGCACCCTTACAGACAAAGACACTTCAATCCGTATCGGCACTCTAACCGTGAGATACAACTAAACATTAGAAATATGGACAACATCAAATCAATATTCAGACTTCTGAGCGTCGCTTCCGTATGCGGAGCCATGGTATCCTGCGCCTTTTCAGAGCCGGAGGAGATCGCACTGGTAAAACTCGGAGCCCCGCAGAAAGAATATATCGTAGAAGCCGAAGCAAGTACATTCGGCATCGACATATACACCAACGGCCCGTACCATATCGAGCGGACCAATGAAGCCGGATGGCTGACCCTGGAATACGGGGAAGGGACCGAAGGCAAGGCAACCATCACCGCTTCATGCGAATTCAACGAAAGCTTCAAACGCCGCGCAGGCATAGTGCTCTGCTCTGACATGGACTCCCGCAGGGATACGATCTATATCAAGCAGAAAGCCCTGATCGATGCAAACATAACATTCGACAACTCCTCCGTCATCGTTCCCGGTGCCGGAGGGGAAAACCGCTCGGCGATAAGCACCAACATACCGTTCTCCGAGATTACCGTTACGACAGAATATACCGATCCTGAGAATACGGGATGGATCAAAAGCATAGAAATCCCCGATGCCGAAACCGAGCAGAGAGAACTGGTAATCACCCTGGATCCCAATCCTGAGGAAGAAATCCCCCGCACCGCTTCCGTAAGCATGTCGTTCACCGACGGATGGGACGAGACAGTAAGCGTAGAGTTCAACCTGCTGCAGCGCAGTGCAAAAGAAACCCTCGGACGGGAAATAACATTCGAGGAATTCCGGAACTCATATGCGATGAACCGCGAAGTCGAAGACTATGTCATCCTGAGCGGGATAATCGTCAGCAACACGGAAAACCGCAATGCAGGAGAAAACGCCCAGAACACTACGTCTTCCATAGACTATACCGTATCGGAAAGGACCGCATATTTGGAATCCGCCGACGGGAGATACGGAATATCCCTTCTTGCGGAAACTGCGGAAGACAACGTATTCAAGCAGTATGACCATGTCCAGATACTCATCCAGGGCACTACCGCCAGCCTGATAGAAAACCCCGACCGTTATGAAATTACAGGGCTGACCAAATCCATGATAATTTCACAGACTGGGGGAACGGCCTCCGATGTTCCGGTCAAGGAAAAGTACATGAACGAACTGACAGATGACGACATATATACATACGTAACGCTCAAAGACGTGGAATTCCCGGTACGCAAAGGCTCGATAACGCCTATAAACGAAGGTTATGCCATCGGAACAAACGCCAGCCGTATCAGCAAATACCCTCTGCTCGTGCGTGACATAAACGGGGACGACATGTACATGATCACCAACACCAACTGCAAATACCGCAGCGACGGAACGCGTCTTCCGTACGGTTCCGGCAAGATATCGGGAGTCATCGTACACGAACGCTTCTCCAGGTTCGAGTGGAGGAACGGGGCAGACCCGGCAGAAATGGAGGAAGACCCTACATTAGGCTTTATAGGAAGATACCAGATACGCCACCAGACAAAGGACGATATCTGGGGGAATATGGAAGACGATTTCGAAAACGGGTTCTCCGCCCTGCTGACGGAATACCGCTATTGGAATCCTGACAGTGAAAACAAGGTCCAGAAGCCGACATACGGAACCAACGGATACCTGACGCATACATATCAGGAAAAATACTCCGGTTCTCCGGCGAAAGAATATCTTCTGGCAACCTACAAGCAGCCGATGTGGGGAGCAGGGACATATTCATATCTCGGGCCTGTCGGGAATAATGCCGGCTACTACTTCGGCGCGAATTACGGCAACAAAAACGGTCTGGGCATCATCATCGATCCGTTAAAAGAATCCTGGGATACGGAAATGGAGCAGTTCATAAGCCGGAACCCTGACGGGACTATCGAGTGGTGCGGTCCTTACGCCACCAGCCAGTATGCCGCAAGCGGCACCGGTGGATGGCCGGGCAACGATGCGATACCGACAAACTCACAACAAATCAATTATAACGGCAGCACATCGATGCGCGGCAAAGGCAATGTCAGCGGATACTGTTACTCCGCCTTCGCAAACAACTTCTGGTGGGATGACGATACAGACCGGCCATACGCATGGCTGCTCAATTTCTCCACCGAAGGGATCAGCACTTCGCACATCTCCCTGCAGATATCGGTCATGAACACGCAGCAGACATTCTATTCGCCGAGATACTGGTGCGCCGAATGGGCCCTTACCGACTCACAGAAAGCCGAAGACGATGAGAAGTGGAACATGATAGGCGAGTATACGGTACCTGACGTTTCCGTATGGTCAAATACCCTCTACTCCTCATGCGTGGCATACAAGAGCATAAACTTCGAGCTCCCGCAGGAAATTCTCGGACACCCGGATGTCTATATACGTCTGCGCCCTGTCAACGACATATGCAGCGACGGAGGGGACTATGCAAATGCCCGGCTTAGAGACAGTGCCAGCGGAGCTGCACTTGCCGGCGAGCATGCAAGCGCCATAGAATACATCGCTATCCGATATAACAAATAACAATTCCCCGGACAATAAAAACGGGAAAGGGTGACAAAAAGCCGAATAGCTTGATGTCACCCTTTCCTTTATTCCTAATATCCGGGAAAAACCGGATGAAACTTATTCGCGGATAGCTGCGATACCAGGAAGCTCCTTGCCCTCGAGGTACTCGAGCATTGCACCGCCGCCTGTTGAAACGTAGCTTACTTTCTTTGCATAACCCATCTGGGTAACGGCTGCAACCGAGTCACCGCCGCCGATAAGGGTGAATGCTCCGTTCTCGGTAGCCTTTGCAAGCATTTCAGCCACGCGGTTGGTACCCTTTGCGAAAGAAGGGATCTCGAATACGCCTACAGGACCGTTCCAGAGGATGGTCTTTGATTTCATGATGACGTCTTCCCATGCCGCAAGCGTGCTCGGGGCAGCGTCGACGCCTTCCCAGCCGTCAGGAATCTCTGAGTTGCTGCAGATCTTGGTATTGGCACCTTCTGCGAATGCATCGGCGATAACCACTTCCTTTGAAAGATAAAGCTTTACGCCTTTCTCCTCGGCTTTCTTCAGGGTGTCGAGGGCGAGCTGCTGCTGGTCATCCTCACAGAGAGAGTTTCCGATCTTTCCGCCCTGCGCCTTTACAAAGGTATAGACCATACCGCCGCCGATGATCATGTTGTCCACTACATCGAAAAGATGCTCGATGATACCGATTTTTGAGGATACCTTGGCACCGCCGATGATTGCGGTTACAGGACGCTCAGGATTCTTCACTACCCTCTCGAGAGCCTTGATTTCGCCTTCCATCAGGTAGCCGAACATCTTGTCATTAGGGAAATACTTGGCGATAAGGGCTGTAGAAGCGTGTGCGCGGTGTGCAGTACCGAATGCATCGTTCACATAGCAGTCGCCGTATGAAGCAAGTTTCCCGACAAACTTCTTCTGGCTTTCCTTAACGGCAGCCTTTGCCGCTTTCTTCTCCTCATCGGTAGCATCCTCTGCAAGTCCTCTCGGCTTGCCTTCCTCCTCTGCGTAGAAACGGAGGTTTTCAAGTACGAGGACTTCACCTGGCTTGAGTGCAGCGACCTGCTCGTCTGCATTCATGCAGTCGTCGGCGAACTTCACAGGGACTCCGAGCAGCTCCTGCACGCGGCCGAGGATATGTTTGAGAGAGAATTTCTCAGTGACTCCCTTAGGACGGCCGAGGTGTGACATGATGATTACGGCACCGCCTTTCTCAAGGATTTTCTTGAGAGTAGGGACAGCCGCCCTGATACGGGTATCATCGGTAATTTCGAACTTCTCGTTAAGAGGAACGTTGAAGTCAACTCTGACAAGGGCTTTCTTGCCGGAGAAATCGTAAGTATCAATACTCTGCTGCATAATGAATATGTATTTAAAAAGTTTTCCTGTATGTCCGGCACCGGCGGAACACCTTCCGCGGCACATCCTGCAAAGTTACTAAAAATATTCAATATGAAACCGTTTGGCGGTAAATTACTATCTTTGCCCCAGCAAGACCGTAAACACCGTAAGGATATGACTATAGAATCACCCGGGAAATTCTGGAAAGACTACGAACTTATAGATTCTGGCAATTTCGAGAAATTGGAAAGGTTCGGACAGTACATCATGGCACGGCCGGAACCCAAGGCGCTTTGGGACAAAAGCATGAGCGATGCCGAATGGGACCGGCTCATCCACACCAGATTCAAGACCGGCGCAGGTTTCGGGAAAACCGGAAAAGAAGACAGCGGTACCTGGGAAATGAAAAAAAGGATGAACGACCAGTGGGTGATCCGCTACAGCTCCGGGCAGCCCGGACTGGATTTCAGGCTCCGGCTCGGACTGACTTCATTCAAGCATGTCGGTG
Source organism: uncultured Bacteroidales bacterium (assembly GCA_944325505.1). Classification (GTDB taxonomy): domain Bacteria; phylum Bacteroidota; class Bacteroidia; order Bacteroidales; family UBA932; genus Cryptobacteroides. Next base: position 34,270 of record CALVAJ010000002.1, read on the forward strand.
TCTTCCCGGAACAGTCGTGCAACTGGGAATACATCTACCGCCGGACCAGGATGCTGGCAGGGAAAGCCGAAGCGGAAGGCAAGCCGAAGCCTAAAGTGCTGAACCTTTTTGCATATACCGGAGCGGCATCACTCGCCGCCAAAGCCGCCGGCGCGGATGTGACACATCTGGATTCGGTCCGTCAGGTGGTCACATGGGCCAGGGAAAACATGGAGCTCAGCCGTCTGGACAACATCCGCTGGGTCGTGGAGGATGCCCTGAAATTCGCACGCAGGGAAGCCAGACGGGGAAACACCTATCAGGGAATAATACTTGATCCTCCGGCATACGGGCACGGCCCCGACGGAGAAAAATGGAAACTGGACGAATGCCTGTACGATATCATGAAATGCGTGGCATCGATTCTTGCCCCTCAGGACAGTTTCATGGTTCTCAACCTTTACTCGAACGGCTATTCGGCTGTCCTGGGAGAAACTGTCGTAAAGCAGGCTTTCGGTATAGGACAGCAGGAGGGCGGCGATGCTTCAAGCCGGACGGCCGAAACAGACTGCGGGGAGCTCGTCCTGCAGGACAGTTTCGGGAAAAACCTTCCTCTGAGCATATTTGTCAGGCTCAGCAGGTAAACGGAGACAGTCAAAAAGCAACGGCGATATTACGGAAAAAGGGACCTTGGCGGTCCCTTTTTCCGTGGAGAATACGAGAGTCGAACTCGTGACCTCTTGCATGCCATGCAAGCGCTCTAGCCAACTGAGCTAATCCCCCATTGCGGATGCAAAGATAATCCAATTTCTGCAAATCCGCCCGATTTTGTCGCAAATTTATCCGAAAAATCAGTTTTACTGCTCCGCTTCAATATAGAAAACCGCACTGGAGTACACTTTTTCCATATTGAGGTTAAGCCCGTGACTGGCCAGATATGACCCTGTAAAAGACCTGCCGTTACCCCAGAAACATGATTTTCCGACATTAAGCTCGGAAATGCGGTATTTCTTTTCCGGATCGAGGCCCGTCAGTCTGAAAAGAGGCCTCTGGGTCCTGCCCATATATTTTATCGTATAGGCGAAGAACACAGCCCTGGACTTGTCCTCGCTGACATACATAAGGGCATAGCAGTCATCCTTATACGGGTTCCCCATCCTGTACAGGTCTCCGTAATATACAAGATCCCGGTATTGCTTGTACGAGCCGATGGCTTTCCTTGCGAAATCCTTCTCCTCATCGGTCATGTCCGACGGCTGCAGCTCCATCCCCAGACGACCGGAACACGCTACGTCAAAACGGAACTTGAGCGGAGTGATATTCCCTGTCTGATGGTTGGGAACGGCGCTGACATGGCTTCCGCACACGACCGCAGGATAGATGAGATTCGTGCCGTACTGGATGAATACGCGCGTAAGGGCCTCGGTGTTGTCGGATGTCCAGGCTTCATTGCAATAGCGGAGCGCCCCGTAGTCCATCCTCCCGCCCCCGCTGGCGCATGACTGTATGATCACGTCAGGATATTTCTCCCTGATGCGCCTGTAGACGGAATACAGGCCCTGGGTATAGTCGAACCAGAAGCCGGAGTTATCCTTCAGGTATGCGGAACCTGCGCTTTCGACATGCCGGTTGCAGTCCCATTTGATGTAATCGATGCCGTCGGCAAGCTGCATTGTAGAGTCGAACACCCCGAAGACGAAGTCCTGGACCTCCGGATTGCACAGATCCAGCAGCCACTGGCGGCGGATAGTCGTAACTTCCCTTCCGTCCTCCTTGACTATCCAGTCCGGATGGTCTTTCGCCAGATGGCTCTCCGGGCTGACCATTTCAGGCTCGATCCATATTCCGAATTTCAGTCCTTTGGAATGGGCATAGTCAGCTATGACCCCTACGCCATCCGGCAGTTTCACCGGATCCACCTGCCAGTCCCCCAGCCCCTGGTCCGAATCATTGCGGGGATAATCCTTTCCGCCGAACCACCCGTCATCGAGGACGAACATCTCAAGGCCCATGGAAGCAGCATTGTCTATGATTCCCTTGAGAATGTCTTCATTGAAATCGAAATAGGTCCCTTCCCAGTTGTTCAGGAGAGAAGGGGCGACAGATGACGGATCGTACAGGCAGTACTTCCTGGCCCATGAATGGAGGTTTCTGGAAGCCTGACCGGCCCCTCTGCCGCTGTAGGTGTATATCATATCCGGAGTATGGAGTGTCTTGCCCTTGTCCAGACTGTAGGCGGCCCCCTCAGGACAGACGCCGGAGATTACCGACAGCCGGTTAGTTTCATCCACCTGAAAATCGATACTGTAATTTCCTGACCACGCCAGAGCTCCGGCAATGACCTCCCCGGACTCCTCACTGAATGACTCCGTATTGAGACTCAGCATGAACGAAGGGTTCTCCGTGTGGGTCGTCCTCACCCCCTTGATGCTGCGTATCGACTTGATCCCGTGGGTAAGGAGTTCGCTCTCGAGTTGCATTTCACGTGCCCATGCGCCATAGAAATGGGTCAGGAGATACTCGGAAGCGTCCAGGACAATCCCCGAAGAATAGTAGCTCTCCAGCCGGACCGGCCTGTTCCCTCCGTTCGTAATCTCCGCATGGGAAACGATGACATCCTCATCGTAATAGGCATCATAATACAGATCCACTCCGATACCTGTCTTGCTGTCCCTGAGGCTGAGCACCGTCCTGGTGATATCATCCGACAGGGCCGAAACCGTATGCCCGGCATATGTCAGCTCGGTGTTTATATCTCCGGTATGGTACTTCACCGCCAGGGCGCTCTGATTGAAATGCCGTCCTCCGCGGGCCGGATAAGCGGGAGGTTCTGTCCCGTAATCCCACCTGCGGTAGCTCTTATACCCGATTACCTGCTCCGGATCATCGAATCTGGCCCCGTAATGGAAAAATGAAACTTCGCCATCCGGATGTATATACAGCACCATCTGGCTTCCCGCCGTTTCTATGGAAACGGTTTCAGCCTTGTCGCCGGCACTGGCGGCAAGGCTGAAAAACAATAATGCAAAAGGTAAAAATCCCTTCATAAACTGTAAATTTCAATGTCCGTCCGCAAATTTAAAAATTTCGACGGACTTGCCGCATGCTTTTTCATTTGATGACTATGTCGTCGAGGAAAAAGCGGCAGGACTTTGCATGGTCGGCTGAAATCCTGACTTTTGTCTGCGCCGTAGCCCCTGAAATCTTCACTGTATAGGTTCCCCACACAAGAGGCTCCAGGGCAGACAGGTCGGCCACGCCGCCTTCCGTAATTTCGCCTGCTCCGCTGACCGTAATATCCAACGATACATTCTTGTCAATGCAGTCTGCCGGATCAGTACCCGGTTTCTTGTTCCACTCATAGAAAGGAGCGGCCTTGAATGTAACCGTGATATCCTGTGTTCCGGAAATCCTGTCAAGAGCAGGAGTCTCAAGGTATCCTGCAGCATTTGCCCCGCCAAGCTTCGGCACACCTATACTTCCGTAAACGGCATTGCCGGCCCATCCGTCAAGGACATTGCTGTTTTTCCTGAATGCGGCCGAGAATGTCGCGAAATACGAGCCTGTCGTAGTATTTACTCCTTTGAACTCGTCTGCAGGCACGTCCAAAGACTCGGCCTGCTTGCTCGCATTGTCGTTCGGTCTGAAACCATATCCTCCGTAAAAATAGTCGGCAGCCCATATGAACCCGTCGAAATGCTCCTCGAGGACAGCCTCCGGATCCGGGGTCCTCGCAGGAGAAGTGGTTACGCCGAGTTCCGCCCAGTCCGATGCGATCTTTGCCGATTCATCGGCGGACTTCGCCCTTATTCTGAATTTGTATTCCGTTGAAGGGTCAAGGCCCCCGAAAGCTATCACATTGTAGAACTTGCTGATATTGGAAGCTCCTGTCAATGTCGCGGTAGTCACGGCATTCATTACGGTACCGTCCGGAGCTACCAGTTCGAAATCATATGTCTGGTCGAAATACTCGTCCGAAGGTATCTCGTCCCAGCCCACGGTCACATGGCAGCCGGACACATTCTTGACTACAAGCCCTTCAGGCTTGGCGACCTGAGGCAGCATCGTTACCGTTATGGTCTTGGACACAGTGGCGGAACTGCCGTTGGCATCGGTAAGCGTAAGGGTAATGGTCTTGTCTCCTCCCGTAGAGTATGTTACCGTCTCGGTGTATTCCGACCCTGTCATTCCATCTCCGAAATCCCATGAATAGACATAGGGGAAACGCCCGCCTTTAATGTCGACCGTTACGGTAAACGGTACATTCCTGACCACAGCCGGAGTCGAGAGCTTGAAGTCGAGAGTAATAGGGTGAAGATACTCCTGCTCCTTGTTGCATCCTGCCAGTAAGGCGGCAAGGGCAAGTATGGCAAATAAAATCTTTTTCATAAATCTGTCTGTTACAAGAATTGGTGTTATCTGTACTGGTCAAGGCTGAACGGTCTCGGCCTTGTCATTTTTTCCGTGTAAACATTTCCGAACCGGTCGGTAACCCTGATGTCAAGGGTAGAATTCGGCTTTGAAGCCTGCACCCTGAAAAAGTGAAGGTTGTCCGAAGTGGCGAATGTAGGGTTGCTTATGCTCGGGGCAGTGTATGCAATGAGATGCAGAGGGTCCTTCAATGTCACCTGCGTCACCTCCAGAGGGCCGTTGCCTTCCTCCGTTACCTCTATTTTCCATTTCGGGTCCCAGTTCCAGACATCGATATAGACATAATTGTCACTGTTCTTGTCCTTCCACTGCGCCGCATAATTGTTGAATTTGGTCTTGTTCGCAGATGACTGGTCAGGACAATACAGGTCGGCATTGATCTGGATGCTGTTCCCGTCATAGCACCTGAACTGGAAGTCCACCGGATGTCCTGTACCCTTGAACTGCCATTGCGGCTCGCCGCCGGTGAAATCCACTATGGTATATCCTCCCGGAGCACCGTCCTGGGCGATGTGTATGTCGGAATGGTAGCCTGTCCACCACCATGTGGCGCAGACAGCACCGGCATTGTGCTCGAACATCGTTTCGTCCTCGACATTGTACACGAGATGCGTATGCCCGGTGAATATGTGGATTTTGGAGAAACCGCTGAGACAGTCCATCACCTCCTGGTAGTTCTGGAGGGAAACAGCCCCGTTCTTGCTGTGGAACTGGGCATGCGACGCCACGACAATGGTCTTGGTCCTGTCCACATAGCTCAGGTCTTTCTTCAGCCACTCGATCTGTTCTTCCGGCACACGGTTCTCATACGAGAATGTACCGTCTCCCGGGTTGGTAGAATATATGTCGTCGAGAACCACGTAATGCACCCTGCCTATATTGAACGAATACCAGGTCGGGCCCAGTGAATTCCGGTATTTCACCGTTGTGGCGAATTCACCCGCAGGATATGCGCCCCTCTTTCCAAGTTCATGGTCGTGGTTCCCGATCGTATGGTATATCGGCAGCCCTTTGATCTGCGCGGCATCTTTCAGATAATCCTCGAAAAAATACAGGTTTGTATACCAGAATGAATCGAATGTCATATCGCCTAAGGTAAGGCCGTACACGGGAACGGATGTAGATGCTATGACCTCATTTATATCCGCCACGAAATCACCGAACTGTTCCAGATCCCTGTTGCTGCGGTTAGCCAAATGCATGTCTCCGAGGACGAGAATCCTGTGATTTGTCTGATCGGGCGTTGCATTCAGCTCGAAATCAAGCCTTTCAACGATATTCACCGGTTGTTTGAGATATTGGAAGTACCCTGGAAGTACTCCCGTGCAGTTGCATACATAACCTTCCGGAGTGGAAATGAAGACCATCCCATAAGTCTTTTCCGAATCCAGCCAGTAGCAACCGTCTTTATCCGTCTGTGCAACCGAAACTCCGTCACTGACGACCACCCCTGCCAGAGGTTCCCCGCCTACATGTACGATACCTTTGACATTCATCCCCGCCTTGTCCGGGATATCCCCGGCTGCAATTATTGAAATATGGATTGATCCCAATGTCTTAGATGCATTTCCACGTGTCAGCACCAGGTCATACATTCCGGTGACAATCCCTTCTGGAACCGTAATAGAGAACCTCGAAGGGCTCAGAATCTCGAAATCCACGGGAAAAGTCTCGGCAATGCCTTTAAGGGTCAGCTCGTCAGTTTCAAGAATACCTTTTGCCCAGCATGTCACCTGATCCCCTTCCCGGCCTGCATATTCTGCCGGGACTGTAATACCTGATATGTCCAGGCCCGCCCCCTGTTTTTCTTCGGACGTGCTTCCGTTTTTCGAACAGGAGCACGCCAGAAGGATCAAGGACATAAGAAGATAAAATATTGTTTTCTTTTCCATTGCAAGCTATCAATATCCAGGATTCTGTTTGAGTTTCGGATTTGCATCCAGTTCAGCCTGAAGAAGAGGCAGAAGGAGGCGGCGTGGAACATCGAATTCACCTCTTGTCTCTATCAGCCGCTCCGACCTTGAAGCATTGACGTTAATTGTGGCTCTTTCATCCTCAGGAACAGACGGATCCATATTTACCGTACCTACTGAGCGAAGCAGATCTCCTCCCATGACAGCCTGGGCAACTTTCCTTCCTGTCTTGTTTCCGGCCTCGTCGTACTCATCCCACCTTACTATATCTTCATAGCGGAAACCTTCGCCTGCAAGCTCGATGGTCCTTTCATTGCGGACAAGTTCACGAACCTGGGCCTGGGTAGTATATCGTGTCCTATCAACAGCGATGTGTCCTCTGGTAATCCTGATTTCATCAAGTATGTCGAGAGCTTTGTCAAGTTCGTTCAATTCGGCATATGCCTCCGCTTCTGAGACCAGCACTTCCCCGTAACGGAAAATTATCGGGCACATGCTGTCATTTTTCAGATCCTCCGAATACTGACCCGGTCCCGGCCATGCGTATTTGGCGAACATCAGGCCTGTCTTGGATGAATTGTTTGAATTATTGTAATAATCCTTGTTCGCAACGCCTCCTATTGTCTCGTCCAAAGTATTCAGAATCCTCGGCCCGCTTTTGCCTTCCCAGTCCATGCCTGAATACAGGACAGTCTGTTTCAGTCTCGGATCCCTGTCCTTGTACGGATGTACCGGATCATATCCCGAAGCAGGATCATCAATAGGGAGACCGTTAGCCATCTCAAACATATTGACAAGATTGTCTGTCGGGACAAATGAAGCCCATCCTCCATCAGCATTATTAAAATGACGGATAGCATTGGTATAGGCATATACCGTCGCCACCTGTTCGTAAGTGGCAATGATTTCTCGCGAATTCTGTCCGGCTATCGTGAACATATTCAAAAAGTTCGGCTCCAATGAATACTGATTCAAGGCCTTAAGTCTTTCCGCATATTCAACTACGGCCTCCCAATTTCCCCAATAGAGGTTGAACCTCACGAGCATAGCAAGAACTGCACCCTTTGCTATACGGCCCTTTGCCTCTGGCTTTTCATTTATATGGTCAGCAGCCCATTCAAGATCTTCAAGGGCAAACTTCCTAATCTCGGCGGCAGAAATTCTCGGTACTTTGGCATCTTCATCCGTATCCGGGACGAAATCCATCTTCACTGCATCCCCGTACCAGTTGGTGATAAGGGCATGGCTATAGCCTCTGATTGCATAGGCCTGCCCGAGGATGTCGTTCTTCTGGGCCTCGGTAATCTTGTCCGAAGGCACCCGGTCGATATTCTCTATCACGAAGTTGCAACGGCGTATGGATTCGTACTGCTTCCATTTGTTCGGCGCGGCGGCTGCCGAAAGGCTGCCCTTTGCGACATCCTGCATATAGCCGGCATTGGTATAGTTGTATCCTATATCAGAATATGCGTCCTCGTAAAAGAGGGACAGGGAGCCATAGTCATTGGCACACCACCAGTTGTAACAGGCGGTAAGTGCGGCATACGCGTCATCAGCATCATTCCAGAATGACTCTGAGGTCAGCCTGTCTTTCGGGGCCAGGTCAAAAAAGCCCTCGCAGGAAGACAAAAGGCAGGAAGACAAGGCGATTGTCAGTAAGTATTTTGTTTTCATCATATATTCCGTATTTAAAATGTTGTCCCGCTAAAATGTGATATTCAAGCCGATAGAATGCGTTATGCTTGTAGGATAATAGCTCGGATTTCCGGAAGACACCTCAGGATCGACATTGAACGGGAGAGAATCGAAGGTATAGAGGTTCTCGCCGGCGTAATAGATCTGGATCTTGTCGATACGCAGCTTGTCCGTCCACTTCTTCGGGAAAGTATAGGAGAAATTCACTGATTTGATTCTCAGATAACTTGTATCCATACACCAGAAATCGCTGTAAACCTTTCCCGGCGCGCTGACAGAATCCGTATTCCTGAATGTCCTCGGCCATGTGGCGTCCGGATTCTCCGGAGTCCAGGCATTAAGCCAGTTGGTGCTCGGATGCGATGTATCGCCACCGAAATAGCCTACTACATCCGTGTTGAAATACCTGCATACTCCGGCAGCGCCCTGGAGGAAGATGGAGAGATCGAATCCTTTCCATCCTGCGCTTATAGTCGCAGCGTATGTGTGTTCCGGATACCTTGAAGCGGTGATGATCCTGTCGTCAGGAGTAATCTCGCCGTCTCCGTTGGTGTCCACTATCCTCAGATCGCCGCCCTTATAAGGCACCTGGAACGGATTGCCGAAAAGTTCTTCATACTCGGCAGCTTCTTCGTCGCTCCGGAAAAGACCGTCGGTCTTGTAGACATAGAATGCACCGTAAGGATTGCCGACCCTGTTGATCGAATAGCCGTCCACCAGTTCGTCCACACCGGCAAGGTCCAGGATTTCGTTCCGGTTCATAGACCAGTTCGCACTGATACCGAGCCTGAAATCGTTCCTGAAATAATGGTTCCATGCCAGCTGGAACTCGGCTCCCCTGTTGACCATCGATCCTTTGTTGTCCTGGAACGTACCGGAAATACCGAAAGTCCAAGGCACAGAAACTTCCATGATGATATCGGTAGTAAGCCTGTTGTACCAGTCGAAAGAGAATGTGAAATCTTTCAGGAACGTCATGTCCAGGCCGACGCCGTATGTCCTGGATTTCTCCCATGTAATGGAATTCACCTTATGGTCCACAACCGTGATACCGGTATTCACCTTACCGTCGAACGGGAAGTTCTTTCCGATATACAATGTCGGAAGATACGGGAAATAATCGTCTGCAAGCGCATTCTGGTTTCCGAGCTTACCCCAGGAAGCCCTGATCTTGATATTCTGGACATAAGGCTTCACCGATGACATCCACGGCTCTTCCGTAATCCGCCATCCTGCAGAGAATGAAGGGAAGTAGCCCCAACGGAAATCCTTGGCGAAACGGGAGGAAGCGTCCGAACGGAAGTTGGCTTCGAACAGGTACTTCCCTTTATAGTCATAATTGAACCTTCCGAAATACGACATGAGAGCCAGTGCACGGGTATAGCCGCTGTTCTTCATTGTAGCGGCGTCTCCGGCGTTCATATCGGTAAGGTTCGTATTCGTGAAGTTTTCGCGCGAGGCCGAAAGGTTCCAATAGTCATACCTTTCAAGGCTATAACCGAGAAGGAGCTTGAAATTATGGTTTTCAGCAACTGTCTTTTCATAATTCAGAAGAAGGTCGAGGGTCTTGCGTTCCCAGTTGGACTTCGTTTCGGTAAGGGTTGTAGGGCCCTGCATCGAGACCTCGTCGAACCATACTTCCTTCTGATAGTTCTTGGTAAGGGCGAGATTGGCCACATATGACCCTTGTGCGGTAAATGTAAGACCGTCGATGATATGGTAGTCAAACGCTGCCGTTCCGGAGAAATTCCGTTTGGTATAACGGGCCCTCGTGTCCGCATCCAGCCATGCGGCAGGGCTTCCGTCCCCGATGTAGCCGTACGTCCCGTCACTGCGGCGGATAGGTATCCACGGAGCTATCCTGTTGGCCGTGAGAATCAGGGTACCCATATCTCCCCTTGCAGAAGCGTTGGGCCGGGAATAGTTGTTGTTCAGGAAATTGAGATTTGTCCTGAAGCTGAACTTGTCGGAGAGCTTGATATCGAAATTGGCCCTGATGTTGAACTGTTCCCTGTCAGAGTTCTTGAGGGTTCCTTCCTGATTGAGATAACTGCCGGAGACCATATATTTGATATACTCGTTACCTCCGGTAATCGAAAGGTTGTGCTTGTGCGTTACGCCGGTGCGGTATATATACTCTGTCCAGTCCGAATTCGGATGCCCGTCGGGATCCTGTCCGTTGCGGAAAAGCTCCAGGTCGGTTACATCGAACTGCGGGGCCATGCCGTCCCTTTCGTTGAGTTCGTTGGTCAGACGCGCATAGTCGTATGATGAAAGGCGGTCTATGAGCGATGAAACGTTCGAAAAGCTGACGATTCCGCTGTAGGATACTTTAGGCGCACTTTCGTAGCCGCGTCTGGTGGTGACAAGTATGACGCCGTTGGATGCCTTCGATCCGTAGATAGCCGCCGAGGAAGCGTCCTTCAGGACGGAAATGCTTTCGATATCGTTAGGATCAATCTGGTCGAGAGTTCCGGTTTCGATACCGTCGACCAGAATATAGGGCGACGATGAATTCAATGTACCGATACCGCGAATACGGATAGTCGCCCCGTCATCGCCCGGAGTTCCCGAGCCCTGAGTCACCATAAGGCCCGGAGTAAGTCCCTGCAGGGCGGTGGATACGTTAGGGGTCGGCCTGTCGGTGATTTCCGAATTGGTAACGGTCGCCACGGAACCGGTAAGGTTTATCCTTGACTGGGTACCGTAGCCCACTACCACGACTTCATCCAGCAGATGGGAATCGGGCTGGAGAATGATATCGAAGACACTCTTTCCTCCCACCTGGACCTCCTGCGGCTTATAGCCGATAGATGTGATTTCCAGGACACTGCTTTCATCCACCCCTTCGAGAGAGAAATTTCCGTCAAGGTCTGCAGTGGTGCCGGCCGAAGTCCCTTTCAACAGGATGGCGGCACCGATTACCGGCTGGCCCTCCGTGTCGGTTATCCTGCCTTTGACGGTAAATGATTCCCCCCCCTGCCCTGACTGCTTCCTGTCTTCGGTTCTGGCGATGAGGTAAATCTTGTCCTCCTTCATGTCATAGGTAATACGGGTTTTGGAGAACAGTGCGTCAAGCACCTTGTCCAGTTCCTCGTTCTCTGCCTTTACCGTACAGAGAGAGTCCGAATCCACTGTAGGCCGGGAATAATAGAAAGAGCAGCCCGTCTGGCTGGAAATCTCGTCCAGAATCTGCTCGAGACGCGTTTTTTCCGCATCTATTGTCACCCGCTGGGCATATGTCTGATAACCCAGACAACAGAAAACGGTGACTAACAATAGGATTCTTTTCAGTTTCATTGAAATAATAACAGTTAGTTTAACATTATGCCTATAAGACACGCTTGTCAGGCAAAAATGTTAACCCTCATGCCATTATTTTTTAGAAACCGTAACCCTGTCATTTTCAAGCTCGAACTTCAGGTCGGAAATATATTCCATTTCATCGAGCAGCGATCTGAGAGGCAGCTGGGTCGTCCTGAAGGTAAATCTTCGCGACAGGAGACTCCTGTCCTCGACATCGAAACTTACGTCATACCACCTTCCCAGGACTTCCATGACATTTTCGAGGGTATTGTCCCTGAAATTAATGACATTGGCGGTCCATAACGTATAATTGTCAGGATGGGACACCTCGACCAGACTGACACTCCCGTCAGACCTGTTGTACGTCAGCAGCTGGGACGGCTTCATCAGATGCTCTCTGCCGTCCGCCTCGAATGCTACGGAGCCTCCGATCAAAGCTACGCTGATAGTACTGTCCTCCGGATATGCATTCACATTGAACGAAGTTCCGTAAACTTTCACCTTTGTATTGAATACATCCACGGTAAAAGGCCTTTTACGGTTATGCGCGACCTCAAAATAGGCCTCTCCTTCCAACGAGACCCTACGTCTGTCGAGCCTCCATGACCTCGGGTAGGTTATCACCGCGCCGGCATTGAGATAAACCTTTGTCCCGTCCTGGAAAATCAGGACCTTCCTTTCTCCAGGCTGTGCCGCCTCGCTTACCATTTCAGGTGCGGAGAAGACAGAACCTCCGAGCCGGGAATCCAGCTCTGCCCATATCAGGCCGAGAGCTATCAGGGGGATTATGGCTGCAGCCACTTTCAGCACTGCCATGCTCCACCTGCGTCTGCGGCTGCGCCTGTCTATCTCGGAATGTATACGGTCAAGCATAATGTCCGAAGGGATATCGCTGTCACACGGCAGCCCCGTTCCCTCCATATGGCTGAATATACCGGATGAGTTGGCGGACAACCATAGACGCCCCTCTTTGGAAGAAAGCCATTTCACGACTTTTTTCGAAACTTCCATTGAAGCCCGGTCATCAAGGAAACTCCATATTTCTTTTTCAGTTGGGCTTACCATAAAACGTACAGGATTACCAGGGAAACCAGATGCCCGCATTTATTCCTAAGGGAATTCAGCATCAGTCTGTAATGAACATTTATTGTATTAACCGACAGATTCATCCTTTTGGCGATTTCAGCGTTGCTCAGCCCCTCTTTCCTCAACTCCGCGACTTTCCTCTGCTGCGGGGGCAGCTGTCCTATGGCTTCTTCAAGCTCTTTGGTCCAGACCATGTCGTCCAGCCTGTCCGGACCGGGATTGTCCTCCCACAGGCCTCTCTGCCGTATAATCCTGTAATTGTTCAGCAGTCTTGCCCTGTTGTCTCTTATATAATTCAAAACCCTGTTCCTGACCATGACACTGAGATAAGACTTCAGATTCACCTCGGGCGGGATACTGCCTGAATTCATCCAGAGTTTCACAAATGTATCCTGGATTATATCCGATGCATCATCCCTGTCCTTTATCAGTTTAAGGGCATAAAAGTACAGATCCCTGTGGTATTTTCCGTAAACCGTATCGAACGCCTCTCTGTCACAGTTCCGTATCCTTGCAAGCAATTCCTTGTCGGTCAAAGAATCATGCTTTGAATTATTCGAAGTCATTCTGTTTAAAGACACGTAATTGTTACAAATATGTTAATGCGGACGATTCGAAAAGGGACTTTTTTGCGTTACGCTTGAAATTCCGCGTACCGGGTCACGCTCAGGCCTCCCCCGTATAGACTTTCAGCAACGCTTCCATCCGGCCGCCTATGTCCCCGGAAAGGTCTGTCAGGCCGTAGAATGCCGTCAGTTCTTTCAGATAGGTCAGATAATGCCAGCACTTCTCGAAATCCGATGAAGCGAAATCATAGAACGAAGCGAAGAAATCCGTGGAGACGAACAGTTCATCAGCCATCCTGCCTGCCATCGCTGCAGCCTTTTCAGTCTGCCCGAGTTCAAGATACTCTTCTATGATACCGATCACCACAGACTCGTTGGAGAATCCCAGGTAGCTTATGTCCAGCGGGAAATTGGCCTCCGGAACGCACTCCTGGCACATGTCCAGCATCTCGACAGCACGGTCATCCCTGCCTGCCTTCCTCATCTCCTTGGCGACATTCAGGAACAGGAGACGCTGCGGAAGCACTCCGCAGAAAGTGTACATGTTCTGGTAGTCGACGAAATAATCGGTCCTCTTGAGGGCGTTCCAGCTGAAGACTTCCGTCATCTTGCGGTACAGGTCATCAGGATCGGCAAAGCCTATATCCGAAGAACTCATCCTGTTCTTTATCGGAACGAACTTGTACGAAAATCCGTCGTACATCAGATATTCCTTCATGCCGATATTTATGTCCCCGCCCATGCTCAGCAGGTTGATAGGCCTGTCCCACTGATAGTTGGAAAGCAAATCAAGCATGAACAGCTCAGGCTTTGTAATACGGTCCTTGTCTTTAGGGATCGTAAGCACTATCTCATCCGGGATCCGGTCCGCATACTTCGCGTCCAGAATACCGTACTTGATGACATTCTCCTTGTTTACAGGTATGGAGAACTTTCTGGACATGATATAGTCGATGGTCATACCGTTCTCCAGCACAAGTTTCGCATCGGGATGTCTGAACACTTCCATTACAATCGACAGCGGAATGACCTGGTCCCTCGTATCATATACAGGCGGCCATTCGTTGGTGCCGTAAAGATACTGCTCCGGCCCCACCTTCAGGTCAAGCGGCCTCGACTCGTTGACGGCGTATTTCATCTGGTCGATGTGCCAGTCGGTGCCGAGCAGGGAGGTGTTGCATATCCTGACATCGGTCCTTACCCCTTCCACTTCCTGGGCATACCACAGAGGGAACGTATCGTTGTCCCCGTGCGTAACAAGGATACCGTCCTGCCCGACGGAATTCAGGTAGTTGCGGGCCATCTCCACTGCCGTCTTCCTGTGGCTTCTGTCATGGTCGTCCCAGTTCTGCTGCGCCATCAGGGCAGGCACTCCCAGACACAGGAGGGAAACGGCTGAAGCCGCGATGACATACCCTTTGCCGGAAGGCCCGTCTCCGGAGGCGGAACCCGACTTCGACGAAAGCAGGTCTTCTATCCAGGAATACAGCGCCAGCACCGCGAGCCCTATCCAGATAGAGAAGGCATAGAAAGACCCGGCGTAGGCATAATCCCGCTCCCTGACCTGGTACGGCTGCTGGTTCAGATAAATGACTATGGCTATGCCCGTCATGAAAAACAGCAGGAAAGTCAGCCATGAGCCGCGTTTGTCGCGGGCGAACTGGAAGAAGATTCCGATAATTCCCAGCAGCAGCGGAAGCATGTAGTAATGGTTCTTGCCCTTGTTGTCCTTAAGGTATGCGGGAGCATTGCTCTGGTCGCCGAGACGCGCCTTGTCGATAAAACCTATTCCCGACTCCCAGTTGCCTATGAACAGGTCCCCCGGGCTCGGGCTGTGTATCTCGTTCTGCCGTCCGGCGAAGTTCCACATGAAATATCTCCAGTACATCCAGTTCAGCTGATAGTCAAAGAAGAACCTCATGTTCTCCCCGAAAGTCGGCTTCCTGTAGTCCGCACCCGGAACAGGCTTGCCCTTGGTCACATAAGTGTTATAGAACTGCACATAGCTGTCCTGGTTCCCGTCCCACATGCGCGGGAAAAGCATCTTGCCCTCCGAAGCGTACACCGGCTTGGGCTGCCCCTCGGCCTGTATATATTTGTCCCCGAGCGGAGTCCAGTACTCCGTCTGGTCTATGGCCTCGAGAGGCGCGCCGAAATACTGCCCGTACAACAGAGGCTTGGTTCCGTACTGTTCACGGGAAAGGTACCGGATAAGGGTGAAAGGATTGTCAGGCTGGTACTCGTTGGTAGGAGTCTTCACCGAAGACCGGATAATCATTATGGAGAATACCGAGAAACCTATCACGACTGTGGTAAAACACAGCAGGACGGTATTCCAGAACACCTTTTTCTTTTTCAGCGTCACAAAAAGTCCCCAGAAGCACAGGGCAAGCAGGACAACCATGAACACAGCCGCTCCGGTATTGAACGGCTGGCCGAGCACGTTCACGAAGAACAGGTCCGTATAGGCAGCCAGCTTCGGCAGATAAGGTATGATGCCGTAAAGCACGACGGCAAGAATCACGCATGAAACGAGAAATATCTTCACGTACTCCCAGAAACTGTAATGTCCGTCCTCTCTCCTCTTATAATAGAACAGGAACACTAAGCAAGGTATAGTCAGAAGGTTCAGCAGATGCACGCCAATGGAAAGCCCCATCAGGAAAGATATCAGGACAATCCATCTGTTGGCATACTTCGTTCCCGCCTGCTCGTACCACTTGGTCATGGCCCAGAACACCAGGGCCGTGAACAGGGATGACATGGCATATACTTCGCCTTCCACGGCAGAGAACCAGAATGTATCCGAGAAACAGTATGCAAGGGCGCCTACCGCACCGGCACCGTATATGGCTATGGCCCTGGAAACCGGATAAGTCCCGTCTGCAGAAGGTCTGACTACCCTTTTGGCAAGAAATACTATGGTAAGGTACAGAAGGAAAATCGTCAGGGCCGAGCACAAGGCACTCATGACATTCACCGCAATGGCGGCGTGGGCGCCATCGGTGAAAATCGTAAAGAATCTTGCAAACAGCTGGAAGACCGGATTTCCCGGAGGGTGTCCGACTTCAAGTTTATATGAGGAGGCAATGAATTCGCCGCAGTCCCAGAACGATGCCGACGGCTCTATCGTCATAAGGTATGTGAATGCAGAGATTACGAATACCGCCGCTGCAGTGATCCTGCTCCACAGATTGAATTTCCTGTTATCCATATTTTCCGTAAATACAACAAAAGGACAAAGATACGCAATATGTTTGTATATTTGCAAAAATTTAATTCTCCCGATGGCTGGTAACGACTGGAAAAAAAGGCTTGGCGTAGTATATTCTACCGACCCCGACTACCGATATGAAGAGAACGTGCAGGAGCAGGAAGAGACCCTGCCTCCGGGACAGCAGAAACTCATAGTCAGCATCGACCGCAGGAACAGGGGCGGGAAACAGGTCACCCTGGTGAGCGGATTCGTCGACTCCGGGGAAGATCTGGCGGCCCTGGGCAAGACCCTGAAAGTAAAATGCGGAGTCGGAGGCACCGCCAAGAACGGGGAAATCACCATCCAGGGGGATTTCCGTGACAAAGTCACCGCTCTTCTCACGGAACTGGGGTACAAAGCCAGAAGGGGCAATTAGCGATGACAGGAATCCAGCCGATAGACAGTGCGTTTACGGGAGGAAGCCTGGGACTCGTCCCGTTATCGGAGGACCTTTCTCCGGAAGTGGGGATATGCCTCAATGATCAGGCGCAGGCCCTTTCCGGATATCTGCCCGTAACAGTCATAATAATGGTATTCACCATTATCTGTATAGCCAGTATCAGGACATACGTCAACATGATCCCTTCTTTTGCCGGATGCCTGTTCAGATGGAAAGAGAACATAAATCTGGAGGACAGTCCGATGCTGTGCATCTACAGGAACAGGATTTTTCTGGTGCTGGCCGTCCCGTTCTGCATACTGGCGGCAAGCTACAGGCTGTACGACCCCGGCTTTTTATCGGGGCTGGCGCCTGTACCGTATTTTCTTGCCGTCACAGGGGTGTTCCTGGCCTATCTGGGAATAAGGACAGCACTTGCATGGGGTCTGAGAAGCAGGAAGATGGACGGGAAAGCCTATAAAGCGGCGGCCAACTCATTCCGGACATTCTTTATCATCGCCGCAACCGTCCTCCTCGTCACCTCAGGCCTGCTGGAGATACTGTCCGTGGAAAGCCTGCTGTCAAGGCGGATTCTGCTCGCGGAAGCGGCTCTTGCATATGCAGTCCTTTTGGTACGGGAAGCGCAAATTTTTAAAAACTACCGTTCCGTATTATCAGCAATTTTGTATCTTTGCGCCCTGGAAATTTTGCCGACAGGTATTTTGGTCGCAACTGCAATTGTATAAAACGACATGACTGTTAAGAATATTCTGATTTCCCAGCAGCCGCCGAAAGCGGCCTCCCCGTATTCAGCAATAACGGAAAAATACGGCGTCCATTTCGAATTCGTCCCCTTTTTCACCATAGAGGCACTGTCTTCAAGAGAATTCAGAGCACAGAGGATAAACATCCTCGACCATACCGCCATAGTGTTTTCGGCACGCTCGACCATAGACGCATTCTTCCATCTGTGCGAAGAGCTGAGGGTCAAGATCCCTGAAACCATGAAATACTTCTGTACGACAGAGGCTGTAGCGATGTACCTCCAGAAACATATCGTCTACAGGAAACGGAAAATATTCTATGGCGACGGAACGGCCTCTTCGGTCATTGACCTGATCGGGAGCAAGCACAAGGACGAGACCTTCCTCATCGCCACATCGGATCTCGCAGGAAATGACATAGCCAAGGCTTTTCAGGACAGCGGGTTCAAGTCCGAGAGCGCCATTTTCGTAAAGTCGGTATCGCAGGATCTCAAAAGCCTGGACTTCTCGAAATATGACATGATAGTGCTCTACAACCCTTCCGATGTCAAGTCCATCTACGAGAACTATCCCGATTTCAAGCCGGACGGAATCAAATTCGTGACATACGGCAAGTCGGTCCTGAAAGCTATGGACGAGGCAGGTCTTGCGGTAACGGTATCGGCCCCTACACCGGAGGCCCCGTCAGTTGCCAAGGCACTTGAAATCTATCTTGAAAACAGCAAGGGCTGATGGTCCCGCTGAGACATACCCTGTCAAAAGACGAAAGGCTGCACGGCCGAAGTGAAATTTCAAGGCTGGTTGCAGAAGGAAAATTCGGCACCGTTCCCTCTCTGAAATACTGTTTCAGACCCGGGAACGGTCTTCCGTATTCACGCATTCTGGTTTCCGTCCCCAAAAAACTTTTCAAAAGGGCGGTAAAGCGCAACCTGCTCAAGCGCCGCCTCAGGGAAAGCTACAGACTGCAGAAAGAGATGCTCCCGGAAGGGGAAGGTCTGGATATCATGTTCGTGTACAATACCAAGGAAATCCTGGCATTCAAGGAGATTTACAGCCTTGTAGGCCAGATCCTCGCCAAGGTCCGGAAATCATGAAAGTCCTCGGCACCCTCAGGAAAATATCCGTCGCCCCGTTCATAGGGCTCATACGGTTTTATCAGGTATGCATTTCCCCCTACAAGACGCCCACCTGCAGATTCACTCCGACATGCTCGCAGTATGCCCTGGAGGCATTCCGCAGGCACGGTCCGTTCAAAGGGCTGTACCTGACGGTACGGAGGCTGCTCAGATGCCATCCGTGGGGAGGAAGCGGATATGACCCTGTCCCATAGAGCGTCTTCTCCTGTAAAACGGCACCGGAAGGTGTCTGCGGGAACAGCAATACCGAACGAACAATCATACTTGCAAGAATATGCCGAAAAAAGAAAACATAAGGACAATGTTCGACAGCATAGCCTCCGACTATGACAGGCTCAACCATATCCTTTCCCTGGACATAGACAAGGGATGGAGGAAAAAAGCCGTCAGGGAAATAGCCGGTTCCGGGCTCAGGATGGATATACTCGATGTAGCATGCGGCACCGGAGACTTTGCAATCGCCATTGCCCGGGTCGCCTCCCCTGAAAGCCATGTGACGGGACTCGACTTGTCTGAAGGGATGATGGAGATAGGAAGAAAAAAGGTACATGCCGCCGGACTTGACGGGAAAATCAGCATGGAACAGGGGGACTGCGAACAGATGAATTTTCCTGACGGGACATTCGACAGGGTATCGGCGGCTTTCGGAGTGCGGAATTTCGAACATCTTGAAAAAGGCCTGAGGGAAATGCTCCGCGTACTGAAGCCGGGCGGGAAAACCGTCATACTTGAACTGTCAGTGCCCGGCAATCCGGTCCTGCGCTTCCTTTACAAACTCTATTTCCTGCACGTGCTCCCTGCTGTCGGAGGCAAGGTTTCCGGAGACAAGGCGGCATACAGATACCTTCCGGCTTCTGTCCTGCGGTTCCCGAAGCCGAAGGAATTCGCACGGATAATGGAGAACTGCGGGTTCGAACGCGTGCAGGTGAAATCCTTTACATTCGGCATATGCCGGATGTACTCGGGCTATAAAAGATAAGCTATGAAGCCGACTCCCGTAAGGACGGCGAAAAGGAATGAGGATATCACCAGCTGCGGAAGCTGTGGGTCGAGATCTTTGCCCGAGCGGCGCCACACCTGGACAAGATGCAGGACAAACAGCGGCAGGGTAAGGACAAAAAGGTAATGCCACCAGTCGAACATCCTCAGCGAAGCATATGCAAACATCGCCGCCCAGCCGGCAGCAATCAGACACGTATGGTAAATCTTCGCATTCCGCTCCCCTATCCGCACCGGAATGGTCCTGCGTGTCAAGGCATCGGACTTGATGTCCCTTATATTGTTGACATTCAGCACACCTACGCTCAGGCAGCCCACAGATACGGCAGGCAGGAGCAGAATCCATGTCCTGAGCTCGTGCGTCGCCACGAAATATGACCCGAGTACGGAAACAATCCCGAAAAACATAAAGACGTACAGATCCCCGAGGCCCCTGTAGCCGTACGGATTCCTGCCAAGAGTATATCTCATGGCCCCTGAAATGGCCAACAGGCCCATAAAAGCCACTATGACAGCACCATAGTCAAAGAATGTCCCGAAAGAAAACCATATCATGGCAAGGCCGCTCACCGCACACAGCAGGACATAGACAGCAATCATCACCTTGAAATCCTTCGCTGTAAGCAGCCCGCTGGAAAGAGTATAGGCCGGTCCCTGCCTGTCGGCCTGACGGTCCGTACCGCGGAGAAAATCGCCGAGTTCATTCGACACATTGGAAAGAATCTGCAGGAAAACAGTCGTAAGCAGAACAAAAAACGCCTCCCACGGACGGATGATATAGTCCGAAGCGGCCAGCATCAGGCCAAGTGAAACTCCGGCAAGAGACAGGGGAAGAGTCCTCAGTCTCATCGCAGTAATACAAGCAGTCAACTTCTTCATAAAACACGCATTCAAACAACCTACAACATGTAAAACAACAGATAAAACAACACTACATACAACTCCGTTTTCCTCCAGGGACACGAACTTTGCATCCGGTTAAGAATCTTATTCGTCTCTATCTACAGAGAGCAAAATCTGTAGAAATCCTTTCAAGGATTTTGAAATGGGGTACCTGTGACAGGCGCCCCATTTTTATTTTACCGGGAAAAGCACCTTCAGGTTGAGCGACAGGAAATGGAATATGGCGTGGAACAGCCCGTAAGCCCTGAAATCATAGATGAACTGTTCCTTGAACGGACGCCCTTTCGGACTCATTATCGCCGCATACCTCGCCTTAAGGGAGAATTCCGGATCCCTCCACCGCGGCAGACCTTCATTCCTGTCGCATTCAGCAAGCACTCCGGGAGCCACTACAACGGTCAGATCCTTTTTCGCAGCCCTTACCCCATAGTCGAAATCCCCGAACCCGTGGGAATAGACCCTGTCCAAAGTACCGAGCCGCCTGTAAACATAGTCCGGGACGAGTACAAGATTTCCGTTGAATATGTCGCATGCTTCGGGAATCATGCTGTCAGGAGTGACAATCCTGCCGTATCTTGTCCTGCCTCCGTAAGAAAGCCTTCCGCTGCTGTCTTCCGCTGTCCCTGCAATAATGGCCCTGTGTCCGAGATAGGTCGAGGTCTCAAGCAGGAGAGCCACCGCTCCCGGCTTCAGCATGGTATCGTCATTCAGCCACAGATAAAAATCCGGAGAAGATTTCGCGGCTTCATCCCACGCAGCACACATGCCCCTGTTCCAGAACAGGGACCCGTCCCCCCTGATTATCCTCACCTCCGGAAAATGCTCCGCCACGGCATCAGCCGTACCGTCCGTACTCCCGTCATCCGTCAGATAAACCGAAAAGACGTATTTGCCTTCCCGGGACAGGGCATCCGTCTGCCTGCCGAGCAATGACAGGCATTCAAGCGTACTGCTCTTCCTGTTATGAACCGTCATCAGGACAGCGACACTCTTCCGTTCCATCGAAACACCTCCGGTTCTTCTGCCTAATCAAGCTTAAGCACTGCCATGAAAGCGCTCTGCGGTACCTCGACGGTCCCTATCTGACGCATTCTCTTTTTACCCTGTTTCTGCTTCTCCAGCAGCTTGCGCTTTCTGGTTATGTCTCCGCCGTAGCACTTGGCCGTAACGTCTTTCCTGACCGCCTTTACAGTCTCGCGGGCAATGATTTTCGCACCGATTGCCGCCTGGATGGCGATGTCGAACTGCTGGCGCGGGATAAGCTCCTTCAGCTTCTCGCATATCTTGCGGCCGAAATCGTATGCATGATCCTGATGGATAAGGGAAGACAGGGCATCTGCCGGCTCGCCGTTTAAAAGGATATCGAGTTTTACAAGCTTTGCCGGCCTGAAGCCTATTACATGGTAGTCAAAAGAAGCATATCCCTTGGAAATGGACTTGAGCTTGTCATAGAAGTCGAATACGATCTCCGACAGAGGCATCTCGTAGGTAAGCTCCAGCCTGTCTGAAGTGATATAATGCTGGTTCACCAGAATCCCCCTCTTGTCCAGGCAGAGTTTCATGATAGGTCCGTAGAACTCGGCCTTGGAAATGACCTGGGCCCTTATGTACGGCTCCTCGATGCGGTCTATGAGAGTCGGGGCAGGAAGACCTGAAGGATTGTGGACATCCACGACGGCCCCCTGCGTTGTGTAAACCTTATAGGACACGTTCGGGACAGTGGTTATCACATCCATGCCGAACTCCCTGTAAAGCCTCTCCTGCACTATTTCCAGATGAAGCAGTCCGAGAAACCCGCACCTGAACCCGAATCCGAGAGCCAGTGAAGACTCCGGCTCGAACACGAGCGAAGCGTCATTAAGCTGAAGCTTCTCGATAGATGACCTGAGCTCCTCGTACTGGTCCGTTTCTACCGGATACACTCCCGCGAAGAGCATAGGCTTGACCTCCTCGAACCCGGCAATGGCTTCCTTGCAAGGTGCATCAACATGCGTAATCGTATCTCCGACCTTTACCTCTGAAGCCGTTTTGATTCCGGAAATGATATAGCCGACGCTTCCGCACGGGATTTCATCCCTCGGGTCCATCCTCATCTTGAGGACTCCGATTTCATCGGCCTCGTACTCCTTTCCCGTATTGAAGAATTTCACATGGTCGCCGGTGCGTATGGAACCGTTCTCTACTTTGAAATAGGCGATGATTCCCCTGAACGAATTGAATACCGAGTCAAAGATCAGGGCCTGGAGCGGCGCTTGGGGATCGCCGTCCGGAGCAGGAATCCTCTCGACTATCGCATCCAGGATGGCAGGGACGCCTTCCCCCGTCTTTCCCGAAGCGCAGAGCACGTCCTCCGGCTTGCACCCGAGCAAATCCACCACCTGGTCCGTGACTACGTCCACCATGGCGGAATCCATATCTATCTTGTTCAGTACGGGAATGATTTCCAGATCATGCTCGATGGCGAGGTAAAGGTTGGAAATGGTCTGGGCCTGGATCCCCTGGGTCGCGTCTACCACCAGAAGGGCGCCCTCGCATGAGGCTATCGCCCTTGACACCTCATAAGAAAAGTCCACATGGCCCGGGGTATCGATAAGGTTGAGAGTATATTTCTCTCCTTTGTAAGTGTAATCCATCTGGATAGCGTGACTCTTGATGGTAATTCCCTTTTCCTTCTCCAGATCCATCGAGTCGAGCACCTGTGCCTCCATATCCCTGCTGCTGAGAGTATGCGTCAGCTCGATCATCCTGTCCGCCAGCGTACTTTTACCGTGGTCGATATGCGCTATGATACAAAAGTTTCTGGTATATTTCATCTTGTCAATGTTATAATCCGGCAAAGATAGAAAAAAGAGCCGTGAGAGCAAAATACCGCCCGGTGCGTGCGGTGCGTACAGCGTGCTATGTGGAAAATCCACCTTCGGTCCGGGAAAATTGCTGCCGGTGCGCACAGACAATCAGGAAATGACCACTCCTGCAAAGTCGTTGTCCGCAAAATAACGGACCGATACGAAACACATATTGTTTCATTTGATTCCGTTTTATAAGACACATATTTTCATTTTCTGCCGTTTGCAAACAAAAAATATACGATTTTATCCGCAAAAACATGACAGTTTGATTAAAATATATTATTTTTGCGTGTCGTAATTCCTATATATATTACAATGGTTTCAATTGATGAACTGAAAAAAATCTCCTCTCAGGTCAGAAGGGACATCATCAGGATGGTAGCCGGGGCCAAATCCGGACATCCGGGCGGCTCGATGAGCAGCGCAGACTTCCTGACCGCACTCTATTTCGGAGGAGTAATGAAGCACGATCCTGCCACATGGACCCGCAGCGGCAAAGGACAGGATGTATTTATCCTTTCGGCAGGCCACCTTTCGCCTGTGTACTATTCTTTGCTTGCACGTGCAGGCTATTTCCCTGTCTCGGAACTTGCCACATTCAGGAAGTTCGGATCAAGGCTCCAGGGGCACCCGTCCACTGAAAAGCACCTGCCGGGTGTATTCCAGCCTTCAGGCTCGCTCGGACAGGGACTGTCAGCAGCAGCCGGAGTCGCTCTCGGAAAGAGGCTGGACAACGACGGAAGGCTCACCTACGTCCTCATGGGCGACGGAGAGAGCGAAGAAGGACAGATCTGGGAAGCGGCCATGTTCTGCTCACACCATAAAATCGACAACCTGATAGCCATCACCGACTGGAACAGGCAGCAGATAGACGGAAACGTCGACAGTGTCGCCGGACTGGGGGACCTGGAAGGCAAGTGGAAAAGCTTCGGATGGGAAGTGATCACCTGCGACGGACATGATTTCGAAAAGATTCTCGCCGCGTTCGCCGAGGCAGGATCCCTGACAGGCAAAGGGAAACCGGTCATGATACTCATGCACAGCGACATGGGACATGGGGTAGACTTCATGGCAGGCACCAATGAATGGCACGGAAAAGCTCCGTCCGCAGAGCTTGCGGAAAAAGCGCTTTCCCAGCTCGAAGAGACTCTGGGTGACTTTTAATCCCACATCCAAAAACACAGGAGAAAATGAAAAAATACACAGACACAGGAAAGAAAGACACCCGCAGCGGTTTCGGCGAAGGGCTATATGAAGCCGCAGCGAAGAATCCCGATATCGTAGCCATGACTGCAGACCTGGCCGGTTCTGTCAAGATGGATAAGTTTTCAAGGGATTTTCCGGAAAGATTCTTCCAGTGCGGCATCGCCGAAGCCAATATGATAGGCGCAGCCGCAGGAATCGCCATTACAGGCAAAACCGTGTTCGCGGCCTCTTTTGCCGAGTTCGTAACTGGAAGGGTATATGACCAGATCCGTCAGGAAGTGGCATACGGACATACCAACGTGAAGATTGCAGCATCACATGCCGGCATTACGCTCGGAGAAGACGGAGCCACCCACCAGACAATGGAGGACATAGCCCTCATGCGGGCGCTCCCGGGAATGACGGTCATAAATCCATGCGACTTCAACCAGACCAAGGCGGCAACCATCGCGGCGGCAGAGTACGACGGTCCAGTATATCTGAGGTTCGGACGTCCTTCGGTCCCTAATTTCACCCCTGCCGACCAGAAATTCGAAATCGGCAAGGCAATCATCATGAACGAAGGCACCGACGTAACCCTTATCGCCACAGGACATATGGTATGGGAAGCGATCAAGGCTGCAGAAATTCTTGAATCAGAGGGGATATCGGCAGAAGTAATCGACATCGCCACCATCAAGCCTATCGACAGAAAAGCCGTTACGGAATCGGCAGCAAAGACACGCGCAGTGGTATGTGCCGAGGAGCACAACATGGCAGGAGGGCTCGGGGAGCTCGTTGCAGGAATCCTGGCGGAAGAATGTCCGGTACATATGGAATTCATAAACGGACAGGACCGTTTCGGGCAGAGCGGGACTCCGGCAGAACTCATGTCTGCATACGGACTCGATGCGGAACATATTGCCGCAGCTGCAAGGAAAGCAACAGGCAAAAAATAAAAGCCATGTCCGACCGGGAAATCATGCGGCTCTACCGTAGCGGAGCCAGGGAAAGGGCTTTTGAAGCCATTGTCTCCAACTACAGGGAGCGGCTTTACTGGCACATCCGGCGGTTCACCTGCACGCATGAAGATACCAGCGACCTTCTTCAGGACACATTTACAAAGATCTGGGCTGCGCTTCCTTCTTTCAGAGAGGATGCGCAGCTTTTTACATGGATATACCGGATAGCCACGAACGAAGCCCTGAATTTTCTCCGCAGGAAAAAGGTCCGGGCAATGATATCATTCGAAGACGTCCGGAGCGACATGGAAAGGAAAATAGATTCCGACCCGTATTTCAACGGAGATGCCCTTCAGCGACAGCTCCACAAGGCCATTCTGAAATTGCCGCCGAAGCAGAGGCTGGTTTTCAATCTGAGGTACTTCGACGAAATGAAATACGAGGAAATCTCTGAAATCACCGGAATCACGGCCGGTTCCCTGAAAGCATCCTACCACCATGCATACAATAAAATAAAGGCCGAGCTTGAAAAAATTTTTTAACCTTTACAGAGCACCTGTGTCTAACCTTCGAATTTATAACGCGCCATGGATATTCTGGAATCTGAAAAAAGGCTGAAAGAAATGCCATTTTCCGTACCTGACGGCTATTTCGACAAGCTGCAGCGGCAGGTCATGGAAAGGATTGACACATCTGCAGCAGATCCGGTTCCATCAACAGGAAGATCAGTCACATACAGGATATTGCAGATTACCGTCGCAGCATCAATCACGGCAGCCGTGATTATGGGAGGCTTCTCTTTGGCGGGAAACATTTCCGATGCCCGGCAGGAAGAGCGGATGCTGGACGAGTCTTTCTTCTATACGGAACTGATGCCGTCCGACACCGATATCCTGTATGATGCCAGCTACGGCTACATCGCCGACACAGGACCTTCAGAAGAAGACATTATAGACTATCTGATATATACCGGAACACCCGTTGAACTATTAAACGAATCTGACTATGAATAGATTTCTGAAATTTATAATCTGCACGGCAGCAGTATCCCTGTTTGCGGTATCGATGGAAGCAAGCTGCCCTGAAGGAGATGGAAAAGACTGGAGAGAGAGGATCATGAGTGAAAAGATCGCTTTTCTGACCGGTGCGATAGGACTTACTCCGGAAGAGGCCCAGGCTTTCTGGCCTGTCTACAACCAGACCTGGGACGAGCGAGGCAAAGCCCAGTTCGCAGTAATGAAAGCCTACCGGGAACTGGAAGAGGCGGTCGACGGCAACAGGACAAAAGACATTCCTGCCCTGCTGGACAAATATCTCGATGCCATCAAGGTCCGTAACAAGACAGACGAAGCCTGCGCCGACAAATTCAGGAAAGTGCTTCCGGTGGAAAAAGTTGCAAAGCTCTATATCGGAGAAGAACGCTTCAGAAGGCAGCAGATACACAAGCTCCACCACGGGAAATGACATCCGGCGGCTAAAACTGAAGATAGAACGGCGAAGTAAGGTCGGTATACCGGTCGGTGTACCGGCCTTTTTCCTGTATCACAAGTCCCTCTTCACTGACCGCATCCTGCCTGTGCCGGGAAAATTCCACAACTGTTCTGCGCGAAGGCCTGTGAGGGACTGTCCGGATGCGTACGACCCTGAACGGGAAAAGTCCGCACATCCTCGCATAGCGGCACAGGTCCGTCTCCGTCTCTGACGGCAGGATTACGGAACACCGCCCATGAGGAGACAGCCACCTGGACGAAAACCGGAGGATTTCCCTGTACGACATACTGTCCGAATGTCTGGATTCCCTGCGTCTCGGGTCAGGAGACCTCAGTTCGCTTTCAAAATAGGGAGGGTTTGAAAAAACCATATCGAATGGAGGCAGGCTTTCCGTACCGCGCCGATTATATTCAGTTTCCATACGGGATGAAAAGTCATCGAGGGAAATGTTCTCGGACGAGAGCATCTCCGGCCACGGAGAACGGGCAAAATTGGCTGCCGCTTCCGATGCGGAAGGACCGTCGATATCTATGGCCATTATCTGCACGGGACCGCGTTCCGTCTTCTGCAGGTCATCGGACACCGGCGAGGCATCCGGATAGTGCTCTCCGCTCCCTGCCGACATATCCGAAAGTCTCTGTGCCGCCATCAGCGCGACAGTTCCGGTCCCGGTCCCGATATCCAAAAGCATCCGGTCATCCGGACACAAGGTCATCAGCGCCCCGAGCAGTACGCCATCGGTATTTACCTTCATGGCGGAGCGCTCATTGATAACAGAAAATCTCTTGAAGCGGAATTCCCCCATAGCCTACGGTCTGTCATCAGTCGGGACATCAGGCACTTCAGGGACAGGGACATTTCCGGATTCCGGCTCAGGTGCGTTCTCCTCCCCAAGGAACAACCCGTCCTTCATATACATGGTCCGGTCGCACAGCCCGGCAAGCTGCGGATCATGGGTAACTATGACAATAGTCTGCCCGTATCTGTCCCTCAGAGACAGGAAAAGCCTGTGCAGATCCTCCTTGGTCCTGCTGTCAAGGTTTCCTGAAGGCTCATCGGCAAAAAGGACGGACGGACTGTTGACCAGGGCCCTGGCAATGGCAACCCTCTGCTGCTCCCCGCCGGAAAGTTCAGAAGGCTTGTGACTCATGCGCTCTTCCAGACCCAGATCGGAGAGCAAGGCCATGGCAGCCCCTTTAGCCTCTTTTTCGGTACGGCCTGCAATCAATGCCGGAATCATCACATTCTCAAGCGATGTAAATTCCGGCAACAGATGGTGGAACTGAAAGACGAAGCCGATTTTCCTGTTTCTGAAAACAGACAAGGTCTTCTGCCCGAGTCTCAGGACATCGGTGCCGTCAATCTCCAGAGTCCCTCCGTCAGGAGTAGAAAGGGTGCCGAGTATCTGAAGCAACGTAGATTTGCCCGCCCCGGAAGCCCCCATTATGGATATGATTTCCGATTTCCCCGCATGGAAATCGATGCCTTTCAACACCTGCAGTTTCCCGAAAGACTTTACTATCCCTTTTGCTTCTATCATATTGGGTACATCTCTTTTCCATCGCCAAAGGTAGTATTTTTAATGGCTCAGATAAAAACAATGCCGAAAAAACACAAAAAATTTTGACTTTCAAGAAAAAGGATATATCTTTGCAGTCCAATTCGAAAGAAAAGGAAAATATTCGGGGTGTGGCGCAGTTGGCTAGCGCATCTGGTTTGGGACCAGAGGGTCCTGTGTTCGAGTCACAGTACCCCGACAAAGTTCAAAAAAGCAACCACCTGATTTTCTGGTGGTTGTTTTTGTTTTGGGTAGGACCACGAGGGTATAATGCATCAACGGAAAAGGGTATAATTGCCAAAAATGGTTGGTAAAATCTGTATAAGTTGTTAAAATTCTGTAATATATAGAAATTAGATGAAACTCGTTTCATCTAATGAGTGATAATCGAAAAATAAGACGGCGCCAGCGCTGCCCGGAATGAGGAAGAATGTCGCGCACACTTGGAAATGGCTCATATATGTAAGCCGTTGATATTTAAATAATTCAACAAAAACATCAATTCCAGGTGTAACATTTTCGGACACACCTGCAGTAGTGAAACCTCACTACACGTACCTGTAGGGCACATCTGTTACCGCAGGTGTGCATTAAAGTGTGACACCTGAAAAAGCGACATTGCAGGAATACATTTATTTACAATAAGTTACACACATCACCCAACTGCAGGT
The DNA here is from genome assembly GCA_944325505.1 of uncultured Bacteroidales bacterium. Taxonomy (GTDB): domain Bacteria; phylum Bacteroidota; class Bacteroidia; order Bacteroidales; family UBA932; genus Cryptobacteroides. The sequence goes on from CALVAJ010000002.1 coordinate 63,399, forward strand.
GTGCCACGCAAGGGATGGAAAAGTCTTGCTGCATTCCACCAACCACTTTTGTCATTGTCACCAACCAAAAATGGCAATTATACCCGGAAAAGAGGTATGTCCTGTCCGAGCATTCCGTTGTCTTAAAGCCGGTAAGGCCGCCGCTATGACAGCAGGTTGGTCAGGAAAATGACTATGATTGCAAGCGGGGCGATGTAGCGGATAAGGAAATAGGCGAGGCCGAATATGCGGGAATTCCCGCGGAGAGTGCCGCCGTTGGTGAATTCGTCCCGGACATCAACTTTCTTCATTCTCCAGCCGACAAACACGACAATCAGCAGGGCTCCGAGCGGCATCAGCCAGTTTGCCGAGAACTTGTCAAAGAAATTGAACAGCGTGTTTCCGAAAAACTTCAGATCCGACAACGGGCCGAACGACAGGGAACATAATATGCCGAGCACCCATGTGACCGCAAAAATCATCATGCAGGCTTTTTTCCTGGATATCCGCTTCTCCTCCATCAGATAGGCTACACCCACCTCGAAAAGGGAAATGGAAGAAGTCAGGGCCGCGACAATAAGGGCCAGGAAAAACAGTATGGAAACGACTCCGCCCAAAGGCATGTTGGAGAATATGAACGGAAGGGTCTCGAATACAAGGCCCGGTCCTTCGCGGGGATCCAGTCCGAACACGAACACCGCAGGCATAATGGCACAGCTGGCAATCAGTGCGAAAACAAGGTCTGAGACAGCCGTATAGACAGACGACACGGCGATATTTTCATCTTTGCTTATATACGAACCGTATGTAAGCATAATCCCGAAACCGACAGACAGAGAGAAGAATCCCTGGCCGAGAGCGGCGGCACACACGGAAGCATCTATCTTGGAAAAGTCCGGTTTGAAAAGCCATTCAAGTCCGCTGCCTGCACCTGGCAAAGTGGCGGAGCGCACTGCAATGACTATCATTATCACAAACAGCAGAGGCATCATGATCTTTCCGAAACGTTCGATGCCGGATTTCACCCCTACCGCCACCACCGCAGCCGTAACCAGCAGATACACCGTATGGTATAAAACAGGAGCCCAGACCGAGGAGATGAAGCTGCTGAACATGTTGCCGAAACCGGCCTCGGAGCTTGCCCCTTGCGTGAATTCAAGGGAACAGGCCTTGAAAAAATACTCCACGGACCAGCCGCCTATGACGCTGTAGTATGAAACGACGATTACCGGGGTGGCCACCATCAGAATCCCGACCAGATGCCATCTGCTGCCCGGAGCCAGCCTGTGGAACGCACGGAAAGCATTCGTCTGGCTTCTGCGTCCGACCGTCACCTCGGCAATCAGAATCGGAAGGCACAGCAGGAAAAAACATATTATATAAACGAATATGAAAGCCGCACCGCCATACTCCCCTACCATATACGGGAATCTCCAGAGATTCCCCAGCCCGATAGCCGAGCCGGCCATCGCCACCAGCACACCGAAACGGTTGCCGAAATTCTCCCTTTGCATATCAAGTCCGTTTTATATGTTATTATGAACTACAAAGATAGAGAATTCCGGCAATTATAAAAGAGCGCAAATGTCCGGACAGGTACACAGCACGCGGAAAGTCCGGTCCTTCCCGGAATCCGGGTCCACGTCGACGGACATAAGCTAAAGTTCGAATTCGGCCAGGACCGGGTAATGGTCGGATACGTATTTTACACCGAAATCGTCCCTGACAATCCTGTAGCTGACAGCCTCGGCATCCCTGAAGAACACATGGTCGATCTTCAGAGGACGGGTATCCAGTCCGAAGCCGTTGAAAGTGGAACCACGGTCCGCCCCTGGAGCTTCCTGCGCAGCTTCCTTCATCCATGTGAACAGAGGAGCCATCGACGGATCGTCAGAATCCATGTTGAAGTCCCCGCAGACGAATACCGGGAATCCATCCCCGGCAATTTCCTTCATTTTCGACAGAAGAAGAAGGGCTTCCTGCTTTCTCGCCTCCTTGCCCATATGGTCGAAATGGGTATCGAAAAAATACAGTTCCTTCCCTGTCGAAAGGCTCTTGAGTTTCACCCATACAGTAATCCTCCTGCACATGGCATCCCATCCCCTGGAGACCACATCCGGAGTCGGACTCATCCAGAAAGTACCGTGGTCGGTCATCTCGTATTTGTCTGTCCTGTACATGACCATCAGATGCTCTCCGCCGTCAGGCTTCACCCCTTCGTCCCTGCCCAGCTCCACATGTCCGTAACCAGGCAGCGAATCTACAAGGAACTCCACCTGTCCGGCCCGCGGTTCCTGAAAACCGATCACATCAGGAGCCAGTTCCCGGATCAGCCTCAGGGCAGGGCCTTTCCTGACATTCCAGTGCAGGGCACCGGTGTCGATCGACTCATTGACATACCTGATATTGAATGACAACATCCTGAAATGCTCCGTCCCGGGTGTGCATGACACCATGAAACCTGCCAGGAGCGCTAAGGCAGCCGGCATGAGCGTCCTTAAAAAACCTTTCATACTATAATATTTTCATTACAAGCCATGCGGCGGGCCAAAAGGGATTTCCGACCCGCCCGCACGGCAGTCTACAGTTCCACTTTCTGCGACCACGTGGTCCCGAACCTGTCCTTTACCCTCACCTCTCCGGAAACTGCCCCCGGAGACGGGGTAAACCGGAAAAGATGCCTCGTGTCATTCTCCGTAGGCGTCGAGCCGGAACTTCCGTTCTCGCGGAAAAGAATCACATACATAGGGTCGGTTCCGTCATCCTTCACCATATTGCCTTTCTTCACCATATTGCCGTTCTCTTCCTCCCACCATTCGACATCGCCCCATTTGTTGTCCCAAAGATAGACATTGGCATAGACGCAATTCTCGCCTGTCATATCAGGAGTATACACGCGAAGCTGCTCGTTCTCGTATTCCCCGACGGTCTTGTAGTGCCATTTCACGTCTTTCCCGTCGATATCCGTAACCACGAACCCGCGCGGCACCCCGTCAGAGGAAAGTTCCTTGTCTACGGACAACGCACCGGCGCACCTTACGACGACATGGGACTCGAAACTTGCCGCCTTTGTCCTTCCATCAGCCAGATCCTCATCGGTATAGCTGTAGAAATAGTTGATATGGTAATGCCCGTACCATGCGTGGACGTTGTATCCGGCAATCAGGTCGTTGAAACGGCCGAAGTTGTACCTGCCCTGCCCAAAGTTATAAGAAGTTTTCGACATAGGGATATGGGTACAGATAAAAAGCGGCGTATCCTTGGAGACATATTTCAGGTCATTCTCGAGGAACTCCAGCGCTTCTTCGTTGAATCCGCTTTCATAGTCCTCCGTATCGGAGTCTCCCCAGGCGACGCTGTCCAGGAAGATATAATGGATGTCGCCGATATTGGCGGAATAGTTGTTCGGGCCCAAAGCCTTGATATACTCCGAGATGGCGTCATACTCCGTCAGCTTCTCCGGGTCATGGTCATGGTTTCCCGGGACATTGAAGGAAGGGATGGATGCCATGGAAAGGTAGCGCTTGTACGTACCGTAAATGCTCACATCGTTGAACACGAGATCCCCGAGGTTGATCATGTACTGCGGCACTGACGCTCCTGCGGAAAACTTCGCCAGTCCCTGGACGACATACTCGTATGACGGTATCGACTGGTCCGTAGTGCGGATCTGGGGATCCCCGCAGAATATGACCTGATACCGGTCCAGTGGAGCGCTGCGCGGAGTCAGGGAAAAGTTGGCGGTATGCACCTTCCTGTTCCCGCCGGAAGTAAGGCTTTTCCAGGCATTGAAGCAGTTTGAAGTGTTCATAGGCACCTCAAACTCCGAAGGGACGCAGACGAACACGCATCTCTGGGTGTTCAGGTCCGTAGGAAGATAATATATTCCGTCCTCGTCAGTCAGGGTACACAGGCGGCCGTCGCTTACCATCACGCCGGAGAGAGGCTCCCGCGTCTGGCTGTTGATCACCATGCCCTTTACCGTCATGCCTTCCTTGTCCGGTATCACTGTCTGCTGTACATCATCTGTCCCTTCCCCTGAACTCCCCCTCTCGCATGAGACCGCCAGGAAAATGCAAAGAATGGCTATAATGCCTTTCCGAATAATATCCATATACAATAATAATATTATTAAAATGTCTTTTCTTTCAGTCGACTGAAATTCCGGTCGTAAGCCTTATATCCTCAGATGAAGCCCCGACCGATATGAGGAACTCTCCGGGTTCCACCATGAAGCCGTGCCGCGCTGGGTCATAGAAACGGAAGGCCTCCTCGCCGAGGACAATCTTCACCCTTCGTGTCTCCCCTTTCCCGAGGAATACCTTCTCATACCCCTTGAGTTCCTTCTCCGGCCGGATCAGGGAGGACTCGATGTCGGACACATACAGCTGGACAGTCTCCGCCGCATCGCAACCGCCGGTATTCGTGACATCGAAAGATACGGCATAGCCGCCGTCTTCCTTCTCAACCCTGATACCGGAATAGCTGAATGAGGAATATGACATCCCGTAGCCGAACTCGAACAGAGGGGCGGTACCGTTGCGGTCATAGCCCCGGTATCCGGTGAAAAGCCCGTCATTGTACGCCACCCTTGAATAAGGGTTATAGGAACGCACCCTTTCGGTATTCTCGAAATAGCTTCCGTAGCTCGGATTGTCCTCTATGCGGCGCTCTATGGATACAGGAAGCTTGCCGCTCGGGGAAACCCTGCCGGAAATGATCTCGGCAAGGGCCGTACCGCCTTCCTGTCCGGGATACCATGCCATCAGGACAGCTTTCACCTTGTCGATCCACGGGGCCATCTCCACTCCTCCTCCCGAATTTATCACGGCGATGACATTCCCGTTCAGGCAGGCCACCTTCTCCAGATAGCTGACCTGACCCTCCGGCAGGGAGAATGTCCTGTCGCTGTTCTCCTTCTCGCTGGACGAATCGAATCCCAGGCAGACCACCACGGCATCGGCCTCCGATATGGCTTGAGCCTCTTTACGGCCGATGCCGCAATACGAGAGTCGGACAGAGGCGTCGGAGGCATTGTCATAATACTCCACGACAATCTCATGCACCTCCCCGGCGGACAGCTCCGCATGGCAGGTCCGGCTTCTGAAGCTGTGGTTCGACCAGTCGTCCATGACCTTCTTCCCGTCTATGAACATCCGGTAGCCGTCATCTCCCCCGAGGGTGAAGAAATAGCCGCCGTCCTCCTCCGGGACACAATAGAATGTGTATCTGGCCGAAAACGCGTCATTGCCCACTTTCCCCTCTGCCGGGGAGCCTTTCCCGAAGTTGAAATCTATCCTGTCGGCAACGGAGACGGATGCAGGGGCACCGGCAAGGTTCTTATTGTCAAAATATTCTACTTTTACACCGGGCACGGAGCACTCCCTGTCGGCAAAGAAGTCCGAGAGGTCGGTCCTGTCTCCGAAAACCTCCGTCCTGATCTTGCGGTCCAGGCCGCTGAAGCCCTTGGCGAGGGTGACATATTCCACAGGATGGACATTGCCGCTGCCGCCGCCCTTGACCTCCTTGTCTACATTCGGACCGCACAGCACAAGCCTTCCCTTCCTGAAAGGCAGGATGCCGCCGTCATTCTTCAGCATCACCACCGCCTCCCTGGCGACGGCAAGGGCCACGCTGTCCTGAAACGACGTGTCCCCCGCCAGAGTCTCATCGAGCTGCGGTCTGTCGAAGAATCCGAACGCGATAAGCGTCTGGAGGATATGGAGCACCTTCCTGTCGATGTCGGCTTCGTCTATAATGCCGGCTTCGACAAGGGGCAGTATCTTCTCCTTGGTCATCATGACGGCCTTCGGCATCTCGAGGTCGAGCCCGTTGTTCACGGCCCCTATGGTCGAATAAGTGGCCGTCCAGTCCGACATCAGTATACCTTCGAAGCCCCACCGGTCCCTGAGTATATCGATGTTCAGGTACCTGTTCTCGGTGGCATGTACGCTGTTCACGAGATTATACGAATCCATGACCGCCCCCACACCGGCCTCTCTGACAGCTTTTTCAAAAGCCGGCAGATAAAGCTCGTTCAATGTCCTCTCGTCCACATCGGCCGATATGACATGGCGGCCCCATTCGAGATTGTTGACGGCAAAATGCTTTATGCATGCCATCACCCCGCGGCTCTGCAGCCCGCGGATATAGCTTGCGGCAATCTCCCCGGAAAGGTACGGATCCTCGCCGAAATACTCGAAATTCCTCCCGCACAGCGGCATCTTGTACATGTTTACACCGGGACCGAGCAGAATATGCACTCCCCTTGCCCTCGCATCAATCCCCAAGGCCTCCCCCATCCGGAAGATCAGATCCCTGTTCCAGGTGGCGGCTGATGCTATACCGCTCGGATATAAGGTGCTCCGCGTGTTATTCCTCACCCCCTGCGGCCCGTCGGCCATCTTAATCATGGGAATGCCGAGACGGTCCACAGACCTGATATAAAAGCTGTCGAACCCTCCTATATAGTCTATCTTTTCCTCAAGGGTCATCTCCGATACGAGTTCCTCGGCCCTTGCACGGTCCTGCATGGAAACATACAGGTTGCCCTGGGCCCCGGCATAGGAAGCCGGGAACGCCAGGACAGCCATTGCAATCAGTATCTTGTTCATACGCATATCCGTATTTTTACAGGCTGAGCCGGATGAACAGGGTCATATAGTCGTAGTTGACATCCTTCAGGCTCGGAGCCTCGATAGAAAGCGGCAGGAGATAGCCGGCGACATCAAGGGCGTCCGCCCTGACGGCTTCGAAATCCACAATCAGGCGCATATAGGCCTGATAGTTCTCCGAAGTGTCCATCACGAACGAATCCTTCTCCAAGGACCAGTACTTTTCCGGAAGCAGCCGGTATGATGTCCCGTTCTCGACGTTGTAGATGTCAAGGGCATCCTGGTCGGCAACGACGCCCACCGTGATGCTTCCGCTGTTGTTCCCGGCATTGTAGATACAGAACGTGACTGCTCCCGACTCGTCCAGAGACTCCGCCGAGACAGTCTGCAGCGGATCGGTGACAGCCTGGACGAAATACACCTTGGAAGCTATCTCGTCTTCGTAAACCACGTTCCCGGACTTGGTGCAGCCGGAAAGGAGCCCGAGGAAGGCGGTAAAAAACAATGGTATAAATATTCTTTTCATTTTGACAATCAGTTATATAATTTTATCAATACCCCGGGTTCTGGACCAGACGGAAGTTTATCTCCAGCTCGGACATAGGGATGGAGAACCAGTTGGTCTTCGGATAAGTGAACACCCTGGTCCCGTTTTCCTTCATCTTGGCTATGGTATAGAACTCTTCTGCTGTCTCCCCTTCTATGTTCAGCACGTCTGGATTTTCGCCAAGCCATTCTTCAGCCTCGTTCCAACGGCGCAGGTTATTGTACCAGCGGCCTTCACAGTTCATCTCGGCAAGGTTCTCATAATGGAGCGCCTTCCTCATGGTCTCCCCTGTCGGCACCCCGCCTGCAAGAGCCCAGGAAACCTCGAAATCAGGAAGCCCGGCACGGTGACGTATCCTGTTCAGATACTCCAGTCCGGTATCGCTGAGCTGCCCGTCATACTCGAAGTCAGCCTCGGCATAGTCGAGATAAAGCTCCGCAAGACGGAAATACGGAAATGCGTACTGGGTATAGGTGATTGTCTTGCCCGTCTCATTCCATGTCGTCGTACTGCAGATGAACTTCTGGAGGACATATCCTGTACAGCTGTTGTACTCTTGGGTGACGTCACCCGTATATCCGTGATGTTCGCCCTGTCTCATTCGCAGAGTCACTGTCCCGCCATTGTATTCGTATGTACCCCTGTCATAGCCGACAGTCGCATAGAAGCGCGGATCCCTGTTCTTGTGCAGTTTGGCGATTCCGTCCGCATCTACGGTAAGGAGCCTGTTCAAAGCATATTCGTCCTTTACATCAGGATCTGCCCACAGAGGAAGACCGTTTTCAGTCAGGAACGTCTCCACAAGCTGTAGGGTAGGAGTCAGATAATTCCTGAATCCCTCAGTAACATATTTGTCTCCATTCTCGGGATTCCACTGTCGGGGAGCGCCGTTCTGCTGGATATGCTGCGGGCCAGTCTGGTCTGCAAACGCAAACAAGTACTCGTCCTTGTTCCATCTCTGGATAAAACAGTTGAAATAGTTGTTCCTGCCCCTCTGGACATCATCCGGAAGGCTTGCCGATGCAGGGTCTTCATAAAGCTTGTGGCCGTTCTGCTCTGCAAACGTTATGGCATCCTGCACCGCATCCATGGCGGTCTTCCATTTCTCCCTGTCGTATGTAGTGGACATCAGAGGCGTCCCGTCATAGTTCTGGAAAGACTCGAATGCAGGGTTTCCGTTTACCAAAGGACTGGCAGTGTACATCAGGCACCTTGCCTTGAATGCCTTGGCCGCTACGGATGTAGCCCGTCCCAGGTCGCTGTCCGGCCAGGTAGCAGGCAGAAGAGAGGCTGCCTTGTCGAATGTCTCGGCCACGAACTGTGCACACTCGTCCCACGAAGAGCGCGGAAGCATGGTCTCATCCTCAGGAGCGTTTATGGAAATCTCATCCCTGACTATCACCACAGGCCCGTAATGTTCCATAAGTGTCCAGTGGAAATAAGCGACAAGAAAGTAAGCCTCTCCCGTAAGGGTATTCCTTTCGGTCTGGCTCAGGTTCGGCACTCTGTCGACATTATTGATGACGGTATAGGCGTACCTTATACCCTTGTACATGTCATAGTTGGTCCTTCCGGCAGGAGAAGTACTGGTCGCGTCCCAGAGTCCGTAATACGTATTGTTCGGGTTCTCCTGGTCATAGAGCATGCTCTTGTACGGGAAATAGCGGGTCTGCCCGTTCGTCCCGGTAATAACGTCACCGCCTGCGCAGAAATCTGGCATATAGCGGTACGTGGCATAATTGGGGATATAGTTGTATATATCATACAGGAACCTCTCCGTCTGCAGGGATGACGAAAATATGTCATCCAGAGTAGGAGTCCCGTCAGGCACCACTTCGAGGAAGTTGCATGAAGAGAGCAATGCAAGTCCTGCCGCAAATGATAGTATTTTCTTTTTCATATTTTTTCTGTAGATCGATTAAAAGTTAAACTGCACTCCCAGCTGCACCGTCCTCTGCAGAGGGTAAGAAAGACCGTTGCCGCTTCCCTTCTCCGCATCCCAGTATTTGAACGGGGAAATCATGAACAGGTTGGTAGCAGCGCAATAGATCCTGAAAAAGTCCTTGACGGTATATCCGAGCTCAACGTTCTTGAGCCTTATAAAGCTGCCGTCCTTCACCCAGAAGGTAGAGTATTCGGTATTGTTGGCATTGAACTCGTAGTCAAGACGCGGATATGCGGCATTCGGATCAGGATTGCTCTCGCTCCAGTGGTCATCGGCGATCCACTGCATCATATTGAAACCCTGTGTCTCATTGTCCCTGAACGGGTGCATGTTGGTCATATTGATAGATACCCTTGCCCGGCCCTGGAAGAAGAACGAGAAGTCGAGGTTTTTCCAGTAGAGGGAAGCGCCGAATCCATAGAGGATTTCCGGAACGGTAGGATACCCTATGTAAGTGCGGTCATTGTCATCCACGACACCGTCACCGTTAAGGTCCTTGTATTTGATATCCCCGGGCATATAGTCAGGCATGTAGGTCTGGCGCGGGGAGTTCGCTATGTCGGCATCGTCCTTGAACAGGCCGTCGGCCACCAGTCCGTAGATGGAATTCACCGGCTTGCCGACCTTGGAAGTATAAGGGTAGAGCTTGTACGGGGACTCGTCATTCTCCACCACCTCGTTGTGCGCATACGTGAATGTACCGCGGGCGGTGATGGAAAAGTCCTTGCTGAAGGCATGCTTGTAGTCGGCCGCTATCTCGAAGCCCCTGTTCAGGACGGCCCCGAGGTTTCCGTAAGGCTCGATTCCGGAAAGCCCCATAGTGGACGGAAGCGTGTTCCTGGTCATGAAGATACCGCTGCGGTACTCCTGATAGAAGTCGGCGATGATGGTAAGGTCATCGAAGAAGCCGAGCTCCACTCCGAAGTTGTGCTTCGCACTCACTTCCCATGTAGCATCCTCGTTACCGACAGTAGTAATCCTGTTTCCTTTCTGACGGGAGAAGTTGATGCCTTTCCTGAAATAAGAATCATAGGCCATCTCTACCTCGGAGACATACGGGAACCTCTGGTCGAGATAGTCGTTTCCGGAGTATCCGAACGAATAGCGGAACTTCAGGAAGCTGAACCAGTCCTTGATCCCGGACCAGAAACTCTCGTTGGATACGATCCAGCCCACTGCGGCAGAAGGGAAAAGACCGAAACGCTTCCCGCGGATGAAGTTCTCAGAGCCGTTGTAACCGAAGTTCACCTCGGCCAGATACCTGTCATCGAACCCGTACGACACCCTTCCTGCGATACCCTGCTCCCTCTTTGGCAGCATGGCATAATAGTCGCTAGGCTGGTTGTCCACCGTCTCTTTCTGGTGGTAGACGAATACGGCGCCGACAGTGTGCTTGCCGAAAGTACGGTTATATTCGAGGTTTCCCTGGAGGGTAAGCTGTCTCAGACCGTTCTTTCCCGTAGTGGTGGCAAGGAAATCGGTTCCTTCAGTGCCTATCTGCGTAAGGTTGTAAGTATAGTCCTGGAGCACATCGTCGTAGTCATAGCTGCTCAGGGTGTAGTAATGAGGAGTCCTGTTGTAGTAGCGTCCGGAATAGGTCTTGTTGTAGAACGATACCTGTCCCCATATCTTCAGTCCCGGGGTAATGAATTTCAGGTCCTGGTTAACATTCAGGGATACGGTCGTGTAGTTGGTATATCTGTACCCGTAACCCTTGGAAAGCTCGGCGTAAGGGTTGATATCGGTAGCACCTCCGTCCCATGATGCCGTGTTGCCGAAGATAGTATAGGTAGCGCCGTCCACCCACTCCGTCGGATAGGTCGGGGCGAACTGTACAGGGTTGGCCCTCATTGACCAGTAGAACAGGTCGCCCGTACTCGGACTCGGTCTGTAGGAGTAGATGAGCTGGGAGTTCATCTTGATGCTGGCAGTCGTGGTGTTGGTTATCTTGGCAGTTACATTGCTCTGGAAGGTGTACTTCTGGGCATTGAGGTTGGTCTTGAACGGGGCGTCCGCAGAGTTGCGGATCATACCGTCCTCGTTGTGTACGGATGCGTTCAGGAAGTAGTCCACCCGGTTTCCGCCTCCGCGGATATTGACATTGAGGTTCTCGCTCAGGCCGAAGTCGCGGAAGAGCATGTCGTACCAGTTGACATTAGGATATATGTACGGATTGAGCCCCTGCTCGGTACCTGCGATCTTCTCCTCGGAGAAATACGCCACGGAACCGCGGCCGGTCCTCGACTCGTTGTAGTTCTTCATGTAGGTCACTCCGTCGGCCACTTCCGGAATGGCGGTAGGCATGCTGACGGTAGTGCTGAAATTCACGTTGACGGCCATCCTGTCCGCCACACGTCCGCTCTTGGTAGTTATGATCATCACGCCGTTCGCGCCCCTGGATCCGTACAGTGCCGTGGCAGCCGCATCCTTCAGGACCGAGAACGACTCTATAGTCTCGGCCGGGATACCATTGAGAATCTCGGCATTGATCTCCACTCCGTCAAGGATGTAGAGAGGTTCCGTGCTCGCACCGAAAGTGGAAATACCCCTGATCCAGAAGCTCGCCCCGTCGGCACCAGGCTCTCCCGAAGTCTGGGTGGCGATCACACCCGCGATATTTCCGGCAAAGGTCGTGGACAGGTTGCTCGACGGGGTTTTCAACGTCCCCGGAGATACCGTCTCCACAGATGTGATCATGGTCTCCTTGCGCTGGGTGGTCCCGAAAGCCACCACCACGGCATCCTCAAGGAACTGGGTCGACTCGTCCATGGAGACCACCTTGAACACGATGTTATTCCCGTCGAGCCTGATTTTCTTGGTAAGGTAACCGACGCTGGCAAATGTTATTTCCCTTGTGTCAGCAGGGACAGTAAGAGTATAGTTTCCGTCCAGGTCGGTAGTCACACCGGTAGAAGTACCTTCTACATATACCGCTACTCCGACGACAGGCTGGTTGTCAACGGAGGAAATGACTGTTCCCGAAAGGGTGACCGAGCCGCCGTCCTGGGCCCGTACCCCGGCAAGCGGGAACGACATAAAGACACAAAGCATCATGACCAGCCTCAACAATCCCGGCAAGCCATGTGCATATGCAGCTGTTTTTTGCATAAAAGACATCTTTGGTTGTTAATAATAATCCATAGTTTCATTTCACAACCCGAAAGATATCACAATGTACCGCAAGTTTCAATTTGTTACAAAACCACGGCAAATATATACACCCCCCCCCAGAAAAGCAAATTTAATTTCAATTCAAAAGTAAATCGGGTTTCAAAGAAAAATTAAATTTTTGTAAAAATTCATTTTCCGACGGTATACCGAAACTGAAAATCACTATATTTGCAACAATACGTTTTTCATCTCGGGATATCACTCTGTGCCGCAACATCCGAATGATCAAATTCTGAGACAATGAAAAAAGTATTTATTCCACTGCTTTTAGCGGTAGCGGCGGTATCCTGCACGGATATCGTCCCTACCACTTATGACAAGGGAGTGAGCCTCAGCACACCGTCCGTATCATTTATCGGCGACGGTGAGTCAAAGGTCATAAAGATCACTTCCAGCTCCCCATGGCAGCTGAACCTTGAAGACTGCGACTGGATCACCGCCAGCAAGACATCCGGAGAAGCTACCGAAAAAATCATACTTACAGCGCAGAAAAACCCGAGCAACACCGACGCCCGTGAGGTTCAGGTAACAGTGACTTCCGGCGAGCACACACAGTATCTCACCCTGTCCCAGGACAGGTTCAGCATGTGGGTGACAGTAGACAGGAACGGAGAGACCTATACCTGCGACAACCTCAAGGCTTCCGAGTCCGTCACTCTCCAGGTGCGGTCCAACACCGAATGGGAAGTCTCCGCCCCGGACTGGATAACCGTCTCGCAGAAAACCGGCGAAGGTAACGCCACTGTGACCCTGGAAATGGACAACAGCAACGTCACCGACGAGTTCCGTTCCGGTACCGTCCGGTTCTTCTGCGAGGAGGCCGAGCAGACCTTCACCGTAGAGCAGGTATGCTCGTATGCAAATACATTTGTTGTAAAGACCACAGGCACATACAGCATCCCGGCCGCAAGGCCTGACGGGACTCCGCTCGAAGGGGCGGCATCGGCTGACTGGCTCTGCATGTCCAAGGACGGGGTGATCTCCAATATCAGCTATGCAGACGGCCGGATAAACTTCACTCTGGACAGTACAGGAGGCTACGCAGTCATCGTCCTTCTCAACGGGGCTTCCGAAGTCATCTGGAGCTACACCATCTGGGCGACAGAGCAGCTCGAGGATGTAAAGATCGGCACCGATATCTGGATGGACAGGAATATAGGGGCATGGACGAACAACCTCCCGGCCGACAATTTCGGGGGCCTGTCCGACTACTCCGCCTACGGGTGCTACTACCAGTGGGGAAGGAAGGACCCGTTCCCGGGACCGAACCAAAGTGCGATAGACAAATGGAGTTCTGGAGGGAAGCCTGCTGAAGATAATTGGTTTTCAACAGCTACCATAGCTTATGTGTTCAATCCCGAATTCGATGCGGAAGGCTTCCGGTCACTCGATTCACCGGATATACAGACAGCAAAAGTAGAGGACAACATCCGATACCCTTGGAGATTTACCCATAAGGAATACTCCATGGGTGATGATGTGGTAAAAGAACTCTGGTCCGACTCCAGGAAAACGATATACGACCCGTGCCCTGCAGGGTACAAGGTACCGTCCATCACCCAGACAACCAGCATGATTACCGTCCTGACCGGATGGACCAAAACACAGCCGTTCAGCAACAGCTACTCCAGGGTATATTCCTCAGACGGAGTGCAGTTCAGTATCCCATCCACAGCAGAGCGCCGTTGGGGACAATTATACCAACCTGGCCGTATGGCCGGCTACTGGACCAGTACGTTCAGCAAAACAGCCTATGCTTACGCGAACTATGACTTCAATAAGAAGACAGTCGACGGAGACACTCCTAAAGAGGACAAACATAACAGAGGCTACGCCGTCCGCTGCGTGAAAGTCCAGCCATAGACATGGTATGGCCCGATGCGCTGCCTTGACTTCCTTCCCCAGAAGCAGGGCAGCTCGGGTCATATACATCCCATACCGGAATTGCCCGGCATGACCTTTTACAAAATATAAAGATTTCCAGAAAACCATGACCGAAAAATTCGGATGGAGAAAGCCAGACCAGACAGTCTGTCCTCAAGTCCTGATAAAAGATCTCCTGTCTGAATACTTCGATCTCCGACCGGAATGGCAACAGTTCTATATTTATGAAAGGCTTTAAACTGAAAATAAATGACAAGCTTATATCAGCTGGCGTCGGAGAAAATGGAGTTTTCTCTGTCTTTATCAACTGCTTGAATAATGAATGCCATATAACCGTATTCGGAACAGACCATACAGAAGGGAAGAAATATGTATGGGAGAATGTGCAGATAGAATTCGGACAGTTAATAGAGTTCGAGTTTACTGATATTGATTCCGTATCGGTTCCGGTCAAAGTGTATGAAACCAAAGTAATGAGTGTAGATGATATAAAGCTGGAATCATACCGCAAGATAAAAATTTTCTTAAAGCAAGAAGGGATATTATGAAAGGACTGAGAATCAAAGTTCATGGTAAACTATTCGATGTGGCAATGCCTCAAGGAAGCTGCGGTATAATAACAACCTGGCATCACGGACAATGCGAAGTGTCTGTAAGCGGAGCGACAGACAAATTCTTTTCCTGGTATAAAGGAATTCTGGAACCAGGAGATCGTTGTACCGTGGAATTTACGGATATCAAGACTCCCATGTTACCTGAAGAGGTCCTATTTTCTAAAGAAGAACAGATACAGAACGCGAAATGTACTTACGATAAATTGCACAAGGAACTGCTTGAAAAAGGGCTTATCGATGAAAATGAATGACACTGTAAGATAATGATCCGGATTGTCCATAATACATGCCGCTTTCTGCCGATACTCATCATAGCAGTATGGGTCGTGTCTGCCATTACTTCCTGCTATGACGCAGGCAGGAATGTGAAAGCGGCCTTACAATCGGCCGGTCCGAACAGGGCCGAGCTTGAAGCCGTTCTGGAACATTATAAAAATGAACCGCTAAAGCATAAGGCCGCGCAATTCCTTATAGGTAATATGAAATACCATATGTCTATTCCGGAAAGGCCTTACATGAAGTACTGCATGACTCTGGATTCCCTGTACAAGACAGGAGAACACAGGGATTCAATCAAAGCCCAAATCCAGGAAATATCGGACAGTGCCGCCATGGTTCTTGCTCCGGTCCCGGATATCCGGAACATTTCATCCGCATACCTTATCTGGAATATCGACTACGCTTTCAGCCAGTGGGACAGTCTTGACTATCTTAAGCATCTGACGTTCGAGCAATTTTGCGAATACGTTCTCCCGTACAAGTGCATGGAGAACCAGCCACTGACCAGATGGAAAGAGCAATGGCGCGGACGGTACGTCGGTGACCTGTACCACATAAGACAGATTTCCGATTTCAGGTACAACGCAAGGCGTGCCGCCGAGGCCCTGAATACCTTTCTGGCGGACAGCATAAAAATGGTATCGGCCGGAGACCTGAACTGCATTCCCGTACTGGATCTCCCCACCCTCATCCATTCGCCTTTGGGAGGATGCGATGAGCGCTCTACCGTCGGACTGCTGAACTGCAGGAGCAACGCCATTCCGGTATCCATAGACTTCACCCCGAACTGGCCGGACCGGCAGAACGGTCATTCATGGAACAATGTCCTCGCGACAAAAAGACGGAACATAGACTATGAACCGTTCAAGTCTTTCCCTGGAGGTTACCACTATTCAGACAACGGGCTGGCAAAAGTGTTCCGCAAGACATACGCCCCTCACCCGCTTCTACTGAAAGCATACGAGGAAGGATACCGCATCCCCGAATCCCTGCTGTCGTTCTTCATGCAGGACGTAACCGACGAATACGGTCCGACTGAAGACATAAACATTCTATTATCGGCAAATACAAAAGCAAAATACGTTTACCTGTGCGTATTCGACAATTTCCAATGGGTGCCTGTCGACATCGGAGTGCGCAGACATCATAAAGCCCGATTCAGTAAAGTCGGCAAAGGCTGCGCATATCTGATCATGGCAGTCGGGAAAAACGGACCGCAGCCAGTCTCGCACCCTTTCATCCTCCATACCGACGGTTCGGTACAGACCATAATTCCGGACAGCAGGCACAAATGCCGGATATTGCTGAAAAGAAAATTTCCCGCTTTCTCACACATATACTCCGTCAACAGGTTTTTAAAGGGCGGGAAGATAGAAGCCGCCGACAATCCGGAATTCAGGAATTCCCGGGAAATCGTGACATTCCCGGAATGGAACCTGCTCGCCGGAGAAGAAACGGTTCACGACACGACCGGATACAGATACTGGAGACTCATGTCCTCGCACTCCGGCTCCAGTGACTTCGCCGAACTGTATTTCTACGAAAGGGAGTCCGGATGCAGAATAAAAGGAAAACTGATCGTCCCTGATATTCCGATAAGGAATCCGTACTATGACACTCCGGAACATATCTTCGATGATGATCCCCTCTCATACCTTGCAGTACAGGACACATCAAGATGGATAGGCTTCGATTTCGGCAAACCGGTCTCCATGTCGGAAATAGCGTATATAAGGAGAGGTGACGGGAATGACATCTGCCCCGGTAACAAATACGAGCTCTACTGCTGGTCTGACAACCGATGGCAGCTCCAGGGGAAAGCGACTGCGGAAAAAGTCCGCCTGATATTCGACAATGTCCCGTCCAACGGCCTATACTACATCAAATGCACATCCAGCGGACAGCAGAACAGGATATTCCTATATGAAAACGATGAGGTTATATGGTATTAAAATTATAATTTTAACAAATGAAATACAGAGTTTCTTCATGTTTGCTTAAGGCTCCTCTGATAACTATAAACCCTATTATTCCATGCTGAAACATATATTCACACTGCTGTGGAACCAGAAGAAGAAGTACACGGCCATCGTGTTCGAGCAAGTACTGGTGTTCATCGCCGTTATCCTGTCTCTTACAATCGCCTTCGATACTGTTAAAAGCGCACGCACACCGGGAATGCTCGACACGGACAATGTAATACATTTCGGGTATATGATAAGCGGAGGATTCAACGGGAGGGAATTCAGGCACTCCGTCCAGGCAATGGACGCCGTAAAGGACAAACTCGAAAAGAAACCATACGTAACCGGCATCAGCGAGAGTTTTTTCTTCATTCCATATTCCAGACCTACAGAATATTACTGGGAAGACTCCGTCTCCTTCGTATCCGGGAAAAAAGTCTATGCCCATCTCAAAGGCACAGATGAAGCTGCTGAAAACGTATTCAGGCCGGATATTATACAGGGCCGGTGGTTCCGCGACGGGGAACGCGTAAACGGGTTGTACCCTGCAGTCATCACAGAACAACTGGCTGAAGCATCCGGGCTTTCAGACCCTGTCGGCAAAACAGTATACTGGGCCGGAATAACCTTCTCAATAACAGGTATAGTATCCGGGATCAAAGAAGAAGCTCTGATGGATGCTCCTCCAAGTATCATTGCTCCTATCGGAGTATTGCTCCCGTCAGGCTCCACAGGAAACTACGAAGAACTCGCAGCCCGTATAAAACCGGGCTACGAGGATGAATTCGCCAACGATTTTTATCACGAATTCAACCTGCTATGGAACGAGGACAACAAGGCTGAACTTTATTTCGGATCATGCAGTGACGACAAAAAATCGACAATGGAGAAAGCCGTCATCAGGGTGGCGGTGACTGCTTTGCCTGCATTGTTCTTCTTTCTTTTTACTTTAATCGGGACTATCGGCGTGAACCTTATGGACCTCCAGGAGCGTAAACATGAATTTGCCCTCAGGATATCATGTGGCTCTACTAAACTGAAGGCCATATCCCTGTTCCTATGGCAGAATATCATATTGACCGGAGTATCCACAATACCGGGAATAGCCATTGCCCTGTGCATCTATCCTTTGACGACAGCCCTACCCGTCGCCGGATTTGCCTTGACTCTCGCCCTGATACTATCACTGCTCTGCACGCTATACCCTATATTCATCATACTGAAAATGAAGCCGGCTGAACTGCTAAAAGAGGAATAGGATTAACAATTAAACCAATTGCCATGATAGAACTTAAAGACATCTACAAAGTGTTCTCTACCGATGAGATAGAGACCTATGCACTGAACGGGATAAACCTGAAAGTGGAGAAAGGGGATTTTGTTTCGGTTTCAGGTCCGTCAGGATGCGGGAAATCTACGCTGCTCAACATTATCGGACACCTCGATACCCCGTCCGAAGGGACTATCATGGTAGAGGGGACAGATACCGGGAATATGACAGATTCGGAACTGTCCCGGCTGCGGAACGAGAAATTCGGCTTCATCTTCCAGAGCTTCCATCTGATACCGGGGCTGAACATCCTCCAGAATGTGGAGCTACCGATGCTCTACAGCCACGAGAAGATCTCCTCCGGGGAAATACGTGAGCGGGCGATGTCGCTCATACAGCAGGTGGGGCTGGAGTCACGGGCAAAGCACTTCCCTTCACAGCTTTCCGGAGGACAGTGCCAGAGGGCTGCCATAGCCCGGGCGATGATCACCCGCCCGCACGTGCTTCTTGCCGATGAGCCTACTGGAAACCTCGACAGCAGGATGGGACGGGAAATCATGGACATCCTCCTGAGGCTCAACGGAGAAGGCACTACCATAGTGATGGTCACACATGACGCGAAACTCGCGTCCGAGGCGTCCGTCCAGGTGACAATGAACGACGGCATTATAACCAATGTAGACAGGCTTAACTGACAGAAAGGGAAATACTATGAAAAAATTTCTCAATTATATCCGTTCCGCTATCCGGAACATCCTTTCGAACAAACTGTATTCTACCTTCTACATACTCGGTACAGCGGTGGCATTCATACTGATAATCCTGCTCCTGTCGGCCGTCCGGCTGGTCGGCCGGCAGGCCAGACCGTTCGTAAACGCTGCAAATACCATTCACATATCCCCTGATTTCGAAAGCAGCGACGGGGACACCTACGGTATCGCCACACAGGATATAGAGCGGTTCGTTAAGGCCATACCGGGAGCCGGGAAATACTGTATCAGCAATTCGGAGGGCACCATGGCGTTTGTAAACGGGAAGGTCAGACCTGCGAATGTCGATTTTGTCGACAGCAGGTATTTCGAAGTCAACGATTTCAACTTCACCTCCGGCAGACCTTTTACAGAAGACGGGCTGCCGCAGGCTGTCATTCTGAAAAGCTTCGCCGAAAAAGTCTACCGGACTGACCCGGTAGGAGAAAGAATCAACATTCAGAAGACAGACTACCGTATAGTCGGGGTGGTGGACGATTTCTCACCACTGCAGAATCCCAACGAGCGGGCAGTGATATGGCTTCCCTACAAGTTCAACAAATTCGTACCCTCAGGAGGTTCGTACTATGAGATAGATATCGTATTCGACAGTGATATGCCTGCCGGAGAAATGAAAGAGAACCTGGGTCATGCACTGACCGGATATCTTACCAGGAACGTACCAGGGAGAGAAAATACCAGGATCAGCCCTTCAGTCCTGCGGACAGTCCAGGAAAACAAATATGACTTTGCAGGAGGCAGCGCCTTCGGATATGGGGCTGTCGTGTTACTGCTGCTCCTCATACTCATACCGGCGCTGAACATCATGTCGCTGAGTTCTGCCAGGATACAGGCGTCCGGAACTGAAATAGCCATCCGGAGGGCCCTGGGTGCGACCAGAAATCAGGCTCTGCTGCAGATGCTCTCCGAAAATATAATACTGTCGCTGGCAGGCTTTGTCATTGCCGCATTCCTCGCCGGGCCATGTCTCTCCGGAATCGACCGCATACTTTTCAGCGGCAGCAGCTCGATTTCGGTCCTGACGGGATTCCGTTTTGATTTCGGGGCATATGCCGCCGCGCTGGTACTCGCCCTGCTGGCGGCACTGATCTCAGGAGGTATCCCTGCATATAATATTTCACGCAAGAACATAGCAAACGAACTGAAAGGAAGAGATCTATGATGGACAAAAAATTATCCCGAAAGGAAATACGCAGGAAAAAAGCTGCGGGATACATGAAAGTGGCGGTGCCGTTAGCGGCTGTTGCCGTAATATGCGTAATAGTGGCTGTAGCTCTGCAGCCCGCACTGAAATCTGACCTGCTCGACATATCGGAGGTCCAGAGAGGCACTCTGTCGGTATCGGTGGGGGCGACAGGCAGTGTCGTGCCGTTCTACGAGGAGAGCATCACCTCACCTATTGCCACCAAGATACTCGAGGTATATAAAAAGTCCGGAGAGTTCGTCCATAAGGGAGACACCATCCTCCGGCTCGACCTCTCGACGGCAAATGTCGACCTGCAGGCGGAAACAGATGCACTGAAAATACAGGAATACAAGCTGGAGCAGTACAGGACCGAAGCCTCGAGCGCCATCAGCGACATGGAAAAGCAGGTGGCCATCGATGAGATGCGGCTGCGGCGTATGGAGACCCTGCTGGTCAATGAGCACTATCTTGACAGTATCGGTGGGAGCACCAAGGATATGGTACGTCAGCGCGAGCTTGACTACGAAGTCGCGAAACTCCAGCTCGAGCAACTGAAGCTCAACTACGAGAACAAGAAAAAGACCACTGAGTCCACTCTCAAAGTGTATGAACTCGAATACAGCATAGCCGCCAACAAACTGGCCCTGCGACGGAAGGAAATCGGGGACGCAAGGGTGCTCGCCCCGTTTGACGCGACCCTGTCATGGGTGAACGACCGCATCGGCTCCGGTGTGGAAAAGGGCAGCCAGCTCGCCGTTCTGTCCGACCTGGGCAGGTACAAGGTGACGGCGGAAATATCAGACAACTTCATCAGCCAGTTCAACGTCGGCAACAGGGTGGAGGTCAGAATCGGGAATACCGAACTGAAGGGGACCGTCTCCAATATTGTCCCTTCCGTGTCGAACAGCAAGATAAGCTTTACCGTCTTCCTCGACGAGGATTCCGGCAACTCGCTCCGTCCAGGGCTGAAAGCCGATGTCTATGTAGTTACCTCGATTAAAGAGAATGTACTTAAGATAGCCAACAGGGCATATTATTCCGGTCCGGGAGAATACGACCTGTGGGTCGTCGAGGACAACCAGGCCGAAAAACGGACCGTTGTGCTCGGTGAAAGCAGTTCCTTCGAAGTAGAGGTTCTCGAAGGGCTAAATCCCGGGGAGAGGGTAATTGTCTCCAATATGAACGGGTACAAGACCAGAGACCGCATGAAGATAAGATAAAAACAATTCGTGAATATGAAGAACCGGTTTTTCATCATAATATTCATTCTGTCGTCCATCGGGGCGGCGGCACAGGAGAGCGAACCTCTGGATATTTCCCCGAAAGAGATACTGCACCTGAGCATAGAAGACGCTTTGAAACTCGGACGGGAAGAATCCATAGACTCGAAAGCGAACAGCAACACCATGCTGAAGGCATATTGGAGATACAGGGACTACCGCGCCGGACTCCTGCCCGGCATAACCCTAAGCGGGACCCTTCCGTCACTGAACCGCTCGCTTAAGTCATACCAGCAGGAAAACGGTGTCTACAAGTTCATCCCTAACAACTATCTGAGCGAATACATGAACTTTTCGATCAGGCAGGCAATCCCGTTCAGCGGCGGCGAACTTTATATAGAATCCAACCTTGAACGAATGGATCAGCTCGGGGCAAACAGAACCGGCAGTTTTCTTTCCGTCCCGTTTTCAGTCACACTGTCCCAGCCGCTGACTGCATATAATCCATACAAATGGCAGAAAAAGACCGAACCGCTAAGGTATGAAACAAGCAGACAGGAATATACGGCCTCAATGGAAGACATCAACATCACAACCGTTTCATACTATTTCGATCTACTGGTCTCCATGTCAAAACTTGAAAGTGCCCGGCAGAACCATAAGAATGCTTCCGACCTATACGGGGTAGCACAGGCGAAAGGCAAGATAGGCACTATATCAGACAGTGACCTGATGCAGCTGAAAGTAAATCTGCTGAATACAGAAGCCAGTATTCTCACGGCGGAGAACGACTATCTCGAAAAAATGAATATACTCCGGAACTATCTCGGCATCAAAGCAGGGACAGAAATAATTCCTGAAATACCGCAGGCAAAAATAATCGATGGAGTATGTTCCGATGCCATAAAGGAAAAGGCAAGAAAAAACAACCCGATCTATGACAATTTCAAGCTCCGCCTGATCGAAGCCGAGGCAAACGTCATCAAGGCAAAGCGAGAAAGGATGCCGGATGTGAACCTGTACATTTCAGTCGGAGCAACAGGCAGCCACCCTTCCCTCTCCGGTGCCTATAACAATCTGGAGAACAGGCAGATCGCCGAAATCGGGATCAGCATCCCTATCCTCGACTGGGGTAAAAGGAAAGGAAAATATGTCCAGGCAAAGGCTGATTATGACCTTGTAAAGGAGCGGATTGTCAGGGAAGAAGACCAGTTCGATGAGAAAGTACGCATTCTGGCGGAAGACTTTATCGACCAGCAGCAGTTGGTCAAGATATACATGGAAGCCGATGCCGTGGCCCAGGAAAGATATACGATTGCCCTGAACCGCTTTACAGTAGGGGATATAAGCGTGACAGACCTGAACTACGCGGAACAGGAAAAAGACCGTGCCCGGCAGAACTACATATCCCAGCTTTACCTGTCATGGCTATACTATTACAACCTCAGGTACATCACCCTTTACGACTTTGCCGAAGGGTGTGACATCATACCGGAAAACTGAATTTAAACTATAAAATCATGAAAACATTATTATCAGTTCTGGCAATCTCAGCTATGATTTCCTGCAAAGTGGGGGACAAATGGGCTGAATACAGCAAGCCAACATTTATGGGAAACAGCGATAAAGCGTATCTGGAACTGACCGATTCGGCAGTAATAAACGTTCCGGAAAAGCATTTCAACAGCTTCCAAAACTGCCAGATATACAAGGACTCCCTGCTGTATGCAGTCAGTTGGTCGGATCCGCAGAGACTGAGCCTATATAATATGAATTCAAAAAGTTTCATGTATGACATCGTTCTGGACAGGAACACATCCTCAGTGATGAGCATAGAGAATTATGCTGTAGTGTCGGAAGACAGCATCTTCTTTTCTTCTTATCCTGCAACGGGTCTGATGCTGGTAGACTCCAAAGGCAGACGACTCGATATCTGGACAGCCAACGACATGAAAATATCTCCGGGAATGGAGCCTGAACTCGCAAACGGATACGCTTTTTCGACAGGTTCATACCTGGAAAATTTTCAGTATGACAAGAAAAACAAGCTGATATACACGGTCCTGAGTCCGGGCTCAGCATATGACGAATTTGGTTCAGATGATGTAAAACGACATGGAATCTATAATCTTGCCACACATAAGTGGGAAAAAATCATGGCTCCGTATGAAGGCGTATTGAAATACAAAGGAGACAATATCTATTTCTATGATATGCATCATCCTTACCAGATTGTACTGAATAATCTGATGTATGTAACATACCCCGTCGATCATAGGGTGTACATATATGATATTGATACCGGGGAGCCGATACGAGAAAAAGAAATATCACCTTCATGCGCGACCCAATTCGACCGTCCGATGGATCCTATTCTGGCTACTGACAAAGAGCTCAACCGACTCAGAAGAAATACCGCATATTACGGTCCGCTGTATTATCATCCGGACGCATGGTGTTTTTCCAGATTCTATAACCTGAAGGCCGTTAAGGGCAAAGAGTATGAAAGGGCCATCGTCATCTATGACATGGATTTCAATATAGTATATGAAAAGACATTCGAATTCAATGAAATCCCAAGGATAGTGCCTGCTGATGACGGCCTGATCATTATACGCACCGATCCGATGGATCCGGACACTTTTACGTTGGTAAGATATAAAATCCGATGGAAATGAATCCTATAGAACAGCAGAGGGTGGCGCCGTCCGGTGCCACCCTCTGCTGTTCTATAGGATAAAAGACTATTCAGCCTTCTTTTCTTCTGCTGGTGCCTCAGCGGCCGGAGCTGCCTCGACTGCAGGTTCTGCTGCAGGTGTCTCTTCTGCTGCCGGTGCGGCTGCAGGAGCAGCGGCGTCAGCGGCTTTCTTCGAGCGGCTGCGGCGTGTACCTGTCTTCTTGGTCTCTTTCTTGGCTGTGGTAGCAAGAGCTGCCTCGTTGAAGTCTACGAGTTCGATAAGAGCCATGTCGGATCCGTCGCCAAGACGGAAACCTGTCTTGAGGATACGTGTGTATCCGCCCGGACGGTCAGCTATCTTGGGAGCAACATTGCGGAAAAGCTCTGTAACAGCGTATTTGTTCTTCAGGTAGCTGAATACTATACGGCGAGAGTGTGTCGAATCCTCTTTTGACTTGGTGATGAGAGGTTCAACATACATCTTGAGAGCCTTTGCCTTGGCTACAGTGGTCTCGATCCTCTTATGCATGATAAGGGAAGCGGCCATGTTTGCAAGCAGGGCTTTGCGGTGACCACTCTTGCGGCCAAGGTGGTTGATTGCTTTATTGTGCCTCATACTTTATACGTTCTTTTTCTTTGGTTCAATATTATACTTGGTTACATCCATTCCGAATGAGAGCTTCATCTTCTCTACCAGCTGGTCTATCTCATTGAGAGACTTGCGTCCGAAGTTCCTGAACTTCATGAGCTCTGTCCTTGAGTATGAAACCAGATCAGCGAATGTATCGATATCTGCAGCCTTCAGACAGTTGTAGGCCCTTACAGAAAGCCCCATGTCCGACAGCTTGGTCAGAAGCAGATGCCTCATGCGGAGTGACTCTTCGTCAAGTTCCTTAGACTCCGACTCGACTGCACTCTCCAGAGAAATCTTCTTCTCGTCGGTAAACAGTCTGAAGTGGTAGATAAGGATATTGGCAGCTTCCTGAAGCGCGAGCTTAGGAGAAATCGACCCGTCGGTCACGATTTCGAGAGTCAGTTTCTCATAGTCGGTCTTCTGCTCCACACGCCAGTCTTCCGTAGTCCAGTTGACGTTCTTGATAGGAGTGTAGATTGCGTCCACCGGAATGGTTCCGATAGGCGTATTCTCATCCCTCATCTCGTCAGCAGGGACAAAACCGCGTCCCTTGTTTACCGAGATGGACATCTCCAGTTTTACAGAAGGCTCCAGCGAGCAGATATGCTGCTGCGGATTCAACACCGTGAAAGAAGACAATCCTTTGGAAATATCCTCCGCGGTAAACTCCTGCTGACCGCTGATAACGATGTTTGCCACCTCAGAGTCCACAGTCTCCACCATTCTCTTGAATCTTACCTGCTTGAGGTTAAGGATGATGTCCTGCATACCCTCGATCACGCCCGGGATTGTAGCGAACTCCTGGTCCACGCCGGAAATCCTGATCGAATTGATAGCAAAACCTTCCAGAGAAGACAACAATATCCTGCGAAGGGCATTACCTATAGTCTGGGCGTAGCCAGGCTCCAAAGGCCTGAACTCGAAACGTCCGACGGTATCGGTCCCCTCGAGCATTATCACCTTGTCCGGTTTCTGAAATGCTAAGATTGCCATATTATTCCTTTTTTGGTGTTAATTACTACTTGGAGTACAACTCGACGATAAGCTGCTCGGTAATGTTCTCAGGAATTTCAGTCCTTACCGGATAGTTGAGGTATTTTCCTGTGAGTTCCTTCGCATCGAATTCAAGCCAAGAGTACCTTGAGGCGGACGCTACGCTGCTCTGAATGACTTCAAGGCTCTTTGACCTTTCCCTTACGGCTACCACATCGCCGGGTTTCACCAGAGCGGAAGGCACATTGCAGACCTCTCCGTTAAGGGTAATGTGGCAGTGTGTCACGAGCTGTCTTGCAGCGGCACGCGTAGGTGCTATGCCGAGACGGTAGACGATATTGTCAAGACGTGACTCAAGAAGCTGGATAAGGTTCTCGCCTTTCTGTCCCTTCATGCGGGAAGCCTTCTCGTAAAGATTGCGGAACTGCCTCTCGAGCAGGCCATAAGTATATTTAACCTTCTGTTTCTCCCTCAGCTGAACACCGTACTCAGACAGTTTCTTGCGCTTGCGGGCCAGACCATGCTGTCCCGGAGGGTAGTTCCTCTTTTCGAAATCCTTGTCCGTTCCGAAAATAGGCTCGCCGAATCTACGTGCGATTTTGGTTTTTGGTCCAGTATATCTTGCCATAGTAATTTTCCTTTATACAGTTAAAAATTAAACTTTACGACGGCCTTTTGGTCTACAGCCATTGTGTGGCATTGGAGTTACATCAATGATCTCTGTGACTTCGATACCTGCACCATGTATGGTTCTGATGGCAGACTCACGTCCTGCACCAGGCCCTTTCACATAAGCTTTCACCTTACGCAGACCGAGGTCATATGCAGTCTTCGCAGCATCTGCCGCTGCCACCTGAGCCGCATACGGAGTATTCTTCTTGGAACCTCTGAAGCCGCTCTTTCCGGCTGAAGACCAGCTGATAACCTGTCCGATACTGTTTGTAAGGGAAATTATCACGTTGTTGAAGGTCGATGAAATATGGGCCTCGCCATAAGCGTCAACCTTTACAACTCTTTTCTTGTTTGCTGTTGTCGTTTTCTTTGCCATAATTCATCTCCCGTTATTTGGTTGCTTTCTTCTTGTTTGCAACGGTTTTCTTCTTACCCTTTCTTGTACGGGCGTTGTTCTTGGTGCTCTGACCGCGGACAGGGAGTCCGAGACGGTGACGGATTCCTCTGTAGCATCCGATATCCATCAGACGCTTGATGTTCATCTGGACTGCAGAACGGAGCTCACCTTCGATCTTGTACTCATGGGCAATCACGTTACGGATGCCTGCGATCTGCTCGTCGTTCCAGTCTCCGACCTTTGTGTCAAAATCGATACCCAGCTGGGAGAGGATCTTCCTCGCAGAGCTGCGACCGATACCGAAGATATAGGTAAGGCCTATCTCTCCTCTTTTGTTGTTAGGTAAATCAACACCGGCTATTCTTGCCATAATCTATCTTTACTTTATTTGTTATACAACTGAAAAATTATCCCTGGCGCATCTTGAATTTAGGATTCTTCTTGCAGATCACATAAAGGCGTCCTTTACGTTTTACGATCTTGCAGTCTTCGCTGCGCTTCTTGATGGATGCTTTTACTTTCATTATCGTAAGTTTTTATTTGTATCTGAAAGAAATTCTTCCTTTCGTTAAATCATAAGGTGACATTTCCACCTTCACCCTGTCCCCAGGAAGTATTTTGATATAATTCATTCTCATCTTTCCGGAGATATGGGCAATGATGACATGGCCGTTCTCCAACTCTACCTTGAACATCGCGTTCGGAAGAGTCTCAGTAATGACTCCTTCAAGTTCTATTGCTGACTGTTTTGGCATGTAGACCTCACTTTAAAATTTAACGTTATTTTCAATGTATTCAAAGGTTGACAACTGCTGTGCCCGGCCTTTTCTGACAACAACCGTAAGTTCGAAGTGCGCTGAATTCCTGCGGTCCGCCGTGTGTACTTCCCAACCATTTTCAGCCAAGTACACGCCGCGGGTCCCGGCATTGATCATCGGTTCGATACAGATAGTCATCCCGTCGGTAAGTTTTGCGCCGTGACCCTGTCTCCCGTAATTCGGGACTCCGGGGTTCTCGTGCATGCGCTTTCCGATTCCGTGTCCTTCAAGTTCGCGGACAACGGAGAACCCGAATGACTCGGCATACGATTGCACCGCGTGTCCTATGTCGCCGACCCTGTTGCCGTCTACAGCTGCTGCAATACCCCTGTAAAGGGATTCCTTCGTGACATCCAGAAGCCTGCGGGTTTCGGCATCCACTTCCCCTACCGGGAAAGTGTACGCCGAGTCACCGTTATAGCCTTTGTATAATGTCCCGCAGTCAACGGAAACGATATCGCCTTCCTTGAGCACGTAGTCCGAAGGAAATCCGTGTACGACGGTATCGTTCACCGAGATGCAGAGAGCTGCAGGAAAGCCGTCATAACCCAGGAAGCTCGGGATAGCTCCGTTGTCACGGATAAAGGTCTCGGCCACCCTATTCAACTCGAGAGTTGTCACACCAGGGGCAACCACCTTACCGACCTCCGCCAATGTCTTCGATACGAGAATGGCATTCTCGCGCATCAGCTCTATCTCTTCTTCTGTTTTCGGCTTTACCATTTTTACCTCCAAATAAATCGAAATTACATTCCGGAACGTCCTTTCAGGCGACCGGTCTTCATCAGTCCGTCATAGTGACGCATCAGCAGATGACTCTCTATCTGCTGGAGAGTATCAAGCACCACTCCGACAAGGATCAGGAGGGAGGTTCCTCCGTAGAAGCTTGCGAACTGGTTGTTCACGCCAAGCAGCATTGCGAATGCAGGCAGAATGGCGATCAGGCCAAGGAAAATAGATCCTGGA
Source organism: uncultured Bacteroidales bacterium (assembly GCA_944325505.1). Classification (GTDB taxonomy): domain Bacteria; phylum Bacteroidota; class Bacteroidia; order Bacteroidales; family UBA932; genus Cryptobacteroides. The sequence continues at coordinate 91,999 of CALVAJ010000002.1, forward strand.
AGAGTAACCCTCGACATGATGGAGTCGAGATACTCAACAGTCTTCTTTCCTGGTTTCACTCCCGGGATAAAGCCTCCGTTCTTCTTCATGTCCTCTGCCATCATTGTAGGGTTTACAGTGACTGCAGTATAGAAGAATGTGAAAATCACGACGAAGAAGAAGAACACGAAGTTGTACCAGAATCCGGTGTAGTTGCTCATTGTTGCGGCAAATCCCCTGGTAGCCTCGAAATTGGAGAAAATCAGAGGGAAAAGCATGAGAGCCTGGGCGAAGATGATAGGCATCACACCGGCAGCATTGATCTTCATAGGGATGTACTGACGGACTCCGCCATACTGCTTGTTGCCTACGACTCTCTTCGCATACTGTACGGGAACTTTCCTTACACCCTGTACAAGAGCGATTGCAGCAACGAACACAAAGAAAAGGATTATCAGCTCGACCACCAGCATGAGCGGACCGCCTGCAGCCGTAGAGCTGACTTTCTCACCGACCTCGGCTACCAGAGCATAAGGCAGGCGTGCGATGATACCGACCATGATGATAAGGGAGATACCGTTACCGATACCACGGTCTGTGATACGCTCTCCGAGCCACATCACGAACATTGTTCCGCCGATAAGGATCACTGTGGAAACAAGGTTGAACATGAATGAGCTCCATCCGAGCCTGTAGATGGCGATGAACGCCTCTTCAGGAATCTGGTTGTGCAGGGCAGCCATATAGGCAGGCCCCTGGATGCACAGGATGACGATGGTGAGATATCTTGTAAGCTGGTTCATCTTCCGGCGGCCGCTCTCACCCTCCATCTGGAGTTTCTTGAAGTAAGGGACGAACACGCCCAGAAGCTGGATTACAATCGATGCCGAGATATAAGGCATCACTCCCAGAGCAAAGATAGAAGCGTTACCGAACGCTCCACCGGAGAACATGTTCAGCAGGCCGACAAGACCTTCCTGGGAAAAATCCTGCATGTTCGCTATCATGGTAGAGTCTATGCCCGGGAGCACAATGAAACTTCCGAGACGGTACACGAGCAGCAGGAGGAGGGTGTACCCGATCCTCTTGCGCAGCTCTTCTATCTTGAAGATGTTCTTGATAGTCTGGATTAGTCTCTTCATCTCTATTCGATTACGGTTACTTTGCCACCGGCAGCCTCGATCTTAGCAACAGCTGATTTGGAAAATGCATTTGCAGATACCTCGAGCTTTGCGGTAAGTTCCCCGTTGCCGAGAATCTTCACGAGCTGGCTTTTTGAAAGATATCCTGCAGCCTTCAATGCCTCGATATCGATTACCGAAGTCCCGAGCTTCTCTGAGATAGCCTGGAGGACTGAAACATTGATACCTTTATATTCTACTCTGTTGCGATTCTTGAAGCCGAATTTAGGCAGGCGTCTCTGGATAGGCATCTGTCCGCCTTCAAATCCGATCTTGCGTGAATAACCGGAACGTGCCTGAGCTCCCTTGTGTCCGCGTGTAGATGTTCCACCGTGGCCAGAGCCCTCTCCGCGACCGATCCTCTTCACTCTTTTAGTTGAACCTTCAGCAGGTTTAAGTTCATGTAATTTCATCTCTCGATCCTCCTGATTAAATTTCCTCTACTTTAACAAGGTGAAGAACCTTTTCCACCATGCCTTTTGACACCGGGTTCAGCTCCACCTCTACTGTCTGGTGCAGTCTGTGAATGCCGAGAGACTGAAGATTGGCAATCTGCCTCTTTGTCGCTCCATTCTTGCTCTTGATCTGGGTTATCCTAAGTTTTGCCATTTCTTCTTCCTCCTTAACCGTTAAATACTCTGCTCATAGGAATACCGCGAAGTCCGGCAACAGTATAGGCGTCCCTCATCTCTACAAGGGCGGCTACAGTAGCTTTCACCAGATTGTGAGGGTTGGACGAACCTTTTGATTTTGCAAGCACGTTGTGCACGCCTACAGACTCGAAGACCGCACGCATTGCACCACCTGCCTTTACTCCTGTTCCAGGTGCAGCCGGTTTCATGAACACCCTTGCACCGCCGAACTTGGCTTCCTGCTCGTGAGGGATGGTCTTGTTGAGGATAGGAACCTTTACGAGGTTCTTCTTCGCATCCTCGATCCCCTTGGAGATTGCAGTAGTGACTTCGTTGGCTTTTCCAAGACCATAGCCTACAACGCCGTTCTCGTCACCGACTACAACAATGGCAGCAAAGCTGAAGTGACGACCACCCTTAGTGACCTTTGTCACTCTCTGGATGGCTACAAGTCTGTCTTTCAGTTCAAGATCAGAAACTTTTACTCTTTTAACATTTGTATTTGCCATAGTCTTATTTTTAGAAAATCAGGCCGCCTTCACGGGCAGCGTCTGCCAAACTTTTAACTCTTCCATGATAAAGGTAACCTCCGCGGTCGAAAGCGATGGTAGTGATACCTTTAGCGATAGCACGCTCTGCAATGGCCTTCCCGACGATAGCGGCAGCCTCGATTCCGGATTTTCCCTTGCATGCTGCTGCAAGTTCCTTGTCGTTTGAAGCTGCGGCAGCGAGCGTTACAGCCTTTACATCATCGATGACCTGAACGTAAATCTGCTTGTTGCTTCTGAAGACAACCATTCTCGGCCTTTCAGCTGTACCATTGACAACCTTGCGGATACGGTAGTGAATCCTTTTTCTTCTTTCAATTTTATTCAATGCCATGATTTATCCTCCCGATTTATTTAGCACCAGCTGACTTACCGGCCTTACGACGGAGCTGTTCTCCGACAAACTTGATACCTTTACCCTTGTATGGCTCAGGCTTGCGCAGCGAGCGTATCTTCGCAGCCACCTGACCGATGAGCTGTTTGTCAGCACTCTTGAGCACCAGGATAGGGTTGGCTCCTTTCTTCACAGGCTCTGCTTCAGCGGAAACCTCTTTAGGAAGCATGAGATGTATGTCATGAGAATATCCGAGGGAGAACTCGAGGATCTGGCCCTTGACATCTACACGGTAACCCACACCGACAAGCTCCTGCTTGATTGTGTATCCTTCCGAAACGCCGACAACCATGTTGTGGACAAGGGCACGGTAGAGACCGTGCATGGAGCGGTGTCTCGGCTGGTCGGTCGGACGGGTCAACTTAACTTCATTTCCCTCTACGGTCACAGTGATATCCGGGTCAACCTTCTGACTCAGCTCGCCGAGAGGTCCTTTAACCTTTACTACGTTGCCAGGGAGGACCTCGACGGTCACCTTGGCAGGAAGGTGTACAGGCAATTTACCAATTCTTGACATTATTCGTTTCCTTTAAGATTAATATACATAACATATAACCTCACCACCCACATTGAGCGTCTTCGCCTCCTTGTCTGTGATGATGCCCTTCGATGTCGTGAGGACAGCTATTCCGAGTCCGTTCAGGACACGCGGCATGTGATCGACGTCGGTATACTTGCGCAGACCCGGTTTGGACACGCGGAATATCTTCTTGATAGCCGGAGTCTTGGTCTGAGGGTGATACTTGAGGGCGATCTTGATGGTGTTGAAAGGCTGGCCTTCAACGATCTTGTAGCTGAGGATGTATCCTTTGTCGCAAAGGATCTTTGTGATAGCCACCTTCATCTTTGAAGAAGGGATCTCGACAATCTTCTTGCCCGCAAGATAAGCGTTGCGGATGCGTGTGAGATAATCTGCAATTGGATCAGTCATTTTTCGTTTGTTTTAACAGAAACCGGCGTAGATCTCGTACGCCCGATATCCAAATTGAACTTAAATATTATAATGTGTGTTATATGCTATTACCAGCTTGCTTTCTTTACACCCGGGATAAGTCCGTTGCTTGCCATCTCGCGGAACTGGATACGGCTGATTCCGAAGAGTCTCATGTATCCCTTTGGACGTCCGGTGAGAGAGCAGCGGTTGTGAAGACGGCAAGGGCTTGAATTCTTAGGGAGCTTGTCAAGAGCCGCCCAGTCCCCGGCCTCTTTGAGGGCTTTCCTCTTCTCGGCGTATTTAGCAACTAATTTAGCGCGCTTTACTTCGCGGGCTTTCATTGATTCTTTTGCCATTTTCCTGTGATTTAGTTGTTATGTTTCTTGAAAGGCAGACCGAATTCACGAAGAAGGGCGTAAGCCTCTTCATCTGTACCCGCTGTCGTAACGAATGTTATCTCCATACCGAGGATCTTGGTGATCTTGTCGATGTCGATTTCAGGGAAAATGATCTGCTCTTTGATACCGAGGGTGTAGTTTCCTTTCCCGTCGAGTTTCTCGGAGATACCGTTGAAGTCCCTGATGCGAGGAAGAGAGATGCGGATGAGCCTCTCGAGGAACTCGTACATCCTTGTTCCGCGAAGAGTGACCTTCACTCCGATAGGCATGCCCTTACGGAGCTTGAAGTTGGAAATATCCTTCCTTGAAGTAGTGGCAACCGCCTTCTGGCCTGTAATGGCAGTCAGCTCCTGCTGAGCCACCTCGACGAGCTTCTTGTCAGCCGTCGCATCGCCGATACCCTGGTTGATAGTGATCTTCACAAGTCTCGGGACCTGCATCACAGTAGAATACGAGAACTCCTTTACAAGCTTTGGAACAATCTCTTCCCTGTATACTTTCTTAAGAGCAGGCACATACCCTGTAGGAAGAGCAGGCTGCGTCGCTGCTGTAGTAGTCTTCTTTGCCATTATTTAATCTCCTCTCCAGATTTTTTAGCATAACGGATCTTCTTGCCATCCACGAACTTGTGTCCGATTCTTGTAGGGCCGCCCTTTGACGGGTCCACAAGCTGGAGGTTTGAAACATGGATCCCAGCCTCTTGTTTAACAATACCGCCCTGAGGATGCTTAGGGCTTGGCTTCATGTGCTTGCTCACCATGTTGATTCCCTCAACGATGGCGCGGTCTTTATCAGTGATGATTTCAAGCACCTTACCGGTCTTTCCCTTATCGTTACCGGCATTTACATATACGGTGTCACCTTTCTTTATATGGAACTTTTTCATGATTTCTTAAAATTAAAGGACCTCCGGTGCCAGTGAAACGATTTTCATATAATTCTCGCGCAGCTCCCTTGCAACCGGGCCGAAGATACGTGTTCCACGGACTTCGCCGGCATTGTTCAGGAGAACGCATGCATTGTCATCGAAACGGATATAGGATCCGTCCGCCCTGCGGATTTCTTTCTTTGTGCGCACTACAACAGCCTTGGATACTGAGCCCTTCTTGGCATCACCACCAGGGATTGCGCTCTTGACTGCTACGACAATCTTGTCGCCCACTCTCGCATAACGGCGGCGGGTACCACCCAGGACACGGATGCAAAGGACTTCCTTCGCTCCGCTGTTGTCTGCCACCTGTAAACGTGTTTCCTGCTGTATCATAGCTTATTTAACTTTTTCTACGATTTGTACTAATCTCCATCTCTTTGTCTTGCTCAAAGGACGGGTCTCCATAATAAGGACTCTGTCGCCTTCGCTGCACTCGTTCTTCTCATCGTGAGCGACAAACTTCTTGGTCTTTTTAACGAATTTCCCGTAGATAGGGTGTTTTTCCTTCGTTGCGACTGCAACCACGATAGACTTGTCCATCTTGTTGCTGACCACTACGCCTATTCTTTCCTTACGAAGATTTCTTTCCATCGGATTCGAATTTTAGTTCTGTTTTTCTTTCTCTGCAAGGATAGTCATCATACGTGCGATGTCCTTTCTTGCTTTCCTGATCTTTGACGTATCTTCTAATGGAGAGATAGCGTGGTTTATCTTCATTGTATCGAGATTGGCTTTCTCGGCTTCGATACGCTCGCGCAGATCGCTGATTGACATTTCGCGTACTTCAGATGCTTTCATTTCTTTTCTCCATTAAATTATTCAACATAGTCTCTGCGCACCACGAACTTGGTGGTCACCGGAAGCTTCTGTGCCCCAAGACGGAGAGCCTCTTTTGCGATTTCCATCGGAACGCCCTCTGCCTCGATAAGGATACGGCCCGGAGTAACAGGACAAACGAATCCCTCAGGATTACCTTTACCTTTACCCATACGCACTTCAGCAGGCTTCTTGGTATAAGGCTTGTCAGGGAAAATCCTGATCCAGATCTTACCCTCACGCTTCATGTAACGGACAACTGCCTGACGGGCGGCCTCGATCTGGCGGCCCGTAAGCCAACAATTTTCCAAGGTCTTGATACCGAAAGAACCGAAAGCGAGCTGGTTGCCCCTCTGGGCGAGCCCTTTCATGCGGCCTTTCTGCTGCCTTCTAAATTTTGTTTTCTTTGGTTGTAACATTGTTCTATTACTTTAAATAAAATATTTTCCGTTTTCCCTTAAAACATTGAGTCTCAGCTGGTTGGGCGTACTTATCCTCAAATAAGGGACTGCAAAGATAGTAAAAATATCTCAAATGCAAATAAATTTTGAAAAAATTCCAAACTTTTCCGACCGACATTTTCGACAGTTAAATATTGCAGTTTCATTAAGTTACAAATGTTGTTCAAAAATAATTCCATCAGATTTCGACCGGAATCGGCAGGCATTCGGCACGGCGGCGGCACGGAAAGGGATTTGCCTTTGCGAATAATTCATGTATTTTTGTCGGCTGAGGTTCAGAATATGTCTATGACCGGATTCTTCCATACCGTTCGGATACTGGCAGCGGCGGCGGTGCTGATGCTGGCCTCAGCCGTGCCCGGCTCGGCCCAGAAACAGAAAAAAGAGAGAATCAGCCTCGGGGAATGGAAAGCCAGAATGGAAAAGCCGGCCGAAGACCCCGGCAGGAACATGCAGGAAGAAGACGGGGACTATCTCCGATACATAGTGGAAAACGGGGACACCGTCTACGTGGACGACCTTCCGGCCGCCCGTGTCTACCAGAGGCTTCCCCGCCAGAAGGGCCGGGAGTGGAGACAGTATTACAGGCTGGTGCACAATTTCAGCAAGGTGTATCCCTACGCACTGGTAGCCAGGCATCTGGTGGAAGAAGTCGACAGCACCATCGTCGCAGACAACCTGAAAAGGGGGCAGCGTGACAGGTACATCAACCGGATGCAGAAAGAACTGTTCGAGGTGTTCGAGCAGCCGATGCGGAACCTGACGGTAAGTCAGGGGGCACTGCTGATGAGACTGATAGACAGGGAAGTCGGGAAATCTTCCTTTAATATAATAAAAGACTACAAGAACGGAATGGCAGCCGGTTTCTGGCAGGGTATCGCCAAACTGTTCGGCACCGACCTGAAACGGCCTTACGACCCCGACGGGGAGGACCGCCCGACCGAAGAGCTGGTGCAGAAATGGGAATCAGGAGAATTCGAAGGACTCTACTTCTCGCTGTTCTGGCAGTTTCCTCCGACTGTCGAGATACCGTCGAAATACAGATAAGGCGAACTGTCCATCCAGTCCTTCAATATGATAAGCTCCGCTCCGGAAGGCAGTTTCATCCTCACATCGGTATGATAGTGCCCGAAAACGAAATAATCCACGTGGTGTCCGGCGGAAAACCCGAGAGCGAACCTGTACAGCGGCTCCGACTCCCCTTTGAAGACATACTCCTCGTGACGTGCCAGGCGGTTGTTCTTCGACCATCCGGTACCCAGGCGGAAAGCCAGCCACGGGTGCAGCATGCTGAAAAGCCGCTGCAGGATGCGGCAGTGGAAAATCCCTCGCAGAAGCATATATCCTTTAGGGACAGGTCCGAGCCCGTCTCCATGCCCAAGACAGAATGTCTTACCGCCGATGTCCACTACGGCCGGCTGGACAAGCCTGACCATACCGAGTTCCTCGAAATAGCTGTATGTCCAGACATCATGGTTGCCCTGAAAAAAATACACCTTCACACCGGAATCCATGAGGTCCGTCAAGGCCGAGAAGACACGGACATACCCTTTGGGAACGACATCCCTGTATTCATACCAGAAATCCCATATGTCGCCGAGAAGATACAGGGCTTCCGTATCCATGGCCGGTATGGACCTGAGGAAATGCACGAACCTTGCTTCTCTGCCGGAGGGGTCGGAGACATCCAGACCGAGATGCACGTCAGAGACGAAATAAGTGTATTTCCTTCCGTTCATGACCGGATATCAGGCAAATATGAAAATCAGAAGGGCCACCACCGCACAGTAAAGGGCAAACCAGCTGAGACGCGCTCTCTTTACCAGCGCAATCATCACCTTGCAGGCGAAAAGCCCGGAGACAAAGGCCGCAAGGAATCCCAACACGAGAGGTACGGCCCCTATGGAAGAGGCACCCATCTCCCCGCCTACCAGCTGGAGGAAAGTCTCCCCGAGAATCGGGACAAGAACCATGAGGAACGAGAACTGGGCCATGACATCCCTGCGGACTCCGCACAGAAGGCCGGTGGAAATGGTGGTACCCGAGCGCGAAAGGCCGGGAACTACGGCCACGGCCTGGCTCAGCCCCACTATGAAAGCCTGCCAGTAGGATATCCCGTTCCTGTAACCCTTCCTTTCCGACAGGGAAGCCTGCCGTCTCGGGCCGGAAGCCATATCGGAAAAGAACAGCAGGAACGACGTACATACAAGAGCCACTCCTACCACGAATACCGACTTGAACAGTCCCTCGACGAAGTCCTTGAAAAATACGCCGACTATGAAAACCGGAATCATGGACACGCAGATTTTCAGCACATAGTCCGTCTGGTCATTATTCTTAAACCGGAAAAACCCTTTCAGAAGATCCCAGAGCTGTTTTCTGAATACGACAATGGTGCTGAGTACGGTTGCGGCATGCACCAGAACCTCGAAAACCAGGTCATCGGCGGACTCTATGCCCAGAAGATCCTTGCCGATGATAAGATGCCCGCTGCTGCTCACCGGAAGGAATTCGGTCAGTCCCTGGACAAGACCGAGTATGACAGCTTCAAACCATTCCATAACCGCCTATTGTTTTCCGTCCCCGTCGTCTTCCGGGAATACCTTTACTATCGAAACCGCCACAATGACGATTCCGGCTATGATAACCACAGGAGCCGCTACCAGTCTCCTGAAATCGAACATCGCGTAATTGAAGACCTGAGGGTCGTCGCTTCCTCCCCCGGTCATAAGGACGTACCCGGCGACCATCACTATAAGGCCGGCCAGCATCATCCTCAATCCTTTCGGGGTGACTGCAAAATTTTCCATATCAGTAATATAATTCATCTTTTTTCAACGAAACAAGCTTTCCGACCACGAACCATGTGCTGACAAAGCAGATAAGCACACCCGAAACCAGGACAATCCCCATAACCACCAGAAGCAGCTCCAGCCTGAAAATGGAAAACAGCTGAAGGAATTCTTTCCTTATGACGAACAGTATGGCCAGCAGCGCGATAATGGCAATGAATGCCGAAAACAGGCCCTGGAACACCGACTGGACCAGGAAAGGTCCGCGGATAAAAGCCTTGGTCGCACCTACCAGCCTCATGGTATGGACGGTAAAACGGCGGGCATAGACATTGAGTCTGACCGTATTGTTTATAAGGACAAACGAAATGAACAGCAGAAGGGCGATGAACACTCCGATGACGAGGGAAATCCTGCTCAGGTTGGCATTGAGGGTATCCACCAGAGACCTCTGGTAGACGACCTCATCCACCAGAGGCGAGAGTGAAATCTCGTCCTTCACCATTTCAAGGCTGTCCGAGGAGACATAGTCGGCCCCGAGTGTCACGTCTATCGACACCGGTATCGGAGAAGTCTCGAACACGCTGAGGAAATCATCCCCGAGCAGCTCCGCCATCTCCTGCTCCCCCCTGTCCCTGGAAATGAACTCGCTGCTGCGTATGAAGCGCATCCGGTCGAGCTTCTTCTGGAAATCCATGGCGGCCTCCTCGCTGACATCCTGCTTCATCAGGACGGACACCTGCATATTCTCCTTGAAGTAGTCGGAAACCGACCTTGCATTGACAAGAAGGAGGCTGGCTATGCCTACAAGCAGCAGTACCAGGCTTATACTGATGACCGATGACAGATAGGAATTCGCGAGTCTCCTGCTGATTATGTTGTTTTCTCCTTTTCCCATAAAAACAAAACCACCGCCAAAGATAGTGAAATATCAAAATAAATTATTATCTTTGTTGAGTTTTTGTCTTATTAATGTAAAATGGGAGATTCTGTTAAAAGAGTGCTGTTCGTGAATTCGGAGATATTCCCCTATCTGCCCGAGACACGTATTTCAGACATCGGAAGGTATCTTCCTCAGGGAATACAGGAAAGGAAAAAGGAAATCCGTTCGTTCATGCCGAGATACGGATGTATCAATGAAAGGAAAAACCAGCTTCACGAGGTAATCCGCCTTTCAGGCATGAATATCATAATAAACGATGTCGACAGGCCTCTTGTCATCAAGGTAGCATCGGTCGCCGCCGCACGCATGCAGGTGTATTTCATCGACAACGAAGACTATTTCCACCGCAAGCACATCTACCGCGACGAAAACGGAACATTCTTCCCGGACAACGGGGAAAGGGCGGTATTCTTCGCCAGAGGCGTATTGGAAACGGTAAAGAAGCTCCGCTGGGCGCCGGATATCATCCACTGCCACGGATGGATTTCATACGTACTTCCCGCCTATCTCAAAAAAGCATATATAGACGACCCGATATTCTCGGGAAGCAAGGTTGTCCTTTCCATATATGACGATATAAACGGAATTTCTTTCCCGGGCGACTTCAAGGAGAAAATCGTGTACGGCGGTCTGGAAGCCTCCGACATAAACCTGTCGGATACACCGGACGGAGCCGAACTCACAGGATTCGCGGCCGGATATTCGGATGCCATAATACTGGGCTCGGAGAATATCCCTCAGGAAGTGACAGACCTGTGCCGGAACAGCGGGCTCCCGATCCTCCCGTATAGAGGAGAGTCGTTTGAGGACGGGAGCTATATAGATGATTATAACAGTTTTTATGACCAGTTGTAAAATGAAAGCCAGATACTGCGCCATACTTTTTTCAGCGTTCTGCATCCTCGCATGCGGAACTTCTTGTATATATGTGGATGAAGAGCTGGGAAGCAATTTCATCCCTATCGAGCAGAGATACACCACTTATGTGAAAGAGTTCCCGCTTGAGGAAATCGCCATGAAGCCGGTCGAGCATCTTTCAGGCTACAGTTCATCCCGGATAACGGTCGGAGCGATAATGACAGAGTCGGGAGACATAAGCGAGCGAGGCAGCGCATTCTCTCTGATTCCTGCCGCCGAATATGATTTCGGAGAGGGAGGAGAAGTGGTGAAGTTCCACTTTGCAGTCGCCAAGGACACGCTTTCCTATATCAGTGACAGCCAGCGGAGAATCCTGCAGGAAGTGAATGTATATGCCCTGAACGAATCCATCGATGAGGGGGACGGATACATCAGCACCGTTTTCAATCCTACAGAGTTGGAATCCATTGCAGACGGCACCATATACGACGGAGGTGATTCCCTGTCGTTCGACTTCAGGAAAGAATGGGCGGAAAAACTCCTGTATGAAAAGCTCCAGAAGCTCGAGGAGTCGGCATACGATTCAGTCGGGGCCTTTACGGAAAAAGTCTTCCCTGGCATATACATCAATGTTGACAGGCCGTCTTCTCCAGGAGGCAGGATCAATATGTTTACGCTCACTACCGGTGCCGACCTCGAGTATTATACTCTCAGCGGGGGGTATGCGAAAATGACTGTACACGGTATAAAATACGAAGGACGGGACGAACTTGTGGATACCACGTTCATGTTCCTGTACGGAGCCCAGGACTTTTCGATCACCCAGGAAGCGACAGACTATTACTCCGGAGAAACGCTTACTCCGCAGTATGCACTGAACGTGAGTGCCAGTTCCCTCGACGGGAAGGAGACAGAGCAGGCCGGAAGTGAAATCATCGTCGACGGCGGAGGCGGACTCAAGCCTGTCATTACCGCCAAGGAATTAAGGGAGAAGTTCATGACGGTGCTCGCATCCGATAACATCGACCCGTCGGCAGTAATAATAAACAAGGCAACGATCGTCCTACCGTATGATCAGGCTACCGGCTACGAAGACCTCAAGCACTATCCTGCCCTTCTGAGTCCTACATGCAAAATGTACACTGAGAACGGAGAGGAGGAGGAAATCGTCAGCTATGCCGGCATAACGGACACCAGCGTTTCATCCGAAAATCAGGGCGAAATCAACAGGTCAAGATCCGAATACGCGCCGGACATCAGCTACCACATGCAGCAGATACTCGCACTCGATGAATATAGCGAGGATGATGCAGAGGTGAAGAAGGAATACGAGCAGAAAGACATCTGGCTTCTGACACTTGCCGTAGAGGAAGAGAAGGAAGAACAGGAAGGAACCAGCGAATACTACCAGAACCTGCAGTACAGCATGTATTACAACAACCTGTACAACAATTATTACGGATACGGATACGGCGGTTATGGCTACGGGTACGGCAGTTACTACGGCGGCTACGGATACAACAACTACTATGACTACTATGCAATGGCGGCATACTACAGCGCCATGCAGTCATCCCAGACCCAGAGCAGCAGCACTACTGTCCTGGACAGGGACCGTTACTATAAGGCCGTCCTCCGCGGACCCGGCGCAGCCGATATAGAGCAGGCAGACACGGAGACCCCTGACGGAATGACCGATCTCGAAAGGAACAGAAAGCCTTATGTAAGAGTCACCTACTCAGTCCGCCAGAAATAATACCGACGGCGGACAGCACAAATAAATAAAGAGGAGCACAATTTCATGTACTCCTCTTTAATTTTTTCGGGCAACACCCGGGAACTGTACTGGATTATTTGTTCAGCTCGTTCTCGATATATGAGATAGCATCGCCGACAGTTGAAATCTTCTCGCTGGCTGCCTCATCAGGAATTGTGATGTTGAAAGCTTTCTCGAATTCCATAATAAGCTCGACAGTATCAAGAGAATCTGCTCCAAGATCATTAGTGAAGCTTGCTGTCTCTGTTACCTCAGACTCATCAACGCCCAACTTGTCAACGATGATTGCCTTTACTTTATCTGCAACTTCTGACATGATAGTAAAATTTTAATTAATGATTTAAGTTTATTTGATATACACAATATTTCTACTCATAGATTGCTGAATCGGGTGCAAAAGTAAGTAAAAAATCCCGAAAATAAAAATTTTTGTTAAGCCCGGCCCTTACTTAGCCTCAACCATACCCTCAATCCATTCAATGAGTTAAGCAGATAAAACACCCACATGACCACCATAAGGCCGGCATGGGCCTCCCCTCTGACAGCACATACGGACCACATTATGACGCTGATTACATTGGTTATTATCCACAGGGCCCACTGCTCCATAAACGCCAAAGCCATAAGAGCCTGTGCAATTATACTGAGGACCGTAGTGGCTGAATCCTTATACGGCTGCGGGTCTCCGAGATGCTCCAGAAGCAGGCCGCCGGCAAAGACCAGGACCGCAGATCCGGCTGACAGGACGACCCTCTGCATCATGGTCATTCTCCTGGCCTTCACCCTTACATCATGGTCCGGCTCCGCAGAGGCCTCCCTGGAAACCGCCGCCCCCCGCTTGCGCCACTGCCACCAGCCAATGAACTGCATGGGAAGATAATACAGCGCATTCAAGGCGGCATCTCCGTAAAGGGCCGCCTTATATGATATCACGGCATAAAGCGTCACATTCACAAGTCCGAAAGCATAGTTCCAGATACTGCCTTTAGCGACAAGCACCACGCAGCACACTCCTGCAATTCCGGCTGCGGAACCCATGACATCTATTGTCCCTGTCAGGACTGAGTAGATGATATTGCTCACTACCACCCCCGCTATCAGGAGGATGTCATACAGAGAGAGTATCTTTTCCGCTGTCTTCATCGGTACCGTTAAAATATGCGTTAATCCTTACTGCAAGATCTTTCCCGACAAGGGAGGCAAGGTCTTCTACCGGTGCGGCCGCTATCCTGGCAACGCTTCCGTAGTGCAGGATAAGCCTCTGTTCCGTCTTTTCTCCGACTCCCCTGATTTCACGGAGGGCGGATGCGACCTGGGCCTTGCTGCGGCGGTTCCGGTGATGGGTAATGCCGAAGCGGTGGGCCTCGTCCCGGATTCTTTGCAGCACTTTGAGTGCCTGAGAGTTCCTGTCAATGAACAGAGGGTACGGATCCCCTACCCTTATCACTTCCTCCAGTCGCTTCGCCAGTCCTACGACAGTCAGCCTGTCTGTAAGGCCGAGTTCGGCAAGGGCTTCGTATGCAAAAGACAGCTGACCTTTGCCTCCGTCTATCACTACCAGCTGGGGAAGATCATCGGGAGCCTCGGCCAGCATCCTGGAATAACGCCTGTTCACGACTTCCTTCATGGAAGCATAATCGTTCGCTCCTACGACGGTCTTTATATTGAAATGCCTGTAGTCCTTTTTGGAAGGGACCCCGTCACGGAAAACGACACAGGAAGCCACAGGGCTGGTCCCCTGAATATTGGAGTTGTCGAAACATTCGATATGGACAGGCAGCTCTTTCATGCCTATCGCATCCCTGAGTTCCTCCAGGACCTTGCGGCGGAAGTCATCGGGATCGGTATGCTCCTTCTGTTTCAATGCATTGAATCTCATTTCCTTGGCATTCTTTGCACTCAGTTCGAGCAAAGCAAGTCTGTCTCCGCGGACAGGAATACGGAACTCTACTCCTTCGATTTCCACTCCAGGCATGAACGGCACCAGGACTTCCTTCGAGAGTTCCCCGAACTTGGCCTGGATCTCGGCTATGAACATGCTCAGCACCTCGGACTGATCCTCCTCTATATTCATCCTGAAGCCCAGATTAAGCGACTGGATTACCGCCCCGTCTTTCAGGCGCATGAAATTCCCGTAGGCTTCATTAGAGTCGAATACTATGGAAAATACGTCCACGCTGCCTATCTGCGTATTCATTATCAAAGACTTGCTGTAATGCTTCTCTAACGACTGCATCTTCTGCTTATATTCCTCTGCAAGTTCGAAGTCAAGATTTCCGGCAGCCTGGGCCATCAGTTCCCTGTAGTGCCGTATCATCTCGCGGCCCCCGCCTTTAAGCAGGTGTACGATCTCTTCTATGTTGTCGTTATAGTCCCGGGCCGAAATGCCGCCCACGCAGCATCCTTTGCACCGGCCTATATGAAAATTCAGGCACGGACGGAATTTTCCCCGCAGAATTGCCTCCGAGGTAATCTTCAGGTTGCACGTCCGCAGCGGATACAGTGAAGAAAAAAGCTCCAGCAGGTTCCTTGCATGCATGACGGAACTGTACGGACCGAAATACCTCGACCCGTCCTTGACAATCCTGCGGGTCAGGAAAACTTTCGGATAGTCCCCGGCGCTGACGCATATCCACGGGTAGGTCTTGGAATCCTTCAGCAGGATATTGTACTTGGGCTTGTACTGCTTTATAAGGTTGTTTTCAAGCAGAAGGGCATCAGCTTCCGTATCCACGACAGAATACTGCGCGTCTGCTATTTTGGACACCATCACAGCCGTCTTGCGAGTCAGCCTCTCCGGCGGGACAAAGTATTGTGCCACCCTCTTGTGCAGGTCCTTGGCCTTGCCTACATAAATGACATTCCCCTCGGAGTCATAGTATCTGTAGACTCCGGGGGAATGCGGGAACAATGATATTTTCTCTTTTAAAGTCAATTTGACATGAACAGCTCCCCCGGTTTCCGGCCGGAAGGCCTCGCCCGGGATGATGTGTGCTATTTAATATATTTAGCGACCTCGGCCTCGATTTCCTCGCCACGGAGATTGCGTTTGAGGATGGTCCCGTCCGGCCCGAAAAGGATGATATGAGGAATACCCTGGATACCGTACAGCTCGGTAGGAACCTGCTGTGCATTTATAATCTGCTTCCAGTTCACGCCGTAGACCTTTGCCGTGTCTTTTGTAGCCTGGGGCTGGTCCCATACCGCAACGCTCAACACCTCAAGTCCCTTCTTATGGTATTTGTTGTAGATATTCCTGATATTCGGGATCTCGGCCTTGCACGGTCCGCACCATGAAGCCCAGAAATCCACCAGGACATATTTCCCTTTACCTACATAGTCGGAGAACTTCACGCTCTTTCCGTCAGAATCCTCTATTGTAAAATCCTTGAACATCTTGCCTTCGGCAGTCTCCATGCGTATCCGGATATCAGCCCTCATCTTCTTCACGTCATCAGTCTGCTGGAGAGCCGGCGAAAGGAGGTTAAGCAAAGAATCTACCTTGGTGTCTTCTGCAAGCATCGAAGCCTGCTGGACAGCTACAAGAGAAATTATATTGTCGCTGTTCTCCTTTACAGTCTGTTCGTTGAAATCGACGAAAGAAGCAGTGACAGCCTCATAGTTGGCCTCCAATCTGGCATCCCTTTCATCATCCGAGAGGGATTCGTCAGACATAATTGCCTGAGCCTCAGTATTGAAGTCATTCATAATTGTCATCACCCTGTCCTGATAGGAAGAGAATTTCGCCTGTACAGACCCGGCTTTGCGCGAAACCGCCTTCGACTCGGCACCGATTACGACATCTATCTCCGTTCCGTCCGGGATGAACTGCACACCATAGTTTGCGGCCGCTACACTTCCGAAAACAAGAGGGTTGGCAGGAACCTCTACATAGAACTTGCCGTCTGTTACCGGAACAAGCGTATCGATCGACATCTCAGGAATCACCACATTCACCTCGTCTATCGCATCGGCATTTACTGTTCCTGAAATCCTGGTCACATCCGAAACCTGTGCGCAAGCAGCCAGGACAGCCCCGGCTGCTGCAATCGTTAAAAACCTTTTCATTTTTCTCAAATATTGTTTCCGGCTGCAAAAATATATTCAGAATCAGATTTTTGCAATTATTTGTCAAGATCCAGTACGCGGACATTGCGGAACTTGATGCCCGCGCCGTGGCCGAGGAAACCTATGTGGCCTTTCTCGTTGAACATTCCCGGATGGTTCTTGTGGTCGACAGTGTACGGGTTGTATTTGCTCCCGTCCGGAGCTACATTATGTCCCTGGCACGCCTCGCGCAGGTTGCCGTCAAGGATGACTTCTCCGTTCAGAGTGACAGTGATGCGGTCCCCCACAACTTTGATTTCTTCGCTGTTCCACTCTCCGAGAGGCTTGTGTACAATCCTTTTGGCCGGAATTATGCCATAAGCCGAACCATGCACCTGGTATTCGTGCAGATTCTTGTAGATAGGGTCATCATGGTCGAGAATCTGGCATTCGCACATACCCCAGTAGGCGGCGTCCTTCCCCATCGGAGTACGGATGCCGACCCCGTTGTTCACTCCCGGCTTTACAAAACAGAAATCGAACCTTAGAATGAAATCCCTGTACTCTTTCTTGGTATAGAGATTTCTGGTATCTCCGTATTTGGCTGTTACGTAAATCGTACCGTTGACCGGAGTGTAACCCTCCATGTCCCCTGTCCATTTGGAAAGGTCAGTTCCGTCAAAAAGGACTTCGTATCCTGCCCTGGCCTCATCTTCCGGCAGGACGAATTTCTCCGCAGGAGGCTGGAGGCCTGAGAGCATTTTCCTGATTTCATCCACCGCATATCCGTCATCGGCACCGCCCGCAGCTGCAAATACCTCCATGGCCTTTTCAAGAGCCGGCTTGAGCGCGTAGTAGTCGATTTCGTCCGCGGTGCGGGAAGCGATGGATTTTACTGCATTTGCAGCCCTGTATGCTGTCTGCGGGTCATCGAGATATTTCGCCGCAAGAAGGAATGCCGGCATCACAGGCGTTGTGGCAAGGGCATCCAGAACCTTGTTCTGCAGCTTGACATCAGGGCCGGATTTCATTACGGCAGCATACCATGACTCTCTGGACATGTCGTCAAGACCGGAAGCGGACACCAGATCAACGACCCGGGCAAGTGCCGCACCGGCATTCTCCGGATCGGACCCTGCTATGGACATCAGCACATCGGCTGCAGCAATGTTGTCCACAGTCATCAGGGCGGAAAATGCTTCCTGTGCACCGACGCCTTCAGCATAAGCGCCCTTCAGATATTTTACCGCATCTTTTGTCGCAGACTGTGCCAGAACCGGATAATACAGGTACGGCTTGCCGCTTTCCCCGATAAGGGCCATGGCTTCTTCGTACTGCTGTTCCGGAGCAAGGGTCATAAGGGCACCGGCCAGAGCCGACTGCAGGGCAGCGACCTTGAAATCGGTGTCGGCTTTTTCCAGCAAGGATCCAAGCCTGCCGCAGTCTTCAGGAGCGACCACTCCTTCAAGTGTCATGTATGCGGTCTTTCTCACCATGCTGTCATCCGAATCAAGCAGGGAGAATACCTGAGGAGCCAGTCCGGTCATCCGTCTGACGGAAGCAAGAGAGAGAGCATACCCTACAGCCTGAGAATCGCTTCCTTCCAGGACAGACTGCAGTCTGCTTTCCAGGTCTCCGTCAAAAGACAGCAGAGCCCTGTAGGCAGCCTGCGCATAATCCGCATCACCGGAAAGCTGGGCCACAAGAGCATCGGCGGCCTTATCTCCCCCAATCATGCCTGCTGCCCCGACAGCAGCGATTACGAGCTCCGGAGAAGCCGTTTTCCCGGCATTTTCACCTGCATATTCAGGGATATATGCCAATACATCCGGAAGCAGGCGGCTCACCTTATGCGCTCCGGTCCAGTTCACTATATCCGTTTTAACACCGTCATCAGCAGTCTCCAGAAGTTTTGACAGACCTGCGCACAGACAGTCATCCTCAATGAACCTTGCACCGTACTCCAGCGCTGCACAGCGGTATTCCCTGTCAGGACTTTTAGCTGCGGCAAGAATATATTTTCCGGCCAGGGCCCCCTGGACTGATACAAGAATCTCCAGCGCTGCACAGCGGATATTGGTATCATCGGATTTCAGGAGTTTTCTGGCCCCGGAAATAGCGGCAGATGCATTGCCGTTCTCTGCAAGCCGCTGCAGAAGAGTGACATAATCATATATGGAAGCCTTTTTCAGGAAGTTCAGGGAAGCCTCGCTTCCGCAGCAGGCCAGGGCATGCAGATATGTCCTCATATCCGGAGTATCCGCCTTGCTGGACGGATCCGAATCTTCATCCGCATTTCTGTCAAGGTCCTGAATCCATGCAAGCAGGTAAGGCTCGGCAGCGGCAAGACCTTTTTCCGCAGCAGCATAAGCAAGCAAAGGTCTTGATGCGCCGTCAGACTCTATCAGGTCCATTATGGCTTCATCGCTTCCTTCAATGGAAATCAAGGCATTGACGGCTACTGATCCGAGGGTGGGGTCACCGGCATATTCAAGAAATACGGGAATATCATCTGCCGTAGCCAGAAGTCTGAACAGGGACAGCAGTAAAGCTTTATTGGCGGTATCCCCGCATTTTTCCAGCCCCGCGGCAAGACCCGCCCTGACAGGTGTGGCATAAGCCTCATTTCCGTTTGCGCAGGCAAAATTCACGATTCCGTTCAAGGCATACTCCACCAGGGCGTTCTGTCCTTCAGAAGCCGGGACAAGCATTCCGGCAAGCAGCTCCACGGATTCCGGAGCAGATCCGGCGATGTCGGACATCTCTCCGTAAAGGTCCTCAGAAGTCTGGGCAGGAAGCTGCGCAAGGGCATCCTGTACGATTGTAAGGGTTGTCCTCTGCCGGGCATCCTGAGCTCCGGCATGTATGGAAGCCAGGCCCGGCACTGCCAATGTCAGTATTATTGATAATATGGTCTTTTTCATCTTTACAGTCATTAAGGTTAATTATCGTTAAACGGGATAGTTCTTCCGCCCTACAGGCTCCAGGTACCTCTCATCGGCTGGTCTATCAGTCTGTTGGCAGCCTCATCCCCGATGAAAAGCTGGCTCTTAGGGTCAAAATGCAGGGTCCTGCCCAGGCGGAGTGCGCATACACCCATGTTCACAATGGTAGAACTGTGATGGCCGTTCTCCTCATTGAGGGCGAATCTCTTCCTTGTCTTGACGCAGTCGATGAAGTCCGTGTTCTGCGGCTCCGGATCAGGCATCTCGGCAATAAGCTCCATCACGTTAGGAATCGTACTCTCGAAGCCTTTGTAAACCTTGCCTTTCGGACCTTCGATATAAGGGACTTTGCCCTGACTCTCGAATCCCTCGCCCTCAAGGATGATCTTGCAGCCGTCCTCATACGTATAGGTAATGCTGCGCCATATGCCTATGGCGTCCGGATGCTGCTGAGGTGCGTCGACCTCTACCTTTACAGGGAAAGTATCGTCTTTCCCGAGTATGTACTGAACCGGATCTATATAGTGCTGGCCCATATCACCGAGTCCGCCGCCGTCATAGTCCCAGTATCCACGGAAAGTCTGGTGGACACGGTGCGGGTTGTACGGCTTGTAAGGAGCCGGGCCGAGCCAGAAATCATAGTCCAGACAGGACGGGACAGGCTCCGGGACCAGGTTCTCCTTCCCTGTCCAGTAGAACTTCCATGTAAAACCTGTCGCACCGGAAATGCGGACCGTAAGCGGCCATCCCAGCAGACCGCTGTCGACCAGTTTTTTCAAAGGCTCCACTGTCGTCCCGAGACCATAGAAAGTATCCTTGAACCGGAACCATGTATTCAGGCGGAAAATCCTTCCGTTCCTCTTCACGGCCTCCATCACCCGCTTGCTTTCCCCGATGGTGCGGGTCATAGGCTTCTCGCAGAAGATGTCCTTTCCCGCCCGGGCGGCTTCCATAGCCATAATCCCATGCCAGTGCGGAGGAGTTGCTATGTGCACTACATCCACATTCGGATCATGTATAAGGTCGCGGAAATCATGATAGGTCTTCAATGTTTCCCCGAATTTCGACTTGGCCAGGTCCACGCCTTTCTGCAGGTGCTCCGAATCCACATCGCAGATGGCTACCAGACGGCAGCGCTCATCGCTGGTGAAATGGTTCGACGACCGGCCTATACCCCCGACGCCTATAATTCCTTTCGTAAGCTGGTCACTCGGGGCAACATACCTTTTGTCGCCGCCCATAGCTCCGAATACATGTCTTGGAAGAATAGTGAACAGGGCAACGCCGGCCCCGGCCTTCTTCAGAAAACTTCTTCTGCTTTCGTCCATAGCTGTTCTGATTTTGAAATATTGGTTATCAGTAATTATACTTTAAGGAAGACTTTATGACGGTACAGGAAATAAAGAAAAAGCCAGCAGGCTGCCATATATCCGGCATCACTGACTACGGCCGACAGTTCCGGAGGGCATATGCCTTCCAGCCCCCCGAGGAAGAATTTCTGTATCCCGTCGAAACTTATTATTCTCTGGGCCAGATAGATAGTGATGGAATTCAAACCGACCACCCTAAAGAACAGGGTCCATTTCCGGAATCCCCGCACATCGGTCATATAATAGAAAAGGGAAAACAGCCCAAGGGAATACGCCCCGACCACACACACAAAGGAACTTGTCCACAGCTTCTTGTTCACCGGGAAAACAGTACTCCACAGGAGGCCGGCTGCCAGGAGTGCGGCAGCAGCCAGGAGCATGTAAAGCGATTTCCTGCCGCCCGGAATCTTCTCCTCCGGGATACGGACAAACTCCCCTGTGAACATCCCGAGCATGGCTGTAACGACCGCCGGCAATGTACTCAGGATGCCTTCCGGATCGAATGTCCCGGAAAGGATTGCCCCCGGAAGGAAAAGGCGGTCGACATACCCTGCCAGATTGCCCTCGAACGAGAAAGGGCCGCTTCCGGCAGGCGCGTCAGGAGCAGGGCAGAGCCACAGGAGCAGCCAGTATCCCACGAGAATGGCGACAGCTGTCAGCGCCCTTGCTTTCGTTTTGAAATTTATGAAAAGAAGAGCGGCAAACATCCATGCAAGCCCGATACGTCCCAGCACGCTCGCTATCCTCAAATGCGTGAAATCCAGATTAAAGAACCCGTTGTAAACGACTCCGAGAAACACCAGCACAGCCGCCCTTTTGAATATCTTCAGGTAAATGCGGCGGAGAGGGACTCCGGATGCCACCTGCTTCGCATAGGAAAAGGGGAACGATATCCCTGCAATGAAAAGAAACAGGGGAAATATAGTGTCATGGTGCAAAAGCCCGTGCCACTCTACATGGGACATGGTCCCGGCAAGCCATGAATCCTCCCCTCCGGGAAAAAGACAGCACAGAGATACGACGAGCGGAGTGAGGCCCATGATAAAAAGCATGTCAAATCCTCTGAGCGCATCAAGAGAAGCAAGACGTCCCGACTGTTCCATCAGCAGTTGTTATAATATATGGTTAACATAACAAGTTTCGAAATGGAGCCGCCATACCGCTTCCGTTTCGAAACCCCAAAGTTAGTAAAAAATCAGAAGCTGTTTAAAATTTTGTCGATATAAATTTTATGAGAGATTTCAAATGTGAAAATACTGCTATACAGACGTCCTCCTCCTCAATGCCTTGCATTTTGCTAATTATTACATATCATAAAGGGGGCTGTGTCAAAATGAATGTTTGACACAGCCCCCCGATAAATATCCAGACAAAATTATTTGCTGTCCTTGCGGTCTCCCCTGCGGCGGTCACCCCTGCGGCGGTCTCCGCGGCCTCCGCGGTTCTGTCCGCCCTGCTGTGCGTGTGCACCTGCAGCTACCCCTGCGTTAGGGGAGAGGTCCCTCTTGCCGTAGACTTCGCCGTTGCAGATCCATACCTTGATACCGAGAACACCGACCTTGGTGTGGGCCTCGGCCAGGGCATAGTCAATATCAGCACGGAATGTATGGAGCGGAGTACGTCCCTCCTTGAACATTTCGCTTCTGGCCATCTCAGCGCCGCCGAGACGTCCGCTGATCTGTACCTTGATACCTTCTGCGCCCACTTTCATGGTAGTGGCGACTGCCATCTTGATGGCCCTCCTGTATGATACACGGCCTTCAATCTGACGTGCGATGTTGTCTGCCACGATGTGTGCGTCTACTTCAGGCTTCTTAACCTCGAAGATGTTGATCTGAACATCTTTCTTGGTTACTTTCTTGAGCTCTTCCTTGAGCTTGTCTACCTCTGCTCCGCCTTTTCCGATGATGACACCCGGACGAGCGGCATGGATAGTCACAGTGATGAGCTTGAGGGTCCTCTCGATGACGATCTTTGAAAGGCTTGCCTTTGCAAGACGGTTTACGAGATATTTACGGATTTCGTAGTCCTCTGCGATCTTCTCCGCATAGTTACCACCACACCAGTTAGAGTCCCAACCACGGGTGATACCGATTCTGTTGCTGATAGGATTTGTTTTCTGTCCCATAATTTATTCCTCCACTGATGCTGGTTTCCTTGTATCGAGGATGATGGTAATGTGGTTTGAACGCTTGCGGATCCTGCCGGCCCTTCCCTGCGGACAAGGACGGATTCTCTTGAGCGTACGGCCTTCATTTACCATGAGGGTCTTGATATATACATTACCGTTATCCAGTTCTTTTGTATTGTCCGGGTTCTTTGCCTCCCAGTTTGCGATGGCACTGCGAAGAACCTTCGAAAGTGCTATGGAAGCGTGCTTCTTTGAATATTTGAGGATATCCAGTGCACGGTTCACTTCAACACCTCTCACGATATCGGCTACAAGACGCATCTTGCGAGGTGAGGTAGGTACATCATTCAGCTTTGCGATGGCTGTCTGTTTCTTTATCTCTTTAAGCCTCTCGGCCATTTGTCTTTTACGAGCTCCCATAATTACAATTTCATTTTAAAATTATTTACGATTGCCCGAATGGCCTCTGAATGTTCTTGTCGGAGCGAACTCGCCGAGCTTGTGGCCAACCATGTTCTCCGTAACGTAAACAGGAATAAACTTGTTTCCATTATGAACTGCGATAGTGTGACCCACAAAGTCAGGAGAGATCATACTTGCGCGTGACCAAGTCTTGACAACCTCTTTCTTCATGCTACCTTCATTCATAGCAAGAATTTTCTTTTCCAGGCTTTCCTGAATATAAGGACCTTTTCTTAATGAACGACTCATAATCTCTAAAGTTTAATTCCGGTTATTTTTTCCTTCTTTCAATAATGAACTTATTTGAAGTGCTCTTAGGATTACGTGTCTTGTAGCCCTTAGCCGGCATGCCTTTGCGTGAACGCGGATGTCCTCCGGATGCACGTCCTTCACCACCACCCATAGGGTGATCTACCGGGTTCATTACGACACCGCGGTTGCGAGGACGGCGGCCGAGCCACCTGTTGCGTCCCGCTTTACCGTGAGACTCCAAATTGTGGTCTGGATTGGATACTGTTCCCACAGTTGCACGGCAGGTAACGAGCACCATCCTTGTCTCGCCTGAAGGCAGACGGAGGACAGCATGTTTTCCTTCACGTGCTGCGAGCTGTGCATATGCTCCGGCGCTGCGTGCCATAGCGGCACCCTGGCCCGGATGAAGCTCGATGTTGTGGATAAGAGTACCGAGCGGAATTTCAGAGAGAGGAAGAGTGTTCCCGACCTCAGGAGCGACTCCTGCTCCGGAAGCGATTACCTGTCCTACCTTCAGTCCGTTTGGCGCAATGATATATCTCTTTTCGCCATCTTCATATTTTACCAATGCGATACGTGCGCTGCGGTTCGGATCGTACTCGATGGTGAGCACCTCTGCCTTGCAGTTGTCCTTGTCGCGCAGGAAATCGATGATACGGTACATTCTCTTGTGCCCGCCACCGATGTAGCGCATTGTCATTTTACCCTGGTTGTTACGTCCGCCTGACTTCTTGAGAGGGGCAAGCAACGGTTTGTACGGGGTCTTGCAGGTAATGTCATCGAATGCACTGATTACCTTGTTTCTCTGTCCGGGAGTTACCGGTTTGAATTTTCTTACTGCCATTTCCTGTTCCCCCTTTAAATGTTAGCATAGAAATCTATCTTGTCTTCGCCGGCAAGAGTCACATATGCTTTCTTATAGTGATTCATGCGGCCTCTCAGAACCCCTGCCTTGGTAAAGCGGGATTTCTTTTTCCCGTGATAGTTCAGCGTATTCACCGAAGCTACGCTCACGTTGTACATCTGCTCTACCGCAGTCTTGATCTGAAGCTTGTTCGCCTCACGGTCTACGATAAAGCCGTAGCGGTTCAACTTCTCGCCTTGAACCGTCATTTTTTCTGTTACTATTGGCTTAATTATGATTCCCATCTCTCAATCTTTTTAGCGTCTTACTCTTGAAGAAAGGATATCCTGTACGCCGTCGACAAGTACCATTGAATGTGCGTTCATCACATTGTAGGTATTGACTTCGTCTACGGTTACGACCTTGACTTCAGGAAGGTTGCGGGACGAAAGGTAAATATTGGATGAATTTTCAGGAAGCACGAAGAGGACTTTCCTGTTCCCTGCCTTGATGTTGCTGAGAATCTGGAGGAATTCTTTGGTC
Source organism: uncultured Bacteroidales bacterium (assembly GCA_944325505.1). GTDB lineage: Bacteria > Bacteroidota > Bacteroidia > Bacteroidales > UBA932 > Cryptobacteroides. Next base: position 117,237 of record CALVAJ010000002.1, read on the forward strand.
TTAGGTGCATCCATTGTGAACGGCTCGACCATTACGATGGCGTTCTCTTTTGCCTTGTAAGTAAGAGCGGAGTGCCTTGCGAGCTGTTTGAGTTTCTTGTTGAGCTTGAAACTGTAATCACGCGGCTTAGGACCGAATACACGGCCTCCGCCTACGTAGATACCGGCCTTGAGGCTGCCGTGACGAGCACCGCCTGATCCTTTCTGGCGGATAAGCTTCTTGGTACTGTGTGCTATCTCGCTGCGATCCTTGGTCTTGTGAGTACCCTGTCTCCTGTTTGCGAGATACTGCTTAACGTCAAGCCAGATAGCGTGATCGTTAGGCTCTACTCCGAAAACATTCTCATCGAGAACGACTTTCTTTCCGGACTCTGATCCGTCAATTTTGTAGACTGACAATTCCATAACCTTAATCCTCCAAAATTACATATGAACCTTTTGCTCCAGGTACAGAACCCTTCACGACGATCAGATTGTTCTCCGGAAGAATCTTCACAACCTCGAGGTTGAAGATCTTCACACGGGCGTTTCCGGTGTGTCCTGCCATTCTCATACCTTTGAATACACGTGAAGGCCAAGATGATGCACCGAGTGAACCAGGGTGACGGAGCCTGTTGTGCTGACCATGGGTCTGGCCGCCTACTCCGGCAAAGCCGTGGCGTTTTACAACTCCCTGAAAACCTTTACCTTTAGAAGTACCCACAACGTCTACATACGCTGTGTCCGCGAAGACATCGGCAACGGTAAGAGTGTCGCCGAGCTTAAGCTCCTGAGCGAAGTCCGCCTTGAACTCGACGAGCTTGCGCTTAGGTGTGGTTCCTGCCTTTTCAAAATGCCCCTTCAAAGGCTTGCTGGCATGCTTCTCGCTCATTTCGTCATAGGCAAGCTGTACAGCGGCATAACCATCATTCTCTACTGTACGGATTTGCGTGACTACGCATGGACCAGCCTCAATAACGGTGCATGGAATGTTCTTTCCATCGGCACCGAAAACGGAAGTCATTCCGATTTTCTTTCCAATTAATCCAGGCATTGGTTTGTTTAATTAATTGTTTATTAATGTTTTACACTCCGCAATACATTTTTGCGGGCTGCAAATATACGACTAAAATTTTAATTTTCAATACTTTGGAGAAAAATTTTGCTTTTTGGAAAATTTCCGGATTTTTCTGTAGTTTTACCGCAATTCTGTTGTCTAACGGGTGTTATGAAAAGGAATACGGACAAAGACTACGGGCTGCAGACGGAGTTCGAAAGGATTGTCAGGGAACATAAGGCCACCATATATACGGTGTGCTACATGTTTTCTGACGACAATGCCACTGTGGCGGACATGTTCCAGGAGGTCCTCATCAATATCTGGAACGGACTGGATAATTTCCAGGGAAGGAGCAGTGCGGGCACATGGATATGGAGGGTCAGCCTCAACACCTGCATTTCATACGAGAAGAAGCTCCGGCGCAGGCATGATACCTTTCCGCTGGAAATGGGCATCGACCTCTATGAAGAGAATCCGGACGAGGGCGGCAGGCAGATACGGATGCTGCACGACAGGGTGAGGAGACTGGACATTTTCGACAGGGCCCTCATCCTGCTGTGGCTCGAAGATCTCACATACGAGGAAATCGGGGCGATACTGGGCATTTCGGTAAAGAACGTTTCGGTGCGGCTGGTCAGGATCAAGGAAAAACTCAAAAACATGAAATAGTATGGACAACAAGGATAATATACTGGATGATGACCTCCGGCAGCTGAAGGACGGGGCTGCGGAACTCAGGAAAAAACTCGGCGGACAGACGATCATAAGTGATTTCGGCGCCTGTACGGATACTGTCAGAAAGGTATCGAGGCTTAAAAAGGACTACCTTACCAATGCGGTGACCCTCCTGCTGTTCGGGGCTCCCGCTACAGCCTTTATACTCAAAACCTCTTGTGGATTCTCATGGTGGTTCTGCGGGGCGTTATGGGTGTTGATGGGGATTCTGGCACCCGCAGACTCTTTCCATAACTTCAGAATGCTGCAGAAAATCGACTTTGCCGGTGACAGCATGCTGGAATGCGGCAGGAAACTGGCGGCATACAAGACGTATTTCATGAAAGGGAGAAAGAACCGCTGGCCGGCAGCCGTCCTTTTCGCCCTATGGGCCATTGCGGAAACGCTTTTCGTCGTCCCGGAAGAAGCCAGAAAAGATACCCTCATCATTCTCGCTCTGGGTACCGTGCTAATGGCTTTCCTGGCCTTTACCGTGCTGATTCCCGATACCCGGAGGAATTTCAGAGCAATCGACAGCTTCATCCGCCAGGTGGAGGAGATGGAAGAAGAAGACCGGACACTATATCATCAATGACGAAAATAGGATATTTGTAGTTTTACGGCCGAACCGGCGTCTATTATATAAAACCAGTAGGAATGAAGAAAGAAATCACGGATCCGCACCTGCAGGAAGAATTCGGCAGACTGATAGAACAACATAAGGAAACGATATATACGGCATGCTACATATTCGCAGATGACAAGGAAACCGCCGAGGACCTTTTCCAGGATGCATTGCTGAACTTATGGAGAGGATATGCGGATTTTCAGGGGAGAAGCAGAGTAAGTACATGGATATGGAGGGTCAGCCTGAACACATGCATAACATACGACAGGAAACGGAAACGTGCCCCTGTAATCCTGCCGCTTGATCCTGGAATCAATCTGTACGAAAACACTGACGACGAGTCCAGACAGATAAACCTGCTGCACAAAAGAATACACAGGCTGGGAATGCTCGACAGGGCGATAGTGCTGCTATGGCTCGAAGACCTTTCGTATGAAGAAATCGGAGAGATTACAGGCATCTCTCCCAAAAATGTCTCTGTCAGGCTGGTCCGGATCAGAGAAAAACTCAAAAATATGAAATAGACATCAATATGGATAATCCGGAAAAAATTCAGAATATCCCGGAGTCTGTCACAGACAACGGGGACTCAGACATGAAACTGTCCGCCCGAAAGACTTGTCCGGCCGCGGATGATGCGGTGACGCAGGAAATGAAAAAAAGCATGTCCATGCTGAAAAAGAGACTTAAAGAAAAAAGTCTGTCTCAGGCAAAAATACAATGGATTTCCATCGCCATACGTCTTGACGAAACAAGGAAAAGCCATCTCTACTGGGGCATATATGCCATTGCCGTTACGCCATTGTTTGTCCTGCTGTTCAGATACCAGGGGATTTCCTGGCTGTTCTGTGCGGTTTTTTCAGCATACGTACTTACAATGGCAACAATATCAATCCGGATATACCGCACCATCAAAAATCCTATGGCTGCGGACTCGACAATAACCCAATGCGCAAAAGCCACAAAAAAATACCGGTCCTATACTTCCAGAATCAACAAAGCACTAGGTCTATGCGGAATCGTCATTATCGTCTGGCTGGTAATCGAGTATATCGTCATGTTCAAAACCACGGACGCAAGTTTCAGCGGGCTGCACGCGGGACTGATAGGCCTCTCCTGCGGGCTGATTACAGGATTGCTCGGGTATCCGGGGTTCCAGAACACGATGCGGAATATGGAAAATTTCACCCGCCTGGCGGAGGAGGAGGAAGGTTGGTGAGAACGGGGGCAAATGAGAGCTACTCTATATTGAATGAATATGATTTGACTTTGGTGCCTGACATGTCGTAAATGTCTATCAGGATCTGCCCGGCAACAGCGCGGAAGTCAAGACGGGACTTGTTGTCGTTGGCTACGATAGGGAAACCGTTGCCGCATTCTCCGGCCTTGACATAGACGTGCCTGTGCAGATGGCCGCTGAGCATCAGGTCCACTCCGGCCTCATTCAGCACAGGGGTGAAATTCCTTGCGAGCCATGCCTGGGAGTACCAGCTGGAAACTTTGTCAATCAAAGGAATATGACAGACAGCTACTTTGACAGGAGCCTCGGCGAAAAGAGGATCCTTTACGGCCTCACGCAGCCATTCCAGTTCTGCCTTACGGTAAGAATCGTAATCCGCCAGCCCGGAATATTCCACACTGCTGTCAGGCTTGTCCTCCCCTCCGTCAAGGACGACAAATGCCACAGGCCCCTGGCGGAAGATATAGTAGAACTCGCCTGTCGGAGTCCTGAACAGGTCGGGAAGCAGGTATGAATCCGCCCCGCGCCCCTCGTGGTTGCCCCGGGCGAAAACCACCGGGACATCCTTGATGACATCGGCGACAGGACCGAAAGTATGGTTCATAACCGTATCTATGGATTTCGCATAAGAGACTATGTCACCGTTAAGGAGGAGAAAGTCCATCGGGTCATCCTTGAGCGGACCGACCAGGGAAGCATACTTCGAAGCATCGTCATGGATATCGTTCACCATGGAAAACCTGCATGTATCCGCAGTATAATCCATGGTCTTCACCGTACCTGACGGACGCAAGACTGCCTCAGTACCGTATATCGACCCGTACGGGTCGCTGTCATCGGCAACTTCCTTTCCGAGAATCCGGTAACGGTAGGTTTTCCCCGGCTCGAGCCCGTCTACCGTCACACAATGGAAAGTCCCGGTAAAGCGTTTACCGGCAATGGTCTGATAGAACCTCGGCCTCTGCGCCGCCTCGAACGGCGTCCCGTCGTCAGGAGCCACCTCCACCCAGGAAAGGCTTTTGACTTCCGTCTTCCACATAAGAGTAAACTCAGACCCGGTGACATTCTGGATCCAAGGACCGCAGACAATGTCAAACCCTCTTGCTCCGACACCGTAAACGGACAGAGCCGATAAAACAATAACCGCAATTAGATACTTTTTCATAGCCGATTGGAATTTTCCGGCCCAAAATTATAAAATTTTCCGGTTTTCAAAAAGGGAAATCATGTCATATATTTGTATTTATTATCAGAACGCCCCGACAGGCCGGGACCAAACCTGCCGCAGGGTTTCAGCCGATAACACTTTAAAACCATATATGCTATGCAAATTTCCGGATTATATGCAGCCGGACTGGCAATGTTCATGTCCGCTGCCCTCATCCAGGCCCAGGATTATCCTGTACTGCCTGAAAGGTCAGACGAAAATTCATTTTCAATGGTAGTTCTTCCCGATCCGCAGAGTTATATCAAATATGCGGCGAACCAGCCTCTGTTCGAGCTGCAGACCGCATGGATCATAAACAGCATGGAAAGGCTGAACACAAAGTGCGTACTGTGTACGGGTGACCTTGTGGAACAGAACGACATACAGACTTCCGAACACAACCGGCACACGGACCAGACCGGGATACAGCAGTGGGAAGCAGCGTCAAGAGCCTTTGAGAGACTGGACAACAGGCTTCTGTATGTCAACTGTACCGGCAACCATGACTACGGATATGTCTCAGCGGAAAACAGGAACTCGCATTTTCCGGAATACTTCACACCTGAAAGGAACATTTTCATAGGCAAATCTCTGGTAGCCGCCGGAATGAACGCACACGGGGTGCCGACACTGGAAAACGCCGCATATGAGATTGAGACGGAAACATGGGGCAAGATCCTGATCCTGTCCATAGAGTTCGACCCGAGGCCTGAAGCCGTAGAATGGGCAAGATCGTTGGTCGGGCAGGAAAAATACAGGGACCACACCGTCATCCTGCTGACGCATTCCTACATGAACAGGGACGCCAAAAGATATGTCAAGGAAAACTACAAGGTATCTCCCGCCAGCTACGGCGAAGACATCTGGCAGAAACTCGTATATCCTTCCGGAAATATCCGCATGGTGGTCTGCGGGCATGAATGTGCGCTCGTGGGCTATGAAAAACAGGTGAGCTTCCGCACGGACAGGAACGCCGCAGGCAAGGATGTCGCCCAGATGATGTTCAATGCACAGACAGCAGACGGCAAATGGTACGGGAACGGAGGAGACTGCTGGGTCAGGATACTGGAATTCATGCCCGACGGGAAGACCATCAGGGTCAGGACATTCTCCCCTCTTTTCGCCCTCTCGCCCGTTACTGCCGACAAGGCCTGGAGGACAGAGCCGTATGATCAGTTCGACATAGTGCTGGAAAAATAATTATTGTTATATTTGGGCCGCAAAAACAATAACACAGAAAACTGATGAAAATGTCTTTATCCCTGAGCCTCATCACGGCCCTGCTCATGCCTGTCTCCCTCCCGGGACAGACCACCGACACTCTGCAAGGAGAATGGAAAACCCAGTGCGGAACCCCTACTGGACAGGACAGATTCCCGATAGAAAGCTACCGGGAACTGCCTCAGACAGTCAGACCGTCCGAAGCGGAATGGCAGAAAGTAAAAGGCACCTGCCTGTCATGGGGACAGACGGACAGCAGGTACGGGAAAACATCCGTTCCTGTGCAGGAGATCTGCAGACTGCAGGGAATCAGCGGATGGAGAGGAGAAAAGGTAGCGGCCCAGGCCGTAGTATGGACGAAAGAAGGAGCGGATGCCCTGCGCTATGAAATATCCGACTTCAAAGGCCCGCGCGGACATGTCATTCCGGCTGAGGCTTTCGAATCGGGATTCGTCCGCTATGTGATGACAGACGAACTCAACAAGGGAGGCAAGGGCGGCTGCGGACACCGTCCGGACCACACTGTATTCGACTCCACGATGGTAGCCGACTGCATCGACCCGTATCTGAAAGAGACTTCACTGGAAAAAATGAATACCCAGGCGATATGGCTATCCTGCAGGATACCCCGGGAAATCATGCCCGGCACGTACAAAGGGAAGCTGACCGTCATGGACGGGGAACGCACCATCGGCTCGCTCCAGATGAATATAAGGGCTGATGAGCATGTCCTTCCGGAGCCGTCGCAGTGGCATTTCCACCTGGACCTGTGGCAGAATCCGTTCGCAGTAGCCAGATACTATCAGGTCCCGGTATGGAGCAGGGAGCACCTTGACGCCATGCGGCCGCTTATGGAGCGCCTTGCAGAGGCCGGACAGAAGGTCATTACCGCAAGCATAATGCACAAGCCGTGGAACGGGCAGACCCACGACCGGTTCGAGTCTATGGTGACATGGATCAGAACGGTGGACGGGAGCTGGGACTTCCGGTTCGATGTATTCGACAGATGGGTGGAATTCATGATGAGCTGCGGGATAGACAAGGAAATAAACTGCTACTCGATGGTGCCGTGGGCACTTACATTCCAATACTATGATCAGGCTACGGACAGTATGAAATCCATAGAGACGGCACCCGGAGAGCCTGAATATGAGGAAATGTGGACAAGCATGCTCAAAGCATTCTCAAGGCATCTCAAGGAAAAGGGATGGTTCGACATCTGCACCATCGCCATGGACGAAAGGCCGATGGAAGTGATGCAGAAAACCATAGCGGTCATACGCAAAGCGGATCCCGACTTCAAAATATCCCTCGCCGGCGGCTACCATCCTGAAATCGAAGACCAGCTGTACGACTACTGCATCACCATCAACGAGAATTTCCCTGAAGAGGTCCTCGAAAGGAGGAAAGAAGAAGGCAAGATAAGCACTCTGTACACATGCTGTTCCGAAAGCTACCCGAACACTTTCACCTTCTCCCCACTGGCGGAAGCCACCTGGATCGGACTGTACATGGCTGCGAAAAACGTTGACGGCTATCTGCGCTGGGCATACAACAGCTGGCCGCTTGAGCCGCTTCTCGACTCACGGTTCCACACATGGGCAGCAGGAGACACCTACCTGGTCTATCCGGGCAACAGGACGTCAATGCGGTTTGAAAAGCTCATAGAAGGCATCCAGGCCTACGAGAAAATACGGATTCTCCTTGAAGAATACGCTGAATCCGGAGAAACCGGGAAGGCTGCCGGACTGAAAGAGGCACTCTCATCCCTCAGGATTTCCGAACTGCCTGATGTTCCTGCAAATATGCAGGCAGAAAAAGTAATGACACTTATAAAACAATAAGTGAGTGTCAAAATCCGGAAAACGACTCAAAAGGCGGAATTTCAAGCGTAACGAGAAAGGCCCCTTTTGAGTCGCTTTTTATCTGTATGTAATGGCCCTGTAGATATGATACTCCCCGTCCGCACCGGACCGGATGCATTCAGTCCAGTTGCCGTATTCGTCGAACGCCTTGTACTCTATCTTCATGTCGGAGCCGAAGCCCTCGTACCCCGGAGTATAGGCCGACTCCAGAAGACGGCCGGCAGAGTCATAGGTATAGAAAAGTTCTGTCTGGAGGGCATCCCCGGACCACGAGAGAGAAGAAGTCTTCTTCATCGGGAATTTCGGACTGTATCTGTCCTCTGTTCTGGATACGGTCCCGTCAGCGGATTTTTCTTCAGCAGTACATGAAAGAAGAATGCCTTTATCCTCATCCCAGGTGTAAGTCACTGCCCCCTCGGCAGTCTTTTCCCGGTTTTCTGAAGAACCTTCATAATAAACGGCCGACTCGGTTACAGGGAGTCCGTTTCTGTAAGTGATTTCAGACTCACGGACAGATACCATTCCGTATGAGTTCTCCATGCTGTAAGTATACGCTCCGCCATCCCGGACTTCGAACAGGAAACTTACGGAAGCCTCCTGATCCGGCCCGTCTCCGGAAAATCCGGCCTTCACCGACACCACCCCGGGGACAAGGGAAACTCCCGTACCAGTAATATCGAGAAGGGCATAGACTCCGCTCTCCCCGTATTCGAACGCATATTCGGCAACAGGGTCCGGCAGCATGTCGTATTCCCGGACGGAAGATATCCTGCCCGAAGCATCGTAGCCGAATTCATATCTTGAAGTGGCGAAGAATCCGGCCTTGGTAGCCGGAGCGGACTTTGACGCCAGCCCAGCTTCTCCAGTAAGAAAAGACTCGGGAACCGTCATCCCGGTTGGGTCATACGACACGATGTCCCCGTTTTCATTGAAAACCGTATATGACATAGGGAAGCGCATCCCTTCCTCTACCGTATACTCGATTACGGACTCCACATTCCCGGCAAGGCCGGCCATAGCCGAATGGGGCTGTTCCCAATATGCAAATACCGGGTCCTGCTGTGTGCTGTCCGTTCCGGCCCTGTCTTCGCAGGAGGCCGCTGCCGCAAGAAGCGGCAAGAAGAGGATGAAATGTCTTGTTTTCATAATCAAAAATATTTAAGTCCGTTTTCATTCAGGTTTTCCGGTACTGTTTTCTTCACTTTACCGGCTGCAAGGCCCCTCCGCGGCCAGGGTATCCTGTCCCGGGAAAAGGCATCGCGCAGACGATGCGGGCTAATCCGCAGCGATGTCGGCAGTCACGGTGACAGTCATCTTCTCTTTCGACACCCCGTCATCGACAATGAGCACCACCGGGAATTCCATATGCCCCGGGCCTCCGGCTTTACGGGCATCGAGGCTGAATACCAGGTCGGCCGTGCCTCCCGGGGGTATCGTCACCGGCTCTGTCCCGAAATCCATGAAACCCGGAAGCCTTCCGGCGCTCACCGAAAGGGGACGGCAGCCACCGTTGCCTGCGGCAATCCTCGAGACACGGCGCCGGGACTGGCCTACCTGCCCCATTTTTACCTTGTCCTGCATAAGGCGCAGGGCCCCGCACCTGTACCTGTAACGTATGAATCTGTCGGAAGACCTTTCCACATGGCCCGTTATCCTCACCTCTTTCATCAGGCTCCTGTCCCCTGCCCTGTAATATACATAGACAGGCCTGTCGACCGGCCCCGGATGCCCCTCGGGGGCGAATGAGAGCGAGAACGACGAGCATGCCCCCGGCAGGACAGGGGCGGCTGTCCATGAAGACCTGACACACCCGCATGTAGTCAGGAGCTGCAGTATTCTGAGGGTGTCCGGGCCTGAATTCCTGAAACGGAAAACAGCCTCGGCAGGAGGGTCGTCCTCCGATATGGTGCCAATGTTCACCACCGAGGAATCCATGGACATGGGCTCCTGGGCGGACAGCGGGACAAGACACCCTACGCTGAGGAATATCGCAAGCAGAATCTTCATCTGTCCATGTCAGAAATCAGTATACGGAACAGCCGGCCCGGAGCCACAGTACAGCTTCCCGGCCGGCATCGGCAATATCTAGAATGTGACTCCAGGAGACCCGCGCCTTGAAACGCCCACCCTTCCTACATATGTGAACGCATCATCGACATCGGCTTTCGTTGCCGCTCCGTCCACATCCGGGGACAGGCTTTCAGGATCAAGTGTCTCAGGAAGGTCCACAGGATTCCACGCAGCTGGCACAGTCCATGTCAGGGCCGGGCAGTCATCCAGGTAAAGGGCGGCAAAATCAGCGACTTTCCCGTTGTCCATATAAAGGGTGAAATCCCCGGCGTCCGGCAGCGAAACGAGGGAGGTGTTCCCGGAAAGGGAAAGCCGCCTCATCTTCCTGTTGGAGGACGCGAAATCTATGGAAGGGATAGAAGTGAAGCTGTTTTCATTCATCTCGAGCACACGCAGCTCCTGGCAGCCAGACACATCCGGCATCTCGGAAAGGGAGCAGCGGGAGAGCTCAAGCATCTGAAGTGTGGATGAAGATACGCTCTGCCTGCCGGAAATCGGGTTTCCGTTCATCGTCAGTGTCTCTATCCTGGAAAAGCCATCCAGAGGAATCACAGACGTGAAGTTGTTGTCGTCCAGGTAAAGGGATGTGATTCCCGGATGCAGCACATTCTCCGGAAGGGAGGAGAGCCCGCAGCCGGAAAGGTCCAGGCCGAAACTCTCTATCTGCACATCGGCCGCCGATGACGGGAACGACGAGAGCGCCGTGTCTCCTGCCAGCGACAGGAAATTCAGCGAAGAAGATCCGGCAAATATATCATCATTGATGGAAGCCAGACCGGCATTGTGGCTGAAATCCACATAAGCCAGCTCCGCAAGGCCGCCAAGGGATGCATTGATGGACGTTATGTCTGTATTCCGGATTACGAGGTTGTTGAGCTTCGAAAGCTGCGAGACACCGGCCGGGAACTCCTTCAGAGGGCTGTCCGTGACAATGAGCGAGAATATCTCATCTGCGCCGAACATATCCTCTGGCAGCTGCTCCACACCTGTGTTCTGGATCAGTACGGCATCCAGGTAGCGGAGCTTGTCCAGGCCGGAAGGCAGCTCCTTCAGGTTCGGAAGGTCCGTGATGGTCAGATGGTACAGGGTCTCTATCCTGTTTATGCAGTCCGGAATCCTGGTCATGGAGAGGAACGGTGTCTGTTCAGTCTCGACGGACCCGTCCTCATGAAGTATGGTATGCGTCCCGCAGAAAGTCAGTCCGACAAGTGCCGTAGGGTTGCCGTAGTCGTCATACTCGAACTCCACGAAGTCCCAGTCGGCAATATCCTCTTCAAAGTCCCAAGGCCACAAGGACTCGTCATCGCCCCATACTTCCTGGCAGAATCCGGAGAATATGTTCTTCAGGTAGTTAGTAGGGTAGTTGACAATCTTCACGGACACCGGGATGGGGAAATGGGTTATCTCCCCTGCCGCAACGCTGAATGTATTCTCCTGGTCCACATCCACCTCGAACATGAATGAGGCGTCTGCGGCATAGGCCTTATAGTTCACGAACCTGTATTCGCCCGGAGAGAGCGGGCAGGGCTCAGTCTGGACGAACTCCGCGCTGCCGGAGACATTCATGGTCGGGAGCTCTATCCTCTCGCCGTCCCTGACAAGGGTGATCTTTACGGCGGCTATCTCATCTATGGCATCTATGTCCATTTCATAGACCTTGTGCATAGAGAATTCGAATACGACACCTTCATCTACCTCCGGTGCGCCTGCCTTCTCCTCCGTACAGCCGCCAAGCATTAAAGAGGCGGCTGCCAGGGAAGCAACAAAAGCCATTATCGTTTTTTTCATCTTCAGCTTCATTGAATATTAGAATATATCATTAGGGACATTGTCAAAGCCGGCAAGCTTACCGTCGGCATCCTTGCCCTCCTGGTTGAACACGGCCACATAAGGGTCCCAGCGGGCCAGGTTCGGGTGGAGCAGGAGCCACTGAGGCAGCTCCCCTGTAAGCCTGTTCAGGTTGATAGAGAAGGTGGTGGTGTTAGGGAGCACCTTCGGCGTCCCCTCGAGCTCAGGCTTTCCGAGGGCGGAAGCCTCTTCGGCGGAATACCTCTCCCCGTAATCCTCCATATCAGGTATGGAGCCGTAGAAGTAGTTGTTCGAAAGCACGAGGGACCTGAGGTTCGACCATTCGAGCAGCCATTCAGGGAATTCGGTGTAAAGGCCGATAGTGTTGAGGTCCTCCGTGGTGTTGCTCAGGTCACGCAGGTCTACCCTGCGGTTGCTCTTGATCATCAGGTACTTCATGTTCGGGAAGTTCTCCTGGCGGAGGAATTCAGGCACTGCGGAAAGATTGTTCACCGAAATGTCCAGATATTCGAGGCCCTTCATGTTGACCATCTCCTCAGGCAGTGAAGCTATACCGTATGCTATCAGAGACAAGGACCTGAGGTTCTTAAGGTTCGTTATTTCCGTACCGAGGTCTATCGACTTCTGCTGGTTGTTGCCGTTGCTGATGAAGGCCAGGGAGTCGGCGGTCTTCAGGTACTGCACCTCGTACGGGAGCGACCTCTCGGTGTTGAACAGGAAGAATTCAGCGCTCTTCAGCCTGCCTATATAGCTATCCGGCCATCTTTCCGGATGTTCCCTTATGTCATCTGCGGTATAGAGAGTTATGCCCTCCCAGGTATCCATTGGCCTGGACCTGTCGTATGATGAATACAGGCCGAGATCCCTGGCTATAGCGATGACGGCCAGGGAATCACCCCTCCTGTCATCGGTTATTTTAGGCGCCGCAGCCTGCCTTACGGTAAACGCGGCATCAGCGACCCCGCTCATATCCTCGCCGGACTCCGACCCGTCAGGTGTAAGGACGATATCCGCCACGTTCTCCACCGGCTCCGTGTTCACCTCATAGTCGAAAACGAGCTTTACAGTGCGCGGCCTGTACTTGGCGGACTCCTGCTCGTATGCCCTGCATGCCAGCCAGGAGGCGGCCTCCTCCGGAATAACTACATTGAAAGGGACGTTAGCCGTAACTTCGACCTCGAAGTGGTTCTCCCCGTAGGCGGCATAGTCCGGTATCTCCATGACCTCCCCGCCGTCCTCAAGATTGTAGGTGATCTCCTTTACAAAGCCGTCCTGCGTGATGTTGAGCGTCTTTATCTTACCGTCCACCGTAAAGTCTATCTTGCCCGTACGCGCCTGGTCCAGGACAGTGGTGTCCACTTTTACGCTGCACACGGCAGAGCCCTTCCCCGTGGCAGGGGAGACCAGTATCCATTCGTTCCCGGTCACTGCAGACCAGGAATCATCCGGGTCCCCTGTAATGGAGATGCGGCGTATGCCGCCTTCCGGACCGATGGTGAAATCCGAAATGTCCATCGTAAAATCTATCTTTCCCTGTTCGCGGTCCACACATGAAGACATCGCCGCTGCGGCAACGGCAGCACACATGATATACAATATACGTTTCATATCATCTTTCCTCATAATTCTTAGTCTTCTGTTATCCCCAGCGCGTCACATCCGGTGATGCCGGTCTGGTCGGTGTCGTATGTGAAAATATAGGTCCCGCCGGTTATTTCCGCACACACATCAGCAGGAATCTCCATTATGATATTAGGGTTCCCGCTCACGTCCAGGGAGTAGAGCTCGGACGGGAAGTCCGGTACTTCCCTGATGTCGTTACCGTTGACTTTCAGATTCTTAAGCCACGTGTATGTCTCTATGCCAGTAGGCCACGACTTGAAGCATTTATTGCCTTCGGCGTCCATCTGCTCCCCGAACCAGAATGTATACAGGCTGTATCCGCTGAAAAGCCTGGTAGGGAATGAGGTGAAGCGGTTCTTGCTCATGTCCACCTGATGCAGGTACGGGGCATCTTCGGCAAGGCTGAACTCCGGATCGATTTCGGAAATCCAGTTCATGGATATATCGAGCGCCTGTACCTGTTTCAGTCCCTCGAACGCCTCTTTTGGGAAGTCGTCTATCTGGTTGTAAGAGAGGTTGAGCATCCCCAGTATGGAGCCGGTCCGTGCAAGGTCGCGCGGGAATTTTTTGAAACAGTTGTTGCTCAGATCGAGACTGCTTACGTTAAGCCCCTTGAAATCATCCGGGAAGGATTCTATCTTGTTGGCAGAGAGAAGTATTTCGTCTGGCATGAAATCCTCTGTGGCCGGATCCGGGAAGAAGCCCGGGAACTCGGTCAGCCTGTTGTTCGTGCATGAGAACGTGGCCAGGTCCCTCACTCCGGTAAAATCGTCCGGGATTGAAGTCAGGTAGTTGTAGTCGAGGTATACCTCTATCAGCCTGACCTTGTCGGTGAACCCCTTGTTCATCACCTCGATGCCGTTGTTCGAGAAGTCAATGAGCCCGAGAGCGGCCATCTGGTCGAGATTCTTCTCAGGGAAACGTCTCATGCGGTTGCTCAGTCCGTACACAATCTGGAGCTTCTCCTTCGATTTTCCTCCGAATATAGCTTCCCAGCCCGCAGTGACATCCTCCGGCTCCCACTGGCTGTTGGCCGAAAGGTCAAGCATGATAAGGTTCGGAAGTTCCGCGACTATCACAGGGAACTTCTCCATGGCAGGGCAATTGTATATCTGCAGGTCGGTCAGGGACTGCAGCTTGGCGAACCCTTCAGGGAGCTCCCTTATCTCGGAGTTGCCTATATAAAGCTGCTCCAGCTTGGTCAGGTTGCCGATAGACTCCGGCAGTGACTGTATATGGTTTGCAAGGTATCCGTGAGGGAAGGTGGCGAAGGTCGCCGGCTTCTCTGCAGAAGAATATCCTGTGAACACGCTGAACTCGGTCCGGTTCTCAGGGTGCCTTGCCTTCAGGAGCTTCCTGGCATAGTCGAGCCTTGCTTCCGAGACATTGCTCTCCACCCAGTAGTTCCACGGGTCGAACTGGCGTCTCATCCGTGCGGACTCCTCGTCCTCGTCCCACTTGGGGATGAAATCACCGACAGGATACTCCGGCACCATGCCCTCGTACTGCACGTCATTGTTCGAGCCGAGGTAAAGGGTGTTGAGCTCGGTCAGGTCCCCCAGAGCCTCGGACATGTCCCCATGAGGGTCGAAAGGCCCGATATTCAGGGAGCTTACACGGCCGTTTGAGAAAAGGCCTACTCCCGGCTGGTTTCCCCACAGGTCTATATCCTTGTCGAAATTCCAGTTGCAGTTGTCAGGATTGGTGCCCGTGCCGGCCCTCCAGCTCCAGTTCTCCCCGTCAAGGGACTTCCATATCTTGTAAAGGGCGATATAGTCCTTTATATGGGCGGCGGTCCCGTTTATCACGACAGGGACCTCTGCTTCAGTGGTCTTGTTGTCCTCGACAGTGTAGATGACGTCCTTGTCGTTGTCATAATATGTCAGGTAGTCGAGAGGGGCCGTATCATCGGATGCCCCGTAAAGGGCCACCCTGCTGAGATAATACTCCCCGGCCTCTATATGGAGGAGAGTGTCGCAGAGTATGTCCGAACTGCCCTCGAGGGCATCGCTCCTGAATGTACACGGGAGACCGGTGAATTCGTGCTCTACATTGGTCCTCATGTCCTTCACGACAATGTCAGCCTTGGCTACCGCACTCAGGGGATAGTCAATCCTGTCCTCATCCGACACAGGGCCAGATTTGGTGTCAACCACGATTTCGCTCAGGTCCTTGACAATATCGAAACGTATCTTCCCGCGAGGGACTACGCTGATATACAGGTCCACGGTGGAAAGCCCGCCTGTTATCACATCGAACTCGGTCGTCTCGTCCGGCTCGCCGTAGAGGAGCTCGTCATCCAGATGGTTGTAAATGGTGTAGCTCACTACGGAATAATGCCCGGGATAGAGCTGTCCTATCTCGGTCCTCACCCCGAATTCGGCCGACTCCTCGTCATAATAGTCCACCTTGAGCGGCAGGTTGACATTCTGCCCCCCGTTGCTCAGGGTGACCATCACCTTGTGCGCATCGTGCAGGTAGTCAAGCTCCCCGGTAGCCTTCGATGCAAGTTTGAGAAGACGGAACTGGACATTACCGGATCCCGTCTGTCCTTCTTCAAGATCTTCCACGCTGCATCCGGCGGCAAAAGCCGCCATGGATGCAAGCATGAAGATTCTGAACAGTCTAAATAGGATATTCATATCTGTCTGTAAAAGTTTTTATGCTCCCTGTTCTATAGTAATGGAACCCACCTCGGTGCCGCTGCCGTCAATCAGGACGACCTTATAGCTGCGTGCGGCCCCTGTTTCATTCTTTAGTTTCCTGATATTGAGGCTGTATGTCCCGTTACCGTTATCAGCAAGCCCGGCCAGGAGCCAGTCGCAATCCGTAAATACATAAGGGAAATCCTGTTTCGTAGAGTCGTCCGTATTCGGTTCCGATGACTTGAACGCTATTCCGGTCAGGCTTCCGAACTGGGCCTCGAAATTCATTCCCCTTTGATATGAATCAGTCTCATATCTGTAATTCCCCTCGCCGAGATCAGTCAATGTCCCTGCATAGGCAAGGTCTTTCAATGTCATATAATTCGTGTCACTTCCTGTACCGGCTGAAGCTTCCTGAGTGATACTGAACGCGACATATTGTTCGTATTCCGGCTTGAGGGTGTAACTTAGACCAACATACGGAATAGGTTCACCATCTGTCAGGATAGATAAAAGGGCACTCGGGGCGATATTTCCGTTCTCCGAAATAATGTTCGGATTGGCCTCCTGCAAAACTGACGTAGGAATACAGAATACTTTTGCTGTCCTTTCCTGTCCGGAACGCCATGAATACATCGATCCTTCCTGAACTGTATTTGCATCAACTGATACAGTATACAAATTCGACTGTAATACAGACTTTGTATCGGCTGAAGTGATAGTCAACCATGGCTCCATACCTTTTCCAAATGCATACGGCATATATGGATACGCATAATGTATGTAAAGACCAGAAGGTCCCCATGTAGCATTTTCAGTCGCCACAACTAGCACACACTCCTCGCTTGAACGCAGCTTCAGCGTCACGCTGTTCTGGTCAGTAGCCATGCCGGCCTGGGAGATGAAGCCGTCGCTCGAGAATGTGCAGCCCCCATAAGCATTCGCGAATTCCTGCCCGTTACGGACCTCGACAATCTTCCAGTATCCCTGCCCGAATCCTCCGAAGTTCACTGACAGCTCCTCTGTGACAGGCTCGTTGTCATAGGACGAAAGCACTATCTTGCCTGTAACGGCCTCTACCGGGGCCTTGTCCTGATCGATATATACCGATACTGCACAAGTCTCTCCGGCCTTTCCTTCAAGGGATCCGCCGCTGAGGACTATCCAGTCCGAACTGCCGGCAGCATCGTAATACCAGTCATAGTTTGCGCTAACATAGAAAGTGCGCATATTCTGGTATGAAAGCATCGTATTGTCCATATCTATCGACTCTATCGGCGTCGTCCCTTCCTCGTCCGAGGTTATGGTCATGGTCCTGTCGAGAGTCCCCCTGGTGACCTTGAACGTGATGTACCTGTCATCGCTGAAGACTATCCTCACATTGGCCTCGGTCGTCTTTTCGAAGTCCGCGTCCTGGTCAGTGACAGTATAAGGCACAGACTGCTGTCCGGCCTCTCCGGAGGTCTCCCCCTGCTCCCCGCCAAGGGCGAACCATTCCTTGTCGGAAGAAATCGTCCACGCAAGCGGTGCATTGAAATCGATTGTGCCTGTCTGCCCCACAGCGACAGTCAGATCTTCAAGAACCGGGAGTTCAGCCTGTTTCTCTGTTTCCGGTTCATCCGTACATGAAATCGTGAAATTCATGGCTGCAATCATCATGATGATTGGATACAGCAGGTGTGAAACTGACTTTTTCATGATTATAAAATTTAATGGTTAATAAATAGGTTTTCATTCAAATCCGTTCTTCTCATAATAGTCGGCCATTTCCTGGGAGACCCATTCCAGCGCGTAGAAGTATGTGCCGAAGGTCCCTATCTTCTGGGAATAGCATTTCAGATAGAATATTATGAGTTTCTGGCAAGGGTAGAAATAAGAGCCGTACAGAGGGTCGGTCTCCACGGTCGCGTCGCCGTAGTCCTGGGTGTAGAACCCGGTCTGGGGCAGCACCTCGACGTAAGGGTTGGTATAGTCGCCGAGGTTGAAGCGCATCTTTATCGGCATGTTCACGTCAAGGAGGTCCTCGAACTCAAGCCTGTTGTCATCAATCTTCGTGGCCTTGACCAGCTTCCTGACCACCTGGTATGACGAGAACGGGAAAGACGCATAAAGGACGAAGTTGCCGCCGTCTTCCACGAAAGTGTCCAGGTCATGGTCGCATGTCTTGGCGATGCTGATCTTCATTGTCTGGTCATCGCCCGGCCATTTCTTGTCCTCCGGCACCAGCAGGCGGAGCACCACCCCGATGGAGTCGGAGGCTTCGATGCTGTCGAACACGCCCTTCAGATGCACCGTACCGGTCATCTCCCCCGCAGGGATTTCCACGTTGTATGAGTCTATGGTGAAATTCACACCTTCTATGGCATTGGACTCTCCCGCCAGGAACTCTATGGCATAGGTCCTGTCGTAGTCGCAGGCAACGGTAGAGGCGACCTCTACAGGGAAAGAATCATCCGGGTCGTCCGTCATGTAGTACATCGCCGTGGAGTCCGCGAACATGATATACTCGCCGCCGGGATACAGCGCCCTTTCCTCCCTGCCGCATGATGCGGACAGGACCAGCGCGGCCGCGGCGGAGGCCATCATCAATATCTTTTTCATCATAATAAAGTTCCTCCTTCGTTTTTAGTTGCTTTCATTGGGCTGCAGCCCTGGCACGGCATCCAGTTCGTGCTGCGGGATGGGCCATACGAACATAGGGTTGTCAGCCTTGATGTCCAGCTCGTCCGGACCTGAAATGGAATACATCTGAGGAGTGCGCCTGAATCCCTCTCCCCATCTCTTGAGGTCCATCAGCCTGAAGCCTTCCATATACAGTTCCTTCACCCTTTCCGTCTTTATCTCCTCGAGCAGGGTCTCGCCAGTGGCGGAATACTCGCCATACCCCAGTATCCTCTTCTTGCGGACTGCGGTCAGGTCCTGGCTGGCAAGCTCGTACTCGCCGTTATGCCAGTATGCCTCGGCCCTGATGAGGTACTGCTCCGAGAGCCTGAAAACCTTGGGCTCGTTGACGAACGTGTAGGCGTTGGTGGAGTTCAGGTTGGGGTTGCTCCAGTATTTCCCTATGAACAGAGGCCAGGTCAGGCCGCTTGCATATCCAGTGGTCTGCTCCACAAAGAAAGTGGAGTATCTCGCGTCGGAGGACTGGTCGTACAGGTCGAGCACCCACTGCGCAGGGACCAGGTCAGGGTAATACGCGGTATAGTCATAGTTGTGGAACACGGAGCTGAGCGAGCCGCCGAGGCTCGTAGCCGTGAATCCTACCTTCCATATAACCTCGTTTGAGGAGTCGTACATCCACATATACTGGTATTCCGACACGTCGGCAGAAGCCGTGGAGGCGGCGAATGAATCGCTGAGGGAGTATATGCTGTTGTCTATGACTTCGGTAGAGTATTTTATCGCGTTGTCCCAGTCCTGCATGTAGAGATATGTCCTCGCGTACAGGGCGTTCACCGCACCTATGGTGAAATAGATGGAGTTGGCGACATCTCTTGTTATGAGCTTCTCCGCCTGGGCAAGGTCGCTCAGGACCTGCTGGTAGGTATCGTAGAGGGAAGAGCGCAGGACATTCAGCCCCTCCTCCTCGTATGTGTAGATCAGAGACATCCCCAGCTCGTCCTTGGCCGTGTCAGGGTCGTATGCCTTGCAGTAGAAGCGGAGAAGGTCGGCATATGCGAGGGCACGTGCGAAGTAGGCGTCCCCCTTGCATTTGTTCAGCAGCTCCACATCGTCTTCATCAGTATAGGCAGCCTCCACCTGACCTATGCGGTCGAAGAAGAAGTTCACTCTGGAAATGATGTAATAAAGTCCTGCGTACACATTCTCGACCTCGCCCGTGGTTGGCTTGAGCTCCCAGCGGTAGACATCCGAATAGACGTTGTTCGCACCCTGGACCGTATACATGAAGTCGCACTGTATGTCGGCGGCCAGCGTCATGCTTCCGCTGTAGAGGGCTGAATTCTTGAATGCGCTGTAAAGCCCCATGATATAGAACTGCGCATCCTCCGGGGTCTGGATAGCCTCGTCGGCAGGAATGCTGTTGTCAGGATACTTGTCCAGAAAACCGCTGCAGGAGGACAAGGCCATCGAAAAGACCGATGACAATATCAACAATATCTTTTTCATCTTCTGGTATTCTGCTTAAAAAGTGAGTTCCAGCCCGAATGTAAACTGTCTCGACATCGGATACTGGGCCTGGTATATGTTAGACTCCGACTCCGGGTCCATCCCCTGGAAAGATGTGAATGTAAAGAGGTTCTGGGCCTGGGCAAATATCCTCGCACCGTAAATGCAGCGGGTTTTCCGCAGCAGGTTCTCCGGAAAGCTGTAGCTCAGGCTGAGGTTCTTCAGACGCAGGAACGATGCATCCTCGAGGAACCTGTCGTCAAGCTCGGCCACCACACCGTGACGCGGGATGTCTGTTATGTCCCCCGGTTTTTTCCACCTGTCATACAGGAGTTTGCGGGACTGGTTGTAGGACTGGTATATACCGTTGCTCTCCTGGAAGAAACGGTCGTTGTTGAGCATGTAGCGGCCTTCCACCCAGCTGAATGCTGCAGAAAGGGTTATGCCCTTCCATGAGAATGTGGTACCGAATCCGCCCATCCATGGAGCAAAGCGGCTCTTGCCGACAAGCACCTTGTCCTCCTCCCTGAACTCCGTGGTGACATTCCCGTCCTTGTCAAGCCAGAGGGCGTCTCCGTTGACCGGATTCACACCGGCGTACCTGTTAATGAAGAACTCCCCGTACTCCCTTCCGACGACGAGCTTGAGGCCGGTGTTGGAAAGTTCGTACTCGTCCTTGCCGTTATACAGCTCGGTGATGATGTTCCTGTTGTAGGATGCGTTGGCATTGACGCTCCAGAGGAAATCCTTTGTCCTTATGACATCTACATTGAGGTCGAACTCGGCACCCCTGTTGACCATCTTGCCTATGTTGTCCCACTTGTATGCGGTGCCGGATGCAAACCTTATAGGCACCTGCATGAGCATGTCCGAAGTGAGCTTGTTGTACAGGTCGACATTGAAAGATATCCTGCCAAAGAACCCGAGCTGGAAAGACAGGTTGGACGTCCACACTTTCTCCCAGGTCAGGGACTCGTTGCCCCTTGACGACGGGGCTATGGCAGCCTGGTCGTTGTAGTTTATGCCTCCGGAGACAAGCGCCAGATGGTCATAGTCCGGGATGGAGGAGTTACCCGTGGTACCGGTGTTCACCGAGATGCGCGCATCGTCGAGCCACGAAGCCTTCCCGCCCATGAACGCCTCGTTGCGCAGGTTCCACATGAAGCCCACTGCCCAGAACGGGGCCCAGCGGTTGGACCGGCCGAACTTCGAGGAGGCGTCCCCGCGGACGGAAGCCTCGAGATAGTATCTCCCCATATAGTTGTACTCGCCCCTGGCGAAAACAGACATATAGGAGCTGGAGCTGCGGCTGTTGCCCCACCCTGTGGTGACAGTGGCGGACGAGACGTTAAGCAGCTTGTCGGACACCTGCCCCTGGGTAGTGAACGTATACCCCATGGAGGAGTTGTCTATCATCTCATGGCCTACCATGAAATGGAAGTCATGGGCATTGTCTATGTTGAAGGTATAGTCCAGGGTGTTGGTCCAGGAAAGGTTCATCGCCGAGGATGTCGCCATGGCGGCATAGCCCACACCGTTGTTGGGATTGTAGCTCGGGTTTGAAGTGGACTCGGACGGGAAATATGAGAAATCGACTCCGCCTGTGGTCTTGAACTCAAGGCCCGGAAGGATCTTGAAGGCGGCCGAAACATTGGAGAACAGCTTGTACTTGGTGTTGTCCAGGTTGTTGTTGGCCATCCATTCGAGAGGGTTCTCGCCCGTACCGAGCCATGTGCCGTCATTGACGGAGGCAAGCGAGCCGTCTTCCTTGTACGGATCCCAGTAAGGGAGCATGAACATGGCCGCCGAGATAGGCGTCTGGAGCGAATACTCCCCGGAAATGGAAGTCTTGGACTTCTCGTATGTCATCATGGTGTTCGTACTGACGGTCAGCCACGGGGCCACGTCGGCGCTAATGTTCGCCCTTACTGAATACCTGGAGAAATCCGAGTCCTGCACCAGTCCTTTCTGACGGTAGTACCCTCCTGACACATAATAGTTGAAATGCTCCTTTGCTCCGCTGGCCACCACCTCTATGTTGCGGACCGGGGCCTTCTGGGAAAATACAGCCTTGCGCCAGTCCACGTCGATGCCGCGGAGCATGTCATAGTTCTTGCCTTCATCTATGCCTATCTCCTGCTCGTAGAGGATGCGCTCGCCGGTATTCATCAGGTCCCATTTACCGTACGCCACATCAGAGAATCCCAGCTGCATGCGCACCTGCACATGGCCGTTTTCCCCGGCACGGCCGCGCTTGGTGGTGATGACGACCACCCCATTGGCGGCACGGGCCCCGTAAATGGAAGTCGATGTCGCGTCCTTAAGGACAGATACACTCTCTATGTCGTTGGGACTTATGGATGTGAAATCAGAAGCGGAAATCTGTACCCCGTCAAGGATAAAGAGAGGCGACACCCCTGAATTTATGGAGTTTATACCTCTTATACGGAACGATGCCGTCGCACTCGGCTCACCCGAGCTTGAGATGACGGACAGTCCCGGGGCCTTTCCCTGCAGGGCCTGGTCGAAGCTCGCGGCAGGGACATCGTTCAGGATCTCCGACTTGACGGTCGCGACAGACCCGGCGATGGTACCTTTCTTGCGGACTCCGTAGGCGACGACCACTACATCATCGAGGACTTCGCGGCCGGATACAAGCCTGACATCATTGGTAAGTGTCTCACCCGGGTTGTCCGGGACGGTGAAACTGACATCCTCGAACCCGAGGAACTGATAAGTGATTACATCTCCGGCACTGGTCTCAAGCTCATATCTGCCGTCAATGTCTGTCGTGGCATAACTGCCGGACGATGAAACCACATAGGCACCTGCAATAGGCAATCCGTCACTTTCTGACGAGACCGTTCCTCTCAGTAGTACCCCCCCCCGCACATTTTGCGCATAAAGGGTACGCTGTGCTGTAAAAAGCCCTATACAGGATGCCATCAAGATTAGAATTTTTGCAATCCGATGCATGGCAACCTTAAAATAAAATTAAAAACACACGCAGTTTCTTATTCCAAAAAGAATGGCAAGCATCTTGCATGGCAAGGGGGAAACCGCCATTCTCGCAAAGAACAGAATTTTCTCAAAGCCTGCGAATTTAAAAATTAATCCGTTCTGTTCAAATATTTTTTTTCGTTTTTCTTTTTTCAATGCTGAAATTGGGGTTCATTGGAATTTTATCCCTATCTTTAGGCCCCATTTTTATAAACTTAATAATAGCACTACTGATGAACAAAATTCTTCTGTCACTGTGCGCATGCGCATCAGTGATTGCATCGGAGGCCTACGCAGCCGATGCAGACTGGTCCCCTGCCGGGGACAGGATTATGACGCAGTGGGGCGAGGCCATCGACCCGTCCGATGTCCTTCCGGAATATCCGCGTCCTATAATGGAAAGGGACACATGGATGAACCTCAACGGACTGTGGGAGTATACCGTTATAGATAAAGGTGATGCCCTTCCGGAAGGGGAGGCGGACGGCCGGATACTGGTACCTTTTGCCATCGAGTCCGCCCTTTCTGGCGTAGGACAGAGGCTCGGAGAGACCAAAGAGCTTGTATATAAGAGGTCCTTTACCGTCCCTGCCGGCTGGAAAGGAAAGAATGTGATGCTCAACTTCGGAGCCGTCGACTGGAAAGCGGACGTATGGGTAAACGGTATAAAAGTCGGAAGCCACACGGGAGGATTCACCCCGTTCTCTTTCGACATTACCGAAGCCCTGGTGAAAAAGGGAGAGAATATCCTTACGGTAAAGGTATGGGATCCTACGGACAAGGGCTACCAGCCGCGCGGGAAACAGGTGAGCAACCCGGAAGGCATCTGGTACACCCCTGTCAGCGGAATCTGGCAGACGGTATGGCTCGAGCCTGTCTCCACGACACACTTCCAGAGCCTGAAAATCACGCCGGACACTGATGCACGGACACTGACCGTAGCTCCTTCAGTCGCATGGAGCACGGCATCCGACATGGTGGAAGTCAATGTATATGACGGCAAGACCCTGGTTTCTTCAGCAAAGAGCATCAACGGAGAGCCTGTAGTGCTGTCCATGCCGGCGGACATGAAGCTGTGGAGCCCCGACTCCCCTTTCCTTTATGACCTTAAAGTAACCCTCTACCAGAAAGGCAAGGCCGTAGACCGGGTAGCCTCATATGCCGCCATGAGAAAGTTCTCTGCCGGACGCGATGAAAACGGCATAGTCAGGCTGATGCTTAACGGCAAGCCTCTCTTCCAGTTCGGCCCGCTCGACCAGGGATGGTGGCCGGACGGACTCTACACCGCACCGAGCGATGAAGCTCTCGCCTATGACATCCGGAAGACAAAGGACCTCGGGTTCAACATGATCCGCAAGCATATCAAAGTCGAGCCGGCCCGCTGGTACACGTGGTGCGACAGACTCGGGATCATCGTGTGGCAGGACATGCCGAGCGGCGACCGCAATCCGGAGTGGCAGAACCGCAAATACTTCGACGGAACGGAACTGAAACGCTCTGCAGAGTCCGAGGCCTGCTACCGCAAAGAATGGAAAGAGATCATGGACTGCCTCTACAGCTATCCTTGCATCGGAGTATGGGTGCCGTTCAACGAAGCATGGGGACAGTTCAAGACCCCTGAAATCGCAGAATGGACCAAGCGGTACGACCCTACCAGACTCGTGAACCCTGCCAGCGGAGGAAACCACTACACCTGCGGAGATATCCTCGACCTGCACAACTACCCTGCTCCGGAAATGTACCTCTATGATGCCCAGAGGGCTACTGTCCTGGGAGAATACGGCGGAATCGGCATGGTGGTGAAAGACCACATCTGGGAGCCAGACCGCAACTGGGGCTATATCCAGTTCAATTCCCCGAAAGAGGTCACAGATGAATATGTAAAATATGCAGAACAGCTTCTGGACCTGATAGAGCGCGGATTCTCTGCCGCTGTCTATACACAGACGACGGACGTTGAGGTCGAAGTCAACGGCTTCATGA
>CALVAJ010000003.1 GCA_944325505.1 uncultured Bacteroidales bacterium
CCCTGTACAGTGTGGAGGATGTGATCGGAAAACTCTCTTCTGTAGGGGAAGTGCAGGCCGCTGTCCCGAACAGGATTGTCAAGAGGGCTTATGACCCGCAGGCTAAACCTGTACCGTTCACTCCGGCGGCTACACGTGCCGTGGCCGGGGCATGGACTGATCCAGGTGCATTCAATGACGAATTTTTCAAATACCAGTGGGATCTGGTGAACCGTGGCGAGGACAACGGGTCTGTATATACTGTCGATTCCGGCAATTCCGCTTTTGCTGACCTTGCGGGTGAAGCCTTTTTCGGGAAGAAGTTCGTGAAGGATGTAGATGTGAACCTTTTTGCCGAAGATGAGGACTCGAACGGAGCATGGGGACGGTGCACCGGAGACCCGTCCGTGATAGTGGCAGTGCTTGATGAGGGGGTATGCCTCGAACATCCTGACCTGAAGACAAATATATGGTCCAACACTGAGGAGATTCCTGGCAACGGTATCGATGATGACGGGAACGGCTATATCGATGACGTGAACGGATTCAACTTCATCGTAGGCAACGGCCAGATCACATGGAATGACATAGCCGATACAGGGCACGGCACACATGTGGCCGGGACGATTGCGGCAGTAAACAACAACGGCCGCGGTATCAGCAGCATAGCCGGAGGTACTCCTGAGGCTCCTGGAGTCAAGATCATGTCCTGCCAGGTGTTCTCCGGAGGGATGGCCAGCAACAGCGTATCGCTTGTCAAGGCCATAAAATATGCCGCCGACAACGGTGCTGTTGTCCTGCAGTGCAGCTTCGGCTACAATTCCGGCGCCGCCAACCCTTATATTTACGGGCAGGGTTTCCGTACCCAGGAGGAATGGGAGGAGCAGAGTCCTCTCGAGAAGATAGCCCTCGAGTATTTCGTGAACAATGCAGGAAGTCCTAACGGCCCTATAGACGGAGGTATCGCAGTGTTTGCATCAGGAAACGAGTATGCTCCTGCAGCCGGCTTCCCTGGAGCTGCCGACTACTGCGTGTCCGTGGCGGCTGTTGCCGGGGACGGTACCCCTTCAACATATACCAACTACAGCACAGGTACCTCTATTTCGGCCCCTGGCGGAGACAGGGACTATTATTATGAGTATCTGGGGAATGGCAGTGACGGTGTAGGCGCTGACGGGCGCGGTGCAGTGGGCACTGTCCTTTCTACTCTCCCGGAGCATGTAAGCGCAAGCGGCTATGGCTACATGGAAGGGACTTCGATGGCCTGCCCTCATGTTTCCGGCGTAGTTGCCCTGGGTATTTCCTATGCGGCGCAGCAGCACCGCCACTTCACTTCGGAGGAATTCCGCCAGATGCTGTTTGCCTCGGCAAACCGAGGTATCCTTGACCGGGCCTCATCAGGAAAGAAATACTATTATACATACATCTCCGACCTCGGGCTTGCCCAGAGGACATATTTCGACATGAACCAGTACAAGGGCCAGATGGGTACCGGCTTGGTCGATGCAGGCGCCCTGCTTGACATGATAGACAGAGGTGCCGGTGTGGCCATGAAGTTCCCTAACATATATGTGGCTGCCGGGGCCGAGGTGACTGCTGATGCCGGCTTCTACATTGAAGGTACGGAATTCTCTGTGGCTGTGGCGGATGAAAGCGTCGCCACTGTGACAGAGGTGTCGGAAGGGAAGTTCTGCTTCAAGGGTGTCAGTGCAGGGATTACGACTGCTACACTGACATATTCCGGCGGCAGCCAGGATTTTACCGTGACAGTGCGTAACACTGTGGGAGAAGGCTGGCTCTGATTTTTGTCCATATGAAGTTTCCCGTAATATTGATATGCGTATTTCTTCTGCCTGCCTGGCTTCCGGGCCTGCGGGCGGAGGGTCATTCCGGGCTTTCAGGCACAGGGTTTTCTCCGGTGCCTGAAATGTCCTTTGATTCACTGAGCATTGATATAGGACGGATTGAAGAAGACGGAGAACCTGCAAGGTGTGTTTTCCGGTGGAAAAACTGCAGCGGCTCTCCCGTGTCCGTGGTAATGGTACGGACTACGTGTGAATGCCTTGTACCCGAGTTCTCGACAGAACCTGTCGCTCCGGGGGAGGAATCCGCAGTCGCATTTGTCTATCATCAGAAAGGACATCCAGGGAAGATTGACAGGAAGGCTTTTGTATATACCGGGCTTTCTTCGTCGTCTCCTACAGCCGTCCTGGAGGTGAAAGGGACAGTAGTGCCTTCTACCAGACCTGTGTGGCAATACCGTTACAGGATGGGGCCGCTGCTGCTCAGACAGACCATGGTGCGTATAAGCGGTAATGAACTGCAGGTGGAACGGATTGCATGCATGAATGACGGGGAGTCCGGCCTTTCCCTGAGCGTGGACAGCTCTGCACTTCCGGAATGTTTTTCGTTCAGGTGCGAGCCAGGCGTCATCGGGCCAGGCGAGACAGGTGACATTGTCATAAGTTTCGACCCCGGAAAAGTCAGGGGCAGCCTGCCGGACGAGATACCGGTCATCCTGCAGGGCCTGGATACGTCTGCGGGAGACAGGACATTGAAAATTATGATAGGGGAGAGCAGTGAAGAAGTATTGTCTGCGTACCCCGTGAAACAACAGTAAAAATTCAAGAACAATGAAAAAGATATTGAAGTCTGTATTTGCCGCTCTGCTGGCATCGGTTGCTTTAAGCTCATGTACGGAGGACGGCCCGGAAACAGTCTCTTACCTTCCTGTGACGGCTAACAACATCTCAGGGACATGGCAGCTGAGCGAATGGCTCGGCAAGCCTGTGCCTGCGGGCAGTTATGTCTATATGGACATAGTGAGGAGAGACACTGAATTCACACTGTACTACAACCTGGAAACATTCTCCCCGTATGTCAGGACCGGCATATATTCTGTCGACGAGGAGACAGGTGTCATAAGCGGGCGCTATGACCATTACGCGGGCGACTGGACCCACAGCTATACTGTCTCCGAGCTCACTCGTGACCGTATGGTGTGGACAGCTGTCGATGATCCGCAGGATGTGTCAGTCTATGTACGTGTGGACAGTGTCCCTGAAGATATCAAAGGTACGGATACACCTGATGAGGGAGGAGACGCTGGATCGGGCGATACCGCGGAATAATGGCGGACCGTTTAAGGATACAAAAAAAGAGGACTGCAATCCTCTTTTTTTGTATCCTGACATTCCTTGAGCCCGTTCCGCAGCCGGTCTTCCAGCCGTCCCGGTCAGTATGACAGCGGAGTCATGCGGAGCTGTCTGGACTCGAAATGGGCAAGATACCTGAACCCGGCGCTGCGGACGACGTCCGCGAAGTGCAGGAAATTGTCCCCGGTCCTCTGCGCGTCGTGCGAGTCTGACCCCAGGCTGACAGCCTCGCCCCCAAGTTCCCTGAAGCGCCTGAGTACGGCGATGTCCATCTCGGGAGTCCTGCCGTGGTAGTCCTTGTATGTCTTCGTGTTGATTTCAAGGGCCTTCCCTTCCTGGGCGAGATATTTGAACATGGCGTCGAATATGTCGCTGAAATCCCTGTAGAAGATGCTTGCCTGCGGGTACGGCGCATATCTGGCCACGTAGTCGTAGTGCCCCACGATGTCGAAGTCCCCGAGCCATGTCATCTCTTCATAGATGGTCTCGAGATAGTGCCCGTAGGCTTCCTTCCAGTCTTTGCCCTCGTAATATCCTCCGTAGAACGGGTCGGTGCCGTCGATATAGTGGACAGATGCTATGACCTGGTCGAATCTGTATTTCCCGAGATGCTCCCTGATCTGTTCCCTGCATTTCTTCTGTAGTCCTATTTCTATGCCTTTTAGTATCCTGAACCGCCTGTTGCCCGGCAGGGCCGCATAGGAGGCGGCATTGACCCTGTCTATTTCGGCCTGCTGGGACTCTACGTCGAACACTTCCGGCACCAGATGCTCGAACTGCGCTTTCATCGGCGGGACATAAAAGTCGCAATGGTCGGTAAAACAGATTCCGGCCAGCCCTTTTTCAAAGGCTGACCGGGCGGATTTTTCTACGGTAGTCCTCTTTCCGTCGAAGGAGAACTGGCTGTGGTTGTGGTTGTCATAAAGTCTCATCAGCTGAGCCCGTTTATAAATCCGTTTTCCACATCTATGTCCAGAGCCTGCGGATGTTTCGGAAGTCCCGGCATGCGTATGATGTCTCCTGCGATGGCGACTATCATCTCCGCTCCGGAATTGATGACTATGTCATTTATTTCGAAATCGAATCCTTCAGGAGCCCCATATGCCTTCTGGTCCTGTGAAAAGGAATACTGGGTCTTGGCGATACATACCGGAAATCCGGAATATCCGAGCTTTTCCGCCGTCTCCAGTTTCCGTACCGCCGTCTTGCTGAAGATTACATTTCCGGCACCGTATATGCCTCTTGCCACTTTCTCTATCTTCTCTTTCAGGCTGTCTCCGTCGCTGTATGTGAATTCCAGCGGACCGGAAGGGTGTCCCTCTATGGTCTCCACCACTTTGCGGGCAAGGTCCACTGCCCCGTCCCCGCCGTGGGCATACCCGTCATTGACAGCGAATCCTACACCCATTTCAGCGCAGTGTCTCCGCACGAGCTCTATCTCTTCCTCCGTGTCGCTTGCAAACCTGTTGAAGCACACCATTACTGTCTGTCCGAACCCCTGAAGGTTGCGTATGTGCCTGTCCAGGTTCCCGAATCCTTTTCTGACTCCGTCAAGGGAAGGTTCCTTTATCTTTTCCAAAGGTACTTCACCGTGCATCTTCAGCCCCTGGAGCGAGGCGACCAGCAGTGTCAGTACCGGCCTCAGGCCGCTCTTGCGGCATTTGATATTCAGGAATTTCTCCGCTCCGAGGTCGGCGCCGAAGCCTGCCTCTGTGATGGCATAGTCTCCGAAAGTCATGGCCATTTTGGTCGCCATGACGGAATTGCATCCGTGCGCTATGTTTGCGAAAGGTCCTCCGTGCACGAACGCCGCCGTGCCCTCAGTCGTCTGTACCAGGTTCGGGTTCAGGGCGTCCATCAGAAGGGCGGTGACAGCCCCTTCCACTCCCAGGTCCTTCACCGTGAAGGCCGAGCCGTCGAACCTGTACCCGAGAAGTATGTTACCGATCCTGCGCCTGAGGTCGTCCAGGCTGTCCGCCAGACAAAGTATGGCCATGATTTCCGAAGCCGGCGTGATGTCGAAGCCGGACTCCTGGACCAGTCCGTTGGTACGCGGGCCGAGCCCGGTGACTATCTGCCTGAGGGAACGGTCGTTAACGTCCAGGACCCTTTTCCACAGCACTTCCTTCAGTGCGAAGCCTTCCGCCTGGTGCTGGTACAGGTAGTTGTCCAGCAGGGCGGCTATCATGTTGTGGGCGGAAGTTATTGCGTGGAAATCCCCCGTGAAATGCAGATTGATCCTTTCCATCGGCACTACCTGTGCGTATCCGCCTCCTGCTGCGCCTCCCTTCATCCCGAAGCATGGACCCAGAGACGGTTCCCTGAGGGCGAGTACGGCCTTTTTCCCGATTCTGTTCGTTCCGAGGGCCAGGCCTATCGATGCAGTCGTCTTGCCGATACCTGTTTTGGTGGCCGTGATGGCCGTGACAAGTATGAGCTTGCCTTTGCGTACCTTGTCTTCGTCTATAAGACCGAGCGGCACTTTGGCCATGTACTTCCCGTACTGCTCGACGCTTTCCTGCGGAATGCCGATTTCAGATGCTACGTCAGTGATTTTCTTCATTTTGACGCTTCTTGCTATTTCAATGTCCGGCTTCATGTCTCTTTGATTTTATTACGTCCTGCGAAAGTAACAATAATTTGAGGAATAATTGCTAACTTCGCAGGTTAAAGTGTTTTCTTGATATGATAACGTTCGGATTCAGAAACAGGTTCGGCGGCCTGCTCAGAGCAGTTGTCGCCGTTGCGCTGGGAGTTGTAATGGTTGCGTTCCCGGCAACATCGCTTGTGGTGATAGTGAAGATAGTGGCCGCCTTCCTGATTGCATCAGGGGTGGTTTCTCTCATATTCGGTATTGTAAACAGGGCGAACGGAGGCCTGGCCCTGATGGTTACGAATACTGTGGTGGATATTGTCCTCGGTGTCATAGTGTTCATATTTCCGGAGGAGGTGGCCGGCGTAGTCATGTTCCTGCTGGGCCTGCTGCTCATGCTTTTCGGGCTGTTCCAGCTTTCGGCGCTGCTCAGCGCGAGCAGAGTGCTTCCGATGGGACTGTGGACATTTATATTCCCGGTGCTCTGCACTGTAGGCGGGGCCATGGTGTTGTTTCATCCGTTCGGACTGGGCAAGTTCATTACGTTGGTTGCCGGAATCGCATTGCTCGTATATGGCGTATCTGATATGATTTCCACATGGAAGATGCGCAAGGCCATGAAGGAATATGAGATAAGGTTCAACACGTCATCCTCTTCCGCATCCGGCTCAAAGGATACTCCGGCAATGGATGATGTGAAAGATGTCGATTACGAAAAGGTCGGGGAAGACAAATAAGAAGTTTTCTCCGGATGATCCCGAAAGAGACAGTAGACAGGATTCTCGACGCCGCCAGGATAGTTGATGTGGTAGGCGATTTCGTCTCGCTTAAAAGACGCGGGGCGAATTTTACCGCATGCTGCCCGTTCCACAACGAGAAGACCCCTTCATTCTATGTCTCTCCCGCCAAAGGTATATACAAGTGCTTCGGCTGCGGCAAGTCAGGAACGGCTGTAGGGTTCATAATGGAACACGAGAACCTGACTTATGTCGAGGCATTGAGGTTCCTTGCCAGGAAATACAATATCGAGATAGTCGAAAAGGAGGAGTCCGCCGAAGAGATTGCGCAGCGCCAGCGCAGCGAGAGCCTCCATCTGGTGTCCGAGTTCGCTGCCGGATTTTTCAGGGACTGTCTCAAGACCGGCGAGGGGCGTGCGGTAGGGTATGCATATTTCAAGTCGAGGAAACTGGAAGATGCCTCCATAGAGAAATTCGGTCTGGGATGGGCCCCTTCCGGAAGACATGTCCTGGCGGATGCCGCTAAAGAGGCAGGATACAAGGATGAGTTCCTTCTGGATACGGGACTGTGCGTGAAAAGGGATGACGGCAGTCTTCTGGACCGGTTCTATGACAGGGTCATGTTCCCGATACATTCGGTGAGCGGCCGTGTGATAGCATTCGGCGGCCGTACCCTCAGGACGGACAAGACTGTAGCGAAGTACGTGAATTCTCCCGAAACGGAGATATACGTAAAGAGCAGGTCCCTGTACGGGATATATTTTGCCAAGAACGAGATTTCGCGCCAGGACAGATGCTATCTGGTGGAGGGATATCTGGATGTGATTTCCATGCACCAGATAGGCATCACCAATGTGGTAGCCTCAAGCGGCACGTCACTGACTGTCGAGCAGATACGCCTGATCAGGAAATTCACGTCCAACATTACCATTATCTACGACGGGGATTCTGCCGGTATCCATGCCGCACTGCGCGGTATAGGCCTGGTCCTGAAAGAGGGTATGAACGTGAAGGTGGTGCTTCTTCCTGACGGAGATGACCCGGATTCATATTCCCATAAGCACACTCTGCCTGAAGTACAGGACTTTATCCGCAGCCACGAACAGGATTTCATAAGTTTCAAGACGGATATCCTGATGGGACAGGCCGGGGACGATCCCCTGAAGAAAGCCGATCTCATCAATGATATCGCGGATACGATAGCCCTGATCCCTGACGCGGTGAAGCGGTCAGTATACGTGGAGGCGTGCAGCGGGAAATTCAATATCGAGTCCCAGCTCCTGTTCGACAGGATACACCATACGCGTACGGATATGCTCCTGTCTGAGCGGAAACAGCAGGAAAACAGGCAGAGGAAGGAGCAGGAAAGCCTGGAAGCATATGACATGCCGGTATCTTCTGAAGAAGCCGGGGCCGCCTTACTTTCTGATTCACGGCCCTCCGGGATGAAGGAGGACGGCATCACTCTGACCGATCCTTTCCTTGCCCCGTGCGAGAAGGAGCTTCTGGGTTTTGTGCTCGAGCACGGCGACAGGCTTCTGGAGTTTGACCGGGATTCCGAGTTCTATCAGGAAGACGGACAGCAGACAACGGTGGCCGAGTTCATTGACAGTGCCCTTGCGGCGGACGAAGCCGAATTTTCCAATGCCGTCTATAAGAAAGTCTACGACGAGTATTTCACCATGTATGATGAGGGCCTTCCGCAGGACCGGATACAGAACAGGCTCCTGAACAGCATGGACAGGGAAACTGCCATGGTGGCGGCGGACATTCTGGTCGAGAAATATATGATAACGGTCGAAAATTACCGCAACTCACTGACATCAATCGGGACGCAATTGGTTATCTTTGTGCCGAAAGCCGTACTTGCCTATCAGGTCAAGCGGATAGAAAAGAAGCTGAAGTCCCTTTCCGCAGAGCTTGCCGGAGCGGAAGACGATCCGGACACGCAGACACGGATATTGAATGAAATAGCGCTGTGGAACAGGGCGAAAGTAATGATAAATAATAAATTGGGAAGATAAAATGGAAAAGAAAGACTACAGGAGGACTCTGGTTACGTGTGCACTGCCATATGCCAACGGTCCGGTGCATATAGGACACCTTGCAGGAGTCTATGTACCGGCAGACATTTACGTAAGGTACCTCAGAATGAAAGGGGAAGACGTGCTTTTCATCTGCGGGTCGGACGAACATGGCGTGCCGATTACGATAAAGGCGAAGAAAGAGGGCTGCACCCCTCAGGATGTCGTGGACAGGTATCATGGCATCATAAAGAAATCGTTCGAAGGATTTGGAATCAACTTCGACATATATTCGCGCACCTCATCCAAGATTCACTCTGAGGTCGCTTCCGATTTCTTCAGGAAAATGTACGACGAAGGGAAATTCATCGAGAAAGAAAGCGAACAGTACTTTGATACTGAGGCCAATACTTTTCTGGCTGACCGCTATATCGTCGGTACCTGCCCGAAGTGCGGCAATGAAGGCGCTTACGGGGACCAGTGCGAAAAATGCGGAAGCACCCTCAGCCCGGACGAGCTCCTGAACCCTCATTCGGCCCTGAGCGGAAGCACTCCGGTCAAGAAGAAGACCAGGCACTGGTATCTTCCTCTGGACCAGTACGAGCCGTGGCTCAAGGAATGGATCCTCGAAGGGCATAAGGAGTGGAGGACCAATGTCTACGGGCAGTGCAAGTCCTGGATCGACGGCGGACTCCAGCCGAGAGCAGTGAGCCGTGACCTTGACTGGGGCGTCCCTGTGCCTGTCGATGGTGCTGAAGGCAAGGTGCTCTATGTATGGTTCGATGCCCCTATCGGATACATATCCAACACCAAAGAACTCCTTCCCCAGAGCTGGGAGAAATGGTGGAAATCGGAGGATACCAGGCTTGTCCATTTTATCGGTAAGGACAATATCGTTTTCCACTGCATCGTGTTCCCGTCCATGCTGAAAGCATACGGCGGATATATTCTTCCGGACAATGTTCCGGCCAACGAGTTCCTCAATCTCGAGGGCAACAAGATTTCCACATCGAAGAATTGGGCGGTATGGCTCAACGAATATCTGGAGCAGTTCCCGGGACAGGAGGATGTCCTGCGCTATGTCCTGTGTGCCAATGCTCCCGAGACCAAGGACAATGACTTTACATGGAAGGATTTCCAGGCGCGCAACAACAGCGAGCTGGTCGCCATCCTCGGAAACTTCGTGAACCGTGCCGTAGTCCTGACCCATAAATATTTCGGAGGCAAGGTCCCGGCGGATTCCAAGCCTGAGGAGATAGACAGAGAGACCCTTGCCCAGATCCCTGCCATGAAGAAGGCGGTCGAGGAGAATATAGAGAACTACAAGTTCCGTGAGGCCCTGAAAGAGGCCATGAACATAGCCAGGCTGGGGAATAAATATCTGACCGATACGGAGCCGTGGAAAGTGGCGAAGACGGATATGGACAGGACGGCTTCCATCCTCAATGTGTCGCTTCAGATATGCGCCGATCTCGCCATTGTGTTCGAGCCGTTCCTGCCGTTCTCGGCTGAGAAACTGCGCAGTATCCTGAATGTAGGTCTGGTTGCCGGTACGGATCACAGATGCGGAGAGGAAGGGACCTGCGGGGAAAATGTTTTCAAGCCTGGTGAAGGTGCTGCCCTTCATACTGTTCCATCCGGACAGGACGGAACGGAGCAGAAGTCTGTTCCTGTCCTTTCATGGGAGGATCTCGGGCGTGAGTCCGTTCTTCCTTCCGGGCATCAGCTCGGGGAGCCTGTCCTGCTTTTCAGCAAGATCGAGGACAGTGTGGTTGAGGCCCAGATAAAAAGACTTGAGGATACGAAGAAAGCGAACGAGGCCGCTGCGGCAGAAGCGGCTGCGCACAAGGTGGAGCCGCAGAAGGCGGAGTGCACTTTCGATGATTTCGGGAAAATGGATATCCGCACGGCAACGGTCCTGGAGGCGGAGCGTGTCCCGAAGACTGACAAGCTGCTGAAACTCACCATCGACACCGGTATCGACACCCGTGTGATCGTCTCAGGTATCGCAGAGTTCTATACACCAGAGCAGATGATAGGACAGCAGATATGCATCCTTGCCAACCTCGCTCCGCGGAAGATACGCGGCATCGAATCCAAAGGAATGATTCTGATGGCCCGTCAGGGAGACGGGAAGATGCGTTTCGTCACACCTGAGGAGACCCTCGCGAACGGTGCCGAGATAGGATAGGTCCAGAATTATGATTTAATGGGTGTGTTGCTATGACAGAGAAGGAAATAAAGGAGAAACTGATGTCGGGCGAGAGGATTTCGCTTGAATGCAAGAAGGCAAAGAGCGAAGTCCCGAAGTCTGTCTGGGAAATATACTCTGCTTTTGCCAATACAGTTGGCGGCGTGATTCTTCTCGGTGTTGAAGAGAACCGGCAGGCAAAGGAGTTTTCCGGGCGCTTTTCTGTATCAGGAGTAGATAATCCGGGGAAGATCATGACGGATTTTTGGAATACACTCAATAGCAATAAGGTAAACTGTAATATCTTGCGCGATGAAGATGTCGGGACGGTAGAGGTAGACGGCAGGCAGGTGGTGTTTATCAATGTTCCCCAGGCGGACTGGAGAATGAAGCCGGTGTATCTGAATGAAAATGTATATAAAGGTTCATTCCGCCGGAATAATGAAGGTGATTACCACTGTACCGAAGAAGAAGTCCGGGCAATGGTCAGGGATGCAAATGAGAATGGCAATGACTGTACGCTTATTGAATATTATGGTATGGATGATATCGATTCTGAATCACTTCGCCAATACCGTACGCAGTTCAGGATATTGAATAGCGACCATGTCTGGAACAATGACGATGACAAGGAATTCCTTATCAAGCTTGGAGGCTATACCGTTGACAGGAGAACCGGGAAGGAAGGTCTGACACTGGCCGGCCTGCTGATGTTCGGTAAGGGTTTGCCTATAAGGGAGCGTTTTGCCAATTTCAGGATGGACTACCTGGATATGAGTGACCTGGTAGGTGATGAGCGCTATCGTGACAGGCTGACTTATGACGGGCGCTGGGAAAATAATCTGTACCAGTTTTACAGCCGTGTCATGCCTAAACTTGTTGAAAATCTGCCGCGGCCTTTCAAGATGGAAGGAATAAGGCGCATAGATGATACTCCGCTTCATAAAGCTGTTCGTGAAGCTATGACCAATGCCATTATACATTCCGATTTCTTTTTATCAGGCGGGATATTGCGGGTGGAAAAGTATAGTGATTACATTTGCCTTAGAAATCCCGGAACATTGAAACTCCCTATTGAACAGATTTATAAAGGCGGAAATTCAAAAGCCAGGAACCCGAGAATGCAGACGATGTTCCGTATGATAGGTTACGGAGAAAATGTGGGGTCTGGATTCCCGATGATAGTGGATGCATGGAAACAGTCAGGGTGGAGAAAGCCTTTGCTGGAAAACAGGCTTGATCTTAACGAAGTCTGTCTGACTCTTTTCTTGTTTAATGATGAGCCGAACGGTGAACCCAAGTTGGGATCAAATGAGCCGAACGGTGAACCCAAGTTGGGATCAAATGAGCCGAACGGTGAACCCAAGTTGGCATTATGTGAGCCCGATATGGAGTATAAGCGGTCCGGGAGTGTGTCTGATGATAATCTTGAGGCGGTATTGCACCTTATTGCCAGGAATCCGATGATAACTCAGGAGCAGATTGCTGAGGAGATAGGAAAATCAAAGGCTACGGTAAAGCGCTATATGAGAAAATTAAAAGCTGATGAAAAAATAAGGAGAATTGGTCCGGTTTCATTCGGCGGATATTGGGAAGTGGTTGAACCTGAATAGATTTTGCAGCAATGAAGATAGAGTACGACAAGGATCTTGCGCGGATGAACACTTTCGGGATGAAGGTGTCGTGTGCATGCTACGTGGAATTCAGCTCGGAGGATGAGCTCTCGGACATATTCCGGAATATGGAGCGGTACGGCTTTCCGCAGCCTTTCCTGCATATAGGGGGCGGAAGCAACCTGCTCTTCACCCGCGATTTCCCCGGTACGGTCTTCCACAGCGCCATCAGATTCATCCGCCGTGTGGATGTACAGGGTGATTCCGGGCTGAAGGCTTCCTCCGGAGCCGCGGGACAGCCTGGAAGCATCCTTGTCGAGGCCGGTTCAGGTGTCCTCTGGGACGACTTCTGCGCATGGTGCGCCGGAGAGGGGCTCTGGGGACCGGAGAACCTTTCCGGCATCCCGGGGGAAGCCGGAGCTGCCGCAGTCCAGAATATAGGGGCATACGGAGTGGAAGTCAAGGACATAGTCAGGGAAGTCAGATGCTTCGATGTCGTGACTGGAGAAATCCGGCCGCTGCATGTAAAGGACTGCCGTTACGGCTACCGGGACTCCATTTTCAAGGATACGGCCAAAGGTCGGTATGTCGTGACTTCCGTTGTATTCGCCCTTTCGTCCGTACCGCAGCCGCGTCTTGAATACGGGCATGTCCGCTCCGCCGTGGAGCAGGCCCTCTCATCTTCCGGGGCTGGTCCGGCGGCATCATTGGGCCCGTCCCTTGTGCGGGACGTCATACTTGGCATAAGAGGTTCCAAGCTGCCGGATCCTGCAGTGGCCGGGAATGCGGGGAGCTTCTTCAAGAACCCTGTCGTCCCCAGGTCTTCATACGATATTGTAGAGAACTACGCAAAGAGCAGATACGGTGCGGACTATGAGGTCCCTCATTTTGATGCGGGCTCTGGCTTCATAAAGATTCCGGCAGCCTGGCTGATAGAGCAGTGCGGATGGAAAGGCTACAGGGAAGGCAATGTCGGGGTCTATGAGAAGCAGCCTCTCGTACTTGTGAATGTCACGGGCAAGGCCTCTCCCGATGAAGTCGTCGCCCTTGAGCACAAGATTGTCATGTCCGTCCAGAACCTGTTCGGCATCACGCTCCACCCCGAAGTGGAGCACATCTGATATGGACAAATATTGAGCGGAACTGATTGAAGGAGAAGTCTATAAAAGAATTTTTGAGAAAAATTTAAACAGTTTCTTAATACCGGTGAAAATATGAGTTCGTTTGTAATCGAAGGCGGTCACCAGCTCAGCGGGACAATCCGTCCGCAGGGCGCCAAGAACGAGGCGCTTGAAGTGATCAGTGCCGTTCTCCTCACAGACGAGGAAGTGACCATTTCAAATGTCCCTGAAATCCTTGATGTCAGGAACCTCATCCTCATGCTCGAGGGGATGGGCGTGAAAGTCACCCGGCTGGAGAAAGGGAAATACACTTTCAAGGCCGACAATATCGACACAGCCTATATCGAGAGCGAGGACTTCGTCCGCAAATGTGCATCCCTCAGGGGCTCCGTGATGGTCATCGGTCCCCTGCTCACGCGTTTCGGACAGGCATATTTCCCTAAGCCGGGAGGCGACAAGATAGGACGCCGCCGGGTGGATACCCATATCACCGGCCTGGTCAACCTGGGTGCAGTCCTTGAATACAGCCAGGAAATGAAGGCTTTCAAGCTCACGGCTCCCGGCGGGAATTCCCTGAAAGGCTGCTACATGCTTCTGGACGAGGCTTCTGTGACAGGTACTGCAAATATCGTCATGGCGGCGGTCCTGGCTGAAGGCCGGACAGTCATCTACAATGCGGCCTGCGAACCGTATATCCAGCAGCTGTGCCGCATGCTGACATCAATGGGGGCGCAGATAGAAGGCATAGGCTCCAATCTCCTCACTGTTACAGGAGTGAGGCATCTCCATGGCGCGGAGCACACCGTCTTGCCGGATATGATAGAGGTGGGCAGCTTCATAGGCATGGCCGCACTGAACCGCAGTTCTATCACCATCAGGGATGTCTCGTACCGCAAC
Source organism: uncultured Bacteroidales bacterium (assembly GCA_944325505.1). GTDB lineage: Bacteria > Bacteroidota > Bacteroidia > Bacteroidales > UBA932 > Cryptobacteroides. The sequence continues at coordinate 14,311 of CALVAJ010000003.1, forward strand.
CTGGGCATCATTCCCGAGTCCTTCCGCCGTCTGGGCATAAACCTTGAGCAGCGCGGAGACGACATTTTTGTACCTGCCCAGGAGAGCTATGTGATAGAATCCTTCCTCGACGGCTCCATCATGACCATAGCCGACGCCCCGTGGCCGGGCCTGACGCCTGACCTCCTGAGCGTAATGCTGGTAGTCGCCACCCAGTGCAGAGGCAGTGTCCTGATACACCAGAAGATGTTCGAAAGCAGGCTGTTTTTCGTGGACCGCCTGATAGACATGGGGGCCCAGATCATACTGTGCGACCCTCACAGGGCGGTGGTCATAGGCCATGACCACAATTTCCGGCTCCGGCCAGGAAACATGGTCTCTCCTGATATCCGTGCCGGTATCGCCCTGCTTATCGCAGCCATGTCGGCCGCAGGTACGAGCGTCATAGGGAACATAGAGCAGATTGACCGTGGATATGAAGACATTGATTTGAGGCTCAACGCTTTGGGAGCCAGCATCACAAGGCAGTGAACCACATCCTGCCCGTCAGTTCCTATAATATTTCCGTCACAGTATCGAAGGCAGCCCCGGGAATCCGGCTGCCTTTTTCGTATTCCTTTACGGGCAAGGCGAAGTCCGCGACCAGCACCGTTATCAGGATGACTTTTTTCAGGTCGGAGAGAGCAAGGTACAGATGCCGCTCCACTGTCCGGACGGAGAGTCCCGTCCTTGCCGCTATGTCGGCATTGCTGAGACCTTCAGTGCGGCTCATGATGAATATTTTCCTCCTCTGTTCCGGCATGTTCTTGATGGTGAGCATGGTCAGAATTTCCACCTCTTTTGCATACAGCTGTCCGGATGTCTCGTCGTCTCCCGTCGCACTTTCCCCGGAGGATGATGACGAAGCATAGTAGTTCTGCTCCACTGTCTTGTGTTTCAGGTAGTTCAGCACATGGTTCCTCGTAAGGGCGTAGACATATCCTGAAATGCGTGCAGGCTCCATCTCCAGGATGAAAGGGTTTTTCAGGATCTTTACAAATACATCCTGGGCAATATCTTCAGCGTCATTTTCCGATTTCAGAAGCTGGCGGGCAAAAGCTTTGACCTTCGGGAACATTGTCCTGAATAATTTTTCGAATTTTTCTTGTGCTTCGTCCCTGGCCATAGTTAGTTATAGAATGATTCACAAATATATGATTTTTTAATAATCATTAACAAGTTGACGCGTTGAAAAATAAATTTTCAAAAAAATTGTTTTCCGGTTGAGTAGTAAACGCTGTTCGGTTGTCTTATAGATGTCTTGACAGTAAAATTCAAGGAAAATTTCGTAATGGAAAAAAAGGACAATATATTTAAACGGATACTGGATGCCTTTGCATCAGGGGAATACGACAGGGATACCGTGAACCGTGTCCATGCATGGCTTGCTGACGGCACGAACGGGGCGGAGAAGAAGGAGGCCATGCGCGACCTGTGGGACAGCCAGGAGCCTGTGATGGCCGGAGGGGACATCCGGCGTTCCCTGGATAGCGTATACCGTAAGGCCGGACTGGGCAGGAAGAAGACAGTGCGGAGGTGGGCAGGATATGCGGCCGCTGCGGCGCTTGCCGCCATTGCTGTGGTTTCTACATGGATATATGCAGGGAAGGAGTACGGCAATATCGCGATGGTGGAGACGTATTCCGGAGCCGGAGAGCGGTGCGAGCTGGTGCTTCCTGACGGGACTGTGGTCTGTGCCAATTCCTCTACACTGCTGCTGTATCCTGAACGGTTCGTGTCAGGGACCAGGACCGTGTATCTTGTGGGGGAGGCCGACTTCAAGGTGAAAAAAGACGAGAGGCATCCTTTTATTGTCAGGTCCGGGGATATGTCTGTCACGGCCCTCGGGACGGAGTTCAATGTCTCTGCCTATCCTGACAGCGAGAACATTGTGGCAACGCTCATCGAAGGGAAGGTTGAGGTCAGGTGCGGGGAGGACGGCAAGAGCTATATACTCGCCCCCGGAGAGCAGGTCTCTTACAGCAGGGGCACCGGGGCCAGTTTCCTCACAGACAATGTCTGCATAGACGACGTCACTGCATGGCAGCAGGGTATAATGGTATTTAAGGGGATGACACTGAAGGAGATAATCAATACAATCCAGCGCAGCTACAATGTCCGGATACATGTCGACCCTTCATGCTTCTCGGAAGACAGGTTCAATTTCCGCTTCAAGGAGACGGCCGGACTGGATGAGGTCATGGATATCATAAGCACGGTGGCCGGGGATTTCAGCTATGACATAGAATACAGGCAATAAAGCAGTTTGTTTCACATTTAAACATCATCACCATGACAAAAAGTACCCGGCAGGGGTTGCGGCCTTGCCGGATACGAAATCAGATTTCAGCACACTGTATAACGCAGTCGTTTTCTACTACCCTAATCAGTAACACTAAAATTTTTTGTAAAGATATGAATTTATATCTGTTTAAAACAGTTTTTGCTGTATTTTGCACTCTTGCCCTGTCGCAGACGGCACTTTTTTCCCAGGACAGGGAGAGGCTGAGCATAAAAGAAGACAGGATAACACTGAAACAGGCCCTGGCAGATGTTGAGCGCCAGACCGGATTGTCAGTTGCATATAATGAGTCAAGGATAGGGGCCGACCAGGTGCTTTCCCTCGACCTCGACCGGGTCACCCTCGACCAGGCCATGTCCGCCATCCTTGAAGGTACGGGGTTCACCTGGAAAGTCCAGGGTGACTATCTTGTAATTTCGGAAGAGGCCGTCCCCGCCCAAAGGCTTGTAAAAGGCCGTGTGGTGGATGAGCAGGGCCTGCCTATGATAGGTGTCGGCATTTTGATAAAGGGAGTTCCGGGAGCCGGGACAGTGACAGATGCTGACGGATGCTATGAACTGCAGGCTGCTGCAGGCGATGTACTGGAAATCTCGTTTCTCGGTTACCAGACGCAGACAGTGCAGGTAGGCAGTGCGGAAAGGTATGATTTCAGCATGGTGCCCGACAGCCGTCTGCTCGATGAGGTCGTGGTAACCGCCCTCGGTATCAAGCGGTCCGAGAAGGCGCTTACCTATAATGTCCAGGAAGTCGGCGGGGAGGAGCTCCAGACAGTAAAGAGCACCAACTTCATGAATGCACTTGCAGGAAAGGCCGCAGGTGTCCAGATCAATTCCAGCGCATCAGGTCCCGGCGGGGCCGTTAAGGTGGTGATGCGCGGGGCCAAGTCCATTACGCAGAACAACAACGCCCTTTATGTCATAGACGGTGTACCGATGTACAACCCTGTCACGACAGGAGGAGACGGGTCCATGGCCGTTCAGCCTGGCTCGGAAGCGGTGGCGGACATAAACCCGGATGATATAGAGAGCATATCACTTCTTACCGGACCGTCCGCAGCAGCGCTTTACGGATATGAGGGTGCGAACGGTGTCGTCCTGATAACTACAAAGAAAGGTACTGCGGGGAAGACTTCCGTCACGTTCAGCAACAACACGACTTTCAGCGACCCGATGATGATGCCGCGTTTCCAGGACACATGGGCAAGCTCCAAGTCAGACCCTCTGAAATGGGGAAGGAAGAATACTGTGCCGTACGACCCGTCAGGCTTCTTCAATACAGGGAGCACTGTGACCAATACGCTTTCCCTGTCGACAGGCAATGAAAGGAACCAGGCATACGCATCCGTGGCTGCCACCAATGCCGACGGCATCCTCCCGAACAACTCCTACAACAGGTACAATTTCACTTTCCGCAATACCACCAGTTTCCTGGATGACAAGTTCTTCCTCGATGTGACTGCAAACTATATCGTCCAGAATGACAGGAACATGGTGTCACAGGGACAGTACTACAACCCTCTTCCGGCGCTTTACCTGTTCCCTCGCGGGGAGAATTTCGAGGACGTATCCGTATATGAGAGATATGATGAGGCGAAGGAGACCAATGTGCAGTACTGGCCGTATGCAAGTTCCGTGGGCATGGATTCCCAGAACCCGTACTGGACGATGTACCGCATGAACAGGGAGAACAAGAAGCACAGGTACAAAATCGCTGCAAGCCTCCAGTACAAAATCACTCCGTGGCTGGACATCCAGGGCCGTGCGAGCATCGACAATTCGGAGAATATCTTCACCCAGAAGAACTACGCGAGCACCATCACTTTCGCAGGAGCCAAGGGGCGCTACCGCGAGGAGACCCGTACGGACCGCCAGACCTATGCCGATGTAATCGCGAACTTCAACAAGTCTTTCGGGGACTTCACCGTGATGGCCAATGTCGGAGGTTCTATCAAAGACACCAGGATGGAGCTGTCTTCGACAGAAGGGGACCTCTACCATGTTACTAACTTCTTTACCGTGGAGAACACAGTGGGCAGCGGATACTACAAGGTCAACAGGGACGGGCTGAAACGCCAGACCCAGTCGGTGTTCGCAAGTGCGGAGGTCAGCTGGAGGAACTTCCTGTTCCTCAATGCTACGGTACGCAGCGACTGGGATTCGGCCCTTGCATTCTCGTCATTCGGCGGCCGGCCGTTCACATATCCTTCGGCAGGTATTTCCGGGCTCATCCATGAGATGGTTGACATGCCTTCCTGGTTCACGTTCCTCAAGGCACGCTTCTCGTACACGTCAGTGGGAAATTCGTATGACCCGTACATGACACGGCTGAGGTATGTCTACGACTCGCAGAACCAGCAGTATGCTTCCCAGGAGATATATCCGAACTATGACCTCAAGCCTGAGAAGACCAGGTCCTATGAGGCAGGACTGAACCTCAAGTTCATAGACAATACCCTCAGCGTCGATTTCACATATTACCATTCCAATACGTTCAACCAGACGTTCGAGGCCCCTCTTTCTGCAGGCTCGGGATATGACGCCGTATATGTACAGGCGGGCAATATCCAGAACTCCGGTATAGAGGCTGCCATCGGGTATGACAACAGCTGGGGCGGCTTCGGGTGGTCTTCCACTCTCACGCTTTCCCACAACCGCAACAGGATAATCAACCTTGCCGACGGCATCACCAATCCTGTCACGGGAGACCCTATATCCATGCCTTATGTGGACAAGGGATATCTCGGAAGCACAAATGCACCGCTGGTGCGTCTGGTGAAGGGCGGCAGCATGGGCGACCTCTACATCCACAGGGACTGGGACCGTGACGAAAACGGATACATCAGGATCAAGGACGGCCTCCCTGTCATGACGGACACCGAATACAGGAAGGCGGGCAGCCTCCTTCCGGATGCGAACCTGGGATGGCGCAACTCCTTCTCATGGAAAGGCCTTCGCCTGAATGTCCTCCTTACGGCAAGGATCGGCGGCAACGTGGTCTCGAACACCCAGGCCTATATGGATTATTACGGAGTTTCGGAGTACAGCGCAAAGCTGCGTGAGGCAGGAGGCATAAATATCAGCGGCACCAATGTGTCGGCATATGATTTCCTGCATATAATCGGAGAATCCGGCGGTGTGGCTGACTATTATATGTACGACGCCACAAATGTCCGCCTGCAGGAGCTGAGCATCGAATACACTATCGACCGCAAGCTGCTGAAGAATGTCTGCGACATCACGCTCGGTTTTGTGGCGAACAATATCTGCATGATCTATTGCAGGGCGCCGTTCGACCCGGAGCTCGTACCTTCCGCCTCCAGCACCTTCTACACCGGTGTCGACCTGTTCATGACCCCGAGCCTGAGGAACCTCGGCTTCAATGTAAAAGTCAATTTCTAAATCCTGAATGATATGGAATACAGAATACAGAAAATGATCATAGCCGCGGCATGCCTTTCCATGGCAGCGGCATGTACGGGAAACTTCGAGGAGCTGAATACCCACCCCACCGATCTCGATCCAGGTATAATGTCATCGACCGAGAGGGTCGGCACCCTCCTTCCGGCAATGACATACCTGCTGTGCCCGCAGCACGAGAACCAGAACCAGATGATCGACCAGATAATCTTCGGCCAGCTCGGCGGGTATTATTCCTGCGCCAACAACTGGGAAGGCAAGAATATAGCCACATACAACCCCAGCGACAAATATATCCAGCCGCCGTTCAATGACATCCTCCCTACCTTCTATTCCAACTGGTTCAACATTAAGGAAGTGACCGGAGGAGAAGGGAATGTCTTCCTTATCGCCACGGTCCTCAGGGCGGGCATAATGCTCCGCGTGGCCGACACTTACGGCCCTATCCCTTATTCCATGGTTGACGGCGGGTCGTTCGAGGTGCCTTATGACAGGCTTGAAGACCTCTATCCTGCAATGATCAACGACCTTTCGGCGGCAATCGAATCTCTCGAGGGCCTCAAGGGGACCGTTTCAGCTGACCTTGCCCTCTATGATATAATGTTCGGAGGCGACTTCAGCAAATGGCTGAAATTCGCCAATTCCCTGAAATTCAGGATGGCCGTGAGGATGAGTTCAATGGATGAAGGGTTCGCCTCCAAGGCGATGCAGGAGGCCATGGCGGGAGGTATGCTCCTGGACAATTCCGACAACGCTTTCCTGCCTACCAACGACAATCCTGTCTTCAAGTCTACAGACGAATGGAGGGACATGGCCGTAAGCTATACGATTACCACATATATGAACGGCTATAATGACCCGCGCTGCCCTTATTATTTCACAGAATCCTCCAAGCCGGGCAAGAAATATCACGGGCATCCGCTCGGCATGGCGGACGGGAAGCTTACCAAGGGGGACTATTCCCTTCCGAACCTGAACGCCTCGTCCCCGCTTCCGGTGTTCAATGCGGCAGAGTCGTATTTCCTCATGGCGGAGGCTGCCCTCAGAGGCTGGATACCTGGCGGTGATGCCCAGGCCAGGGATTATTATGAGGCCGGAATAAAGGCATCTATGGACCAGTGGGGAGCTTCGATAGGCGACTATCTTTCAAAACCTTCTCCCGGGACTGTTTCATATGACGACAACAACGCCGTCACCGGCAGCAATGTGATTGCCGAACTTGACCTGCCGGCCGTGTCATGGAATGCGGAGTGGGATATGGACGGCCATCTGTCTCAGATCCTCGTACAGAAATATATCGCCAATTTCATGATAGGCCTGGAGTCATGGTGCGATTTCCGCAGGACCGGATATCCGGTGCTTCTGGGGTCAAGGCGTGACATGGGGAATATCGGGCCACGGCTTATGAGGCGTCTGCCGTACCCTGAGTCAGAAAGGGCGAGCAACCCGGTGAATTACCGGCAGGCCGTTGACGAGAACTTCGGAGGCAGGGATGAAGCTACAGTAGATCTCGCCTGGGCAAAGAAAGACTAACTATTAAATAAGCAAGACAATGAAATCCAACATAATTTTATCATCCATGATGCTTCTGGCCCTCCTCCCGGTCACGGGCTGTGATGACTGGCTGGAGCCTAAGCCGATGAACGGCACCGACTATAACAGTTCCATCAAGACAGATGAGTATTTCGCTTCGCTGCGGGAGTGGAAACAGTCTCCGGGCCTTCCTCAGGTATTCGTCTGGTTCGACAACTGGACGGGCACATCTCCTACAGGGATGAACAGCCTTACCGGCCTGCCTGATTCTGTGACCATCGCATCCAACTGGGGCTCGTCAGGTGCTGACACTACCAAATTCAACCTTTCTGCAGCACAGAAGGCGGATATGGAGTATGTCCAGAAAGTGAAGGGGACGAAGGTAGTCTTCACCATGTTCTCCCGTTATATCGGGGAAGGCCTTCCGTATTCGAAGTACCCTTATTATTATGACGAGAACAAGCAGTACGCCCACAAGACGATAATGAACAACTACTATAACTACGACAAGGAGGAGGCCCGGAAATGGATACGCCGCTATGCCGAGGACCTGTACCACGCCTGTATAGAGACCGGGTACGACGGATATGACTGGGATTACGAGCCTGGCTTCGGGATGGGCAGCGGTTCGAATGCTCCTTTCTGGGACAGCCGCTACACCGAGCTGAGCTGCATGTTCGTCGAGGAGATGTCCTACTGGTTCGGCCGCCTGGCCATGGACCCTTCAAGGGACAGGGGAGACCGTCCTATGCCGGAGAGGCGGCTGCTGTTCCTTATCGACGGGTCGGTCGGTGTAGGCGGCAAGATGCAGGACGGATGGCCGCTCGACTGCTTCGACTACTATATACTCCAGGCCTATGGTGCTTCATATCTGGATCCGCGAGTGATCAATGCCATAAATGACGTATCGGAGAACTATGCGTTCCATGACGCCGTACTGGAGGACCCTGCCGATATCGTGGGCAGGATCATATTGACGGAGAATTTCGAATCGTTCGCCTCCAACGGCGGCTACTTCCTGAACATGTCGCAGTATGTATATAACGGCTTGTACGACGGACAGCCCGTCGACAGGCAGATAGGCGGATGCGGGGCCTACCGTATCGGGTTTGACTACGACCACGGTAACCTGGAATACAACGGCTATCCGGAATATTACTGGCTCCGCCAGGGTATTACCAACATATACCGGATATACAGGGAGCGCCAGGCCCAGGTGAACGGATCAGAGAACAACTAACGCGAATGCAATCATGAAAAAGACAATATCATCCATTTTTGCCGCGGTGTCAGCCATAATGCTGTTCAGCGGATGCGACAACGCAGAATACAAGGTCATCGGGAACATCGTATACCTTTCGGATGCAGATGGTGTTACGAAGGCGGCTACCTATACCGTTGAGGACGGGGTGGACATACCTGTAAGTGTCCGTCTTGCGCAGAAGACGGACCGGGACGTATCAGTGTCACTTGAATTCAGCCAGGCCGACCTTGACGCATATAACGGGGACAACGGGACTGAATACGTGTGCCTGGACGGTCTGCCTTCAGATGCTTCTGTCACCATACCGGCCGGCTCGATAAGCGCCACCTATGTCCTTCATGTAGATGACTATGCCGCCGAAGGGACTACCTATGCCGTGCCGGTCAGGCTCGGCGAGGTCCGTGAGGGGGATGTCATGGTCTCGGCCGGGCAGGGGCATTTCATCTATGTCCTCTCCAAGCCGCTTATAGTTTCTGTTCCTGTCATGACTGGGACAGGGTCGGAAGGCACCGGTGTGATAGCCGGCGGAGAATGGGGGTTCGAGGTGGATTCCTGGACATTCGAGGCATGGATCAGGATGTCGGCCTACAGCACGAACAACCAGTCGTTCTTCAGGACCGGAGCGGCCAATCCGGGAAACATATTCATGCGTTTCGGGGATGCGAACGGGCCATTCAACTATATCCAGGTGAAGATATACGGAGGTCAGGTGCAGACGGCCTCGGATCTTGTGGCTGGCAGATGGTACCACTGGGCTATGGTCTATGACGGGAATGTATTCACAATATACAGGAACGGAGAGAAGGATGTCGAATATACGCCTACAAAGCCTTCAAGGATGGTGATGGAATATGCACGCATGATGGATACAGGCTACATGTTCAGGGACGAGTGCTCCATCAGCCAGGCCCGCTTCTGGAAAACTGCGCGTACCCAGTCGGAGATACAGTCAAACATGTACTATGAGATAAACCCTGAGAACCCTGGCCTCATTGCATACTGGCCTATGGACGAGGGCAGCGGCAGCACGTTCAGGGACATATCCGGCAACGGACGCGACATGGTCGCAGCCGACGGGGTTGTCCTCCGCTGGGAAGACGGGGTACGTTTCGACAAGTAGGAGACGGCATTGCAGTAAGCTGACGGACAATATACGGAAGACGGCCGGTCCACTCTGGACCGGCCGTCTTTATGTTTTCCTGGCGGAAGCCGTACTATTTCACCCTTTCGCCGTAGCTGCGGTCTGTAGTGTTGACCCTGATCTTTTCTCCCTGGTTGATGAAAAGAGGGACCATGATGATTGCGCCTGTTTCGAGCGTAGCCTCTTTAAGGGCATTGGTAGAAGCGGTATCGCCTTTGACGGCAGGCTCCGTGTAGGTCACTTCAAGTTCCACGTAGGTAGGAAGCTCGCAGGTGAGGCATCTCTCCTCGTCAGCCACGAACATCATTTCCACATGCTGTCCTTCTTTCATAAGGTCTGCATTGCTTACGAGATCTTCATCGAGGTGGATCTGCTCGAAAGTCTCTTCGTGCATGAAGTTGTATCCGTCCTCGTCTTTGTAGAGGAACTGGTAAGGCCTTCTCTCGACATTGATGGTCTCGATTTTTGCTCCTGCGGTAAATGTATTCTCAAGGATACGTCCGTTTTCAAGGTTACGGAGCTTGGTCTTTACGAAAGCAGGACCTTTACCCGGCTTTACATGCTGGAACCATACGATGGAGCATGGCTTTCCGTTGAAGTTGAGGTAAAGTCCGTTTTTGAAATCAGCTGTTGTTGCCATAATATCTGAATCTAAATTAACTCTATAAGATGTAACTGTTTACAGTTTTTCCCTTTTCGGCCTGCAAAATTATAAAACTGTCATGATTTTACAAAATTATTGTAAAATCGGATCCCGTCCATCCCATGAACGATGTCCGTGCCAGGCTCCTGTTACAGTGCCTTGATATAGTCTGCAACTTCCTCCAGCAGCCATTTCGGGGTAGATGTCGCGCCGCATACTCCCACCTTATCGTCATCTCTGAACCATTCCTTACGGATATCGGCTGGGCCGCCTATGTAGTATGTCCTGATATTCACTGATTTGCACAGGTTGCAAAGGACCTTTCCGTTGGAACTGGCCTTGCCTGCGACGAAAATCACCACGTCATGGTCGAGTGCGAACCTTGACAGCCTGGCATGCCTGGATGCTACCTGTGCGCAGATCGTGTCGTGTACAGTCAGCAGGTGAGTGCCTTTGAACCGCTCTACCGACAGCTCGCGTGCTTCCGCCATGAGTTCTTCGAGGCGGCCGCAGATGGCTGCGTATTCCGCCGGGCTCTTTGTCGTCTGGGAAAATACTTCCGTCGGGCGGGTAAGGTCTATGGTTCCGTCTGCGATCCTGTCTTCAAGCATTTTCAGATCCTCGACAACGATGGCGTCTCCATCGACCTGTCCTACCAGTCCGAGCACTTCCGCATGCCCGACTTTTCCGAAAATGAGTATCTGTCCTTTTCTGCCGTCCTGTGTCAGCCTGTCATGCGCCTCCCTGATACTTTTCTGCAGTTTCAAGACGACAGGGCATGTGCAGTCGATTACGCTGAAACCTTTTTCCCCGGCCAGAGCGAAGGTCTCAGGAGGCTCGCCATGGGCCCGGATTAGCAGGGTCTCCCCTTCCGCTTCCCGGATTTCATTCAGATCGTCCTTGTCTATCGATACCAGTCCCTGCCTTTCGAGTCTCTGAAGTTCCTGGTCATTGTGGACTATCGCTCCCAGAGAGAAAAGGCGGCGGTTCTCACCGTCTTTTCTGGTCTTTTCCAGAAAATCCTCCGCCTTGGTTATAGCACCTATTACTCCTGCGCAGAATCCTGACGCCTTGTCTATTTCTACAGTCAGTCCCATTTCGGAATCGATTTAATCAGACACATTACCGAACCTTTCCTTTATGACACCCCGGATCCATACCATCTGGTCCTGCAGGGTCATGCGGGAATTGTCGAGTACCAATGCATCGGCTGCCTTTGACAGAGGCGAGGTCTTGCGGTGGGAATCGATATAGTCCCTTTCCTTGAGATTTGCCATGACCGCTTCTATGGAGACTTTCTCTCCCTTGGCTGCCATTTCTCCGGCCCTTCTCCGGGCCCTGACCTCCAGATCGGCCGTCATGAATATCTTCAGCTCTGCATCCGGAAAGACAGTCGTTCCTATGTCCCGGCCGTCCATTACCACTCTTTTCCTTTTTCCGAACTCCCTCAGACGCATGTCGACGAACTCCCTGACGCATGGAATGGCGGCTATCGGGCTGACTTTGCCGGAGACTTCCATAGAGCGTATCTCCTTCTCGATGCATCTGTTTCCTATGAATGTCTTGCTTCCGTCTTCCGTCATGGTGAAGTGCAGGTCGAATGACTTCAGTGCGGAGGAAAGTCCGGCAGTGTCGGTATGGCAGTCCGCATCGATGAACCCTTTTTCGATGGCCATCAGGGTGACTCCTCTGTACATGGCTCCCGAATCAAGGTACAGGAAAGAAAACTCGGACGCGATAAGACGGGCAAAAGAACTCTTTCCGGTAGAGGAATATCCGTCTATCGCGATTATGATGTCAGGTATATGCATCAGTACACGTTTTACAGGACAAAATTATATAAAAAACATTAACGAGCATATAAAAAGTATACAACAGATTGCAAATATTCCGATATTTGCAGACCGATAAAGTGACAGATATGAGACTTTTAGTAATAGATGACGAGCGTTCGATACGCAATTCCCTGAAAGAAATCCTTGCCGATGAAGGGTATGAGGTGGATGTGGCCGAGGACGGTGCCACAGGGTGCGAAATGGCGGAAAAAGAAAAGTATAATGCCATTTTCTGCGATATCAAGATGCCGAATATGGACGGGCTGGAGGTGCTCGACAGGCTGAATGAGGAAGGGGTCGACTCTGCCGTGATAATGATATCGGGGCACGGTGATATCGATACGGCGGTAGAGTGTATCAAGAAAGGGGCTTTCGATTTTATCCAGAAGCCTCTGGACCTTAACAGGATACTCATCACCATCAAGAATGCTACCGATAAGGTGTCCCTCGTAAAGGAGACCAGGATTCTCAAGAAGAAGGTCTACGGACAGGAGATGATAGGCGAGTCGGAGCCTATCATGAAGGTCAAGGAGATGATAGAGAAGGTTGCCCCGACCGATGCGAGGGTACTTATTACCGGAGCCAACGGTTCAGGAAAGGAGCTGGTGGCCAGAAGCCTTCATCAGAAAAGCCACCGCAGCGCGATGCCCTATATCGAGGTCAACTGTGCCGCCATACCTTCGGAACTTATAGAAAGCGAGCTGTTCGGACATGAAAAAGGCGCTTTCACTTCGGCCATAAAGCAGCATAAGGGGAAATTCGAGCAGGCTGACGGAGGTACCCTGTTCCTGGATGAGATAGGGGACATGAGCCTCGCCGCCCAGGCGAAAGTCCTGCGCGTCCTCCAGGAAAAGAAACTGTCCCGTGTGGGAAGCGACAAGGACATACAGGTGGATGTCCGTGTCCTTGCCGCCACCAACAAGAACCTGAAGGAGGAGATAGCCAAAGGCAATTTCAGGGAGGACCTGTACCACCGCCTCAGTGTCATTGTAATCAAGGTCCCTTCATTGGATGAGCGCAAGTCCGACATTCCGCTTCTCGTGAATTTCTTCATAGACCAGATAACTTCCGAGACAGGGCTTTCCCGCAGGGAAGTCACTCCGGAGGCCATGCAGATGCTTATAGACAAGAGCTGGACCGGGAATATCCGTGAGCTCCGCAACGTCGTGGAGCGTCTTCTCATCCTCTCCGGCGACAGGATCACCGCGGATGATGTAAAGAGCTATGTCTATTGATGCTGATTCAACGGGCCCATGGATGCAGCGGAGAAATATATAATCGGGCATTGCACCCGGCAGACAGCCGCCCTGGAGTGGATTGTGAGGCAGACCAATGTCCGGACCAGCCATGCCAGGATGCTCACGGGCCCTGTCCAGGGCCGTTTCATGACCATGCTGGTGCAGATGTCCGGGGCACGCCGCATCCTCGAGCTGGGCACATTCACCGGATACTCTGCCGTATGCATGGCCATGGGGCTGCCTGCGGACGGGCATCTCGATACACTGGAGGTCAATGACGAGCTGGAAGACCTTATACTCGAAGGTTTCGGGCGGGCCGGCCTGTCGGACAAGATAACCCTTCATGTAGGTGATGCCAAGGAGACCCTCCGCCGTTTCAGGGAGCAGGCGTCTGCCTCTGGCGGGAACGGGGAGGCATGGTCCTATGATATGGTCTATATCGATGCCAACAAAAGGGAGTACTGCGAATATTATGACCTTGTCTTCGACATGGTCCGTCCGGGAGGGTTCATCCTTGCCGACAATGTCCTGTGGGACGGCAAGGTCTTCGAGGACCCCATGCCGCAGGACCGGCAGACCCTCGGCATATCGCGTTTCAACGATATGGTCGCCTCCGACCCGCGTGTCGAATCCGTGATACTGCCGCTCAGGGACGGCCTGAACGTAATAAGGAAGAAATGACGCCATGTCCGGGAAATTTCCCGGACATTTTTGATTTTATATGTTTTTTACCTTCCCTCGCGCAGATTGCCGGATTATGTAACCGGCTGTCCGGAAAATCCGTTTCAATTATAAAGGGAATTCTGCAGTATGGATAAAAACAGAAATCGTGAAAGCATGGAAATAATTCCGTAATGGGGCTAAATTTATCGCTGGATGTTGCATTTTAAAGGATAAATATATTACATTTGCTCCACATTGATGGGGATACACATTCTATTTATATCTGTTTATATGTTAAAAACACTTTTCCGCTCTGCCGGCTTAACTGCATTTTCCGCTGTGTCCGGGATCCTCGGTGCAGGACTTATGTGGTCATGTACGTCAGAAACCCCGTCTCCTGAATTAGGGGGGGGCAACACATTTATCTACTGTGATGAGGAAGGCAGCATCGAGTCTGCCGTATATACCGTAGAGGACAAGGTATATACCTTTTACTTTTCTCCGACAAAGGGCCTCGTGACCCTTGATGCCATCCTTCTTGCCAACGACTATATCAAGGTCGTGACCGGCACCCCTTCTGGGGATATCGACCTGCTTTCCCAGGGGAACAGCCTCCAGTACAAGAATATAGACATTTCTTCAGAAACTCCGGACAATGTCTCCAGGAGTTCGTTGTCCCTTACTCTGACCTCCACTACTACTGCCGTGATGGATATTGATGTGTCCATGACCAGTGGGGAAACCCTGCTTGCGCATTTCGACGGGATCTGTGTCAGGGATGCTGAGGATGAGGCTGACGGTGACATCGTCCTTGACAAGCAGATTTTCTTCTATTATATGGGTCCGGCGGAGACAGGGGCCGGGACATCTGACTATTATATGGCCCTGACGAACCTTGAAGGCTGGACCGGATCATTTGCAGGCAACAATTTCACTCCGCAGGGTGAAGGATATATACTTACCCTGGACTTTTACGGTAAAGCCGGTGAAGACTGGAAAGATTTCCCTACAGGGACCTTCACCGAGAGCGCAGACCGCAAGGAGCAGACGTATTACAGTGCCCCTAACTACAGCTTTGTCTCCTACTGTGCCGCAGACGGGACAGTTACGGACCTGAAACTCAACGGAGGGCCTGTGACTGTCACATATGACAACAACGGATACTATACCGTTACGGCGGAATTCATCGACATGGACGGCAACGACCGGACCATCACATATACCGGGGAGCTCAACATCTCCAACGGCACTGTGACTTCCTCCCTGCCGCTTATAGGCGATGATGTGGTGTTCGACGGTGTGCCGACATGGTCTGAAGACAATCCTGAGGGGACAAAGGGCGGAATGGCGAACGCCGTTTATTCCGGAGACGTGTATGGCGTGGGGGCCGGGCTCCTCGAGGTGACCATGTATGACATCAAGGGCTCCAACAATGAGCCTTACGGCTATGCGATGAGAGTCGCCCTGTTTACCGAAACATTCAGTGACGACACCAGGGAGATTGTGATACCTGCAGGTATCTATAATATAAGCGAGACGCTGGCGCAGGGTACGGCTCTGATCGGGACAGAGGTCGAAGTGCCTATAATGTCTATGATCATGCCGTTCGGCACCTATGTGACATATGATGACCAGACCCAGGTCGGCCAGTATTCATTCGCGCAGTCCGGTACTGTCACGGTGACGCATACCGGTGACAAGGTATACCGTTTTGACTTTGACATCGAGTCCACTGACGGGCATACTATAACGGGCGCATTCGAAGGACCTATATCTGTCACGGACGAGTCCGGTGATGACGGCAATGACGGTTCCACCAACCTTACCACCAACGTGGAAATGGACCTGGCTTATCTGCCTGGTGCATCATGCTCTCCTCGTACGCAGATCTATGCCGCCGGCCTGGGCATGATAGATGTCGATGACATAGACAACACTGAAATGTTCAACCCAGTGGGAGAGGCGTGCGGTTACCAGGTTATCGATATCGGGGCCGGGACAGGCTATTTCGAGCCGGATGACGATTTCCCTGAGACAGGGAAGCTCCGTGAAGGAGACATTATCAGGTTCGACCTTCTTGTCGAGCCGGGTACCGAAGACCATATTACCCCTGGGGTATATACTGTCACCGCCAACCGCTATCCGGCCCAGATGAAACCTGGTGTCTGTGTCCGCGGCTATACCGGTACGGCCGGCACTGACGGTACAAGGTACAGCAGCATCGTCAACATCATCGGCAACGGGTTCCCGTACGGTCTTGACGAAAGCCTGAAGACATACGATGACAACGGTGATCCTATAACCACCGAGGACGGCGGTAATTTCCAGATCAACGGACCTCTCAACAGGGCCACGGTAGATCTTTTCGCCTGCATCTATGAGGGTACGGTGACCATATCCAAGGCTGAAGGAGGTGACAACTGGTACACTTTCTCTGTCAATGGCAAGGATGTGCTGCAGCACACCATCTCAGGCAGCTGGACAGGCCCGGTATGGCTCAATGGGGATACATCCTCCCCTGTCCTCCCGTCCGGTACACAGAATGCTTCCGCATCTGTCCGGACAGCCGGAAGACCGGCATTCCTGATTGCTGACGTGTATCCTTATGTCGACATAAGGACAGTGTCATTCCCGGTAAGCCGCCGGTCCTTCAGATAGTTTCACAAATTATTGACATCTAAAAACATATACTATGAAAACATATAGTGTCTCAAGAACATTGGCTATGTTCTGCACGGCCTTAGCGACAGTTTTCGGACTGGGCTCATGCGAGAAGGGAATAAACGGGGAAGACCCCGGTACTGAACCTCCGGTGGAACTGGAAGACCAGATCCAGTATGACGGCGGTGCCCTTGTGGACATAAACTCTGCAATCTATGAGGTGGAGGATACCGACCTCTATACATTCTATCTATCTCCTGCAGCCGGCATTGCCGGGGTAGGGGACCTGGAGGAGTCCGGTGAAGAATACCTGGCCGTGACTGTCCGTAACCCGGGCGGTACGGTGGATACGGAGAATGACGAGTTCTCCGTATCGTACAGGGATGTGACCGTAAGGAAGGAGACTATGAATGATGTGGAGAGCATCAGCCTTTCCGCTGACCTGGTGGAACAGACATCGGTACTCAACCTTTATGTCGAAGTGACACTGAAGTCCGGAAAGACCCTTCTTGCCAGATATAACAGTACCTGCACCGAGGCTGCCCTGGCGGAGCTATCGAACCAGTACGAACTTGACGGCACCATAAACACCATAGGCAGTGCCGTTGCCTGGAGGAATATGCCGGAGCAGAGGACTGTATATTATTTCTATTCTGAAAGCGGGGTCACTGAACCGTCCGGTGACAAAACGCCGGCCTTCACCATAGACCTGTCCGAGAGCCTCCTCGTCTCCGAGGACGGCACTTTCAAGGCGACAGTTGATCTCGCGACGGCCGATCCTGCCGATATATCCGTTGCTTGCGGAGACTTTACCACCGGGTCCGGGACGGTGACAGGCACCTTGACCCTGTCAGAGGAAATACGTTCGCAGAGGGAGTTCCTGGTGGTTTCCCTCGATGCTACAGCAGGCGGCAGGAGGTTGCGTGCGGAATGCTCCCTGGAGTTTTCCTGCGGGTATGATGCTTCCGGCATGTTAAGCCTCACCCCTGCCGGAGAAGGAGCCGAGCCTGTGAAGACAGCCCTTTCCAGGGTGTTCCTCTACAGTGCCAATGGTTCGAACTCGCTGATGTTCGGGCCGGCTGATGCGGATACTCCTGAGGCCCTTAAGGATGGTGACTTTGCGGTAAGGTTCGGTTTCCTGGATTCACAGATCGGACAGGAGGTTGTCCCAGGACCGGGATGCACGTTCTATTTATATGATTATAAGAACTATACCACTACTGAGGCTGACGATGGGGCCGAAGGTACGGTGTATGTCGACAAGGTAGGGGACAAGACCTATATGTATGCTTCCGTGACCTTCTCCGACGGGACCTCTATCAATTGCGAATGGTACGGGGTGGCAACGGCCGTGGCTGAAGATACGGACCTTACGCCGGTAGAGCCGTTTACCCCGAAAATTTCCATTGTCACTCCAGGTGGAGAAGTCAAGATAGACAGTATAATCGAAAGAGTGGAAATGAGACGTACAGGAGGAAATTATTTCTTCTATTTTGTCCCTGAAAATACAAATCTGGAATATGATATAGATTCTGAATACGCATGGGCAAATGCAAGGATATATGTCCCGAAGCTCAAAGTTCCTGAATCTTTATGCACCGGAGAAGATGTTGTCCTCGGGCAGCTTCAGAACAACAACTGGGAGTTTAAATATACCCAGGCTGCTGATATATTGACTAATGGCCAGTATAATTATGGCGGCGGATATGGAAACAACGCAGAAGATGCGACTGTCAATATCGTCAGGAATGATGACAAGACCTGGAATATAAGATTTACTATGACTGATATATATTCAAGTCAGTTTTCAGGCGGTGGAACCGGCAACCTTGTTTCAATCGAATGGAGGGGGCCTCTTACGAAATGTTCTTCTTCCACGGCGTCCAACGACTATCCTGACACCGATTATTGATATCTTAATGTGAAAGACCGGCTTCCGGTCAATACGAACTGATAACCCTCCCTGATACCGGCTCGGCTCACGGCCAGCATCGGGAGGGTTATTTAGGGCCAGGACTGAAAGCCAACCATGCTTTTGTTTTAGTGCAATTTAGTGCAAATCAAATATTTATGTTAAAAAAACTTCTCATTATGCTGTCGGTCACTCTGTGTGCTGGCTTTACGGTTTTCGCGCAGGAGATCGGGGTGACAGGCAGAGTGACTGACCAGTCCGGTCTGCCTGTGATAGGCGCAGCCATCCAGATAGAAGGAGTGCTGACCGGAGCTACTACCGATCTGGATGGAAAATATTCTATTGAGGTTCCCGCCGACGGGACCCTTATCGTCTCCAACATCGGATACAAGCAGCAGCGTATTGCCGTTGACGGGCGCTCTGTGATTGACATTGTCCTTGAAGAGGACTCCCAGCTGATAGACGAGGTCATCGTCGTGGCATTCGGTACAGCCAAGAAGGAGGCTTTCACTGGATCTGCTGCCGTGATCAAGTCGGATGACATATCCAAGACCCAGCAGGCCAACGTCGCCCAGTCCCTGGCCGGCAAGGTGGCCGGTGTCCAGCTTGTCACCACTTCCGGACAGCCCGGGTCGAGCCCGCAGATACGTATCAGGGGATTCGGTTCCCTCAATGCCGGCAATGACCCTCTCTGGGTGGTGGACGGCATGCCTTATTCCGGAGACCTGAACAATATAAACCCGAGTGATATAGAGAGCATGACAGTCCTGAAGGACGCGGCATCCAATGCACTTTATGGTGCCAGGGGCGCCAACGGTGTCGTGATGATCACTACCAAGAAGGCCAAATCAAAGGAGGCTGTCATCACCGTGGATGCGAAATGGGGCGTGAACTCGCGTGCCGTCCGCGACTACGAATACATTACCGACCCTGCCCAGTTCTACGAGCTCCATTATTCTGCCCTCAGGAATTACTATCTGGATTCGGGCATGGGTGTCATGGAGGCGCACAACCTTGCCAACCAGAACCTCACCGGCCCTGCAAATGACGGAGGGCTCGGCTATATGGTATATACGCTTCCGGAAGGCCAGCAGTTCATCGGTATAAACGGGAAGGTGAATCCTGCGGCGACCCTCGGGAGAAGGCTGGTATATGCCGGCGAGGAATACTATGTACGTCCGGACAACTGGACAGACGCCGCCTACCGCAACTCCCTGCGCCAGGAATACAATGTCAGCATAGGAGGCTCCGGTGACAAGACATCGGTGTATGCCTCCATCGGCTACCTCAACGACCAGGGGATTGTCTACAATTCGGACATGGAGAGGATCACTGCACGTGCGAAGGTGGACTATGATGCCAAGAGCTGGCTCAGGATGGGTATAAATGCCACTTACGCACGGTTCAAGTACAACCAGATTTCAGCCGACGGCTCTGCCAGCAGTTCCGGGAACATCTTTGCGTTCACCTCTACCATGGGGCCTATCTACCCTCTTTATATCAGGGGTGGGGACGGGCAGATCCTCTATACTGAAGACGGGATAAAACGCTATGACTACGGCGAGAATGCCGGGATGACCAGGGCCCTTTTCACCAACAGCAATGCGATTTCCGACAATCTTCTCAATACCAATGCTTCTGAAGGCAATGCCCTGAACGGTACAGGATACCTTGACATTACATTCCTCAAGGATTTCAAGTTTACCGTGAACGGTGGCGTCTCCCTGGACGAGACCCGCTCCACTTCTATCATGAACCCTTATTTCGGCCAGTTCGCCACTGACGAGGGGCTCATATCCAAGGGCCACCAGCGCCAGCTGGAGTTCAACACCCAGCAGATTCTGAACTGGACAAAGCAGATAGACAGGCACAATATCAATGTGATGATAGGCCATGAGTACTACAGTGCCGTAACGTCTGTCCTCTCCGCCAGCAAGAGCCATATGCTCACCCAGGACAATGACGAACTTGCCGGTGCCATAATCGACACCCAGGGCGCGAACTCCTACCGGTCCGAATATTTCAATGAAGGCTATTTCGCCAGGGTGATGTATGACTGGTCCGACAGGTATTTCTTCTCTGCATCGTTCCGCCGCGACGCTTCGTCAAGGTTCCATCCGAGCCACCGCTGGGGAAACTTCTGGTCCGTGGGAGGCGCATGGATCATTTCTTCGGAGAATTTCATGGAGGACACCAGGAAATGGCTCGACAACCTCAAGCTGAAGGCTTCATTGGGATCCCAGGGAAATGACAATATCGGTAATTTCCGTTATACGGACACATACTCCATCCAGAACGCCAACGGCGAGGTGTCCACCGTGTTCAGCGGCAAGGGGTCCGAGGACATCACATGGGAGACCAACTCCAATTTCAATGTCGGACTTGAATTCGGCCTGCTGCGCGGCAGGATATACGGAGGCATCGACTATTTCCTCCGTAAGACCACCGACATGCTTCTGTCATTCCCTGTCGCACCGTCAATGGGATATTCCTCATATTATGCCAATGTCGGAGATATGCGCAACAGCGGTATTGAAGTCGAGCTGAACTTCACGCCGGTAAGTACCGAGGACATCCAGTGGGACATTAACCTCAATATGACACACCTGCGCAACAAGATCACGATGCTTCCGGAAGAGCGCCGCACCAGAGAAGTGGAAGGATACCAGGGCTATGTGAGCGGCACGTCCTTCTATGGCGAGGGCCTTCCGATGTATACATTCTATATGAAAAAGTATGCGGGCGTTTCGGATGAGGGGCTGTCGATGTGGTATATGGACGAGACCGACGGTGAAGGGAACCCTACAGGACGCAGGGTGACCACGACGGAGTACGCCCAGGCGACCGACTATCTCTGCGGCAACCCGATCCCTGACCTGTACGGAGGTTTCGGGACGAGCCTCAGCGTCCACGGGTTCGACTTCAGCATATCCTTCACTTACCAGATAGGAGGTCTTGCATACGATTCCGGCTATTCTTCGTCGATGTATTCTCCGGCGAACAGGTCCACAGGCATGAACTGGCACAAGGACATCCTGAAGGCATGGAGCCCGGACAACACCTCCTCTGACATTCCGAGGCTGCAGTACGAGGACCAGAACCAGAATGCCCAGTCAGACCGTTTCCTGACTGACGCAAGCTATCTGAACCTGCAGAACATCAATGCCGGATATACTCTTCCGTCAAAGATAACCAGGAAGTTCGGGGTGGAAAGGATCCGCGTATATCTGGCCTGCGACAATGTATGGTACTGGTCCAGGAGGCAGGGCTTCGATCCGCGCTACTCATATTCCGGAGCCACTACCCAGGCTTCCTATTCTCCGGTAAGGACCATATCAGGAGGTATAAACCTACAGTTCTAATGATTGTAAAATGAAACTGACGTATATGAGCAATATATTGAAAATGTCAGCCGCTGCAGTGTCAGCGTGTGCATTGGTGTGCGGCTGTATAAAGGAAGCGACCCCTACAGATGTCGCTACCGAGGAGCAGGTCACCCTGGAGACTACATTGCGCGGTATCCCGGCTGCGCTTGTGCAGGCGGGTTCAACCGGATATGCACAGCAGGGCGCGGCATGGGATTTCTCCCTGCCTGCAATCCACCTTGCCACGGAATCCATGACGGGGGACCTTGTCGTGACGGGAAATATCGGCTATGACTGGTTCACGCAGTGGGGGACAAACGAGTCCCTCGGCTCGGACTATGCCGTAGGTGCCCTGACATGGGACAACTATTACAGATGGATAATGATGGCCAACAGCGTGATAAGCCAGATTGACGCTTCCGACATCTCGTCCCTCGGTTCGGACGAAAGGTCATACCTGGGATTTGCGTACGCATACAGGGCCATGTTCTATTTCGACCTTGTGCGCCTGTACGAGTTCAAGCCGAACACGGTGACCAAGGGCGACAATGTGCTCGGGCTCGGTGTCCCTGTAGTGCTTCCGGAGACTACCGAGGCGCAGGCGAAGAACAACCCGAGGGCGAAAGTCGATGACATCTACAACGACATCATCTTCCCTGACCTGGACATGGCAGAGCAGCTTCTCGCTACATATACCGCTCCGGACAAATATACCATAAGCCTGGCCTTTGTCTACGGGATGAAGGCACGCGCATATCTTGAGAGGGGAACCGCCTTTGCGGACGCCGGCAATTCATCCGAGTCCGTGGCGGCTTATAAGAGTGCGGCGGAATATGCACGCAGGGCCATTACCGCCAGCGGATGCACCCCGCTTACACAGGACCAGTGGGAAGACCCTGTGAACGGGTTCAACAATGCCGGCTCCAACAATGCCTGGATCTGGGGCCTCGCCCTTCCGAGCGAGAGCGTTGCAAACCTTTTCTGCTTCACCGCCCACATGAGCTGTGAAAATGACTGGTCCCTGTACCATGCAGGCCGGGGAATAAACAGGAATCTGTACAACAGTATAAACATCAACGATTTCCGCCGCCATTCATGGCTTGACCCTGATCGCGGCAGCTATGCATACAAGAGCTGCAGGGATGATTCAGACGAATATTTTGCGGAGTCGCTTGCCGACTATGCCAATATCAAGTTCCGTCCTGCCCAGGGGGCATATGACTCATACAATGTGGGCGGGGCTGCCGACCATTGCTGCATGCGTGTGGAAGAGATGTATTTCATAGAGGCCGAGGCTACGGCCCAGGCCGGCGACCTCCCGGGAGGGATCAGCCTGCTGAACGATTTCATGACCTCATACCGCATGATGAACGGTGTCACCTACGACTGTTCGGCCAGGGCCACCACGCTTGAGAACTTCATCAACGAGCTGATTCTCCAGAAGCGTATCGAGTTCTGGGGAGAGGGTATCGTGATGTTCGACATGAAGCGTCTCAATATGTCCAGCAGGCGCGGCTATGTGGGCACCAATGCTCCGGCTTCCTACCGCCTGAATGTGGACGGACGCGCCCCGTACTGGAACTTCGTGATAATACGCAGCGAGGTGCAGAACAATCCGGCCATAGCGAACCAGAACAATCCTGACCCTTCCGGTTCGGTCACGCCATGGAGGGGATAGTTGAAGACAGCTCTTATTAACATTTGAAAAAAAAGAACATCGTGAAGACGTTAAAATATATTCTATGGGCTTTCCTTGCGACGGTCGCCACGGCCGCCTGCACGGAAGAGCCGGACTATATCTCCGGTGCCGGCGAGGATCCGGACAACTATGGGGTGTATTTCCCTACCCAGACATCCGCGACAGAGGTGGAGCTGGACCCGTCTGAGACCCCTGAGGTCACATACAGGGTACGCAGGACAAGGTATGTCGACGCCATCACCGTCCCTGTCACGGTAGAGGCAAGTGCCGAGGATATTTTCGAGATAGATCCCATATTCTTCGGCCCGGGCGAGCAGGAGACGGAGTTTACGGTCTCTTTCCCGGATGCCGAAGTGGGTGTCGAATATACCTGCAATATACGCATAGAAGACCCGCATTATATCGAGGTGTACGGGAAACGGTCCACGAGCCTGTCGTTTTCCGTCATACGTGCCGGGTGGGTGCCTTACCCGGATGCCGGGGAAGGCGCCAAGGCAAAGTGGAGGGACAATATCATAAGCAACATGTATTCTCTCTCCTCTTCCAGCTTCAACCCTTATCCGGAAGTGGAGTCCGAACTGTACCAGAGGGAAGACATCAAAGGGTATTACAGGATGAAAGTCTACGGGAGTGATTTCATGACAGCCCTTGCCGGAAGCAGCAGTGTCTCGTATGAGTCACGTAATGTGTGGACAGTGATTGATGCGCGCGACCCGAACCGTGTGTACATACCTTACCAGTCCACCGGGCTTACCCTGCTGAGCGCTGACGGGGAGATATATATCGCATCCAATGTACCTGAGAACTTCTCCATGGACGAGTCTGCGGCGCAGTACGGTACACTGGAGGACGGTGTCATCACTTTCCCGGCCCAGAGCATAATGATCGAGCAGGAGAGCAATCCGGGTACATTCTATTACGGGAACCGCGAAGGCATGCTCCGCATCCTTCTTCCCGGAGTGGAGGAGAAGGACTATACCGTGACGCTTTCCAGCACCGAGCCGTCTGACGGGAAGGTGGATATCACCGCTACCTTCGCCTCGGATGCCAGGACTCTGAAATACTCGTTCTTCGAAGGCGCCCTTGATGACGGTACGGCCAGTCTCCAGGCACAGGAAATGGATGCAGCCCAGGATTTTGATGCTGTCCTGGAAGCTCCGGCAGAAGGTGCCTCCGGTGTCATAAAGGTAGAATCGATGGAAGGCGGGACAGGAATCTATACGCTTGTGGGCTGTGTCTATGATGATGAAAGTACAATGCGCGGCTACGTCTATACCACATTCGGTTACGTAACTGCAGGCGAGGAACGTCCTGTCATCCTGAAAATAGGCCTTGAGGCGACGAACGAATATGCCGGACAGGGCATCACCCCTGACAATTCGGCCAAATTCTTTGCCTACGGGGAAGGTATCGAGTCTGCGTCCTACGGGCTGTTCAGGTCCGACCGCATTGACGGGGCTGACCTGAACGAGGTGCTCGATGTCCAGGGGACCGCATTTACGGACGAGCAGCTTGCCGACATCAATGGAGGACACTTCAGCAGGATGCTGACCGGACTGAACGGAGACAGTGAATACACTCTGGTCATGAGGGCATTCAACGGGTATGTGACTTCCTTAGTCACCGCCACTATCAGGACCACCGGGGAATACAACCCGGGCAAAGAGGTGTTCTACTATGAGGATTTCGTTCCATCCAATGAGCAGCCTACTGTCAATGAACTGATATCCACAGACTGGAATTATTATGCCATCGACCTGATGGGAGAGAGCATAGAACGCAGGAAGATAGGCCAGGTGAACATGACACAGAATACTGAACTCAGCACAAGCTCCCTGACGCTTCTCAATATAGAAGGGCTTTCCGGGCTTGATTTCGAGGAAGGCGGTGTGATGCTTGGCGGATATATGCCTAATTCCGGCACATTCTCCGGATACAACGGAGCCATTGCCCTGTATGTCCAGGAGGATATGACAAGCGGTGTGTATAACGGGGAAAACGTTATCCTGGGCTTCATCCCGCTGGAGAACACCTATATCTATTTACAGGGATACTGCATGTTCATTGGGGAGGTATATGACGGATATCTGTATTGCGTCTCATCCCCGGCAGCCTCTGGCCAGGGACTTACCTTCTCGTATCTGTTCACAGGGTCTGCCGGCACTCCGTACAGCCTGATGACAGAGATGATGCTTGTAGATCCTGAGAAGGACAAGGGAGGCCTGCCTGGAGCTGCAGTAGAGAAGATTGCCTCGATGCGCAGACAGGCCATGCAGGGCTTCACTCCAAGGAATTTCGTAGAGCTTCCTCAATACAGCGGGACCGGGGTTTCCGGCCAGAAGGACAGGATACCTGAGAATCTGGTGAACAATCTTGTACCGGCATCAGCCCCTTCTGTAAGGAAGGCAGGAGCTACCGTCAGCACATCGGCCCTGCATTATAATGCCGGTTCCGGGGAGATTCACGGGACAGGTGTCAGGGCAGGCAGCCGCGAACGGGTTATGTAACAGTCTCAAAAACCTTGAATATTAGTTTGATATAATAAATGTAATTCGTCGAACCGACGTTAATTGATACGAATAGAATATGAAATACAGGAATATATTTCTGACAACGGTTTCAGTCCTGCTGGCCTCCTGCACTGCAGAGCAGCTGCATGAGCAGCCCTCCCCGGAGGAGCTCCGGCCTGAGCTGCAGAAGATATGCAATACTTCTTACAGCTCGGAACAGGGTACCCTTCTTGTAAAGTTCAGCGATGAAGCTGTGGCTCATATAGAGGAGACTGTGTCCGGAAGTGCTGCCACAAAATCTGTCGCGACCCGTTCCGGAATCTCCGGCGTAGATGAAGTTTTCGCTGACATCAATGTGACTTCCTTCGGACGGCTGTTCCCCTATGACGCGAAATTCGAAAAGAACAGGC
The DNA here is from genome assembly GCA_944325505.1 of uncultured Bacteroidales bacterium. Taxonomy (GTDB): domain Bacteria; phylum Bacteroidota; class Bacteroidia; order Bacteroidales; family UBA932; genus Cryptobacteroides. The sequence goes on from CALVAJ010000003.1 coordinate 40,921, forward strand.
GTTCGGCCGGACTTCACAGATGGTATGTACTCCATTTCGATGAAAGCCAGGATCTTGACGAAGCTGCCCGCATGCTGGCTCCTATGGCGGAGGTATCTACAATACAGTTCAACAAGGAGCGCACGAAAACTTTCTCCGGCGAGGCCTTCCCGCTGGGAGGGGCAGCACCGGCGCAGACACGGGCCATGGTACGCTCTGACTTCAATGACCCGGAGCTGATGTGGCAGTGGCACTATATCAACAATGCCGACCAGGCCATTTCCCAGACTTCGCTTGCCGGGGCTGATATAAATGTTGCCGAGGCCTGGAAGATCACCGGGGGCGATCCCCGTGTGATAGTGGCGGTAGTGGACGAGGGCGTGAAATATACGCATCCCGACCTTGCCGACAACATGTGGACCAACCCGAATCCGTCCGAGGCATATGGGTATCAGGATATTCACGGCTGGAATTTCGCCGAGAACTGCCCTGTCTCATGGGACAAGACCGAGACCGTTAACGGGGTGACGGACGGGGACTCCGGCCACGGGACGCATGTAGCCGGTACAGTGGCTGCCGTGAACAATAACGGTATCGGTGTCGCAGGCGTGGCCGGCGGTACCGGTGCAGGAGACGGCATACGCATCATGTCCTGCCAGATATTCTCCGGGACACAGAACGCCACGGACAGGTCAGTGGGCCAGGCCATAGTGTACGCCGCCGAACATGGCGCTGCGATAATACAGTGTTCATACGGCAATGTCGGTGGAACCCCTATAACTTCCGACAGGGACTATGAGGCTTTCTCTCCTGCCGAAATGGAGGCGATCAAATATTTCCTGGACCCTGAAAGCAACCAGTCCGAAGCCGTAGAAGGCGGTATCGCGATATTTTCGGCCGGTAACGAGTCCAATCCGTACTCCAACTACCCTGGAGGCTACCGTGACTGCATTTCTGTGACATCAGTCGGCCCGGACGGCCTGCCTGCATACTATACCTGCTATGGCGACGGCTGTAACATCACCGCCCCGGGAGGGGAGACTACAGGCCATGCCGGCGGCGAGAGGGCAGGAGTGCTCTCAACCTTGGTGTCAGAGATTTCAGGCGATGACTACGGGTACATGCAGGGCACCTCGATGGCTTGTCCGCATGTGTCCGGCGTGGCGGCGCTCGGACTCTCGTATGCCTTGCAGAAAGGCAAGAAACTGACCCGTGAGGAGTTCATATCCATGCTGCTGACATCAGTGAATGAAATAGATTCAAGGTTCGAAGGCACCAAGACTACCGGAGCTGTACTCAATCTTGAGGACTATGTCGGAAAAATGGGGACCGGCCTTGTGGATGCCTACCAGCTCCTTATGCAGATAGAAGGTACACCGTGCCTGAAGATACCGGTAGGCAGTCTTGAACTTGTTACCCTGACCCAGTATTTCGGAGGTTCTGCAGAGGACCTGACCTATACCGGGGTGGAGATTCCGGCGGATGACATGGAGAAGCTCGGCATGCCTGCCGAGCCGCAGATGTACAACGGACAGCTGATGATCAGGTGCAATAATCCCGGTGTCGCACACATAAAGGTCAGTGCCGTGGCCGGAGGCAAAAGACCCGGATCGGATACCATAATGGGCGGTATCGAGGTCACGAAAGAGTTTGCCGTGATAGCCCGCGGTGCCGGAGCGTCGAACGGGGGATGGTTATAAACTGATAAACGTATTTGCATGATGAAAAAATATATCTACTGTATAGTCGCTGCCGTTTCGGCCTTTTTCCTTGCAGGATGCAACAAGGACAATCCTGCTTCCGTTGACCGGGGAATAGTAGGTGAGTGGCACCTTACTTCGTGGAACGGCACGGACCCGGCAGGGGATTTCGATGTATATGTCTCATTCGGGGCAGACGGGGCCTTTGACCTGTACCAGCGGGTGGAGACTTCCGTATATGTACGGTATTCGGGCAGTTTCTCTGCCGAGAACGGGACCGTCAGCGGTACCTACAGCGACGGTGAGCCATGGAGTGCAGGATATGCTTATGAGATAGGTGCCGACGGCAATACCTTGACGCTCACATCAGGTGATGATGTAAGCATCTATACCCGGACCCCTGTCCCTGAAGATGTGAAAACGGCATCCGGTGCGTCTGTTAAGTCTGCTTCCGGCGGTATGAAGCGCTTCCTTTAGGATGCCTTGTCCGAAAATTTCCGAAGACCTTCATTAACATAATATTGATACACGTTGGATGGTGAATTCTAAAATCCGAATTTAGAATTCACCATCCTTTTTTATCCTTCCGTTCCGGACCCTTTTTGTCATTCCGACCGACCTGGGGAGTGGAGAAACCTGTGTAAGAATCAGACAGATTTCGTTAATTGCTTTGATGTCGGAAGACGGTATCAGAACGCCTCCGTCATGTTCATATAGAAAAGTATGCCCCTGACTCCGGGCTCGCGGCCGATGTCGATGCGGAAGTTCTTGTTCTTCTGCATCTGTATCCTCAGCCCCACTCCGTAGTTGAGTTTCCATTTCTTCCAGTCGAGAGGGGTGTCGCCGATGGTCCCGATGCCGCCCCAGACCACGAAGCCGAGCTTGGACCAGAATGTCCCTCGCTCGTATGCCTCGTTGGAGCCGAACATGTGCCTGTATTCGGCAATGCCGTACATCATTGACTTGTCACGGTATTTTCCCCAGTAGTAGCCCCTCAGGTCGAAAGGGGAGCCGAACATCGGGAGCTCGGTGAAAGGGATGTCGTTGAAGCCTATCTGGGTCTTGGCCGTCCAGCCGAGCACGCTGCGGCGGTGGAAAAGCGGGACGAAATGGCGGTATTCCATCTCCAGGATCTGGTAGTTGTATGCCCCTCCGAAAGCCCGGCTGTAGAATTTGCCGGTGCCGCTCACAAGGAATCCCCGAGAGGGGGTCGCCACATCGTCGCGGGTGTCATACTGGATAAGGGCTCCCAGCCCGATATTCAGATATGACGGTCTGAACCTGTTGACATACGGGTCGGCAAGCATTACCGGGTTCATGTCGGCGGACCTTGTGTAGTTTACGTCCGCCAGACCTCCTGCGAAAAGCCCGGGCCTGGCCTGCCAGACGAACCGCGGGTTCAGCTGGAAAAGGGTCTTGTGGAAGCCTGTAGTGCCGCTTCCCCTCGGGGTGCTCTCAATGGCCTCCATACCTTTCCCGTAGTAGTTGGCCGGCTCGTTCCTGTAGGAGTAGTTCATGTACAGTCGGTATTTGTCCTGGTTGAAGAAGAATGTCCCGGCGCCGGCGACAACGATTGTCCCGTTCAGGGACAGGTTGAAGCCTATGGGAAGGAATGACCTTTGGGATACGGTGTCTTCCTTGTCTATCTTGAAAGACATCAGCATGGCTCCTCCCACTCCGAGAGACGCTTCCGGGGTGTAGGACGGCCCGCCCAGGACAGATACCCATACCTTGTCGGGGTCGCGGACGCGTTTCTTTTTCTTTGCCGTCATGTCGGGACCGGATAGAAGAAGCAGAGCCAGGACGCACAGCACCGGCAGTATTCCGGACAGATGCCTGGAATACGTCATAGTCTGTATCCCCATTTGTCTATAGCCTCAGACCAGTTCTTCTCGACCAGTGCGACGGTACGGTCAGAGTAACTGTATTTGTTTTTCCTGAATCCCTTGTGGCCGGTCACGTATTTTTCCATACTGCCGCGGGCTTCTTCGAAGCCGCTGATGGACAGGTCCCTGTATATGTCCCGGACTACTTCCATAGGGTCTTTTTCGAAATCCTCGAACCTCACTTCCGCTAAGTTGCCCTCCGGGATCAGCCCCTTCTCCGATTCATACTTTTCAAACAGTTCGCGGTAGGTGGTCAGGATATCCTCTTCCATCTGGCTGTCGGATATTTTCTGCAGCTGGAGCGACTGTATGATGTTCCTGAAATAACTGCGGGTGGATTCGAAGACCGTATAAGGATTCCTGATCAGGTAGATGAACTTCGCGTCCGGATACATCTCCAGCAGAGTGCTTATCCTGCCTGTGTGCGGAGGATTTTTACTCAGGAATACGCTTTTGCCCTGGGTGTACAGGGAAATGCGGATCAGCTTGTCGAGGCTGTCCTTGAATGCCTGGCGCTCCTGAGGTGATATCCCGTTGAAAAGCAGGTACCGTTCCCGGTATATGCCCGTAAGCTGCGGGAATATCCAGAAATTGTAGAAAGAGTATGGCATCATGTTGACCAGGGCGAATTCTTCTTCCTGAGGAAGGTCCGGACCGAGTTCCATGGAATCTGTCGGCCTGCGTGACGGCATGGCGATTTTAGTACATGCCTTGAAAAATCCCCGGCCCCACAGCATCAGATGCGGAAAGACGGTCTGGTATGTGGTGCAGTATCCGTACCTCGGGTCTCCGGAGAGCACATTATGCACGAAAGTGGTCCCGCTGCGCCAGTGCCCGAGTATGAATACAGGAGGCTCCATCTTTATATCGGGAAGCTTTTCCCACCGTTTTTCGTTTATTCTGTAAAAAGGCTCCAGAATGTGCTGTATGCAGTCGGTCGTGCGGAATTTGCCGATATAATCCCTGTCTACTCTGACTCCGTGGCAGATTTTCTCGAATGTCTTCCTGTCCGCCCCTACAAGGGTGTTCACTGGCAGGGTTTCGAATTTGAGTATTCCCATGTCGTTATCTTTTGCATTTTACATCGATTCCCCTGCCGCGCAGGTATCTGCAGGCTTTCTCTACTGCCTCGAAGTGTTCCGGTCCTATCCCGAGTGCCGGCATGTCTATGACCAGGTCTCCTTCCCCGTTTCCGGCGGCCTCTTCATCCGGTCCGATGATCATGCCCACGCCTGAAGTGAAATTGGTGACCGGGTCGATGATGATGAAGGCCCCGGTAGCCTTGTTGTCCCTGTAGTTGTCGTACATCAGGACGCTCGAGGTGGAAATGTGTACAAGACCTACTTCGTTGAGGGCAAGGCCGTCCGAGTGCATCTGTTCCAGAGTGTTCACGTCCACCCTGTAGTCGATCTCCCCGATGTGGGCGCGGGTGGTGTTCGTGGTCTGTTTCAGGAAGAAGGACTTGTTCCTGTCCATCCTGGTCTCGTCCATCCATACTACCATCGCCTTGAAATGGTGTCCTGAAAACGGCCTGTCTTCAGGCTTTACGAGCATTTCACCGCGAGAGAGGTCGATTTCATCTTCCAGCGTGACAGTAACGCACTGTGGCGCGAATGCGTATTCAAGGTCTCCGTCGTATGTCACGATTCTGCTGATTCTTGAAGTCTTGCCGGAAGGCAAAGCCATGACTGTATCACCTCTGTGGATTACGCCCGATGCGATTTTCCCGCTGAATCCCCTGAAGTCAAGGTCCGGGCGGAGCACATACTGTACCGGGAAGCGGAAATCGTCCAGGTTTATATCCCTGTCTATTTTCACAGTCTCCAGATATTCCATCAGTGAAGGGCCTTCATACCACGGGGTGCGGGCGCTTTTCTCTACGACATTGTCCCCGTCGAGTGCCGAGAGCGGGATGCAGAGGATGTCTTCCAGTCCGAGACTGCCGGCGAATTTCAAATATTCGGATGTGATGCTGTCGTACCTTTCTTTCGAAAAATCCACAAGATCCATCTTGTTTACCGCCAGGACAATGTGCTTTATTCCGAGCAGGGAGACCAGATATGTATGCCTGTGGGTCTGGGTGAGGATGCCGTTGCGGGCATCGACCAGGATTATCGCCAGGTTGGCGGTAGAGCCTCCTGTAATCATGTTTCTGGTATACTGTTCATGTCCGGGCGTATCGGCTATTATGAATTTCCTCTTGTTGGTGGAGAAGTAGCGGTATGCCACATCTATCGTTATGCCCTGTTCCCTTTCGGCCTTCAGCCCGTCCAGGAGCAGCGAGTAGTCGATGTGGTCTCCGGCCTTGCCGATTCTCCTGCTGTCCCTCTCAAGAGACTGAAGCTGGTCGTCGTATATCCTTTTGCTGTCATACAGCAGTCTTCCGATGAGGGTGGATTTCCCGTCATCGACGGACCCTGCGGTAAGCAGGCGCAGAAGATCCTTCTTCTCGTCCTGCTCTAAGTATTCTTCTATGCTGAGTTTCCTTGTTTCCATATTCTGTTGAATTTTTATCCTCACGATCCTGCCTGGCTCCTGAATGGTTCCGGAACAGGCCTTGGCCTGTGACAGGGCCTCCCGGAGAGGGAGGCGGTGGAGGGTGACGCCCCCTTCAGGGGGCTCCGCGGAGCGGTGGGGATTGGATTGGGATATTTTTAAAATGCAGCCATTTTAAAAATATCCTTCGCGTTTTTTCTGTTCCATACTGCTTTCCTGGTCGAAGTCGATGACCCTTGTAGTACGTTCGCTCTTGGTGGTGACCATCATTTCTTCAACGATTTTCTCTATGGTGTCGGCATCGCTTTCCACTGCGCCTGTCAGCGGCCAGCATCCCAGGGTCCTGAAACGGACCTTGCGCATCTGTATCTTGTCCCTGTATTTCTCGGGAAGCCTGTCGTCATCGGCCATTATCAGGTTCCCGTCGATTTCGATGACGGGACGCTCCTTCGCAAAGTACAGGGGGACGATAGGGATATTCTCGTGTCGGATGTACTGCCAGATGTCGAGTTCCGTCCAGTTGCTCAGGGGGAATACGCGGATGCTTTCCCCTTCACGTATGCGGGTGTTGTAGATGTCCCACAGTTCGGGTCTCTGGTTTTTGGGGTCCCAATGCTGGAACTCGTCCCTGAAAGAGAATATCCTTTCTTTGGCGCGGCTTTTTTCCTCGTCACGTCTCGCTCCGCCGAACGCGGCGTCGAACTTGTATTTTTTCAGTCCGTTAAGCAGCGCCTGGGTCTTCATCAGGTCGGTGTGTACCTTGCTTCCGTGGGTGAACGGACCTACTCCGGCTTCGTATGCCTCTTTGTTATACTCCACTATCAGGTTCCAGCCGTTCTCCTTTGCGTACCTGTCGCGGAACTCTATCATTTCCCTGAATTTCCATTTGCTGTCTATGTGCATCAGCGGGAATGGAGGACGGGCCGGGTAGAAAGCCTTCTCGGCGAGCCTGACCATTACTGACGAGTCCTTTCCTATCGAATAGAGCATCACCGGGTTGCGGAATTCCGCCGCCACTTCACGGATGATGTGTATAGACTCTGCTTCAAGAGCCTTCAGATGGCTCAGCTGGTAATTTTCTTCCATTATATTGTTTTGCTTTTGTTTTTATAGATTCTTCGGTTTTCTCTTCCGCCTGGAATGGCAGAGAGGGATTCTGCTCAAGGCTTTATCCGTGGAAGGACGGCTTCGAGAATCCTCTCAACGCACTCCTCCACGCCCAGGCGCGAGGTGTCTATATCCACATCCGGAGAGAGCGGGGCCTCGAACGGGGCCGACACTCCGGTGAACTCCTTTATCTCCCCGCGCCTTGCCCTGGCATAAAGTCCTTTTACGTCCCGTCTTTCACATCCTTCCAGCGGAGTCGATACATAGACTTCCATGAAATCGTCGGCTCCTATAATGTTCCTGGCCATATCCCTCAGTTCCCTTGACGGGCTTATGAAAGTAGCAATGGTGACTATTCCGGTCTGAGTAAACAGCCTGCACACTTCCGCCACCCTGCGGATATTCTCTTTCCTGTCCTGCGGGGAGAATCCGAGTCCGGCGTTGAGCCCGCAGCGGACATTGTCCCCGTCGATTATCCGGCAGAAAACGCCTTTTTCGGACAATGCTTTTTCCAGAGCTATTGCCACAGTGCTTTTCCCTGACCCGGAAAGGCCTGTGAACCAGAGAGTGATTCCGTGCTGGCCGAGGAGTCTCTCTTTGTCCTCACGGCTCTGCATTTTCGAGAATATTGGGTAGATGTCATTGTTTTCCATGGTATCAGAATTTCCAGAATATCGGTATGAGTATCATTGAAATGACGAATGCAAGTATGTTCAGCGGCAGTCCTATCCTCGTAAAGTCCCGGAACTTGTAGTTTCCGATGCCCTGGGCTATCATGTTGGTCTGGTATCCTATCGGACTGGAGAAACTTGCCGAGGCGGCTATTGTTATTGCCACGAAAAACGGCATGGGGTTCACTCCCAGCTGGGTGGCTGCCGACATGGCTATCGGGAAGGCGAAGGCTGCCGCCGCATTGTTTGTGATGAGTTCGGTGATTATGTTTGTCACGATATAAAGCGATGCCAGCACTATCATCGGAGAGACGTCTCCGGAAATGTTCGATGTTATCTTTCCGGCCAGCATGTCGGCCAGTCCGGAATTTGTCATTGCCTTGCTGATTGCAAGGGCGCTGGCTATGGTGATAAGGATGTCCCAGGAGATGAATTTGGTGTAGCGTTTGGCCGGGAAAAGATTCAGGACAGCCATGATGACAGTCACTACGCATACCCAGAAGAACATGTCCAGGTCTATACCCGGTAAGAGGGCCTTTATCCGCGGCATCTGCCCGAAAGTGGCTCCTGCGATCATTATCGCCAGAAGGCTTACCGATACCCATTTCTTCCATTTCGGCACCGGCAGGTTGTGCCGGTGTCCGTTGCTTATCATCATGAACTCGCTGGAGTCTCCCCAGTTGGTGAAGAACGAGTCGTCCGCTTCGATGATCAGGGTGTCGCCTTCTTTGAGTATCAGGTTGTCCGTATCAGTCTGGACCTCTCCGTTCCTGCGCACTTCGACCAGAGCGGCTCCGTATCTGCTGTTGAAATCGAATTCTCTGAACGGAATATTGATTCCTTTGAAACGCGGGCCTATGACAGCCTCTATCTTGTGCAGATTCCTGGGTGTCCCGGCAGCTGCCGCTTCTTCAGGGGTCTTGTCCGACGGCAGCAGTCTGTTCCCGAACACTATTATATATAGTATCCCGACGACGGCTATCACTCCGCCGACCTTACCGAGCTCGAACATCGAAAATCCGCTGAAGCCTTCCTCCAGCATCATCCCGTGTACCACCAGATTGGTGGATGTCCCTATAAGCGTACACATTCCTCCGAGGATCGCCGCGTATGATACCGGTATCAGGAATTTTTTCACATTCAGACCGGCCTTTGCCGCCCATTCCTTTACTATTGGTATGAAAATCACCACGATAGGTGTGTTGTTCAGAAATGCCGATATGCCGGCTATTGTCGGCATCAGCTTGGAATACCCTTTCCGTACCGTGGGCTTTTCCCCCGTTTTTACCGGCAGTATCCTGCTTATCATGTGCCCCAGTGCATCGCTGCGCCTGATCCCTTCGCTCACGAGGAACAGCAACGCTACCGTTATCATGCCTTTGTTGCTGAATCCTGCCAGAAGTTCCTGCGGGGAGAGTATTCCGAAGCACATGAACAGCACGCATACTGAAAACATCACAAGTCCCGGCCGCATAAGGTCTGCGACCAGGACTGCAAGCATCACAAGGAGTGTTACAAGTACGAAAATTATCTCAAAACTTCCTTCCATCGGACATGCTTATGTCAATTTTTCAGCCAAAACAATCTTTTTAAGCAATAAGCATGCAACAGAGGCTGCATGTCAGATGTATTTGTTGTCAATTTTTCGCTTTTTGTGGTCTCGTTTTCTATTGGTGACACGGATCGTCCATTTCCTGGACGAGACACGGGGCGGTTATCGATGCGGTCATGGAAAATAATTCTGCGGTTATCGTCGAGGTTTTGGACAGGCTCTTACAAATGTAGGATTTTATTGTTATCTTTGCCAGATTTATAATCTGCAACACTTTAAGCATATGGGTATATTCGATAAAGGGGTACAGAAGACCAAGCGGAGTTTCTTCGAGAAGCTTTCCAGGGCGGTTGTCGGGAAATCCAGAGTGGATGATGACCTGCTCGATGCGATCGAGGAAGCGCTGGTGGCATCCGACATGGGTGTGGACACTACCCTTAAAATCATTGACAGTCTGGAAGAGCGTGTCCATAAGGACAGGTATGTCTCCCTTGACGAGCTGACCGGGATGCTCAGGGAAGAAATCGGCAGCCTTCTGGACATAAACGGTGCGGAAGAAATAAAACCGTTCGATTTTTCGAAGACGCCGTATGTGATCATGGTGGTAGGAGTTAACGGAGTAGGGAAGACGACCACCATAGGCAAGCTTGCTTCCATGCTCAAGGCTCAGGGGAAGAAAGTGGTCCTCGGTGCGGCCGATACTTTCCGGGCTGCCGCTGTAGACCAGCTCACTATCTGGGCTGAAAGGGCAGGAGTGGACATAGTGAAGCAGGCTATGGGGGCCGATCCGGCTTCGGTGGCTTTTGATACTGTCAAGTCCGCTGTTGCCAAAGGTGCGGATGTCGTGATTATCGACACCGCCGGCCGCCTGCATAACAGGATAGACCTGATGAACGAGCTTACCAAGATACGTAATGTGATGCGGAAAGTCATACCGGATGCCCCACATGAGGTTCTTCTGGTGCTTGATGCCTCTACCGGCCAGAATGCGTTCCAGCAGGCCAAGGAATTCGCCCGGGCGACGGATATTACGGCTTTGGTAGTTACCAAGCTGGACGGTACGGCCAAAGGCGGCGTGGTCATCGGTATAGTCGACCAGTTCAAGGTCCCTGTGAAGTTCATAGGCATCGGAGAAGGGGTCGATGATCTGAAAGTGTTTGACAGGAAGGAATTTGTAGATTCATTGTTCTCGAAAGAGGATTTCAATAAATAAAAAGGAAGTTATGACGATATCGTATAATTGGCTCAAAGATTATATCGAGTGTGATCTTTCAGCGCAGCAGGTAGCCGATGCCCTTACATCGATCGGGCTTGAAGTGGATTCTCTTGAACAGGTAGAGGAAATTCCCGGCGGGCTTGCAGGGGTGATTGTGGCGGAGGTGGTCGAGTGTTATGATCACCCTGATTCCGACCATCTTCATGTTACGAAGCTGAATACGGGAGATCCTGAACTTCTTCAGGTGGTATGCGGCGCTCCTAATGTGGCTGCCGGGCAGAAAGTCCTTCTGGCCACCATAGGCACGAAACTCGGTGAGGATTTCAAGATAAAGAAATCCAAGATAAGGGGAGTGGAATCCAACGGTATGATCTGCGCCGAAGACGAGCTCGGGATCGGGACTTCTCATGACGGTATCATGGTCCTTGATCCTTCGGCAGTGCCCGGGACTCCGGCAAAGGACTACCTGCACCTTGCTACGGACTACGTGATAGAGATAGGCCTTACGGCCAACAGGGTCGATGCCGCTTCCCATATCGGAGTCGCCCGTGACCTGTATGCATATCTGAAACTTAATGATATACCTTGCCGGCTGAACATTCCTGACGTTTCGGCATTCAAGGAGGGCCCTGAAGGACTCTGCACTTCGGAGGATGGAATCGACGGGGCCATTCCTGTGGAGGTGCTCGCGGCAGACGGTGCTCCGCGGTATGCCGGTATTACAATAAAGGATGTAAAGACAGGCCCGTCTCCTGAATGGATGCAGAAGAAACTGCTTTCGATAGGCCTCAGACCGATCAATAATGTGGTGGATATCACCAATTTCGTCCAGATGGAAATCGGGCATCCTCTCCATGCTTTCGATGCCGCGAAGATCCTCGGGCACAAGGTAGTGGTCCGCAGGGCGGCAGAAGGAGAGAAATTCGTTACCCTTGACGGTGTGGAAAGGACTCTTTCTTCCGAGGACCTGATGATTGCGAACCCGCAGAAGGCGATGTGCCTTGCCGGTGTGTTCGGAGGAGAGGAATCCGGCGTGACGGAATCCACTACTGATGTTTTTCTTGAAAGCGCATATTTCAACCCTGTATCCATAAGGAAGAGTTCCAAGAGGCACGGACTGAAGACAGATGCGTCTTTCCGCAATGAGAGAGGCGCCGATCCGCTTGTCATAGAGTATGCTGCCAAAAGGGCAGCTCTCCTGATAGAGGAACTTGCAGGAGGAAAAGTTGTCGGAAAGGTCCAGGAATTCTATCCTGAGAAGATAGAGAAAAAGACCGTTGATCTCGACTATGACAGGATCGAGGCTTTCATCGGCAAGAAGATAGGCCACGATACCATAGAGAAAATCCTTGAATATCTGGCTTATGAGTTCATTGAGCGCAGAAGCGCCGCTGACGGGACCCCGTCAGGCGCGAAGGTGGCCGTTCCTTCATATATGGTGGATGTCTACCGCGAATGTGATGTGGTCGAGGAGATTCTGAGGATTTACGGGTACAACAATATCGAACTTCCTTCGGGAGTGCGCATGTCCGTCAATGCTTCAGCGAAACCGGAGCCCGAGACTGTAAGGAATGCCATTTCCGACTTCCTTGCTGCCAACGGTTTTGTCGAGACAATGAACAATTCCCTCACGAAAGAGGAATATTATGACAAGCTGACGACTTTCCCGAAAGAAAAGTGCGTCCATATCGTCAATCCTCTCAGTTCCGACCTCAATGTCATGAGGCAGACCCTTCTCCTGAACGGACTGGAGGTCGTGGCCTACAACATAAACAGGCAGATGAACAATCTCCGTATTTTCGAATACGGATCCGTATACTCCCTGAAACCGGGCGGGAATCCGGAAGTGCTTTCTTCATATGACGAGAAGACCGCCTATTCCATGTTCATTTCCGGTCCCGGTGAGAAATCATGGTGTGCGGAGGCGCATAAAGGAAGCTATTTCCAGCTGAAAGGATATCTGGAACTGCTGCTCAAACGCTTCGGGGCGGATATCTATTCGATGGAATACGACGCGGCACCTTCCGACATGTTCTCTGAAGGTCTGGTATACAGGCTTCCGGGCACTGGGGAGCAGCTTGCCGTGATGGGTACTGTAGCTCCTGCAAGGCTGAAACAGTTCGGTATCAAGCAGCCTGTATTCGCCGCGGAAATCAGCTGGCCGGCGCTTTTCGAACTTGTCAGGAGGGACAGGATCAAATACAAGGAACTTCCTAAGTTCCCTGAGGTGCGCCGCGACCTGGCGCTTCTTCTGGATGAGGGAGTCGAGTATGCGCAGCTGCGCAAAGCCGCATTCAGGAGCGCAAAGAAGCTGCTCAGGAACGTTTCCCTGTTCGATGTCTACAGAGGGGACAAGATTCCTCAGGGCAAGAAGCAGTATGCCATGGCATTTGTCCTCCAGGATACGGAGAAGACATTGACTGACAGCGAGGTGGAGAAGGTAATGTCCAGACTTCTGTCTGTCTTTGAGGGCGAGTTCGGTGCAACATTGAGGTAATCGGTATGAGGACGGTTCTGAAGTATGTCTCCATTGCGGCCCTGCTTGCCTTTGCTTGCGTTTCATGCGGACGGAAAGGCAAGGTGATACCTCGTGGCGAGATGGCTGAAATCTACGCCGAGATGTTCGTGCTCGACCAGAGGATAGCTTCGGAATCCGATATCAGGAGGATGGCCGATACCATGCTGGTGTATGAACCTGTATTTAGAGAACACGGATACACATCCGACGACTACAGGCGCAGTATGGCTTATTATATAAAGGATCCGGACCGGTATGTCAGGATACTTAAAGAGACTGTGGAGATACTCGAGACCAGAAGGAAGGAACTGAAGTCGGAAAAATCGAGAATCGAGTCCATGAGCCAGTCCAAAGCAAGGTCTGAAATATTCCGCCCTGAAAGGATATATTTCCTTTCCTCCCTTGCCGACAGGGACCTTCTGACAGTCGACAGCCTGACATTCTATATCGACTCTACGGGAGCAGGTTCATATGATTTCGATGTCCAGAAAGGGTATGATACATTGTATTCCGGTCCGAGGCTTGTCATCCGCGCCGATACCCTTGCCGTTACCCCTCCCGACAGCGTTTCCGTCAGCCCGGAGCCTGCGGAAGGGGAAGTGCTCCGTATCGCCGGCCCTGCCGGAGACCAGCTCCAGCCTGTAAGGAAAATGTCGGTGGAAAGCATGAAACTTGAATTATGAAACGTATTGCGGCAGAATATCTCTATACTCTGGATTCTTTCAGGCCTGTAATGAACGGCTTTGTGGAAGTCGATGACGAGGGGACGGTTACGGCTGTCGGAGAATGCAGCGATCCCGATAAGGAAGAGACTTTCCATAAGGGGGCCTTGGTCCCGGGGTTCGTAAATTCCCATTGCCACATAGAACTGTCCCACCTTAAAGGAAAATTCAGGAAAAAGACCGGTATGGCCGGCTTCATAGACCAGATCAATGCCATGAGGGACATCTCCGACAGAGCGTCGAGAATGGAATGTATCGGGCAATGGATGGACAGGCTGTGGCGCCAGGGCGTATCTGCCATGGCGGACATAAGCAACGGGGACGAGAGTTTCCAGGCCAAGGCTTCTTCTCCTCTTTATACGAGAACTTTCCTTGAAGTCTTCGGATCCGAACCGCAGGACTGCGCTCAGGTCATGTCTTCCGTACGCGTATTGCAGGAAAAGGCATTGTCCTGCGGGCTCGATGCCGCTCCTACGCCTCATTCTTGCTACACGATGAGTCCGGAACTGTTGACGGCAGCCAGTGCAGATGCCCTAAAGTCGGGTTATCTGTCATACCATTCTCAGGAAAGCCCCGAAGAAGAGCAGATGCTGCTTCTGGGGAGCGGAGCCCTGTATGAGAACCGCAAGCGTCTCGGGATGAGTACTCCGCCTGTTACAGGAAAGCCTTCCCTTTTTTATTTCATGGACAGACTGGAAAAGATACATCCGTCCCCGTTTGAAGAGCATATATTGCTCGTCCATGAAGTCTGCCTGACCGGTGAGGCTGCAGACGCGGTCAATGACAGGTTTAAGAATGCCTATATCGCCCTGTGCCCCCTGTCGAATATCTTCATACATGATACCCTGCCTCCGGTCAGGCTCATGCGCAGCAAAGGCATGAGGCTGACCCTCGGTACTGATTCGCTTTCAAGCAATGATACTCTGGATATTGTCAGGGAGATGCACTGTCTGCAGAAGGCGTTTCCGGATGTGTGTCTTGGAGAAATATTGACATGGGCATGCAGGAACGGCGCTTCTTTCCTGGGAAAAGGAGAAGTGCTCGGTTCTGTCGCACCCGGCATGAAACCGGGTATAGTGCTGATAGAAGGACTTGATGCCGACGGAAGGCTGACTGACGAGAGTTTTTCCAGAAGGATAATATAAATGACAGATGCTAAGGTTTGAAGATATAGTTTTCGGTCCTGTACACAGCAGGAGGCTCGGGTCTTCATTGGGCGTGAATCTGCTTCCTCCGGGAGGGAAATTATGCAACTTCGACTGCATATATTGCGAGTGCGGGTGGAACCGTGACGGTCAGGGAGGAGGCCGGATGCCGGATGAAGCCTCTGTCCGTGCCGCCATGCAGGCCAGATTTCCTGTCCTTGCGGAAGAAGGCATCCGGGTCGATTCGATTACGTTTTCCGGCAACGGAGAACCGACCCTTAACCCGGACTTCGCCGCAATAATCGATACGACCATTGAAATGCGCGACAGGTATTTCCCGGACGCATCGATATCGGTGCTTTCAAACGCTACCATGACTTTCAGGCCGGATGTGCTGGCCGCACTTAAAAAGGTCGACAATCCGATTCTTAAAATCGACGCTCCGACTGATGCCGGGGCCAGGATCGTGAACAGACCGTCTGCGGGCTATCATGTTGCCGACATTGTCCGGAATCTTTCTGCATTCGGCGGAGACTTTGTCCTCCAGACGATGTTCCTCAGGGGAGCAGGCTGCGATCCGGCCGATGCCGGGTGGCTCGGAGGCTGGATGGAGATAGTCGAAAAACTTCATCCGAGGGAAGTGATGGTATACACCATCGACAGGGAGACTCCGGAGAAAGGCCTGGAGAAACTTTCGGCAGAAGAAATGGAGAGACTTGTCAGGCCGTTGGCCGATAAAGGCTTCAATATACAGATAAGGGGGTAATGCCATGAGAACTGTCATTCAGAGGGTAAAGAATGCCCGTGTGGATATTCCGGACACGGGATACTCGTCATCCATCGGTAAAGGCCTGCTGGTACTGGCCGCCTTTGTGGATGAAGATACGGAGGCCGATCTGGAATGGACGGCAAGGAAAATAGCCGCATTACGCATATTCGACAATGAGAATGGGGTTATGAACCTGTCTGTAAAAGATACGGGCGGTGAAATTCTGGTGGTGAGCCAGTTTACCCTGTACGCTTCTACCGTCAAAGGCAACAGGCCCTCCTATATCAGGGCGGCAAAACCTGACGTGGCTGTTCCTCTTTATGAAAAGTTCTGCATGAAGGTAGATGCCGAACTCGGCAGGACGGCAGGCAGAGGAGTATTCGGAGCCGATATGAAGGTATCCTTGCTCAATGACGGTCCTGTCACCATTATAATCGATTCAAAGATTAAGGAATAAGTATACAATATGAAAGATTATTTTGCAGAATACGGCTATACCCCTGACAAGGAGGCTATGGGGAGGTCTCTGGATCTGATAGCCGCCAATCTTGAAAACATGGCTTCAAGACACGTACTCCTTTCGTGTTTTTCCATGATGGACGTCACTTCACTGAAAACGGATGATACGGTTTCGTCCATTCGCAGGCTTGTAGGAAAAGTCAATGACCTGCAGAAGGAATATCCCGGCTATCCTCTTCCGGCATCGGTCTGTGTCTATCCTGATTTTGTAGAGACGGTGAAGACATGCAAGGCTTGCGATGAAGTGCATATCACTGCCGTGGCAGGATGCTTCCCTTCATCGCAGAGTTTCATAGAGGTAAAGCTCCTGGAGTGTTCTATGGCCGTAGAGAAAGGATCTGATGAAATAGATGTCGTGCTGCCTCTCAACTGTTTTCTTGAGGGTGACTATGAGAGTACTTCTGATGAGATACGGCAGATCCGGTCCTGCATTGATGGAAAGGCTGCGCAGCAGGGCAGACAGGTACATCTGAAAGTGATTCTTGAGACAGGACTGCTGATGTCTCCGGAACTTATAGCGAAGGCCTCATTCCTGGCCATGGAAGCAGGGGCGGACTTTATCAAGACTTCCACAGGAAAGGTAAGTGTAAACGCCACTCCGGCAGCCGCATATACCATGTGCGAGTGTATAGCCGCATATTACAGGAAGACCGGCAGGAAGGTGGGATTCAAGCCTGCAGGCGGGATATCTTCCGTACTGGATGCGGTATCGTATTATACGATAGTATCCACAGTGCTCGGGGAAGAATGGCTTGACAAGAGCCTTTTCCGCTTCGGAGTAAGCCGTCTGGCCAACAATATCATATCCGAGCTCGACCAGAAGACGGTGACGTACTTTTGATTTTGCTGCATAATTTCAGCAGTAGGATTGATACAATATGCCTTGCAGATGCCTGCAGGGTATATTTTTTAATTAAACGTTTGTCGGTTCAGGAACACGGATAATACAGGATAATTTTGTCCCCGTTTTAAAAAAGACAGAAACCATGGACAGATTATTTGGATTTATTGCGCTGTTTCTGGCCGTAGTGTCATGCAGCAAAGGAGGATTCGGGGCTCCCGAGGGAGCCCCTGTAGAAGAGGAACTTTCACATGGAATGATTGTTCTGGGAGAGAGGCTGGAAAATCCGTATACGACAGAGAACATATCTGCCGCCATAGCTTCGGTGTATCCCACAAGGGGCAGGGTAGAGGTAAAGCCTACGCACCTTTATGTAAGGTTCCTGCCGGTGGACCAGAGCGACTTCGAGCTTATTTCGGATCTTGACCTGTCGGATTATCCTCTGGACTATGCCATCGTGAAAGACGGCGACTACTATCATGACCCTCAGATAGATGAGGATAAGGTGACATGGCAGTATGCTGTAGTCCCTAAGGACTATGTCTTTCCGGACATCTATTATGAAATCATCGACGAGTGCTTCATTACTGAAAATGACGCTCCGGAGCGTTCTTCGGACGGAATAGACTGGGATGCGGTGGAACGGGAGGCATACCGTCTTACCGGAAACGGCGACATGCTTGTGGCTGCCGGGGCCAGATCCAGGAAAGTCAATCCGTCCGGCAGGATTACCATAGTGGATGACAAGGTCAACGGCGGGAAACCTTTCGGCCTGGCCGGTGTAAGGGTGAGGTGCAATACTTTCGTCAAGTATTCGCATGCCTATACCGACAGGGACGGTTATTATACCATCCCGAAAAAGTATTCCGCCAAAGTCAGGTACCGCCTGATATACAAGAATGAAAAAGGTTTTGCCATCGGATTCAACAAACTGCTTGTGCCGGCATCGACCTCTGCCCTGGGCAAGGCTTCTCCGGAAGGGTTGAACTATACCATTACGAAGAATTCCGACAGGACGATGTTTACCAGAAGCGCAGTGAACAACTCCGCCTATGACTATATCGCCAGATGTTCAGGAGACGATATGAATATCGCTCCTCCGCCATCGGATCTCAGGATATGGCTGTTCCCGTCACTGGATGTCAGCAGTTCCGTAATGATACATCACGGCGCTTTCATCGAGGGCAAGTATATCAAGAAGTTTCTGGGAGTCTTTTCTTCGGTCATAGCGTTTTTCGCTCCTGATATCACCATAGGTACCCGGGATCTCGGGGAATACAGCAGCATCTACAGTGCCGTATGCCATGAACTCGCTCATGCCAGCCACTTCTCTCAGGTAGGCAAAAGCTACTGGGACAAGTATATAATGTACATCATAAAGTCGTTCATATCTTCAGGCGGCATGACATACGGCAGCGGAAATGAGACTGATGCCGGATACTGTGCAGTAGGGGAAATGTGGGCGTACTATATCGAGAGCATAATGTATAAGGAGCGGTATGGAGGCAATGTACCTTCGTTCGGAAGCTCGAACTGGTTCTCCCCTCAGATATTCAGGGTGCTTGATGAAAGGGGCGTCACCAGATCGGAAATCCTCAATGCCATGCAGGCCGATGTTACCGATGTCGATATGCTGAAAAGCCGCATGATGACCTTGTATCCCGATAAGGCCGTAATGATCAACCAGATATTCAACAGATACAGGACCAGAGCAAAATGACAGCGATACGTTATATTCTGATATTCCTGATGTTTGCCCTCGGAGCGGATGCTTCTTTCGGCCAGAGGGTTTCGCTCTCGACCAATCTGCTCGGGTACATAGATTTCGCGACCCTTAATGCCGAAGCGTCCTGTGCGGTGTCCCGGCATTGGAGCGCCGTCGCTTCCCTGAGGTACAATCCATGGACTTTCGGCAGCGGCCGTCCCGGCAGGCAGGTCCAGTCCCGGCAGCAGTGTTATGCCGCCGGAGCCAGATACTGGCTGTGGCATACATATTCGGGATGGTGGTTTTCCGGCAAGGCGCAGTATCAGGAGTACAATACCGGAGGTATCCTGGACCCTTCTACGGCCGAGGGGGACAGGTTCGGGATCGGTTTCGGGGCAGGATACTCATACATGCTTCATCCTCACCTGAATATAGAGTTCGGTATCGGGCTGTGGGGAGGGTACGATTCATATGTGTATTACAGTTGCCCTTCATGCGGACTGACTGTGGACCGGGGCGAAAGGGTATTCGTTCTCCCGAATGACATAATGATTTCGCTTTCGTATGTATTCTGAGGTTGTCAGGCCGTTTGCAGTTGCTGTCCTGGCCTTGCTGGTGTCATGTACGGCGTCAAGACAGCTGGCGCAGCTCGGCAGGGAGGGAGCCGATGTCGGAGTCTCGATACCTGCCGTCTGCGAAACCGAGGACAAGGCAAAGGAGGAAAAGTCTGAAGAAGCGATTCTGGAAAATACCTCCGGCAATGACCGGGAGCCGTTCATAATGAATGCGCTAAAGGATCCGGAGACGGGGGAGATGGTAGCTTCCGACGTGATAGACGCCTCGAAGGTCGTTGCAAGATTCCGCAATGTGGCGGAGCGGAACGGCCGGGTGACAATAGAGTTCGATATCACCGTCCCGTCATCCATGGTAAGCTCGAAATGGCAGCTCCGGCTTTTTCCCGCAGCAGGTGTCCTGGATGAGACTTTCAGTCTGGACCCGATACTCGTGACAGGTTCAAGGTACAGGTCGAGACAGATAAGGGGATACGAGCGTTACCGTGAATTCATTTCTTCGATAATCCGCGACAGTTCCGGCTTTGTCATGCAGAAACCGCTTGAGATTTTCCTGGAAAGGAATTATCCCCGGGTATATGCGATGAAAAATGATACTTCGTTTGTATCGGATCTCGAGGCGGAAGATATTTTCGGTGTGACGCAGAAAGAGGTCCTGGACCACTATACCAGACACGGGCTCGTTAAAAGGAACCGCCGTCGGGAAGAAAAGTCCGGAATTATGCTGGAGAAGCTTACCGGCGGGCTGAAGGGCCGGATACGGCTTGATACCGTGATATCTTCAGGAACTGAAGTGTGTTACAGGTATGTCCAGACACTGGACAGCCGTCCGGGACTGAGAAAGATACCTGTCTGGCTTTCGGGAGGGGTCTATGAAGACGGAGAGCTTGTATACGGCATTCCCGGCAGGAATGCAATAGACTTCTATGTAAGTTCGCTCTCATCCCTGGCGGATTCTGCAGTCCGTTACAGGTCCGTGATAGTAGAGCGCAGCGTATATGGCTATGTAAACGCCATGCTGGATTTCGGAAAGGGCTCTGCGCTTCTCGATACCCTGTCCGGCTCCAATGTCACGGAACTGGCAAGGATGCGTGCTGGTATGGAGTCGATGCTCGGAAACAGCGATTATGAAGCCGATTCCGTGGTAGTCACGGCTTCCTGTTCTCTGGAAGGCAGCTATGCCTACAATTCATCTCTTGCGGAACGCAGGGCGGCAGCCGTGGTCAAGATACTGTCGGAAGGTTCCGGAGGGGAGTGTACGAAAATATTGAGACAGGCTTGCCGGCCGGAAAACTGGGAGCGGTTCTTTGCCGTCATAGAAGATGATCCTTCGGTGTCGGAGGAATCCAGGACCCTGATCCGCTCCCTGCCTTACAAAGAGCGTCCGGACAGTTCGGAGAAAGTGCTGCAGGGCCTGCCTGAGTACCGTTACCTGAAAGAGAAGGTATATCCGGGACTCAGGACCGTCAGACTCGATTTCTACATGCACCGGAAAGGGATGGTCAAAGATACGCTATGTACCTCTGAAATCGATTCGGCATATATGCGTGGCGTGGCCGCACTCAGGAATCTGGACTATTCCCGTGCCGTAGAGCTTTTGGGAAGCTACAGGGATTACAATGCGGCTCTGGCCTACCTTTCTTCCGGATATGACGCAAAAGCCCTGGAGATAATCGCTTCCCTGAAGCATGTCCCGGCCAGAGTCCTGTATCTGAAGGCGATAGCCCTGTCAAGGCTGGGAATGGAGGAAGAGGCTTCGGAAGTTTTTGAAAAATGTATTGTAATGGATCCGTCGATGCTGCACCGCGGCAGGCTGGATCCCGAGATTCAGAAATTCACTTTAAAACATTAGATTTATGATTACAATGAAAATGATCAAATGGCTCATGGCAGCCCTTGTCCTGCTGCATGCAGTGGGATGCTCGAAGGAAAACATTGCGGAAGAAACCGACGGAAATGCGACTTTCCCGCTGGAGATATCCGTACCTCCGATTTCGACAAAAGCGACTTCTGTTTCCGATGAGGCGAAGGTTGCTTCTATCCAGATTTATGTTTTCCGCAGTAACGGTGACCTCGAAACGTACGGCAAGGGGACGTCGAACTCGCTTGTCACCCAGTGTACATCCGGGAGCAAGACCATTGTAGCTCTCGCGAATGCACCGGACATAACGGATGTACTGACCAAGACGGCTCTGGATGCCAAGGTTTCCGGTCTCAAGGACAATTCCCCGGGCGCATTTGTAATGTACGGGGCCGTTACACGGGATGTTTCGGCAAAAGTATCTGCGGTGACAGTTCCTGTTACCAGACTGGTGGCGAGGGTGTCCATCCAGAAGATTACCAACAGCCTCGAACTGCCTAATCTCGCACAGACTGATATAAAGATCAACAGAATCTATCTGGTGAATGTGGCCGGGGATATGAAATATACCGATGCGGAATATGAAGAAACCCTGTCTCGCCAAAGCGCCTATTCCCCTTCCGTATGGTACAACAAGGGAGAATGCAAGAACGACGGCGACCTGCCTGCCCTTCTTAACAGCAAGGCGCTGGCTTCCGCCTCTGCATCGCATTCGGCCCCGTATTCTACCGCTCATTATTTCTATTGCTATCCGAACCCTTCCACGGATGATTCCGGATCATCGAAGTGCACAAGGCTTGTGGTAGAGGTCACGATAGGCGGCAAAATGTATTATTATCCGCTTTCCATACCCGGCATAAAGAACAATCATACATACAATATTTCCGAGCTTGTCATCAAGCATATCGGCTCGGAAAGCCCGGACAAGCCGGTAACGTATTCCCAGGCGACATTCTCCGTTACTGTCAATCCATGGCAGGAAGGATCAAATGGCAGTGTCACCATCTGATGTATGAAACGGCATATTGCATTTCAGTTGATCATGGCCCTTGTGCTTGCCGGATGTTCCATACGGGAGGACAGGACTTCCTGCCCCTGTACCGTCATAGTTGATTTTTCACAGATCGACCCGACCCGTTTCGGGGAAACAGGTCTGATTGCAGTCAACGACGGGACCATGGTGCTGGAGGATATCATTCCTGCGGAAAGATACTCCGACCCGTATTCATTCCGTGTCAGGCGCGTCTCCACAGCCGTTGATATTTTCAGCGGCTGGCCTGGAGGCCATGTTTCGGGCAACGGCTTTACGGTAAGTGAAGGTGAACAGTTTCCCAAGCTGTACCTGCATTCGGAACATATCGATACCGGTGCCGAGTCGGTTTTGCTGACAGCGGGGCTGCATAAGTCTTTCTGCAAGGTCACCATCTGTCTCAAGTCCTGGGAAGGTTCTCCGTACTCGCTTTCCGTCACAGGCAATACGTGCGGATATGATTATGACGGAAAGACGGTATGCGGCGCGTTCGAGTACTCTCCGGTCCCTGACGGGGATGGCATATGCAGTGTCAGGATTCCGCGGCAGTGTGACTCGTCTCTGATGCTGAGGATAACGGAAGATGGTGATGTCCTGAGAGAGTTCGCTTTGGGAGAATATATTGAAAAAAGCGGATACGACTGGGCTGCTGAAGACCTGGAAGATGTTGAGGTTGAGATAGATTATGCCAAGACGGATATCGTTTTCAAGGTTAACGGATGGCAGACTACGGTATCTTTTGATGTAATAATCTGAAAAAAATTGTTTCAAATTAAAAAACCTTTTATATCTTTGCACCACTTTTGAGGCGCAGGTGGCGAAATTGGTAGACGCGCTACTCTCAGGAGGTAGTGCCAGAAATGGCGTGTCAGTTCGACTCTGATCCTGCGCACGTTGAAGAGGATGGTTCCTGATGCAGGGTTCATCCTCTTTTGCTTTTTATACGGATGTTTTCCGGCAGGAAAATAAAAATACTGTAATTGCCGGAATGGCATTGCGTCAGGAAGTGCCCGGAAGCTTGGAAAACACAGATTCTTAAGGAAATGAAAATAGTCTTTCTCGATGCCGCCACTATGGGCGGCGATATCTCTTTTGCTCCGCTTGAAGCCCTCGGGGAGCTTGTCTGCTACGATACTTCGACTCCGCAGGAGGCACTGGAGCGTGTCGGAGACTGTGAGGTGCTTATAATCAATAAGGTGAGGGTAACTTCCGGACTGATCGATG
The DNA here is from genome assembly GCA_944325505.1 of uncultured Bacteroidales bacterium. GTDB lineage: Bacteria > Bacteroidota > Bacteroidia > Bacteroidales > UBA932 > Cryptobacteroides. The sequence goes on from CALVAJ010000003.1 coordinate 64,434, forward strand.
CCGCTCCTGCCCTTAAGCTCATTTGTGAGGCCGCTACCGGGGTGAACAATATCGACATTGACTATGCGGCGTCCAAAGGCATTCCTGTACGGAATGTCGCCGGATATTCTACGGATTCCGTAGTGCAGACGACGTTTATGCATATTCTGGCCCTTACAGGAAGGTGGGCGTATTTCGATGACAGTGTCAAGTCAGGCAGGTATTCCGGAAGCGGTATCTTTACTGACGTAACGGTCCCTTACCGCGAATTGTCCGGAAAGAAGATGGGAATCATAGGAATGGGAAACATCGGCCGCCGAGTTGCGAGGGTGGCTGAGGCTTTCGGAATGGAAGTAAGCTATTTCTCGACTTCCGGTACTTCCCACTGCCGGGACTATCCGAGCGTTTCGCTTGGGCAGCTTATGTCCGGGTCGGATATAGTTTCTATCCATGCCCCTTATAATGAAAAGACTGCCGGGCTTATAGGCAGGGACGAACTGTCATTGATGAAATCTTCCGCCATTATCGTGAACATGGGCAGGGGAGGGATAGTCGATGAGCAGGCGCTTGCGGAAGCGGTGGACAGCGGCATGATAGCAGGGGCCGCCCTTGATGTATTTTCTTCGGAACCTCTGCCTGAAGACAGCCCTCTTATGAAAGTTTCCTGTAAAGAGCGTCTGAGCCTGTCACCTCATATTGCCTGGGCTTCCGTCGAGGCCAGGGAGCGGCTTGTCGCTATGATTGCCGACAATATCTCCAAAGGATGGTAAAATAAATGAATCAGGCGGGTGTCCCTCAGCTCAGGGTCACCCGCCTTCCTTTTCATTTAAGACTATATTTTAGCTGTTCCTTTTTTCCTTTGCCCTTACAAGTTTGTCTTTGAGGATATCTACGCAGTCAACAAGCGCATCCTCGAATGTCTTTGCGTTTCTTTCGATTACGACATCATTACCTGGAATCTGCACATGCACCTTTACGTTCTTGTTCTGGTGCTCCGCCAGTAATGAAAGTGCTACATCTACTCCGATGATCCCGTCATGGAATTTCTCCAGCTTCGAAACCTTCTTCTCTACGAAGTCAAGGAGTTTCTGGTCTGCGTTGAACTTGATGGATTGAACTCTAATCTCCATGTTTACCTCCGCTTTTTGCCCGTGGATGGGCAGTTTCATATACTTTCTTAAGCTTGGCGACAGTGTTGTGGGTGTAGACCTGAGTGGCTGCAAGCGAAGAGTGCCCGAGAAGTTCTTTTATGGAGTTAAGGTCAGTGCCCTCTTCAAGCAGCTCTGTAGCTAATGTATGTCGCAGGACATGCGGGGATTTCCTTGCCGTGAACCCTTCTGCCTCTCCCAGCTCGCTTTTTACCGCCCTGTCCACAAACTCGGGGTAGACTGGCGTACCCTTCGAAGTGACAAACAGAGGCGAGTCCCACCCGCGGTTTCCACAAACCGTCGCTTCAACTGCTTGTAAATATAATGAAATTTCTTTACAAAGTGAAGGAACCAGAGGAATTTCTCTCGTTTTGTCTCCTTTGCCTGTGACCTTCATTATGCTTCTGCTGAAATCTATACTTCCTGTCTTGAGGGACACCAGTTCCGCCCGCCTGATTCCGGTGGCATAGAGTGTGGCTATGATAGCTCTTTTCAGCCGCTTTTCGAATATCCACGCGGCCAGTTTTTCCGGCTTGTCCGAAAGCCTGGCCATTTCAGAAAAAACGCGGTCATTTTCAGGCCTGTATCCGGGCCTCGATCTGGCCTGCAGATATTTCTGGAGAAACCCCTCGGGAGACGGTACCGTGTCTTCACCGGCAAATATGTCGCTGCGGGCAAAATATCCGGCCATCATGTCTTTCCTGTAAAATTCGGGCAGCCTTTTTTCCTGTTTGGGACGTGCAACCGTCTTTGCAGGATTTGAAGTCAGGATACCTTTTTTCATAAGAAACCGGCAGAATCCGCTCAGTACGGAGATATGCAGGTTTACGGTTCTGGGATTGCGGCTTTTTTCTCCGAGCAGATGCGCCTCGTAGTTTCTGATCATCTGAGGCGTGAGTGCTTCCTTGAGTGCTCCGTCCGTTACCCGGCCGGGGTTCGCGGCTTCAGGAAAGGCGTATGCTATGAAGTCTTCAAGGACACCGGCATATATTTCCGTTGTCCGGGACGAATATCTGCGGACCGCGGATATGTATTCCAGATATTTTTCAGGAAGGGGCATTGCAGGGTCATTTTTCATTGAAGCCGAGTTCAGCGGCCTTTTCCCTCATGAGCCTGTCGGCATCTTCAAACCGGTTTTCTATTACGCCGTCCAGGATGGCGTTCTTTACGTATTCTTTTATTATGCCTATTTCACGGCAAGGCGGGATTCCGTAGGTCTTCATTATGTATTCCCCTGTAATAGGGTTCTTGAAGTTCCTGATGGCGTCTTTGGCTTCTACATTGGCGAGTTTCCCTTTGACAAGTTCGAAATTCCTTTTCAGGCGCTCGACTTTCCTGGGGTTCTTGGATGTTATGTCGGCGTTGCAGAGAAGCATGAGGTCATCTATGTCGTTCCCGGCATCGAAAAGCAGCCTCCGTACCGCCGAGTCGGTGACTTCTTCTGTCACTAACGCAATCGGCCTGAGATGCAGCCCGACCAGCTTCTGTACGTATTTCATTTTCTCGTTCAGCGGAAGCTTCATCTGCTGGAACAGCTTCGGGACCATCCTTGCCCCTACGACTTCATGACCGTGGAAAGTCCATCCGGCCTGGGGAGAATATCTTTTGGTCGCAGGCTTGCCTATGTCGTGCAGAAGGGCTGCCCACCGGAGCCATAGATAAGGTCCGGTGCGCGGTTTTATGACTTCTGTACCGTCCTCGTATTCATAGTTGTTGAGGCTGCCTGCGGCAATGGCTGCCATTTCATACTCCGCGACATTGTCCACCACTTCCAGCGTATGGCTGAAATTCTCCTTGTGGCCTTTCCCCTCTACCGTTTCCACTCCTTTCAGCTTCGTCAGCTGGGGCAGGATGTACTCCAGAAGCCCGGTGTCATCCAGAAGTCTGAACCCTATCGACGGCTTTTCGCAGACAAGTATCTTGTTCAGTTCTTCGGTTATCCTTTCTTTGGACAATATCGACAGCCTGTCCCTGTTCCTTTTTATCGACTCGAGCGATTCCGGTACAATCCGGAACACTCTTTCCCCCGATGTCAGTTTTGTGGCGAACCTTATGGCACGTATCATCCTGAGCGGGTCATCACTGTATGTCGTGTCCGGATCAAGAGGAGTACGGATAATGCCTGCAGCCAGGTCCCGTATTCCGCCGAACGGGTCTACGAGCGCCCCGAAATCCTCTTTCTGGAGGCTGAATGCCATGGCGTTTATGGTGAAATCCCTCCTGAGCTGGTCATCTTCGAGAGTGCCGTCTTCCACTATCGGCTTGCGGGAATCCCTTCTGTAGGATTCTTTTCTCGCACCGACGAACTCGACTTCCATGCCGTGGTATTTAAGCATGGCCGTGCCGAAATTCTTGAATACGGAAACGTTGCTTTTTACGGTTTCCCCGACGGCCCGGGCCAGTTCTATCCCGCTTCCTTCCACCACTATGTCAATATCCTTGCACGGCCTGCCCAGAAAGCAGTCCCTGACATAGCCTCCTATGACGAATGCGCGGACTCCTGTCTTCTCTGCCGCTGTGGAAACTATATTGAATATCCTGTGGTCGAGAAATCCTTCTGTGATGGTACTCATATGTCCTGTCCGGGTTTATAAATTGTGAATGCTTCCCGCTTCGGAGTGCAAAGTTAGCAGTTTATTTCAGCATTTCTTCATATTCCGGTGCCGACTGTTCAGGTCTGTATCCGTCCGGCCCTTTACGGAAGATGATGGTACTGGTTCCGTTGGTAATGATTATGTATTTGACAGACAGTACCATGTTGTATCTGACGGCCTGCTCGAGGACATCTCTGTCCAGGTTGGTCTCAGGGCGCTTGCACTCTACTACCGCGAGCGGCTCCGCCTTTCTGTCATATACCAGTATGTCTGCCCTGAACTGTTTGCTTCCGAGCCTGAATCCTGTTTCGCTCATCATCATGTGCATTGGGACTTTCATCCGGCCGTGGAGCAGTTCGCGGATGCACCACTGTCTTACGGCTTCTTCAGGGGTCAGCGCCACTTCTTTTTTCCTGAGCGGATCCATGACGGTCTTTCTCTGCCGTCCTGCATCTTTCTGCTGCGGAGCCATATTCCCGAGCACTGCGGCAATCTCCGATGCCACATCATTAAAGGTCCTCCCGTCAATATCCATGATGTACCGTGCCGTATCCTTGTATGTTTTTTCTCTCTGCTCCATCAGCTGGCCGATTCTGGCGCGTAATTTTCCGGTGTCAGCTCCGGATGGACCGAGCATCGGCCTTCTCTCGAAGTCATTCTCCAGATTATGGACCAGAGTATCGGCTGAAGCCCTGAGATAGATGCAGAAGGTCCTGTTTTTCACAAGTTCCGCACACTCGGGAGTGGTAAGAGTCCCTCCTCCGAGGGAAAGGACCAGCAGATGTTCCCCTCCAGGAAAGTCCGGATGTCCGGCTGACACTGCCTCGTACAGGGCCTGCCTTTCGATCTGCCTGAACAGGGCTTCTCCGTCAGTTGCGAAAATTTCCGGAATCGTCCTTCCTTCCCGTTTTTCAATATATGTGTCAAGATCCGTGAAAGAGCAGGAAAGCAGCGAGGCAAGGAGCTTGCCTACGCTGCTTTTCCCGCATCCCATAAATCCTGTCAGTGATATTATCATAAATGTTCCTCTGTCCCGGAACAGGTCCGGGCTGTAAATAATGTCATTCCGGAAAATCAGGACAGCCCATGCCGTCAGAACAGGCTCAACTGTTCGTCCGCCTCATCTTCTTTCCCGTCATAAGCCATGTCGGCCGGAGTATCGGCCGGAGCAGCGGCCTTGTCGTCCGTGTCAGGCTCAGGATTCATGCTGTCCGCATCGTCTTCCTCCATGTCGTCTTCCGGTTTGTGCAGAGGCTCTATGAACCTGATTTCCTTTATCTCGTACTGGCTTGCCTTCTTCCCTTTGGCCTGATAGCCCTTCTTGCCTATGAATTCTTCGGCATCGATATGCTCTGCAGTCCTGTATTCGTGTTTTCCACCGAATATGACTTCTATCTGAGGGTGCCTGTCATCACTGACGGCTACCAGGTATGAACCCTTTTCTTCAGAGATGAAAGGCTGGAGCGTGTTGTCGCTCACTTCGAAGGAGAATCTCTTGATGTAGAAGCATTCCTGTTTCCCGTCGTAGTAGATGGCCGTGTAGGTCTTACCGGTGTCGAGCTTTTCGACTTTCAGGAGATTGTCCTGGTATCTGTTGCTCAGGTCGAACGACGTAGTGTAATACGTCCCGTCGCTGAATATGGCCAGGATGTGTTCCCCGGTGTTGAACTGTCCCAGATACAGGCCTCTTCCGTCTTCGTTCAGTCTGTTGATGTCCTGGTCGAACCAGATGTCTTTCCCGCCGATAGTGGATATTCCCTTGGATTTCAGTGAAATACGCTGGATAGGATTCTTGGAGACGAGGTTTCCTCTGGATGCACGTCCCTTTATCGCAAGCTGCGAGAAATCGTATTCGAAGGAAGACTTTTTCAGTTTCGGGCGCGGCCTGAGGCTGATGCGGACCGTTTCCGCCTCGCCGTTCCCGTTGGCCGTGAACCACAGTACGGCCGACCCCGGCGTGCCGATGGTAAGGTCATATTCCTTGTCCCTGGTAATGCTGGTGACGGCGAACCTTTTGGCGTATGTCACGCTGCTTTTCCCGTCGCGGTAGATGGCGTTGTAGATGGTCCTGGAGTCGTTCCTGTCGAAAAGTCCGACATACAGGAGGTCCTTGCCGAAGAAAGCCTTGTCGCTGACTTTCGTGACGCTGTATTTCCCGTCCTTGCGGAATACGATTATTTCCGAAAGGTCGGAGCAGTCGCAGATGAAATCCGCATTGTCCTCTTTCTTGAGTCCGATGCCTACGAAGCCTTCGGCCATGTTGGCGTAAAGTTTCGCGTTGTTGTTCACCACGCGTGAAACCGTAATGGACTCGAAGCTGACGATTTCCGTCTGTCTCGGGAATTCGCTTCCGTATTTCTTCTTGAGATTCTTGAAGTAGTTGATGGTGAACTCGGTAAGGTGCTCCAGATGGTTGTTCACCTCGTCGATTTCGGCCTCTATCCCTTTCAGCTTTTCATCCAGTGCCTTGACATCGAATTTGGAGATTTTCCTTACAGGCTTTTCCACCAGCTTGCCGATGTCTTCCATCACGATTTCCCTTTTGAGCAGGCTCTGATAGGTCTTCATCGTAGCGAATACCTCGTCGAGCTGTTCCTCCCAGCTGCCGGAGTCCTTTTCCAGAATCTTGTAGACCTTGTTCTCGAAGAATATCCTTTCCAGGGAACCGTAATGCCAGTCGCCTTCCAGCTCGTCCAGCCTTATCCGGAGCTCCTGTCCGAGGAGATCTCTGGTATGCATGGTGTCGTATACCAGTATGTCGTTGACATTCAGGAACTGGGGCTTGTTCTCTACGATTACGCAGGCGTTCGGGGAGATAGATACTTCGCAGTCTGTGAACGCATACAGCGCATCGATTGTCTTGTCCGGAGAGACATCGTTGGGAAGATGTATCACCAGATTGGCCTGGACCGTGGTCAGGTCATCTATCTTCTTGATTTTGATTTTACCCTTGTTCTTGGCCTTTATGATGGATTCTATCACCATATGGGTGGTCTTCCCGTAAGGCACTTCGGTGATGGCGATGGTGTTCTTGTCGAGTTTTTCGATTTTGGCGCGGACCTTGACCGTTCCTCCTCTCTGGCCCTTGTTGTACTTCGAGCAGTCGGCATATCCTCCGGTAGGGAAGTCCGGCAGGAGTTCGAAATCCTCCCCTTTGAGAATGGATATCGAGGCATCGATCAGTTCGTTGAAATTGTGCGGAAGAATCTTGGATGCAAGGCCTACGGCAATACCTTCGGCTCCCTGGGCAAGGAGCAGAGGGAATTTTACCGGGAGCTCTACCGGTTCCTGATTGCGACCGTCGTAAGAGGTCATCCAGTTGGTGATTTTCGGATTGAAGACCACCTCTTTTGCGAATTTCGAAAGTCTCGCCTCTATGTACCTGGCTGCCGCGTTAGGGTCGCCGGTGATGATGTTCCCCCAGTTTCCCTGGCAGTCTATCAGGAGATTCTTCTGTCCGAGCTGGACCAGAGCCCCGAGAATGGACGCATCACCGTGCGGATGGAACTGCATGGCCTCTCCCACCAGGTTGGCTACTTTGGTGTAGTGCCCGTCGTCTTTCCTGTACATGGCATGAAGAACGCGCCTCTGGACAGGTTTCAGACCGTCGATAATGTGCGGGACGGCCCTCTGGAGAATGACATAGGAGGAATAGTCCAGAAACCATTCCTTGAACATTCCGGAAAGCTTGTATTTCCGGCTGTTTTCGCTGAGCAGCCTGTCGAATTTCCCGGTAGGCTGTGCGCCTTCTTCTACGGGCGTATCGCTATAGTCATCCTCCTGCCCTTCTACCGGCAGATCCATCTCGTCCATATCCATATGTGTTCTCCAAAAGTTTTAGTATTCGTATCCGAACCTTTTAAGTTCTCTCTTGTTTTCCCTCCAGTCAGGGTCTGTCTTGACGAAAAGCCTGAGGAAGACTTTCTTCTGGAAGAAATCCTCCATGTCAATCCTGGCCTGTGTCCCGACCTTTTTCAGGGCGGCGCCTCCTTTGCCGATTATTATCCCTTTCTGGGATTCCCGGACTACATAGATTACCGCGCTGATTTCATAGCGCTCCGCCCCTTCCTTGAATTCTTCGATGGCGACTTCGCAGCTGTACGGGATTTCCTGGCTGTAGTTCAGCAGTATTTTCTCCCGGATTATCTCGGATGCGAAGAACCTGAGGTTCTTGTCCGTAAAGACATCCTTGTCGTACCATGGCGGAGCGATGGGCAGATGCTCGATTATGGCATCGAAGATATTCTCCAGGTTGAACTTTTCCATGGCGGACGCCGGGTAGATGACAGCCTGCGGAAGCTGTTCCTGCCACCAGTCCATAAGCTGGCGCACCTGTTCCTGGGTACTGATGTCTATTTTGTTGATGACCAGTATTACAGGACACTCTATTTTGCGGAGCTTCTCTATGTATTCGGCGTTTTTGTCGCCTTTTTCCACTACATCTGTCACATACAGGATGATGTCGGCATCGCCGATAGCGGTATCTACGAAGTTCATCATGCTCTGCTGGAGCCTGTAGTTGGGCTTGAGGATTCCGGGAGTGTCGGAGTAGACTATCTGGTAGTCTTCTCCGTTCACTATCCCCATTATCCTGTGCCGCGTGGTCTGGGCCTTTGCCGTCACGATGGACAGTTTTTCTCCCACCAGGGCGTTCATCAAGGTGGATTTGCCGACATTCGGATTCCCGATTATGTTCACAAATCCGGCACGGTGCTTCTTCTCGCTCATAGTCTGCGGCTATACGTATGCCCCCATTTTCAGGATATTGACTTCACCCTGCGAGAGATATCTCCAGGCTCCTCTTTTGAGTCCTTTCTTGGTAAGGCCTGCGAAATACACCCTGTCAAGGCCTTTTACGCTGTATCCGAGCGATTCGAATATCCTCCTGACGATGCGGTTCTTGCCTGAATGGATTTCGATTCCGAGCTTCCTGTGATCCGTGTCATCGATGTATTCGAGCTCGTCTGCGGCTATCACCCCGTCTGCAAGCTCGATTCCGCTCATGATATGGTCGTAGTCCTCCTTGCCGAGGTCTTTGTCGAGAGTCACCTGATATATTTTCTTCTTGTCGTATGACGGATGCGTCAGCTTCTCCGCTATCTCACCGTCATTGGTGAACATGAGTACGCCGGTGGTGTTCTTGTCCAGGCGTCCGACAGGGAATACCCTTGCCGTGCAGCTTTTGAGAAGATCCATCACTGTCTTGTCAGCGTGCGGGTCGCTTGCCGTGGTAACGAAGCCTTTAGGCTTGTTCATCACTATATAGACTTTCTCCTCGCCTCTGAGCTTCTCACCGTTGAACCTTACGTCATCAGTGTATATATTGACCTTGGTCCCGAGTTCGGTGACAAGCTTGCCGTTGACCGTGACTACTCCTGCCAGAATGAGGTTGTCTGCCTCGCGGCGGGAACATACTCCGGAGTTGGCTATGAATTTGTTGAGCCTTACTTCTTCCTTTACCGGAATATTCACCATGTCATTGTCGGAAAATCTCGTGTCATCCAGCTGGGGTTTCCTGCTTATCATCCTGTTGATGCCCGCAGTAGCTGCATCCTGTACTCTGGCGTTCCTTCCTGAAGGGGCTCCGGGTCTTCTGCCTTTTCCTGCTGCAGGGGCGTTCCTTCTGGCCCCTCCGAAATTCCTTTTGCCTGCAGGTCTCCCGTAGTTTCTCCTTTCTTCCCCCTCACCGAAGAACCTTCGTCCTTCATTGCCGTTTTCGCCGTAGGAGCGCCGGCCTTCACTGTTTTCTCCGTATGACCTTCTCTGTGACTGGCGTCCAGATCCGTATCCTCCTCTTTCATTCCTGTCGGAGAAACTCCTGTCTCCGTACCCACGGTTCCCGCCGGAGTTCCTGCTGCCGTAGCTTCGGCGCTCTCCATAGCCTGATGACCTTCTGTCAGAATAAGTACGTGAACCTCCGCGCTCGTCGGATGAGTAGGACGTACGTCTGGCAGGCTGGTAGTCCTGGCTGCTGTCCGATCCGCTTGTGTAGTTTTTCCTGTGGCGGAGTTTCCGCCCGGCCTGAGAATAGCCGCTGGAGTAATTCCTTTCCGAGTTCCGCTCGCTTCCGTAATCCCTACGGTCGCCGCTCTGGCTGTCGAAGCCGTCGTTTCTGTAGTTTTCCATTGTCTTTACCCCTTCGTGGGGCGCGTTAAAATTTTTTAATAATGTAATGAAATGGCTCACGCCATAATATGTCTTATTTCTTTGTCAATCTGAATATATACGTTATGGTCCCTTCCTGGACTGCCGGAGCATCGCTGCTCATATTGAAGGAAGCCTCTAAGGCCGCTTTCCTGGCAGCTTCCCACAAGGTCTTGTCTGTCACTGTGGTCCCCTGGGCGCCCGGCACGGCTTCAAGTACCTTGCCATACTGGTCCACTTTAATGGATACCACGACTTTCCCTGCCTGCTGTACCTGAAAATCCGGTTTCTGCAGACCTCCGAGAACCCGTCTGCCTGCAAGGCTGGCTACGGGCTCGTCATCGGTATTCCCGGTCCTGATGTTGCCGCCTGCATGACCGGCTTTCAGCGCTTCGGATACTTTTGCCGCTGTCTGCGCAGCGAGAGTGTCTTTTTCCGTCCTGTTGTCCGCAGCGTGGAACAGGGCCCTGCGGTCTATTTCCTTTTCCCGTGGAGGCTGCGGCTTTTCCACATCCCCGAAATCATCATTTACGGCTTCCGGAGCCTCATTGGCTTTTGTTCCCGTTTCCTGCGCCTGGGATGCCTGGACCAGTTTTACCTCCTCTTCGGGGCTGGCTTTCTCGGCTGTGGGGCGGGAACTTGTTATCTCCTGTTCAGGAATTTCCGCTGTATCTTCCGTGAAGTCTATAAGCATGGCCTGTTCTTCAGGAGGCGGGTACATGTACTTGAGGCCGGAAACGAAGCCCGTAACGATAATCACACCATGTGCGATAACCGTGAGCGCGATACCGACAATATTCGGCATCGCAGCTTTCCATCCTGTTTTATTATTGTCCTGTCCGGCCATTCCTGTAATCCAAACCCTGTCCTATTCGGGCGAAGTCGCCAGTATCACCTTATAATGGTTTCTTTTCGCTATGTTCATCACCTGCACCACTTCCTTGATCGGCACACTCTCGTCGGCGTATATGGAGAATGTCGGATCCGGCTCGCTCTGGAGAAGCTCTACCAGGTCATCCTCGATTTCTGAGAATTTTACCGGCTCCGGATTCCCGTTTATATGGTATGAGAATGTGTCGGATTCCAGATAGTGCTTTATGGATACGCTTACTGTCGCCTTGGCTGCCACCTGGCCTGTGCTTTTGGGCAGCAGAAGCTTCAGTGCATTAGGGTTTACGAGGGTGGATGTCACCAGAAAGAATACAAGCAGCAGGAAAACGATGTCCGTCATCGAGGACATCGAGAACTCGGCAGTGATACGTGTATTTCTTTTAATAGCCATGGTGTGACCTATTTGCTTTCAGAAGACTTGTTGAGGACATCCATGAAATCTATGGTGATGCTTTCCATCTTGAATACGATGTCGGATATCTTGGATGTCAGATAGTTGTATCCGAAGTAGGCCGGAATGCCGACTATCAGTCCTCCGACTGTGGTGATCATTGCGGTATAGATACCGCCGGAGAGGAGGGTAATGTCGATGTTGTTGCCGGCATTGGCCATGTTGAAGAATGCCTGTACCATACCGGTCACGGTACCGAGAAACCCGATCATAGGTGCGCCTCCTGCTATGGTAGCCAGAATGGGAAGGCCTTTTTCGAGCCGGGACACTTCTACGTTGCCGGTATTCTCGACGGCCGTCTGTATGTCCTGGAGCGGACGGCCCATCCTGTCGATGCCTTTTTCCACAAGCCTTGCCACAGGGGTGTCATATTTCTGGCACAGCGCAACTGCCGATTTCGTCTTTCCGTCGGTAATCAGATCCCTTATGTCTTTCATGAAATTCGGATCTACTTTCCCTGCATTTCGCAGTATCCACCATTTTTTTCCGAAAATATATATCGCCAGGATGGACAGTGCCAGCAGCACCCACATCAGAGCCCCTCCTTTCATGAAGAGTTCAAAAAGCGACATTGTCATCTCCTGCTGCTGGGGTACTGCCTCCCCGACAGTCTCCATAGCATCGATACCTGATTGTAAAAGATTGAAAAGCATGTTATTGTCGTTCTTAAAGTACAAAAGTGTGCAAAATTAGGCAAAAATCCCGGGATTCCAAATGGAAACACTCAAAGCATGGCATGTTTCCATCTGGAATCCCGGGGAGATGCTTTCCTTTTCAGTGAATATAACGAGTATCCGTATATGTCCTGATCCATCACATCCTCAGGATGAGAATTTAATGATTTTTTGTTTGCCTATTGAACAGCCGATGTCAGGTCCACATAGTTATTCACCGTCAGCCCCCATCCCGCAGGGGTACGGCATTCAAGTACTTCGGCAGTGCCGTCTTCGTAAGAGATCAAAGTGACCGAGTCCTTGGTAAGATTCTTATATTCTATTGTTAGGAGTTCACCTGTTATGGATTCACACAAACGAATCCGGCCGCTTGTGGCATCGGTTTCGGTTATTTCCAAGGATATTCCTACCATGCTTTCCATATCAACATATAGGATGTCGTTCACAGATATTTCAACTTCAAACATTTGAGAATACTTTTCCGCATCCTCTTCTTTCGTTACAAAGGTTTCTATGAGGCATAATTTACCGTTTATTGATCCGAAATCATATCCGACGTATTCGCCGGATTCTTCATCAAAGGACAGCCATGTCTTTCTGATTGTCACCGGTTCTTCATTGTCCTTTTCTTCGCAGGAAGTCGCAAGGCCTGCCGCCATTGTCGCCGTCATCAGTATCACGGCCCATTTCCAGAATTTTTCATGCTATAATGGTTTTAAATGTTTCTCCCAAATATAGCAGTGCGGGCCCTCGTATGCAACCGTCGGCTTTGCTCTAACGGCAAAATCTAATCTTTGCCGGGCAGCCAGTCCCATGCGGGCATTACATTTATTTTTTTCCAGGATATTATATTATTCCCTTTTTTATGGGAATTTGCGGTCACGAATGTCTGGACGGCTTCCGGTATCCCGCCGACGATGAGATATTGTCTGAAATAGCCCATAATAGCACGGCTGTTTTGTCGCGGCGACAAAATTTTTTGCCGATACGACAATTTTTTGTTCTGGCTGCAAAACTTTTTGTCCGATCCGCAAGCATGGTTGAAAAGGCCGGCTTTCCGGATTAAATTTGTTAATGGCACAACTTGTAAATTCAATATTTATGAAAAGTAAAATCTGGAAATTCTGGGGCATCGCGTTTCTTGTATTCATGATGCCGGACACTGCAGATGCCCAGACCGTAGGTGTGACGACAAATGCTTTGGGCTGGGCCGCCCTTTCACCCAATATAGGGGTGGAAGTCGGTTTTGCCAGACAATGGTCTGCCGGCGTTGACGCTCTGGTCAATCCGTGGTCATGGTCAAACGGGCGTAAAAGCAATCTGTGGCTTGTCCGGCCCGAGGTCCGTTTCTGGCCAAGGCACAAATTCGCAGGACATGTCTTTGGAATCCACGGACAGTATGGGCAATATGACTGGTCCATGCGCAAAATGGGATATGTCGGGGACTTCAAGGGGGCCGGCGTTTCCTATGGCTATGCCTTCATGTTCCATGAACGCTGGAATGTGGAAGGGACAATCGGCTTCGGCTGGAACCGGCTTGATTTCGCCAACCGTTATGACCCCTTCGACAGGCAGTCCTGCTTCGGTCCGGCATCAAGGGATTACTGGGGCATTACAAAAATAGGCATAAAATTCACTTACTTCATTAAATGATACGGAAATGGATGCGATAAAAACAATCATGACACTGACGGCTGCACTGATGGCCATATCCTGTTCCGGACTCAGGAAAGCCGCCGGTTCCGAAGAAAAAGTTTCCGTAGCCTGTGCTGCAGAAATAGACTATTCGGGCGCGGGGACAGCAGATATAGACATTACGGCGGAAGTGCCGGAAAGATTCAGGAACCCGAACACCGGAATCATTTTGGTCCCGACACTTGTCTCAAAGGACGGAACGAAAAAGATACCGCTTCTTTCATGTATTGCGGAAGGTTCTCTGCACAATACTTTCAACGGCAGAAATGACATATATGAGCCGGATTTCTCCGACAGCATCTCCGTAAGAAAAAGATACAGCCGGCACGGCTCCACAGGACTGGAAAGCCTCAATGCCGTCGGTTTCGAGGAATGGATGAGGGAAAGCTCTGTCCAGGTGGACATTTATGCCGATGCTTATGGCCGCAGGGTGCTTCTTTCTTCCGGGACATTCCCGGTTTCTGCAGCGGACCCGAATGCTTTTGCGGATCTGGAATTCCTCGAGAAATATTTTCATGTCCTGCCTTCTGAATCTCCGGAGCCTGCGGATTTTTCTCCTCTTGCGGACGGCTTTCTTTTCCGGTTGGATTCCTATTCAATTGATGAAGAAAACATAAGGACCGAAATGGCGGAATACGTCCGCAGCGTGCTTTCCAAGAGCGATGTCAAGGATTATTCGGTGACGGTGGAGGTGTCGAACTCCCCGGACGGCAGCGTGGAGTATAACAGGAATCTCGGCAACAACAGGGTCCAGGCCGTGAAAAACCTGCTTTCTAAAGCCGGAGTCGACATGGACAAATGCGGATTTTCTGTAATTGAAGAGAATTGGGAAGGAGTCAGACAGGCTGTGTCTGAAGGATTTTCTGAACATAAGGATGAAATCCTTGCTGTCGTGGATTCTGTTGCAGACCCGGACTTGAGGGAGAATATCATCCGTGACAGGTTTTACAGAGAATGGCAGGATCTAAGGCGTGAAGTATATCCGGGTCTCAGATATTGCAGCATTGAAATCACGGGCAGCATCCGGCCGGATTCATTCCGTGTGTCAGGGAATCAGGTCTTTGCGCAGGAAAGTGAAGCCGATGCGGCCGCACTGAATGAATCGATGCTGGAGGAAGTGATGTCCGGGGATTACAAGGGCGCCGAATCTGTGGCTGACCGTCTTCCTAATTCGGGGGTCGCCGAAAAGATACTGTATAACAAAGCTTTGGTGTATCTGAAAAACGGGCGCAAGGACGAGGCGGGAGCCTTGTTGAGGAGATGCACCGGAATCAGTGAAGCCAGATATAATCTTGCTGTGCTTTATATCATGTCCCGGGACTATGCAGCAGCGGAGCCGTTGCTTGAAGACTGTGACTGTATCAACCGGGCGGTAGTGAAAACCGCTCTCGGGAAAGAAACCGAGGCCAAAGACATCCTTATTCTTCTCCCTGATTCGGATGCAAAGAAAGGACTTGTAGAAATGCTTGAAAAATAAGAATCATAAAATGTTTGGATTATGAGAAAGAATGTTGTTCCGTGGATTGCCAGCCACCTGGCTGCCATTATATCCATTCTGTTCCTGCCGTCGGGTTGCCTGAAGGAGGAAGTTCCGTATCTCACTCTCAGTGCGGAAGGAGAGATTGAGATGGACTATGACGGAGGTGCCGTTTCCGTGGAGGTCAAGACAAACCAGAGCTGGACGGCGGTGTCAGACGCAGACTGGTGTGTAGTTTCCGGCGGTGAAGGTTCATACAAGGGAGAATTTGTGATAACAGTAAAGCCGAATGACGGGACTTCGGACCGGAAGGCTTGCATAACCGTGTCCGGCGGTCTGTGCAGTGCCGTGATTACGATAGTGCAGACTCCGCAGGAAGCGGACTTTTCTGTCTCCGCAAGTGAGATAACATTTGTCAACAGTGCCGATACATACAGACTTGTCGTGACATCCAATTATCCTTGGAAAGCGGTATCATCTTCATCATGGTGCAAGCTTTCCGCGGACGAGGGCGATGGTAATGCAGTCGTAGAGATAGCTGCTGAAGCAAACGGCAGCGGAGAAGACAGGGAGGCCCTGCTCACGTTTACGGTCGAGACGGGAGGAAAGCCCATTGTCAGGACAGTGAGTGTAAGACAAAGCGCCGATTCTTACTTCTTGGAATTGCCGGTAACGGAATTTTCAACGGTCAAAGCCGGAGGAAGCCTTGAAGTCGCTTATTTAGTCGGTGGAGCCGGCATTGAAGTGGAATGCTCCTGCGGAGCGGAATGGATAGCTCCGGCATCTGTTTCCGACGGTAAGGCAATATTGGAAATATCGGAAAACCTTACTGGCGAAGACCGTACTGCCGAGGTCGCTTTCAATACGACGGGACAGCCGGGTGTGCCGCTCGTGTGCAGGATTTCCGTGACACAGTCGGGAGAGGCTTCCGCGCTTGATCTGCTCGTGTCTGAAATCACCCTTGTTTCCAAAGGAGAAGAAATGCGGATACCGTTTGTCGCTACCGGACAGGTAGAGGTGAGAAGCTCGTCCGACTGGTGCAAGGCAAGCCTTCAGGGCGAGGATATAGTCATTTCCGCCGATATGAATGTCGAAGAGGACAGGGAGGCGTATGTCACCGTGTCCCTTACGGAAGAAAACGGGAAGACTCTGTCCAAGGCTGTTAAGGTGATCCAGCCTGTGACCGAACTTTTCTTTGAATTTGACAATCCGTCCATATCCCTCAGTTACGATGCCTCCGTCGGGTATGCCCAGCTGAATTCCACCGGAGACTGGAAGCTCAACAATACCGAGGGGACGGATATACCGCGGTGGCTGACCGTATCTCCTTCATCCGGTACGGGAGACGCCCTGATTTCCCTGTCCGTGCAGAAAAACCAGTTCAACAGGGAAAGGAAGACCCAGCTGTCGTTTACCAATACCCTGCTGAACAAGTCGGTTTCCCTTCAGATAATCCAGGAAGCCAACCCGACCGGAATCGAGGATTACAAGCATCTCGGCAAGGGATACGATGCTTCAGGCGAATATGCGGCGGACGCGTATGTCCGGAACTCCATCCTGGACATCGACAAACTCATTGAAAACGGATACATGGCGGATGTAATCAACCTTAATTCTACGGAAGAACGGTATATCTATGCCAAGACCATGGAGGAATATCAGAGCCAGTTGTCTACAAAAGCGGGCATTTCAGCCAATTACCTCGGCTTCTCCGCCTCCGTTTCGGCTTCATTCTCCGAGGCGGCCTTGTCATCGGCGGAAAACGAATATTCTTCGTTCCGTCACATTACCAAGAAACAGTCCTACAAGATTCTGCCGAATCTGACGGCTGAAGATCTCAAGTCAAGCGTGATGCCTGAAGCCCAGACCGACATAGACAATATGGCGGCAACAGACCTGTTCCTGAAATACGGTACGCATGTAATCACAGGATTCGTCCTCGGAGGTTCTCTCGACTATTCCATGAGTGCTGATGTCAGTGTGATGGAAGAGGCCGTTGACTGGAGTGTCGCCACTTCGGGAGGATTCGAACTCCTGTCGATGGGAGGGTCTGCCTCTGTAGAGTTCTCGTCTTACGAGAAAATGAGGAATGAGGCGGCCAATTTCGAGTCTTCACTCAAGGCACGAGGCGGGGAATCACAGTATGCCTCGCAGAACCCGAATGTTTCGGAATCGACGTATAATGAATGGCTTGCAAGCCTTGAAAACCAGAGCAAATGGGTGATGATCGACTACGATGGCTCGCAACTGATTCCTATCTGGGAATTTGCATCTTCCCCGTCCAGAAAATCGGCACTTGAGGCTGCGGCGAAGTCTTATCTGGCCAAACCTCCTGTTGTCCAGCAGACGACTCACCGGACTCTGACCGTGACTCTTCTGAAGATAGGCTATCTTTCCGATGATGCGGGTGACACGGCGGAACTCACGAATGAATTCTGGTACACCGTTGACGGCAAGCAGGAACAGCATCTCGGAAAATTCTACCAGGAAGTGCCGGATAATTCCGGAGATAATCCCGATGACTGGAAGAATGCCGCTAACCAGCTGACCATGTCCGTTTCAAAGATGTCCATATATAAGGATCATTCGTTGGAGCTGCGCGGACATTTCATAGAAGATGACACTACCGGTGATGATATTGATGACGGAAACATAACCATGAGTTATTCCGCTACCGACAATACCTGGCGGCTGGATAATGCGGCTACGGAAACTATTGTCGGCAATGGTGACACACTCATATTGACGGCCGGCTCTCCGGGTGAGGGGGTCAGGGCCCAGTTCAGATTTGAGTGGAAATAGGCCTGATGCTGTGATTGCAGGGGCTGCGTGCCCGTATGCAATTAAAAGATGGGGATTGGTCCGGGACAAGGACCGGTCCCCTTTTGTTTTCTCAGGAACACTGTCGGACAGCCGGCCTTATGCCAGGGTCCGTTTCCATTTTGCCGGGGAGATGCTTTCCTTTTCCGTGAATATTCTGGAAAAATAGCTCAGAGACAGAAATCCGGATGCTTCGGCAACTGCGCCGACTGTCATTTCCGGATGTTCCGACATCATCTTCTTGGCGTATTCTATCCTCAGGTCCGCGATCCATTCCCGGAATGTGACATGGTAGACGGACTTGATGTAGCCGGCAATATAGGTGCGGTTGGTGCATAGATCCCCTGCAAGGTCTTCTATGGTCAGACCGGGAAGCGTGAATCCGTTCCGGCCTATCCAGCCGGCGAGCCGTTTCTCTATTTCGGCAAAGTACGCAGGCTGGTTCTGCCGGCAGCTTTCGGGCATCTCCGTCTCCAGTGCCGTTTCGACTCTCTCGTAGAAAAGCATGTAGTTCATGTAGGAACAGAACAGGTAGATGTAGAACGGAATGGACGAAAGTATCCAGATGAAGACATATTTTTCCGGTATGAATGTGAAAAGTCCGCATCCGATCCCGTAGATGACCGCCCACCATGTGAAGACCGACAGCCAGTCGATGTATGAGCCTATGTCGTCCGACTGCGTCTCGTCAAACAGCCTGACCGCTTTCCTGTATTCCCGTATCAGCCTGCCTGCAAGCCGGAAAGCATATATGAGGAACCACAATGTCAGGGCGATTATGCCGACTGTGTTCAATTTCCCGGACGGGAACAGTATCATGACGGCTCCCGCTGCGGCGGAGAAGCACAGCCAGCTGATGATATGCAAAGTGAATTTCCTGCGGGTAATATAATGGCTGTCAAGCAGTGAGGTAAGAGCCGAACTGAACAGCCATGCGGAAATGTAGTATGTGGAAAGATTCATCAGTATGGCTGCGTCCGGAGCCGTGAAGCGGGGGCGCAGCAGCAGATGCACCGTATAGTTGGCGGAAAGCACGAGCAGCGCCGCCCCCATGATCCTTCTCGAACGGATATAGTTGCCGAAAACCGGTTTGTCCGGTTTCCGTGCAACTATGAACCAGACTCCGAAGAAAATCATCAGAGCCAATGCCGCGCACAACGAGTATCCGTATATGTCCTGATCCATCACATCCTGAATTTTCAGGATGTAAATTTAGAAACTGTTTTGAAATTTGATACCGGTTTTGTTAGAAAATTCCATATATTTGCATAAACAAGTATGGATTTGTGTGATTTTTTACATTTTTTCATACTTAATGGTGAGATTTTATGGAATTCAAGAGGGAAATGACAGAGACGCTGAAAAGATGGAAAGATGCGTCGGACAGGAAACCGGTTCTTTTGCGGGGAGCGAGACAGACGGGGAAGACCTGGGTCATGGAAGCGTTCGGAAAGGAATGTTTCGAACACTATGTCAAATTCGATTTCGACCGGACACCTGAACTGAAGTCGGTATTCAGGGAGACCAAAGATCCGGAAAGACTTATACGGGGACTGTCATTGTATTCCGATGTCCCGATAATTGCAGGCAATACACTGATGGTTTTTGATGAGATCCAGGAATGCGAAGAGGCATTGAACAGCCTCAAATATTTTTATGAAGAAGCTCCTGAATATCATATTATAGCCGCCGGGTCGCTGTTGGGAGTAGCTGTGAAGCGGAAGCAGATGGCGGTGCCTGTCGGAAAGGTAAAGACCTTGACAATGTTTCCGTTGACATTCAGGGAGTTTCTTGCTGTATCTGACAGCCGGACATATCAGTTTGTCGAGAATCTGCAGTCGCTGGAACATTTGCCGGAAATCATTCTGAATAAACTTGTCCTGGAGTATAAACGTTATTCTGTCTGCGGGGGAATGCCTGCCGCAGCGGTGAAGCTTATAGACAATCAGGGCATGAGGGCTGTCGATGATGAACTTCGGGAAATCCTTGATCTGTATGAACTTGATTTTTCAAAATATGCGGAACCGCTGCAGGTGTCGCGGATAAATGCTCTGTGGCATTCGCTACCGTCGCAACTGTCCAAGGAAAACAGGAAGTTCATTTATAAAGTCATAAGGACGGGAGCCCGAGCAAAGGATTATGAAGATGCACTGACATGGCTGGAAGATGCCGGCCTGATATACAGGATATTCAATGTATCCAAGCCCGGAATGCCTCTGAGCGCATATTCGGATATCGATTCGTTCAAGGTGTATGTGAGTGACTGCGGTCTGTTAAGACGCCTTGCAAATATTCCTCCCGAAGTGATCCTGGACGGCAATTCCGGATATACGGAATTTAAAGGAGCAATGGCGGAGAATATGGTTCTGCAATCTCTTGTATCGGTACTTGAAGGCGATAAGCCATATTATTGGACTTCCGGCAATACTGCTGAGGTGGAGTTCGTGACACAGTTGGGCGCGGAAATAGTCCCGATGGAAGTAAAGGCGGAAAACAGGATAAGCGGACGGAGCCTTTCAGAGTATACCAGGAAGTATAATCCTCATTACCGTATCAGATATTCTTTTCAGAATCTTCAGTATAATGGAGGATTGCTCAGCTGTCCTTCGCCTTTGGCATGCTGGACCGAAAACCTGTTGAGACTTGCAGGTCAGTTCTTGGACAAGTAGCGGACTCCGCTCAGGAACAGGGCCTTCCCCGGGACGGACTCTCCGGCATCGGAGCGGGAGCCGGACTCTATCAGTCTGCCGAACCATTCCGTGTCGCGTTTTCCCCGGCCTACGTCTATCAGGGAACCGACTATGGCGCGCACCATGTTGCGCAGGAACCTGTTGGCCCTTATCCTGAATACGATATAGTCGTCCGGCCCGGCAGGATAGCCCATCAGGGACACGTGTGTCGGAGAGTAACTTTCCCAGACCGCTTCATATACCGTACACAGCGATGTGAGGTTATTCCCCCCTGTCTTTTCAAAGCATTTGAAGTCGTGCTCTCCCAGAAGCATGGCCGCGGCTCTGTTCATCCTCTCCATGTTTAAAGGGTAGACGCAGAAATGGGAGAAACTCTCCATGAAAGGGTCTTTTTTCCTGTGTATGAAATAATGGTATTCCCTTGAAAGGGCAGAGAATCTTGCATGGAAATCCGCGTCTGCAGGAGCGATTTCATGGACGGCGACCTCTCTGGGCAGGATGGCATTCAATTTGTATTTCAAAAACTCCGGGTCTGCCTGAACCCCGTCCGGCACCTCGAAATGTGCGATGTAGTTCACGGCGTTGACTCCGGCGTCTGTCCGGCCGGCTCCGGTTACGGGAATATCGCACCTCAGAAGCATTGAAAGCGTTTTTTGAAGCTCCCCCTGGATGCTCGTGCCGGTCTTCTGCTGCTGCCATCCGCAGGAAGAAGCGCCGCTATATGAAAGCCGTAGGATAAATCTCATGTGGATTCTTTGAATTTTTGTATCTTTGAAAGATTTATCTGCAAAAATAGATAAAGTAGTTTAAAAGCAAACAGATATTTTTATGGAGAGCGTTAACATTAAAGAACTTAATGACCGCATTCAGAAGGAAAGCTCATTCGTCGATCTCCTCACGATGGAAATGGGGAAAGTGATCGTAGGACAGAAGTCTCTTGTGGAGAATCTTCTTATCGGACTTCTGGCTAACGGACATATCCTTCTGGAAGGTGTCCCCGGCCTTGCAAAGACACTGGCCATAAACACATTGGCTTCAGCCGTAGACGCGAAGTTCAGCCGTATCCAGTTTACTCCGGATCTGCTTCCTGCCGATGTTATCGGTACTCTGATATACTCCCAGAAGAGCGAGCAGTTCCAGATAAGGAAAGGCCCGATCTTCGCGAATTTCGTTCTGGCCGACGAGATCAACCGTTCGCCTGCAAAGGTACAGTCCGCGCTTCTGGAGGCGATGCAGGAGCGGCAGGTGACAATCGGCGACGAGACCTTCAGGCTCCCCGAGCCGTTCCTTGTGATGGCTACCCAGAACCCTATCGAACAGGAGGGTACCTATCCTCTTCCTGAGGCCCAGGTCGACCGTTTTATGCTGAAGGTGGTCGTCAGCTATCCGAAGAAAGAGGAAGAGAGGCTGATCGTCAGGATGAACAATACCGGGGAATTCCCGAAGGCCAGCCCTATCCTCAAGCCGGAGGATATAATCCGCGCAAGGCAGGTGGTGCGTGACGTCTATATGGACGAGAAGATCGAAAGGTATATAGTGGATATCGTATATGCCACAAGGACGCCTCAGGATTACGGTCTTGGAAAACTTTCCGGCCTTATCTCCTACGGGGCTTCGCCTCGTGCAAGCATTTCCCTTTCGATGGCTTCCAAGGCCTATGCATTCATAAAGAGAAGGGGATACGTGATACCTGAGGACGTGAGGGCCGTCTGCAACGAGGTGCTCCGCCACAGGATAGGCCTCACCTATGAGGCTGAAGCCGAAAATGTCACTACGGAGAACATCATAGCTGAAGTAATCAACGCAGTAGAGGTTCCATAATGGAAAGCAGAAGTGCAAACGACCTGCTAAGGAAGGTCAGGAAGATAGAGATAAAGACCCGTGCTCTTTCGCATCAGATCTTTGCAGGAGAGTACCACTCCGCCTTCAAGGGCCGGGGAATGGCATTCAGTGAAGTGCGCGAGTACCAGTACGGTGATGACGTGCGCAATATGGACTGGAATGTCACTGCACGTCTGCGCTCCCCGTATGTCAAGGTCTTCGAGGAAGAGAGGGAGCTTACCGTTGTCCTGCTGATAGATGTCAGCCGGTCGGGCCTGTTCGGCACCGCGGGAATGACCAAAAAGGATCTTGTCGCGGAGATTGCCGCCGTGCTCTCGTTTTCCGCCATTATCAACAATGACAAGGTCGGCGCCCTGTTTTTCAGCGACAAGGTGGAGAAATTCATCCCGCCCAAGAAAGGCCGCAGCCATCTGCTGCATATCATCCGCGAGATAATAGAGCTTAAACCGGAGTCCGACAGGACTGACATTGGAGCCGCCTTGCAGTATCTTACAAATGCGATAAAGAAGAAATGCACGGCTTTCCTGCTGTCCGACATGCTCGATGTGGACCAGGATGGAATGCCGCGGTATGAAGATGCCCTGAAAGTGGCTGCCGGACGTCATGACCTTTCGGTAATCGAGGTCTATGACCCGCGTGAGAGGACGCTGCCGGATATCGGCCTTGTCCATATCAAGGATTCCGAGTCAGGTGCTTCTTCATGGGTGAATACATCGAAGAAGATGCGCAGGATGTATTCGGAATGGTTCGGGACCGTTACCCGGTCTGCCGCCAGGCTGTTCAACAAATACAGCATCGATGCCGTAAGCATTTCTACGGATGAAGACTATGTCAAAGGGCTTATGTCCTTTTTCCGGAACAGATGACCGGCATTTTTAATTTAAAGAATGTAGTATGAAGATATTTGCTTGTTTGCCGGCTGTGATGGCAGTCCTGCTCCCTTGCCGGGCTTATGCGGATGACCTGCAGGACAGGGAAGCCGGCCGTCCCGGCATAACGCATGTCAGCGGCTCTTTCCTGCGTCAGGTTGAGGAACGGGATTCGGTCCTTATCGCCGACCAGCTGCAGTACGGTTTCCGCCTGGAGAACGTCAGGGAGGGGACCGGATTTGCCTTTCCCGACTATTCGAAAGGATTCCGCGACAGCGTAGAGGTGGTATCCCCGTGGAAGCTTGATACCCTGGATTTCAAAAAAGGAAAGAAAGGGGCTCCGGGGGTCTTTACTCTCGAAGGAAGTGTAGTCATAACATCATTCGATGAGGGGAAATATCCCCTGCCTCCGATCTCCGTCCTCAGGCTGGACGGGTCCGGAAAGACGGATACTCTGGTGTTCAACGCGCAGACCCTCGAAGTGAAGACGATACCGGTCGATACGGCAACTTTCCGGCTGCATGACATCAAGGGACAGATTCTCTGCCCGGTGACGTTCATGGAGGTGCTCCCTTACCTGGCAGGCGGCATAGCCGTTGCCGGCCTTATCGCTTTCCTCATATATATCATACTCAAGAGACGGAAAGACAGTCTGAATGGTCTGCTCGGCAGGGAACCCGCCCATATAGTCGCGCTCAGGAAGCTCGACCGTCTGCGCGGGGACAAGTACTGGGCTGCCGACAAGCAGAAGCTTTTCTACTCCGGAGTCACTGACGCCCTGCGAGAGTACATAGTGTCCCGCTATGGAGTATCGGCGATGGAAATGACTACCAAAGAGATATTCGACGGGCTTTCCGGGAAGGATATCCCGGAGGATCTGTACAATGAGGCCAGGGCTCTTTTCGAGCGGGCCGACTTCGTGAAATTCGCCAAATATGTCGCTTCCGATGAGGAGAATGCGTCCGCAGTGCCTGCCGCAGTCAGGTTCGTGACCCTGACTTACCAGAGTGAAATAGATGCGGATGCCACTGAAAAAGGCAACGGAAATCCGGAACCGTCCGATTCCGGAAAATGATATAGGATTCAGAATAAATAAAAGAGAATATGTTTTTCGAATATCCGAAAATACTGTTCCTGGAGATAATACCGGTATTGCTTGTCCTGCATTACCTCTATGTGGAACTGACCGGGCGGAGACCTCATTTCAGGGTCTCGGTCGCCACTCCGTGGAAACTTTCCGGAGGATCGGCTCTGGGGTGGATAAGGCATCTCCCGTTCGTGTTGAGGACCATTGCCCTGGTCATGATAATCATAGCCATAGCCAGGCCGCGGTCCTCGGAGTCCATGGAAAGGATCGACACTGAAGGAATAGACATAATGCTCACGATGGACGTTTCCACCAGTATGCTGGCAAGGGATTTCAATCCGGACCGTATCAGCGCCGCCAAGGATATCGCCATCGAATTCATATCGCAAAGGCCTTCGGACAGGATAGGTATCGTGGTCTTTGCGGGAGAAAGCTATACCCAGTGCCCTCTGACCACCGACAGGGCCACTCTCATCAACCTGATGAAGGAGGTGCAGACAGACCTTATAGAAGACGGGACGGCCATCGGCAATGGGCTTGCGACAGCAGTAGCGAGACTGAAGGATTCCAATGCGAAAAGCCGTGTTGTCATCCTGCTTACCGATGGAGTGAACAACCGTGGAGAAATCACCCCTCAGACGGCTGCTGAAATCGCCGTGACATACGGTGTGAGGGTATATACCATAGGGGTAGGAGCCATGGGGACGGCTCCCTATCCTGTCATGACCCCATGGGGTGTGGACGTCCAGAATGTACGGGTCGAAATCGATGAAGACCTGCTTTCCGGGATAGCGGAAGCGACGGGAGGCCGTTATTTCAGGGCGACCGATAACACGAAACTCATGGAAATCTACAGTGAAATCAACAAGATGGAGAAGGACCGTACCACCATAGACAGCTTCCCGCTGTACAAGGAACTTTTCGGGAAGTACGCCCTTGTCGCCCTTGTCGCCCTGTTGCTTGAACTGGTATTGAAGATGTTTGTAATCAGAAGACTGCCATAATGACGGAGGAAATGAGATGATCAATTTTGCACAGGCGCAATACCTTTTTCTGATCTTGCTGATTCCTTTTTTCTTTGTCGCATATGCCCTGCTTCTGCATATGAAAAAGAAAAAGATACGCAAGATAGGAGATCCCGCTCTGGTCTCCATGCTGATGCCTTCCGCGTCCCGTCCGAAAGGATGGTGGAGGCTTGTCATGTTCTCCATAGCCTTCTTTTTCTTTTCGATAGGGATGTCCAGGCCGCAGATAGGTGCAAAGCTTAAGGAGCACAGGACTGAGGGCGTGGAAATAATGATAGCGCTGGATGTATCCAATTCCATGCTTGCCGAAGATTACTCTCCGGACAGGCTGGAGAGGGCGAAACTTGCCATATCCAGACTTGTCGACAGGCTCAGGGACGACCGCATAGGGCTGATAGTCTTTGCCGGAAGTTCATTCGTACAGCTTCCTGTCACTACTGACTATGTCTCGGCCAAGATGTTCCTTAACTCGATTTCCACAGGCTCCGTCCCGATACAGGGTACGGCGATGGGCGATGCCATCAACACTGCCATAAGGAGTTTCAGTGCGCAGAGCGAAAAGAGCCGTGCCATCATCGTCATCACTGACGGGGAAAATCACGAGGACGACCCGGTGGCGGCCGCGAAGCAGGCTTTCGATATGGGAATCAGGGTCTACACCATAGGAATAGGCTCTCCTGAAGGTGAACCCATCCCTATGGACGGCGGGCTGCTCAAGGACAAGGACGGCAATATTGTAGTGACAAGGCTTGATGAAAAAATCCTGAAGGAAGTGGCCAGTGCCGGCGGCGGGGTGTACATTAAGGCAGGAAACAGTGAATTCGGACTGAACCCTATCGTTGACAGCATCAGGAAGATGGACGAGGAGCAGTTCAGTTCCGTGGTATTCGAGGAGTTTGACGAACAGTATATGTACTTTTTCGCTATAGCATTGGTATTCTTCGTGATAGAGATGCTTATAGGGGAGAGGAGATCCAAGAGGCATTTGTTCAATTAAAAAAAGGACAGAGGTTTATGGCGACATCATTAAGACATATGTTTTTGGCGGCGGCCTTTTCTCTCCTGGCCTGCGTATCCGTTTCCGCCCAGAATCCGGTGCGTAAGGATATCAGGAAAGGAAACCGCGATTTCAGGAAAGAGGACTACAAGGCTGCGGAGATCGACTACCGTAAGGCAATCGTAAAGGATTCCGCATCCTTCGCAGCAGGCTACAACCTTGGGAATACCCTCTATAAAATGGGAGACAAGGAACAGGCCGGAAAGATATACGACAAACTGAAGGAGACGGCTCCTGCATCCGAGCATGCAGCCGACTATTATTATAATGTCGGAAATGTTACGGCAGACGCCGGGAACTGGCAGGCCGCCGTAGACTCTTACCGCCAGGCCCTCCTGAGGAACCCTTCGGACATGGATGCCAAGGAGAATTACATTTACGCAAAGAAGAAACTGGAAGACCAGCAGAATCAGCAGAACCAACAGAACCAGGACAATCAGGACAACAAAGACGACAATAAAGACAAGAACAAGGACAAAGATCAGAATCAGGACCAGAACCAGAACCCGAATCAGGACAATCAGGACGGGAATAACAGTCCTCAGAATCAGCAGCAGGGCCGGCAGCCCAAGATAACCCCTCAGGCGGCCCAGCAGATGCTCCAGGCCATCCAGGCCAAGGAAAAGGAGACCCAGGACAAGGTGAATAAAGAGAAGGCCCAGGTACTCAAGTCCAGACAGAAAGAAAAGAATTGGTAAAAAGGATAACATATATGAAAAGGCTGACAGCTATACTTTTCTCCGTACTTTTTACGGCCGCTGCCGTTTCCGCCCAGACGACGATAAGGGTCGGCGCCCCGAACGTCGTTGCCGCCGACGAGCAGTTCAATGTCACGTTCATACTTGAAGGGGAGGATTCCCCCTCCGACTTCAAGTGGAGCCAGGGGGATGATTTCCAGCTCGTGTGGGGCCCTCAGGAAGGACGCTCTACCAGTCTGCAGATAATCAATGGCAAAAGGTCCAAGTCATCGCAGTTTACATACACATACATTCTGATGCCCAGGAAGACAGGCACCTTTACGCTTCCACCGGCAACGGCAAAGGTAAAAGGCAAGGAGATATCCTCGTCGGGTGTCTCTATCGAGGTGGTGCCGGATTCTTCTTCCGGCAGGACCGGAGGGGCATCTTCTTCCGGCGGACGGACTTCAGCCGACAGTGCGACGGGAATCGGGGATGAAGATATCTTTCTCAGACTGACGCTCAGCAGGTCGGACGTGGTACTCGGAGAGCCGGTTACAGCTACCCTGAAACTTTACCAGAGGGCCAACATAGCAGGCTTCGAGGATGTAAGGCTCCCTTCATTCAACGGGTTCTGGAGCCAGGAGGTGGAAGCCCCTACGAACATAGAGTTCAGAAGGGAAAGCTACGACGGCAAGATATACAACACGGCAGTCCTTAGAAAATACGTGCTCATCCCGCAGCAGACCGGAACCATAAACATAGATCCGGCGGAACTCGTCTGTCTGGTGAACATCCGGGTATCTTCCGGAGGAGGCGTGAGCATATTCGACGGATTCTTCGACGAGTACAGGACTATCCGCAAGAGAGTCTCCTCCTCTTCATGCAAGGTCAGGGTCTCTCCTCTTCCGTCAGGGGCACCGGCCTCATTCGGCGGAGGCGTGGGCGATTTCTCCATTTCTGCCGTAATGAGCAGTGATTCCCTGTCCGCACACGAGGCGGCTTCCCTGACAGTGACGATTTCCGGGAAAGGCAATGTTTCCCTTCTGGAGGCGCCGAAGGTCAGCTTCCCTCCGGACTTCGAGGTATATGACACCAAATCATCCGAAAACACATCCAAATCCTCCGGCGGCACGTCCGGAAGCAAGACATATGAGTTCCCGTTCATCCCGAGAAGTCACGGGGATTTCACGGTCGGACCTGTAGAATATTCATATTATGACATAAATGCCGGAAAATACGTGACCCTTTTCACGGACCCGATAAAGCTTCATGTAAAGAAGGGAAAAATCCAGGAACAGGATCAGGGAGCGGTATCGGCTTCCCTTCCTTCCGTAAACAGACAGGGTGTCAGAAGTCTTGGCGAAGATGTCCGGTATATCCGCACCAAGCTTCCTGCCTTTTCTCCGAAGGGGGACTTCTTTGCAGGCTCGCCGTTGTTCTGGGTATTGTTCTCATCTGTCCTGGCTGCAGGCGCCGTTTTGTGGGCCGCATTCGCAAGGGCTGCGGCAAGAAGGGCCGATGTCGTAGGGACAAAGACCCGGCGGGCCACCAAGATGGCGATGAAACGCCTCAAGTCGGCGGAAAATTATCTGGAGCAGAATCTGTATTCTGCATTCTATGAAGAACTCCATAAGGCAGTAATCGGCTTCGTATCGGACAAACTGAACATGTCTGCGGCGGATTTCTCCAAGGAGAAGATTTCCGACACACTGCTCTCGGCAGGGGCGGACAGCGCCCTGGTCGGGTCGCTTATCGGGATAATCGATGCCTGCGAGTTTGCCCGCTATTCTCCTGATGCAGGTAATGAAGCCATGAAGAAACATTATCAGGAGGCACTGGATGTCATATCATCGATAGATTCAAGCATGAAGAACAGGAAAAAACATAAGGCAGCCGGCAAAGCGGCTCTCGTTCTGGCTCTCGTGATGGCCCTGCCGCCGGTTTCCCGTGCGGCCAACGACAGTTATGTGGATTCGCTCTGGAACAGCGCATCGCAGTCGTATGCCGCCGGGCAGTGGGAAGATGCGCTTTCCGTCTATACGTCTATAGACAGGCTCGGGCTCGAATCCCCGTATCTCTACTGCAACATAGGAGATGCCTATTTCAAGCTCTCGGACTATCCGCATGCCATTCTGTATTACGAACGTGCTCTCAAGCTCGATCCGTCGTGCTCGGACGCGAGATACAACCTGCAGATAGTCTCCGGTCTTGTCCAGGACAAGATAGACCCTGTGCCGGAATTCGTCCTGAAAAGCTGGACCAGGGCCGTGTGCTATATCCTGGACTCGGATGCATGGGCATGGCTGTCTCTCATATTTCTGGCCGTAACCGTATCGATGGTCCTTCTGTTTCTCCTGTCCGGTTCTGCCGCGGCGAGAAAGACAGGATTTTCGCTGGCTATAGTATTCGTACTGCTGACCGCCTCGTCATTCTCTTTTTCCGTATGGCAGAAAAAAGACTACATGCGGGCTGACGGCGCCATAGTCATGGTACCTGTGACTTCCGTAAAGAGTTCCCCGTCGGAAGAGGTGTCCAAGGATCTCTTCATACTTCACGAGGGGGCCAGGGTGACGATTCTTGACGCCGTCGGCGACTGGCGGAATATCGAACTTGCGGACGGGCGCCAGGGCTGGATACCGGTTGGAGACATTGAGGTCATTTAACAATATTTTAACTGCTGTTTTTCATATGGCGGGCTTTCTGTGTTCCGTTTGTTGTTATTTTTGCGGGATAAATACAGAAAATGGAAGCTAACAAACTTGCAGAAGCGATAAGACAGGGAGATACCCTTGCCTATGAAATCTTTTTCAGGGCCGAGTATCTCAACGTGGTGTCGTTCCTGTCGAAGTACACCAAAGACCGCGATATGGCCCAGGACCTGGCCCAGGACTCTTTTGTGCAGCTATGGAATACCAGGGACAGGATAGATTCATGCAAGAACCTCAGATCCTATGTCTTTACCATAGCCAGGAACCTGGCGATAAACAGGTTGCAGCGGAAAGCCCACAAGTCCAGGAAAAGCATCGAAGACCCTGATGTCAGACTGCGCGTGGAAGCGCTTGCGCATCCGCCGGTCTCGGCCGGAATCGAAGGTCTGGAACTCTCCGCACTTATCGGAAAGGTCTATGCCGAACTTCCTGACAATATTCTCCGCAGCTTTGTGATGAGCCGGGAGATGGGCATGACCTACAGGGAGATTGCCAGAAAGCGCGGGATATCGCAGAAGTCAGTGGAGTACCATATAAAAATAGCCCTGCAGCTGTTCCGGACCAGACTTAAGGACTATCTGCTCGTGTTTGTCATGGTTATCGGCAGTCTGTTGAAATGATTTTTTTTCAGGGAAAAGCGGGAATCGGAGTGTAATTGTAATAAAAATGTAATATTCGATAATGGAAAAGGAACTGATCAGGAGATATGTCAGAGGGGAGCTTTCCGACAGTGAGGCCGGGAAGGTGGAGGCCGCCTTGCGGGAGGATGCTTCCGCAAGGGACTGCTACGCCGGAATCCTTGCACAGGAGGCTTTCTCGTCTATGCCGGACAAGTTCTATGAAGGGACGGATTTCCAGGATAAGGTGCTTTCCCGGATTGGGGCGGGGACGGGAAGAAAGAAAGCCGGGACCTGGGCGCTCAGGGTGCTGAAGTATGCCTCTGCAGTGGCGGCGGTGCTGTTCGTCCCGCTTGCAGTATACGAGATAACGAGGATAAGCAGCGGGGACTATGACAGGGCCCGGACGGTATTTATTTCAGGCTCCGGGTCGGAATCGGACGGCGAGCCTGAAGTCAGGCAGTCCGTCAGCTCGGGAGTAAAGGGTCTTGTCGAACTGCCTGACGGCAGCCAGGTGTGGCTGAACAGCGATTCGGAAATATCGTTCCCTGCAAGGTTCGACTCCTCCGCCCGGCTTGTAAGCCTGAAAGGCGAAGCCTATTTCAAGGTGGTAAAGGATTCCCACAGGCCTATGTTCATAGAATGCAGTGACGACATACTGGTAAAAGTGACCGGAACGGAATTCAATATAACCTCTTATGAAAACGACGACAGCTTCAACCTCCTTCTCGTTTCCGGAGAGCTGACAGTCGAGGACCGCTCCAGAGAAAGGATATATTCGGTAAAGCCTTCCCAGCAGCTGACCCTGTACGATGACAGGGAAATGAAGCCTGTCAGGACAACTCCCGTGGTGGAGGACATGACCGCATGGAAAGACGGGAAACTAATATTCGACGACACTCCGATGCCGGAGGTCATAAAGAGACTCGAGAGGTGGTTCGGCATACGGATTATCCTTGAGGATGAAAGCCTTCTGGACGACAGGTTCACCGCGACGTTCACTTCAGAGTCGGTGACAAGGGTATTCGATATTCTCAAGCTCTCATCTTCCGTGGATTACGAGCTCGATGACAATATAGTGCGGCTGGGGATCTGACCCTGCGTCCGCGCCCGAAGTCGGATAAAGTTGAAAAAATACTGTTTTTTTTCAGGGTACAGGCCTGCCGGTCTTGTATTACTTGTATTAACAGTATAACAACTAGTAACTGAACCATGTTGACAACTTTATTCGACCGAGGTCATCGCCTTTTGGTTGCCTTGACGGCAGTGGCGGCGATGTCTGTTCTGTGCCG
Source organism: uncultured Bacteroidales bacterium (assembly GCA_944325505.1). Classification (GTDB taxonomy): domain Bacteria; phylum Bacteroidota; class Bacteroidia; order Bacteroidales; family UBA932; genus Cryptobacteroides. The sequence goes on from CALVAJ010000003.1 coordinate 96,174, forward strand.
CACCTCTTATGCGGCTCCCGGTTATCCGGGAATGCTCACCCAGTCTGACGAAGTTTCGGTGTCGTTTTCCGACACGCCTCTCTCGGAGGCCCTGAAGGAACTTCAGGCCCAGACTACCTTCACATTCGTTTACAACAATTCCATCGTCAACGCCCGTTCACGTGTGAACGCGACCGCTGACCATGAATCCCTCGCATCGGTACTCGGGAAGATCCTTTCTCCTCTCGATCTGACATGGACGGTCATGGACAGCCAGGTCGTAATTTATCCGGACAGCGGCCAGGAGCGCAAGCCTGTGACGATAACGGGAACTGTCAAGGACTCGAATGGAGATCCGGTGATAGGCGCCGGAGTATCGCTGAAAGGAACCGGTACCGGCGTAATTACTGATACGAAAGGAAATTTCTCGATGACTACGGTCGAAGGCTCGGTCCTGGTCGTCTCTTCTCTCGGGTATGAGACTCAGGAAGTGACAGTGGGCAAGAGTGCGAAACTGTTTGTCACCCTGGAGGAAGACTACCAGCAGCTGGATGACGTGGTGGTCATCGGTTACGGGCAGCAAAAGAAAGTGAACCTGACCGGCTCCGTGGCTGTAAGGGAGATGACCGAGATGGAAAACCAGCCTCTGACTAACGCCTCCCATGCCCTGTACGCCATGCCGGGCCTGTATATCAACACTGCATCCAGAAAAGCCGGAAGCGATGCCGCGACCATCAGGATCAGGGGTGTCGGGACTCTGAGCAGCTCCAGTCCTATGATTCTTGTCGACGGGATGGAGTACTCTCTGGATGAAATCAACCCGCACGACATAGAGTCCATAACCGTTCTGAAAGACGCCTCCGCCTCGATATACGGTTCCAAGGCTGCCAACGGCGTTATCCTCGTCACTACCAAGCAGGCAAGGGTAGGCGCTCCGGTGGTCAAGCTTTCGGCCAATGTGGGTGTGCAGTATGCGACCCGTCTGCCGGATGTGGTCACAGACCCTATCCAGTATATGAGGATGAGGAACCAGGCGGAACTCAATGAAGGGAAACTCAGCGTTACCTATGCCGAGGACGATATCCTCGAATATCAGGAAGGCATGAAGCACGACCCTTACACATACCCTGCATCGGACTGGTATGACCTCTGTTTCAGACCGGGTATCCTGCAGCAGTACAATGCCAACGTTTCCGGAGGAACCGAAGGTATAAACTATTCCGTTTCTGTCGGCTATCAGAACCAGCGCGGTATCATGATCGCCAACGACGATATGGAAAGGTTCTCCTGGGACATCAAGCTCAATTCCCAGGTGACCAAGCGTCTCAAGGTGGGTGTCGGGATAGTCGGCAACCTCAGGTACAACACCGAACCTATCTACGGAGTTTCCACCACCATGAACGTAATCAACCGTGCGCTTCCGATTTTCGGAGCAGAACTCCCTGACGGAAAATACCTTTCATCATGGCTGTCCACTCCGGGGCGCAACAATATCGAGAATCCTCTGATGGAGCTCAAGGAAGGCCGGATAAAACGCCAGTACCAGCGCTTCCTCGCAAAACTGAATGTCCAGTACGACCTCCCGTGGGGGATAAAGTACAACGCCAATCTCGGATATGTCAAGGCCGACCACTGGTCCAAGAACTTCAAGCACGCGATGTACACCTACAACCCCAAGACAATGGAAAAACATCCGTTCAGTGCTTACGTTTCCGTAAAGGACTGGGACAACAATATTATCAACTATACTTTCTACAATACCCTTTCCTGGGGAAAGAGCTTCAATGAAAAACACAACCTGAACGTAATGATAGGTTCAGAGTACAAACGGTATGACTCCAAGAATTTCCAGGCCGGCAAACGCGACTATTTCAACAATCAGCTGGATGCTCTTACTCCTGGTTCGAACATGAATGAAATCAGCGGAGGGCAGTCGCTCGAACTCCTGTCATCGTATTTCGGAAGGATAACTTATGACTATAAGGAAAAATACCTTCTGGATATCACGGCCAGATATGACGGCTCTTCGAAATTCGCCAGAGGAAACAGATGGGCCTTCTTCCCGGCCGTATCACTGGGATGGCGTATAGACAAGGAAGGTTTCATGAAGAACGTAAAGCAGATCGACCTGTTGAAACTCAGGGCTTCCGTGGGACAGATGGGTAACCAGGCCATCGGAAATTACGAGTACCTCATGTCCGTCGTTGCCAGCAGTTCGTACAATTACAGTTTTGACGATATCCTTCAGGGGGGGGGAGCGATAGATGATTTTGTCGACAGCAATATCTCCTGGGAGACCACTACTTCATATAATGTCGGAGCGGACCTTGCCGCCTTTGACAACAGGCTGACTTTCAGCGCCGACCTCTATAAGAAAATAACCACCGGCATCCTCCGCGATGTCCAGATACCTGCACAGATAGGCAACCTCAACGGTCCGAAGCAGAATATCGGTGTAGTCGCGAATGACGGAATCGAGCTCGCTCTCCAGTGGAGGGACGACTTCAAGGATTTCCATTATTCCATAGGAGGAAACTTCTGCTACAACAAGAATATTGTCGTCGATCTTGACGGACAGGAATACATCACCAATTTCAGGATAATCAAAGAAGGCTATCCTATTGATTCATGGTACCTCTATCAGGCTGACGGGTTCTATAACAGCTATGAGGAAATCGAGAATTCGGTCACTGTCGGCAACGGCGTCAAACCCGGATATATCAGATACAAGAATCTCGACAATGATGATGACATCGACAATGACGACCGTGCCGTATGCGGCAATCTCACTCCGAGCATAACATATGCCTTCAATTTCTCGATAGGCTGGAAAGGCCTTGAACTTTCAGCACAGTTCCAGGGCGTGGCCGATGTCTGCACGTACCTTTCCGGCAATCTCGCCGCACCTTTCTGGAACGGTGCAGGTGTCCTGAAGGAGTGGGCTACCGATGCCTGGACTCCGCAAAACCACAATTCACGTCTTCCTATTCTTCATACCGCTACGGGTGCTCCGGAAATGCATGACTACAAGAATACCCAGTGGCTCTATGATGCCTCGTATCTGCGATGCAAACAGCTGCAGCTTGCATGGTCCCTGCCTCAGCGCTGGATCCAGCATGCAGGGATGAGCAGATGCCAGGTGTTCGTCAACGGGGAGAACCTCTTCACTTTCTCGCCTCTTAAGATGTGGGACCCGGAGATGGATCTTTCATCGACGAACATAATCCAGTATCCGTCCCTTATGACAGTCAACTTCGGATTCAACATAACATTCTGACAATAATGAATATGAAAAGGAATATCTACAGATATATGGCGGTAGCTGCCGCTCTGGCTGCAGCAGTCTCCTGCAACCTTGAAACCGTTCCGCATGACAAATACACTGTGGAGACATTCTGGCAGACAGAAGAAGGTGCGGAGGCCGCAATGACAGGATGCTATAACGTCCTTACCTATGGAGGCCTGTTCGGCGGCTCGACTCCTCTGCTCGAAGAAACCTGCTCTCCTAATGCGTACAACTACAACAATTCGGGCGGCTGGAACGTAATAGCCCTCGGTACCCACACCAAGAACAGTACCGGGATTATAGAGAGCCGCTGGGAACATTGCTATGAGGGAATAGGAAGGTGCAACACCCATCTGAACCGCCTGCCGGACGCTGCCGTCTCTGAAGAGCGTAGGGCCACCATGGAGGGAGAGACCAAATTCCTGAGGGCACTGTATTATTACATGCTGGTGACTTACTATAACGGAGTACCGCTTATCCTGGATGAGCCGCAATACAGTCACGGCTCTCTTCCGAGGTCATCAAGAGAGGCCGTAGTCAAGGCCATCATTTCCGATCTGGATGATGCGGCAAGGCTTTTAGACTGGAAATGGTCCGGCTCCGACCAGCAGGGAAGGGCGACCAAGGGAGCGGCCATGGCCCTGAAGGCAAGACTCCTGCTTTTCGAGGCAAGTCCGCTGCTTAATCCGTCCGGGGACGTATCCAAATGGCAGGACGCTGCCGATGCGTCCAAGGCCATCATCGATAACGAGGCTGCCGCAGGATATGACCTGTATGATGACTACAGGGAAATGTTCCTCCCTGAGAACGAGCATAACTGCGAGTGCGTCTTCAATATAGAGTTTTCCAAGACAAAGAACACCCCGAACAACTCATTCAACACGTTCTGCATACAGTACAGGAACAACGCTCCGCTTCTGGGACTTATGGAGGAATACGAGAAAGCTGACGGAAGCGGTAATTTCGTAATCGGAGATTATACCGGGCTTGATCCGAGATTCTATGCCACGAACTTCTACCCGGGAAGTACCTTCCTCGGGAAAGAGAACTGCTCCGCTTCGGAAATATGCCAGTTTACCGGTTTTGCCCACAAGAAACTCTCCATATATGATGAGCAGGAACGGGACCCGGATGACGGCATCGGCGAGACTAACTATATGTTCATCCGTTATGCGGATGTGCTGCTGATGTTCGCCGAAGCACAGAATGAGGTGGACGCTTCACCTTCGGATGCCGTATATGAAGCGCTTAACAGGGTAAGACGCAGAGCGGGAATGCCGGAGTATACAAAAGAAACAGAAGATGACAATTTCAGCAAAGGGGAAATGAGAGAAAAAATCCGTCATGAGCGGAGAATCGAATTTGCCGGAGAAGGTCTCTACTACAATGACATCAGACGCTGGCGCACTGCGGAAGATGTGATGAACACTCCGATAGAAGACTATGCGGGTAATGCTTTGGCCGTGCGTTATTTCGATCCGGACAAGGATTACTGGTGGCCGGTACCGGAAAGCCAGATCCTGCTTAACGGAGCCCTCGAACAGAATCCTAATTATTAAAATATACAGATAAAAAACATACAGTCATGAAAAAGATCAGAAAAACCATTTCAATGGTATTTACGGGGATGCTTATGGTATCCTTGGCAATAACATCATGTACAAAAGCCGTCGAACGGGAAGAACCTGAAGATCCAGGCAAGGACGATGAGGAAGAGGTCGTCACGCCTCCTGCAAAACCGGGTCCGATAACCAAGACTCCCGCATCATTGGAGTGTGTCGGCGGCTCTCAGTTCCAGTTCTCCGTCGCTGCCGTAGAAAAGGCGGATTCCTATGAATGGACTGTAAAGGATGATCAGAAAGATTATATCTGGATTGTCAGCGGACAGGGTACCAATACTATTACTGTCCAGGTTACTGATGAAGCATGCACGATTCCTGCGAAAACCGTTTCCGTCGCTGCTGTCAACAAGGCCGGAAAGAGCGATGTAATGGAATTCAGCGCAGCGCTGACTGTTACTGACAAGTCTGAATATAAGACCAAGACATACGGTACGAAGATCTGGATGGTGGAGAACTGCCGCGAAGCCGGTGAGAACGGGGATCTCGGCCGCACTGTGGACATTGTCAATTCCGGAAGCACACTCGATGCAAGCGTGCTTCAGAGGCTCAACGAGGTCCAGGGACGCTACTATACATGGTATGAGGCCATGACGGGAATACCTGGATGTGCTCCAGAGCAGTGTCCGTATGAACCTGGATATGAAGGGACTGACGCTGTCGGCAATGAATTCACCCTTGACGGAGGGGAGAGCGAGTTGGGAGCACAGATCCAGGGGTGCTGTCCGGACGGATGGCATATCGCCAACGGTAACGACTGGTGGGATCTGCTCCAGGCTATCAAGGTGGAATATAATGTTCCGGATGATTTCGTTCAGGGCGGCTATACATTTAATGGAGGGCATGACGGCAATCCTGCGAATGCGCCTACAAAAGAAACTTTCTATAGAAACGGAAGTACAGTCAAGAATATGGGCAATGCAGGTGCGTGGCTCCGAGGGGGTAACGGTATTATTTCTGAAGGCGGTGTCTGGGACAATACTACTACGCAGGCTACAGATGCCGGTGAAGCGCTTGCATTATTTGTGTCAGGGGCCGACCAGGTAGGATTCAACTGGTATCCGCTTGCTTATTTTAAGAGTGACGGATCATTTAATTATACGAATTGTCTTGGCCGTTATGGGTATGTCTGGTTTATTGGACAACAGGATGAAAATTATGCTCGCTCTCTTTGCATTAGCGGAAGAAGTATGAATCTTTCCATGATGAATACTAAGCGTAGCGAAGCCGAAAAATCCGCTGCCCTTCAGGTAAGATGCGTTAAGAACTATTGATGAATATGAAAAGAAATATTTTCGTGTTCGTAATGATGCTCTTGTCCCTGACGGGATGCTACAAGGGACAAGAGTTGCCTCCTTTCGTGCCGTGGAATCCTGATGACCAGGAGGAAGAGACTATCAGTCTTGACGAAGCCACCCGGGTGATGATCCTGCCCGAGCAGGCCGGAGGAAGAGTCGTCATGATCGACGTGCCGACCGGAAAGATAGCATGGGAGTGGAAGCCGGAAGACAGCGGACTGTCGTCCTCGGAAGCGAAATGGTTCAATCTTCCGGACGAGGCGAAACCTGTGCTTGACAGGACATGCATTCTCGTGACTGCTTCCGGAGGCGGTGTTGCGCTGATACGGATTTCAGACAAAAAGGCCATGTTCTATGCCAACCCCGGAGGAAATCCGCACTCTGCTGAGATCCTTCCGGACAACGGCATTGCGGTGGCCTCAAGTACCGGGAACAAGCTCACTCTGTACAAATACGATCCTGACAGGCCTTATGTCTCGTCCCCTGTCAGGACCTATACTCTGACAGACGGGCACAATGTGGTCTGGGATCACAAGAGACAGTGCCTGTGGACAGCTTCCGGAGCCATCCTCTACAGGTATGCCTATGCCGGAATCGGCAGCAAAGACCCTCTTTCACAGACAAATTCGTATGACCTGCCTGCAGGAAACAGCGGCTGCCACGACCTGTCACCGGTATACGGAGAGGATGCGCTGTATGTGACATCGGTACAGAATGTCTATCGTTTCGACTGTGCGACATCGAAATTCAGCGAAGTCGAATGTTTCGAAAAGAAGAATATCAAGAGCATTTCTTCAGGACCTGAAGGTTATCCGACCATAGTCATGCGGCCTACATCGGGATCCTGGTGGTCGGCGGAAGTCTGCGATGTGGCAGGCAACCGTCTTTTCAACAGGATCGGCTACCAGATCTACAAGGCCCGCTGGTATGTGGACAATCCTTTCGGATATCCGGAAGAAAAGAAGTAAAGGAGTGATTGAATATCATGAAAACCATATTTGCCATATTCAATGTCATGCTGCTGTCTTCCGTGCTGATGTCCGGACAGATAAAGCAGTCGGAGCCGATACTGCCGGTATATCCGCAGCTGGAAAACCCGGAATCATTCTCGATGATAATGTTCGGCGACCCGCAGAGCTACATCAAGTTTTCGGCGACACAGCCGCTTTTCGATCTGCAGACAGCGTGGATAGCGCAGAATGCAAAGAGGCTCAATGTGATGACAGCCCTCATTACAGGGGATCTCGTAGAACAGAACAACAAGGTCATCGCAGGGGGGCTCCCGAATTTCCCGAACGGGACACAGACCTCGCGCCAGCAGTGGGAAGCCGTTTCCCATTCCCTGTCATTTCTTGACGGCAAGGTGCCATACATTGCCTGTCAGGGAAATCATGATATCGGCTATATTGCAGCGGAGCATCGGTATTCCCAAATGCCTGACTATATATATCCTGAGCGGAATCCGGAAAATATGGAGCATCTGGTGGCGACCGCACCGAACTGGCAGGGCATACATACCCTTGAGAACGCCGCCTATGAATTCAACGATGAAAACTGGGGCGGACTGCTGATAGTCGCCCTGGAATTCGCCCCGCGTGATGAAATACTGCAGTGGGCGTCGGAACTCATATCAAAGCCGGAATATTCCGGACATAAGGTAATCCTTTTTGTGCATTCTTTCCTCCGGCATGACGGGACACGGATAGAGGAAGAAAAATACAAGGTCACACCACGCAACTGGCCGCAGGCAGTATGGGAGAAACTTGTCTATCCGTCGGAAAACATCGTACTGGTACTTTGTGGACATACCGGCATCCCTCCGAAAATCAAGGCCGGCAGCAATGTCGGTGATATCGACTACAGCTGTACTTGCGGCTTCCGTACGGATCCTGCCGCAGACGGACATCTTGTCCCGCAGATGATGTTCAACTCCCAGACCAATGACGGACAGTGGTACGGGAACGGAGGCGACTGCTGGCTGCGAATACTGGAGTTCAAGCCGGACGGCAGGACTGTCGGCGTGAGGACCTTTTCCCCTCTTTTCGCGATATCGCCGCTTTCTGCTTCCCAGGCATGGCGTACGGCACCGTACGACCAGTTTGAATTTACCATAGACCCGGCATTGTAACCGGGTCTATGTTTTTTATGCATTGTGTGCCGCCCACAGGATGATTCCGACAGAGACCGAGACATTGAGAGAGTGCTTGGTGCCGTACTGGGGTATTTCAAGGGAAAAGTCCGAGGCATCGACGGCATCCTGGGAGACGCCGGAGACTTCGTTGCCGAATATGAAGGCATACTTGCGCCCAGGCTCCCGTATGAAATTTTCAAGTGATATGGAATTGACTGTCTGTTCGATGCTTACGATTGTATAGCCTTCATTGCGGAGCCTTTCTATTGTCTGGAGGGTTTCCTTTGAATATTCCCATTCCACACTGAATTCCGCCCCGAGAGCGGACTTGTGTATTTCGGCTGACGGGGGAGTGGCGCATATGCCGCACAGGTACACTTTGTCTACCTTGAAAGAATCGGCAGAGCGGAATGCGGAGCCGATGTTGTGCGCGCTGCGGATATTGTCCAGGACGATGACTATGCCGGATTCAGGGGCTTCCCTGTATTGTTCCGGGGTCATCCTGCCGAGTTCTATATTGAGGAGTTTCCTGTTTGCTGTTCCCATTTATGAATAATTCCGAAAAAAGTTATCAACACAAAGGTACTAAAAATAAAAAATTGACTACTTTTGCCGAATATGTAATTCCTGACCTGAATATTGGAATTTAAATTATATATATGAAACACGATCTTCAGATTTTCAATCTAATCAAAAAAGAGGAGGAAAGACAGACCAACGGGATAGAGCTGATCGCATCCGAGAATTATGTAAGCGACCAGGTCCTTTCTGCGCTTGGATCTGTATGTACGAATAAATACGCCGAGGGGTATCCCGGAGCGAGGTATTATGGCGGATGCGAGGTCGTGGACCAGATAGAGCAGCTTGCCATAGAGCGCCTCTGCCAGCTTTTCGAGGCCGAGTATGCCAACGTGCAGCCTCATTCCGGAGCTCAGGCGAACATGGCGGTGATGATGGCCTGCCTCAAGCCCGGCGATACTTTCATGGGTCTGGATCTGGCCCAGGGAGGCCACCTTACCCACGGTTCTCCGGTGAACATGTCCGGAATACTTTACAATGCTGTGCCTTACGGCCTGGATGAAGTGACCGGAATGGTCGACTACAACAGAATGGAAGAAATAGCGCTCGAGTGCAGGCCTAAACTTATCATCGGCGGTGCATCAGCCTACTCGAGGGAGTGGAACTGGGCCAGAATGAGGGAGATAGCAGACAAGGTAGGGGCACTCCTCATGGTAGATATGGCTCATACCGCAGGCCTGATTGCGGCCGGCCTGTTGAGCAACCCTGTCAAGTATGCCCACATAGTGACTTCCACTACGCACAAGACGCTCCGCGGGCCTCGCGGCGGCGTCATCCTCATGGGAAAGGACTTCGATAATCCGTGGGGGCTGACCACTCCTAAGGGTGTAGTGAAAAAGATGTCCCAGATACTTAATTCCAGTGTCTTCCCGGGAGAGCAGGGCGGACCTCTGGAGCACTGCATAGCGGCAAAGGCCGTTTCATTCTACGAGGCTCTCCAGCCTGAGTTCAAGGAGTACCAGAAACAGGTGGTGGCCAATGCTGCTGCGATGGCCGACGCTTTCTCCGGACGCGGGTATAAAGTGGTTTCGGGAGGTACAGACAACCATTTGCTGCTGATAGACTTGCGTACCAAGTTTCCGGACCTTACAGGAAAGGTGGCCGAAAGGGAGCTTGTCAAGGCGGATATCACAGTCAACAAGAACATGGTACCGTTCGATTCCCGTTCCCCTTTCCTTACCTCGGGCATAAGGGTCGGAACTCCTGCCATTACTTCCCGCGGGCTTCTGGAGAAGGATATGGAGTTTATCGTCGATCTGATAGATACGGTGCTTGCAAGTGCGGCCGCACATCTTGATTTTGTTACGGGCAAGTCCGAGGAGGGCAAAGAGGAGCATGAGGCGGTACTCGAATCGGTCCGCAAGAAAGTCCGCATGAAAATGAGCGGCATGCCGCTCAACAGATGGTAGCCTTTTATAGAGAAGATACATTATAAAACCGGTCCCGGCAGGTTGTGATATCTGCCGGGACCTTCTTTATGGAGAGAGCGGGACAGGGATTGTCCTACTCCTTGTATATTGCGTTGAATTCATAGATTCCCGGAGCTCCGTCCGATTCAAGGATATTCAGACGCAGCCTGGCAGTCCTGTACCCGTGCGGGAATTGATCATGCCTGACAGCACAAGCATCCATAATATCATATTTTTTTTCATAAGAGTGATGATTGTTTCCGAATTTAGCTCACAACAATAAAAGCAGATTAAGGGATTCACTCCGTTGGGTAAATCCCTTTTGTTGCGCTGGGTCACAGGTTTGTCTTTGCCATGTAAACTGTTATGTAGGTTCAGGCTACTTTTCTGCTTCTGCCGGATTTTCAATCAATTCTTTGACCTGCTCAATAAATGTTTTCGCTTCAGGATAAAGGGCATCAATCATTTTCTTGTCACAATAGATGAAATCATCATAATCTCCGCTGTGCCTTTTCTCAAACAAGGTGGCAAATGTGTTGTTCGCCGAGATAGGAAGTTTCCCTTTGGAAACAAAGTGCAGTCCAAGCATAGTCTTTACTCCGCTATGTGTCTGGGCAGATATGTTATTTTTAAGAAGCAGGGCCATAGCAGCATAGTAGCAGGCATAATATAATCTGTTTACGGCAGCATTATAATATCCTCCATCCTCTAATAAATAGCTTCTTCCAAAGAATTGTATGCCCTTCCCATTCTGTAGGAAATCAGTGCATCACGGCTTTCCTGGTCAAGAGTTTCTCTCATAACACAATCCCCTCATTTACTACATTCACATAAAATGGTGTCTTGAATGGTCTGTTCTCCCAAGCCTTTCTGGAAATGATATATGGATTGATAAGAACACCTGTCCTTATCTCCAGTTCGCATAAAGGTGTCCTTACTACATTTTCATCTTCCAAAGTCGGATGCTCCTTATCCAAAAGCACCAATAGGTCAATGTCACTGTCCTCCCTTGCATCACCTCTTGCCTCTGACCCATAAAGGATTGTCTTTGCAGTAGGGGCAACCCTGTGAACTATCTCCCTTATCTGGTTTACTATATGCTCTCTTCTCATAATCCAAAAGCATTTATACAGCCAAATATAATTATTTTTACTTAAAGTTTCTGTCCATTGCCTGACTTCAAAAAGAAAAAGATGTATTCACTTTTTCTTGAATAAATCCAAAAGTAAATACATCCGATTCTATCCTATTCGGCAGGAAAGAAAATATCCTACCATAACGGATAAAATAAACAGCTGGAGAGCCTGTCCTATTTGAAAAGTTCAGAATGAGTGCCAAACCTTACCAGTTTGATGATATTTGCTGCCTTGTCAAGCCAAATCAGCAAAGTGTCATTTTCTATATGGCATTCCATATGGCCACTGTATTCTCCGGCTAACATGTGTGGTTTATAATGCTTTGGAAGATTTAACCCTCTTTCCAATATACCGACAACCTCATATAGTTTTCTTAATGTTTCAGGCTTGCCCCTATATCTCTTCAAATCTTTCTTGAATTTGCCTGAAGCTACGATTTCTTTCATTCAAGCGATTTTAAAAATGATTCAAAACTTGATGTATCAACCTTTGTAAGATTTTTCCCTTCCTCGGCTTCTTTCATCGCAGCAAGAGTTTCATCATTCGGTGTCCTGTAGACAACATCCATAAGGACGCTCTCCACATAGTTATTGAGGCTCCTGTTTTCTTTCCTTGCCTCTATCTTTAGCCTTTCAAGCAGGTCTTTCCTTAACCTGAAAGCCGTCTGTTTCCTGTCCAATGCTATTGTCTCCATACATGTGTCATATTTAATATCACAAATATATAACATTAGTATAATAAAACAAAATCTTTGACAAATCGTAATTCAAAAGAAAAAGATGTATTCACTTCTCTTTTGAACAAATCCAGAAATGAATACATCTTCTATTCAGCAGGAAAGGAAAAAGGATAAATAGAGTTATACCAATACCCCAGTCTTCAGAATATTAACATATAGAGGACTTTCATCATCCTCTGTCAGCAAAACAGGCTCTATCAGGTAACTGACTTTTCTGCCTAACTTCCATAGTAAAGGAGTGTCTTCAAAATAGTTATCACTTCTCTTTGAGACCACTACGGCAATGTCTATATCACTTTCGTCAGTAAAGTTTCCTTTACTGTATGAGCCATATAGGTACAGTGCCTTTAATGGCAGGTGTTCGGCTACCATTGACTTGTATTTTCTTGCTATATCTAAAGCCTGTCCTTTATCCATAATTGAAGTGCTTTTGTCTTTTCCAACAATTCTGCCCAATATCTAACTTTATCCACCATAAATCAACCGATTATATGGCAAATATACATTTTTATCTTCAATCTGCATAGATGCCTCTTTTACTTAAAACAATAGGCGGTAAGCCTCTGAAAGTGAAAAGCCTACCGCCTAATCGACTAATGTTCAGCTACATCACTGTTCTTCCTTTATCGCAGCCTGCGCCGCAGCGAGGCGGGCGATAGGTACGCGGAACGGTGAGCAGGAAACGTAGTTGAGCCCGATCTTGTAGCAGAACTCTACGGATGCAGGGTCACCGCCGTGCTCGCCGCAGATGCCGACCTTCAGGTCAGGACGGGTGCTGCGTCCTCCGTTGACACCGATTTCGATAAGTTTTCCGACAGCCTTCTTGTCGATGGTCTGGAACGGATCCGCATCGAGAATCTTGTTGCCGAGGTAGTCGCCCATGAATGTTCCGACGTCATCGCGTGAGAACCCGAATGTCATCTGGGTCAGGTCATTGGTACCGAATGAGAAGAACTCTGCAGTACGTGCCATCCTGTCTGCGATAAGGGCGGCGCGAGGAATTTCGATCATCGTACCGTACTTGTAGTCGATAGGTCTTCTGATAGTAGTTCCCTCAACTTCGGCCTTGACTTTGTCGCAGATGGCTTTCTGGAAGTTCAGCTCCCTGTCGGAAATGGTCACAGGTATCATGATTTCAGGCATAGGGTGGAACCCTTCCTCAATGAGTTCTGCAGCTGCAGTGAAAATGGCCCTGAACTGCGTCTCTGAAATCATAGGGTATGTAATGTGCAGACGCACACCCCTGTGTCCCATCATAGGGTTGACCTCATGGAGGGATTCACCTCTCTTTTCGATATCGGTCTCGGAGATGCCGAGTTCCTTGGCAAGTTCCTCCCTCTTTTCAGTGGTCTGCGGCACGAATTCGTGGAGAGGAGGGTCGAGAAGACGGAACGTGACAGGTTTTCCGTCCATCACTCTCATCGTACTCTTGACGGAAGCCTTGATGAACGGCTCCAGCTCTGCAAGCGCACTGCGTCTCTCGTCATCGGTCTTTGAAAGGATCATCTTACGGAGTTTTGCAAGAGGGGTCTCGGAGTTCTTTCCGTAGAACATGTGTTCGATACGGAACAGTCCGATACCTTCCGCACCGAAACTGAGAGCCCTTTCTGCGTCTTCAGGAGTATCCGCGTTGGTCCTGACTCCGAGCTTTCGGAACTTGTCGACCATCTTCATGAACTGGATGAAACGAGGGTTCTCGGTGGCGTCCATAGTGTCTATCGCGCATCCGTAGACAAGACCCTTGGTTCCGTTGAGGCTGAGGACGTCTCCTTCATGGAACTCCGCTCCTTTGAACTTCAGTACCTTGTTTGCCAGGTCGATGGTCATGGTATCGCATCCTACGATACAGCATTTTCCCCATCCGCGGGCTACGAGTGCGGCATGTGAAGTCATACCGCCTCTGGCAGTGAGGATACCTGCGGCAGCCCTCATTCCTTCTACGTCCTCAGGAGAAGTCTCTTCCCTGACGAGGATGGCCTTTTCCCCTTTGGCGTTCAGGTCCATCGCGTCTTCAGAAGTAAAGACGAGTTTTCCTACAGCTCCGCCCGGACTTGCAGGAAGGCCTGTAGCCACGGCCTTTGCCTTCTTTTCCGAAGCCGGGTCAAGGATAGGATGAAGGATTTCATCGAGCTGGGACGGAGAGATTCTCATTACGGCCGTTTTCTCGTCTATCATCCCTTCTTCGACCATGTCCATTGCCATATTCAGGGCTGCAAGACCAGTCCTCTTTCCGATACGGCACTGGAGCATCCAGAGTTTGCCGTCCTGGATGGTGAATTCGATGTCCTGCATGTCCTTGAAGTGGTCTTCAAGATGCACGCGGATAGCATCGAGCTCCTTATATACTTCAGGCATGGCCTTCTCGAGAGATTCGAGATGGGCGTTGTGAGGGTTCTTCGTCGCCTCATTAAGAGGGTTCGGGGTGCGGATACCTGCTACGACATCCTCGCCCTGGGCGTTGATAAGCCATTCGCCGTAGAATTTATTGTCGCCGTTTGCAGGGTTGCGGGAGAAAGCGACTCCGGTCGCAGATGTGTTGCCCATGTTTCCGAATACCATTGACTGGACGTTCACAGCCGTTCCCCAGTCGTCAGGAATGCCTTCGATTTTCCTGTAGGCGATTGCTCTTTTCCCGTTCCATGATTTGAATACGCCTCCGATACTTCCCCAAAGCTGGGCTTCCGCAGAGTCAGGGAAGTCTACTCCGAGTACTTCCTTTACTTTTGCCTTGAACAGGTCGCACAGGTCCTTGAGTTCGTCTGCGGTGATGTCGGTGTCGGATGCATAGCCTTTCTCTTTCTTGAGGTTTTCCATCATCCTGTCGAGCTGCTGGCGGATTCCCTGTCCGTCTGCCGGTTCGATGCCTTCAGCCTTTTCCATTACCACATCCGAGTACATCATGATAAGACGGCGGTATGCATCATAGACAAAGCGCGGGTTGCCGGTCTTCTTGATCATTCCCGGAATTGTTTCAGAGCAAAGACCGATATTCAGGATGGTGTCCATCATTCCCGGCATCGAACTGCGCGCACCTGAGCGGCAGCTGACCAGAAGAGGATCGTTCCTGTCTCCGAATTTCTTGCCCATGATTGCCTCGGTGGCCTTGAGGGCTTCCGCCACTTCCTCTTTCAGGGCATCGGTATAGCCTCCGCAAAGTTCATAGTATTCCGCACAGCATTCTGTGGTTATCGTGAATCCTGCCGGGACCGGGATGCCCAGTCTGCACATTTCAGCCAGATTGGCCCCTTTGCCTCCCAGAAGATTCCTCATGCTTCCGTCGCCTTCGGCATTCTTTCCTCCAAAACGATAGACTCTTTTTTTCTTGGTGTCCATAAGTATGTGTTTGTATTGTTGATAAGATATTCAGGTTGAAACAAATCGCGGCTAATTTACTAAAAATTTTCGTGTTTTATCGAATTTATCATAACAATTTGCTTGCAATTTCAGATAATTCGCTTCTTTCTCCCTTTTTCAGGTTGATGTGCTCGAAAAGCGGCTGGCCGGACATTTTTTCACCGAGGTGGGTCAACCCGTTGGAATACATGTCCAGATAAGGCTGGTCGATCTGGAAAATGTCGCCGGTGAATATCATTTTTGTCCCTTCTCCGGCCCGTGTGATGATGGTCTTTACTTCATGCGGAGTCAGGTTCTGGGCTTCATCGACTATGAAATACACTTTCCCCAGGCTGCGCCCGCGGATATAGGCCAGAGGGGATATGAGCAGTTTTTCTTCATTCAGCATGGCATCGATCCTGTCTGCCTGCCGGCTCCCTTGCTTGAAACAGCTGCGGATTACGTTGAGGTTGTCCATGAGCGGCTGGATGAACGGGCCCATCTTGCTTTTCTGGTCGCCCGGCAGGAAACCTATCTCCTGGTTCCCGAGTATCACGGTAGGCCGGGAGAGGATGATCTGGTCATAGTCCCTTTCCTGTTCAAGAGCTGCGGCGAGGGCCAGCAGGGTCTTTCCTGTCCCTGCCCCTCCGGTGAGCGAAACCAGTCTGATATCTGGGTTCAGACATGCGTCCAGCGCGAACTTCTGTTCGTCGTTGCGCGGGGAAATCCCGTAGGCGCGGCGTTCCTTGACCAGGACGATTCTGCGGCTGGAGGCACTGTACCGTGCACACGTGCAGTATGAGCTGTCTCCTTTTTCCCATCTGAACTTGTACAGCTGGTTCGGCCGTGGCTCTTCCTTGCCGACATCCCGGTAGTCCAGACCTCCCTGGCCGTATGCCAGGCTCTGGACCTTCTCCTGCGGAAGGTCTGAAATTATGTTGACTTCGTTGCGGGTGTACTCCACCTTTGATTCTTCGATCCTGTCGGTAAGGTAGTCCTGGGCCTCCATTCCCACGGCCTTGGCCTTCATACGGAGGTTTATGTCCTTGGTTACTAAGGCTACGAACCTGCCCGGATGCTCTTTCTTGACCCACATGGCAGTGGCGAGGATGCGGTGGTCCTGGGTGTCGTCCTGGAAGCAGTTCTTCAGCTCGTCGGGGAACGGATGGTACAGTTCCACTTTGAGATTCCCCAGATGCGGTCCGACAGGAACCCCTTCTTTCCCGAACATCCTGCGGTCCGACAGGCGGTCTATCTCCCTCATGAATCCCCTGGCGTTGAAGCTCAGGGCATCATTCCCTTTCTTGAACTTGTCCAGTTCCTCCAGGACAGCCACGGGAATCACTATGTCATTTTCCTGGAAATGCCGGATGGCTCTGTAATCATGCAGGATGATGTTGGTGTCCAGCACGAATATCTTGGGCAATTTCCCTTTCTGCCCTTTTTCCGGAATATTGGCGTACTGTGTCATATTTATGCGGTTTTATGGAATCTTTCAGGGTGTGTCTCCGGACTGTCAGTCTTCTCCTTCTGATGCCGTAGTGCTGTTGAGCAGTGCGGAGAGGATCGAAAAGACATCCGGCCGGCTGCCTTCGGATATTTTCACGCCTTTTCTGTCCGGGTCAGGATGTCCCAGAGGATAGTAGGCTATTTCCTGCAGAAGCAGCTGGGCGTCCACATAGTCGTAGTCGCTGTCCCGGATCTGTATGATTACGCCGGGGACTTCAGCGAAAAGGATGCGTACGATATCCTTTTCTCCATATGCCGTTTCGATACCTTTCAGGTCTATGGTACATCCTGTCTTCCTGCACATGCGCCCGGCCGCTGAGATGAGGCCTCCTCCCGATACCGTGCCCCCGCTTATCACTATGCCGTCCTCTACCAGTTCCCGGAGCACCTCGTAGCAGTCTATGAAATAGTCGGGGTCCTGGATTGCAGGGGCGTTGTCCCCGTTGCTGCCGAATTTCCAGCAGAGCAGCGAGCCTCCGAGCTTGAAGGAGCATGTGTCGAACGGAATGTATATGAGCCAGCTTTTCCGGTCAGGGACTATGGCCTCGGGGCATTTCCTTTTCCTGGGGAGCCGCTTTTCGCTTTCGGTATATTCGGGACAGTTCATGGCGGCATCCTGGAAGTCTTCTTCCAGAACCGGTTCCGGCTCTTCCGCTACCGCTTCAGTGAAAAGTGCGTCCTTGCGTATTTCCAGATTTTCCAGACATATCCTGTTCCCTTTTCCGGATTCTTCGAGGGAATAGCCGGAAAGCCGTACCCCCAGATCATACAGATACTGGCAGGAGGCCTCGACTGAAAAGTAGAAGGCGGCCATGTTCCCTACCGGAGCGCAGTTCCATTCCCACCGTATTCCGGCCTGGATGTTTCCCAGGGAGAAGTGTCCGGTCTTCCAGAGTGTATCTATGAGAGTCCTTGCTATGGAAAGCCGGGTGATGGAGCCGGAGAATTCTGCCGGAATGTCCCTTTTCTCATGTGGCGCATCCCCGAGTTCTTCCATGTATTCCATGATCCTGCCGGCACTGTACCGGACCTGTTCCGGGACAGGATCCGAAGGCTCGTCGACGATCGGAGGGTAATCCCTTTGACTCAGGCCTTGGCCCGCTGCCGGCATACATTCGCTCAGCATCTGCGCTGGGGTGGCATCCATTCTCTGCCCGTCTATTATATACTCTGAATGCAGGATGAGGTCAATGTCTTTCATATCGGAAGATAAACTCCGGTAAATTTAACTAAATTTGGCATCATTTCAGAAATTGCATTGAAATTTTATGGAAAATCTTATAATAAAGGGCACATCCTTCTCTGAGGACAATTACGAAAAAATGATAAATGCGCTTTTCGTGCGTTTCCCTTCTTTCCAGAAGGTCGGGGCCGGTGCCTACAAGCCGGGGCTCGACAGGATGGAGTTCTTCGATTCCCTGACGGGTCACCCTCACAAGAAATACAGGACAATACATATTGCAGGTACCAACGGCAAAGGGTCTGTGGCCAATATGCTCGCGGCCGTGCTCGCCGCTTCCGGAGAGAAGGTCGGGCTTTATACTTCACCGCACATCCTCGATTTCCGGGAGAGGATAAGGGCCGTGACGGAGGACGGTCCGTCAGGAACGGCGGTGGAGCTTATATCGAAGGAATATGTGTGGAATTATGTGAAACAATGGGGAGAGACTTTCGATCATCTGGAAATGTCGTTTTTCGAGATAACCACAGCCATGGCATTCAGCTGGTTTACCGATACCGGCGTGGATGCGGCTGTCATAGAGACCGGTCTGGGCGGACGTCTGGACAGTACCAATATCATCTCTCCGGAACTCAGCGTCATCACGAATATCGGCCTGGACCATTGCGACATCCTCGGGGAATCCCTGCCGGAGATAGCCTTTGAAAAGGCCGGCATCATCAAGCCGGAAGTGCCTGTCGTAGTGGGGGAGAGCAACCCTGAAACGGATCCTGTATTTGAACGCAAGGTACTGTACACCAATCTTCCTTCCCCTGCCTTTATGGGGGACCGCAGCAGGATAATGTCGCTTCTGGCCTTTGCCGACAAGGTGGAGCCTCCGCTCTGGAAGGACCATGCCGCGATTCTTCGTGATATGGATCTGCGTGGCGAATATCAGGAAAAGAACCTGCGGACCGTCCTGGCTGCCATCGATGTACTCAAGCCGCGGATTTCCGGCGATGCGCTTCTCTACGCTCTCGAGCATACGGCTTCCATCACGGGCTTCCATGGCAGATGGGAGAAACTGTCGGATGATCCGTACATAATATGCGACATAGGGCATAATGCCCACGGCCTCAAATACAATTTCCATCAGCTCGGCCATATGCTTTCATCCGGAGAGTGCACTTCCCTTATAGTCATCTACGGCTCTGTATCCGACAAGGATTATGAATCGGTTTTCCCCCTGATGCCGGAAAATGCAACGTATGTTTTTACCAATGCATCTTCACGCAGGGCTCTTCCTGCCGGTACTCTGAAAGACAGATACCTGGAATTCTGCGGAAAGTCGGGACGCCCTTCGGAAAACGTGTACTGCGCTCCCTCTGTCGGAGAGGCGCTGTCTTTGGCCTCCGGCCTGTACAAGGCCGCGCAGGGCGGGAAAGGCTCTGCAGAGGGCAAGACCGCCGGACCGTTGATATATATAGGCGGAAGTACTTATGTGGTGGCTGAAGCTGCCGCCATACTTGTCAATCGTTGAAAAATGAGAAAGATATTTTCGAAACCGGTCGCTGTCCTGTCAGTTCTGACGGTGCTTTTCCTGTCATCGGGCCGGATATCGTATGGAAAGGAAGCCAGGACCGACAGCGAAGGTCATGTCCTTGTTTCCCTATGGAAAGAGTATGGCAGACTGCAGGGTGAAGACCGCCCGGACAGGGAGGCGGACGTCCTGGAAAAAATAATCTTCCAGGCGGAGAGGCGTCATCTTCCGTGGGATTTCTATGACGCATGGAGAGAATACAGAGATGCCGTACTTTCCAGGGACTGGAAACGGCGGGAAGCCGTGGATTCGGCCCTGGTGGAGTCTGTCAGGAAATTCAATGAACCGGTGGTGACATATGCCGTAAGCACTGGTGTCCTGTACGGTAATACAGACATGTCCGAAATCAGGAAACGCCTGAAGGAGGATTCCTCCAGGCTGGAATCTTCACGCAACGGAATGTTTTACAGGGAAGGGTACGGTACGGTGACGGGCAGTGTCGCAGGCCGTCTTCCCGAATCAGTAATCAATGATATCGCCAGCGACTATGAGTATATCCTTTGGTCCATGTTTATCAGGTCGCGGGGAAGGGATGCGGAAATTTCCGGCATGCTTTCGGAATCCCTTTCAGGCAGGTATCCTTCCGCTCCGTATCTGGAATATTGTCTGGCGGCATATAAAGACCGCGGCCTCAGGCAGGCTGCTCTCGAATCGTTTGCCGGAAAATACTCCGGCAAGGCTGTTTCATGCTATGCCATTCAGGATGTGTTTTCGCTCCGTATGGACGACATGCTTTCCGGCAAGGCGGCTTCAGGTTCCGGGGATTTTCTGGAATTCAGGAGAGAGTGCGGGGATTTCGAAAAATTCCGGAAGAGCTTTTCCGGAAGCGAGAAGAAGATTGCGGAGGAATGTACGCGGGTCAAGGGTATTATCGCAGACCTGGATTCAAAAGACATAAGGATAGAAAGCAGCGGCGATACTGTCATGGTCCTGCTGAGGAATATCGGAGCCTGCAGGATGGAAGTCTTTTCCGGAGCCGGTGCACAGGGGATGCCCGTGTCCGTATCCGATTTGGCCGACAGCACCGGAAGCTATTATCTCATTGACACTTTGCGCGTTCTTTTTCCTGACCTTGATGACGGTACTTACGTTATACGGTGCACGGCTGGGGATGTCAGTACCTCTGTGGACTATGTCCGGAACAGGATTTCCGTAGCCTACAGGAAAGGGGAAGACGGAATCGCCGTTTTTGCGGCCGAAATGAAAAGCGGACGCCCGCTTGAGGGGACGCAGGTGGAATTCTTCAAAGGCGACAGCCTTGTCGTTTCATTTGGCGATGTGGCTTTTTTTGAAGGGTTCGTATCCCTGCCGGCAGATTTCGTCGGAGACAGGGAAAACTTCAGAGGATACTCTGTCGTATGCTCATACCGTGACGGGGAAGGCAGACTGCACAGCTCGGGGAAGGTGGGCCTCGACAGGTGGGTGTTCCACCGCTCCGGTTACATGGAAGGCGTTTCGGCCGTGATATTCAAGGACAGGGCCGTGTATGATTTCGGGGATACCCTCAGGTTCAAGACGGTCCTTTACCGTCCGTCCGATACTCCTTCCGGGCTCGGAACGCTTCCTGCCGGCGAAAAGTTGCAGGCTGTCCTTTCAGGACCGAAGAATGCGGCGGAAGATTCCCTGACCCTGGTGACAAATGAATTCGGATCGGCTTCAGGCTCTTTTGCAATACCGGACGGCGGGCTCGGGGGAAGGTATATGCTGGATATCCGCTACGCCGGCGAAACCGTGGCTTCTTCGTCTTTTGTCGTCGGGGCGGTCGACATTCCGACATTCGGACTGGAGTTCGACCGGGATACACTGCTGCATTTCCCGGGAGACAGCATTACGGTCGGAGGAACTGTTTTCAGCTATACGGGACATCAGCTTTCTTCGGCCTCGCTTTTGTGGAAGGTGACTTCGGGAGAGACGGAACTGGAAGGCAGGTCGGATATAGACGGGAACGGGAGATTCTCGTTCGGTTTCAGGGACAGCGGCCTGGCGGCCGCCTCATATTATTCCATAGAAGTGACGGTTACGGACCTGACAGGTGAAACATACAGGTTCTATAAAGGGCTGACGGCCGCTTCGCGCTTTTCTCTCGATGTGGAGATGACGGATGCGCCGGAGGCTATGGTGACCCCTTCATCGCCGCGGCCTTATACCCCGATGTCGGGATACGGCATTTCCGTAGTAGGGAATGAACCGGTGCGGCTGGCGCTTGCAGTCCGGAATGCCGATTACCTGCAGGTGAATACAGTTCCTGTAAGGTATTCCCTTTATCATGGGAACGAACTGCTGCAGGCAGGGGAGTCCGTTTCGTGCGATACTTTG
Organism: uncultured Bacteroidales bacterium; assembly: GCA_944325505.1. Taxonomy (GTDB): domain Bacteria; phylum Bacteroidota; class Bacteroidia; order Bacteroidales; family UBA932; genus Cryptobacteroides. The sequence goes on from CALVAJ010000003.1 coordinate 118,267, forward strand.
GATATAGACCTGTCCGGAAAGGAATCGGGGATTTACAGACTGGAAGCCGAGGCTTCGGCAGGCATGCGCCTTGAAAACGGAGAGGATTCGGCCATTGTCTGCCGCTATACTTATGATATGATAAAGACCGATGCCGGCGATTCTGTCCTGGACGCTGATGCCGAGAACCTGTTCAGGGTGATAAGGGACGGCGGCATAGCCCTTCAGATCGGAACGGGAAACGGTCCGATGTGGGCTGTCGCCGAACTGTGGGGAGATAATGATGATTCTCCGCTCCGTGCAGAACTCGTCCGCCTGGACGGTAAAAAGGGCAGGCCCGGTTCCATAACGACTTTGAGATACGGGTATGAAGACAGTTATCCAGATGAGGTCAGGCTCGAGATCCTTTATTTCCGCAACGGGACGGATTACAGATACAGTGCCGTCTATCACAGGGAAACCGCCGGGATGGACCTGCCGGTATCTTTCAGTTCGTTCACCGGCAGTGCGGGACCGGGAGAAGAAGTTACCATGACCCTGAAGGCTGTTCCGGACGCGGAGGCTGTCATATCGGTATTCGATATCGGTACGGAAAGGATTATGCCGAATTATTGGAATACGGTATCCCGCAGAATTCATGTACCGGATGTCCGGATTTCCGCAGTAAACGGGTTTGCCGGCTGCCGACGGATGCTTTTCCGGGGAGGGGCAAACAGTTTCATGGCGGCTAAAGCGGCCGCTGCGGAGTCTGGTGCTACGGCTTCCGATGGCATGACGCCGGAAGAAGACGAGGCGGTATCTTCCGGAATGCAGTCCTCTGGAAATGCCGGAATCAGGTCCGATTTTGCAAATACGCTGGCTTTCATTCCGTCTGTAAGGACCGGTGCTGACAGTACAGTGACTTTTTCTTTCAGGACATCGGATAAACTGTCCACCTATGAGGTTTCGGTTTTCTCCCATGACAGGACAATGCGTAACAATGCGGTCAGCAAGAATATGACTGTAACCAAACCTGTTATGGTATCTGTCTCCCGGCCGCGTTTTCTCAGGGAAGGCGACAGCTATGTACTGGCCGCATCCGTAGCCAACGGTACCAGGGAGAGCATGACAGGAGTCATGGACCTGTTTGTCTACGGGTCTGAAGACTATGAAGGGTCAGCTCCGTTGCTGGTAAAGAGCCTGCCTCTTGATGCAGGTCCGGGAAAGTCTGTCCCTGCGGACTTCAGGGTGGAAGTTCCTGAGGGCATCGGTATGCTTGGCCTCCTGTTGGTCTATGAAGGCGAGCCTGAAGGGGCCGGCTCCGATGTGATTGGAGAAGGCGGAGGGTGCTGGTCCGACGGTGTTTTCATCCCTGTACCGGTTCTTCCTGATACCCAGGTGTTGACTGAGTCTCACTCTGCAGTGCTGCTTTCAGGGATGTCTGCCGATTCATTGAAAGCCGGACTGTCGGCGCAGTTCGTGAATACCCTGCCTTACGGTGCGGAAACCGGTGAGGTTTCCCTGCTGGATATGGTCAGGTCCGCTATTCCGCGGAAATCTGAGGTGAGGGGAAAGGATGCAGTTTCCGTTTCCGATGCATTGTTCGTAAGAATGCTTTCGGGCTGCGCATACGGGCAGTGCGTGGATTCTCTGGTGACAATGCTGCTGGATTGCCGGAACGCAGACGGCGGGTTTGCCTGGTTCGGCGGGATGGAGTCTTCTCCCGCAGTGACTGCCCTTCTTCTGGAAAGGTCTTCGGAAATCCGCGGAAGGACTCATGTCAGGATTTTTACTGAGGAGCAGGAAAAGGATGCTCTGGCGTACCTTGACAGGGCATTTCTGGATAGCGCGGCTTCAACCGCCGATCCCGGCAGTGTGGCTTGGACGACAGGGACGCTTTGCCTGCCGGAATATCTGTATGTCAGGAGCATGTATGCATCTGTTCCGCTTTCTGTATCTGATGGGGTATATTCCCGAAAGGTATTGAAGTCTGTACGGAAAAATATTGCGTCGTGGCTTACGGCCCCGACCGGATCCGGGATGTTCGATGGCATGATGGTGAACAAGGCACGCAGGGCGTCAGTCATAATGAATCTTCTTGAATGGAGGAAGGAGGATGCCGCTTTTGCCGGGAGTCTTGGTTTCGGCCGTTCTTTTATAAGGAGACTTTCCCGGACGCTGCACTCCGACATAGGTTCTTTGTGCGGCTATGCCGTAAGGCATGGCTCGGGAGGAATGTATTTCCCTGGTGCGGTGATGCCGTTCCGCGGACTTCTTGACAGTGAACTGTATGCCCATTCGCTCATATGCGATGTATTGGATGACTGTGTGTCTGGAGGATTCTGCGACAGCGCCTTGCAGGAAGAGGCTTCTGCGACTGCCGACGGAGTGAGGCTTTGGATGATGCTTCAGAAAGAAACGCAGCAGTGGGAGAGCGATCCTGCCTTTGTACGTGCGATGGCATCCGTACTCGACGGTCCGTCGGATGTGCTTGCGACGAGGATAGTCGTGATGACCAAAAGGTATGAGAAACCGTTTGACAGTATAAAGCCCGCCGGTAACGGCTTTGAAGTCAGCCGGCAGTATTTTGTCGCACGCAAAGGTGCCGAAGGCGGAGCGGCAGTGGGCTATGACGGGCTTGTTCCCCTGCAGGATGGAGATACTCTGTCTGTCGGAGACAGGATAGTCGGGAGATATACTGTAAAGAGTGGCGACAGCAGGAGTTTCGTGAAACTGGCCGTTCCCCGTTATGCGTCATTCAGACCGGTCGTCCAGGTCTCCGGCATGACGGGCTTGCGTAGAGCCGCTTCTCCGGCATGGCCGCATCCTTTCTTCATGTCTTACAGAAACGTACTGGAAGACATGACCGAATACTATTTCGATGTATTCCCTGAGGGCACGACTGTAATCGAAGAGGAATTCTATCTTTCCCAGGATGGAGTATATAGTTCTCCAGTGCCGGAAGTGGAATGCATGTATGCCCCTCATTACAGGGCCAACGGCGGGGTGTCCCGGTATCCTCTCTAAATGGTATTGATGCCGCCGGGGCCGCTCCGGCTGCATCTTTCCGTTACGATAAGGTATTCCGCCCCGAAAATATGGTATCTGTCGCTCGGCTTTGCACCCAGTTTTTTACGTAGCTGGTCGCTGGTCATACGGATATTCCTGGCGGTAACTTCCGCTTCGTGGTATCTTGAAGCGGCCAGACGGATGCCCTGGCCGTTCATCGGGAAGACATCCAGTACTCTGAATGTCTTCCCGAATCCTTCGAGAGTCTGCACCATTGCAGGGTCATTGAAAAGATACAGGTGCGTGTTCCGTGAAAGTTTCATTATGCCGAATACGGCTGAAATCAGGTTGTAGGCACCTGATTTGAGGAGCGATTTCCCCGGTTCGAAAAGATATGCCGCATTTGCCGCTTCATCTTCTCCGGCCGGGAATATGGCTTCGGCTGCCTTTTCTTCCGGCATCATGAAACGGAAGCATCCTTCTTCTGTCCCGGCATCATTGACCGATACGATGCTGCATTCCCCGCGGTATTCCCTGTCCGCTACGGCCAGAAGCTCCTTGCATTCGCCTCCTGAGGACACGATGTGTATCTCCCTGCAGACGCTCCCGAGCCTGCTTGAGACCATCGTGAGGTCCGCCATGGGGGACAGCTTGACTATCAGGAATCTGGACGCGGCAAGAAGTTCATCTTCCAGTCTCAGCACGTCCGGCCTGCAGTCTTCCAGAAGGAAAACCTTCCTGCCTGCATCGTCCCGCCTGGCCGGATCAAGGTAGATTATGTCAGGACAGAAGTCTGTGCAGGGCTCCTTCTTTTCACGGCTGACAGCGTACGATCCGTTGAGGATTTCCCCGAGCGAGCCGGGCTCCAGGGCCTTGCAGCTGACAGTTATGTTGTCCGCTCCGAGCAGTCGGAAATTATGCGCCGCCGCATCAGCCAGTAGAGGGTTCATCTCATTGTAAAGCACATGTTCCGCCGCTTTCGAGAAAGCCAGGCTGTCCACTCCGAGTCCTCCTGTAAGATCGGCAATCCGCAGTCCGCCGATTCCGGCTTTGCCTGTATTCCCTGTGCTTCCCTGCAGTGTCTCCCGGTACAGTCTCCGGGCCAGACCGGCCTTGTATTCCGCCGTTGCCTGCGAGCTGCACTGTTCCGCAGACAGTCTGGCAGGGAAAATCAGGCCGGGTTCGGCGTACCATTCCGGAACTTTCCCCTTGAGCTTTTTCCGTGAAATGATCGTATTGACAGCCAGGTCCATGTCGATGTCTTCCCATTTCCCTTTGGAGAGCAGGAGCCTTGACATATCGTCATTTTCATGCTCCAGAATAAAATTTTTGAACCTTTCCGTATCCATGGAGGCAAAGATATGCAGAAGCCGGAAGTAGAGCAAATTTTATCATTCATACTGAAAATCATCCGTAATATTTGCCGCAATGGAATTAAATCGTATTTTTGCGCATAATTCCTATAAAACCAACTACTTAAATTTAAGTTTGTTATGAAAAAATTTATTTTACCGCTCCTCATGGGGGGGACTGTTACTGACAGGATGTAACAAAGATGAAGTATCCGGCGATTTCCAGTTCGGCGGTGTTTCTAAAAGTGTGACAAGCGCGGTTGTCTATCTTTATGCCAGGTCTTCAGAGGAAACGAATTATGAGGTCTATCTGATGCTTGACGGTACGGAATGGGATTCGGAATACGGGTCTGCCGTTTATTTTGACCTTTATTTTGAAGGGGCCGTTGATGAACTTCCTGCCGGGACTTACGTGTTGGGAGACGATATTCTGGACTATGGCAGCTACAGCAGCTATACAAGAACAGAAGAAACGAATGCGGATATTGTTTCCGGGACACTGACTGTCGGCAAGGACGGGGACAACTGGTCTTTCAAATTTGAAGGCAAGGCACTCGCTTATATTTATAATGAAGAAACTGATGAATATGAGTATGGTGACCCTCAGTCATTCAGCTGCAGTTATTCCGGCCCTGTGACGTATGTGGAGGATGATTATGATGAATACGAACCTGCCTCCGCTACTGGTAGCCTTATGTCAAGAAAAAGCCGTAAATAATCGGTAGATATATTTGAGGTAGATCCAATGAGGGCAGCTTATGTTGAACTGTCCTCATTTTTTATCAGCCTGATTGCTCAGAACATTATTCGCTTTATGGCCTAAGAAACTGTCCGAAATATATGTTTTTGTCCGATAATTTTATAAATTTGTAAGATTTGTGGCCGTAAGGGTTACATTCGGTTTGTAAAACAGATAAATTAACTTTAAATAACACACAATGGAAACTACAAGAGATTTCAGGCAGGTGGCACAGAGCTGGCTTGACGGGAACTATGACGAGCAGACCAAGAGCGAAGTGAGGGAACTTATGGAAAAAGACCCTGCAGGACTTGAGGATGCATTCTACCGTAACCTCGAGTTCGGTACGGGCGGACTTCGCGGAGTGATGGGAGTCGGAACCAACAGAATGAACAAATACACTGTAGGAATGGCTACACAGGGCCTTGCGAACTATATCAGGAAGCATTGCACCGGCGATGACATAAAGGTCTGCGTTTCATATGACTGCAGGAACCACAGCAAGGAATTCGCGAAGATTACCGCCGATGTCTTTTCCGCAAACGGCCTTCATGTGTATCTTTTCGAAAGCCTCCGCCCTACGCCTGAACTCAGCTATTCTATCAGGAAAAAAGGAGCGCAGTCTGGAGTGATGGTTACGGCATCCCACAATCCGAAGGAATACAACGGTTACAAGGTGTACTGGTCAGACGGGGCACAGATCACTTCTCCTGTCGACAAGGACATCGTAGCCGAGGTGAATGCCATTTCTGACCCTTCAATGGTAAAATTCGTGCCTGGAGAAGGAGCCGGCAGGATCGAGATCATGGGAGAAGAGGTCGACAACTCATACCTTGACGACATCCTTTCCCTCATGCTTTCTCCTGAGGCAAGGGAAAAGCACAAGGACCTCAAGATAGTCTATACCCCGCTTCACGGTACAGGTGTGCGTCTGGTGCCTATGGCACTCAAGAGGCTCGGGTTCGAGAACATTATCCATGTCCCGGAGCAGGATGTGAATGACGGGGACTTCCCTACGGTCATGTCTCCTAACCCTGAGGAGCCTTCAGCCCTGAAGATGGCCGTCGAGGCTGCGGACAGGGAGCATGCGGATATCGTTCTCGCTACCGACCCCGATGCCGACCGTATGGGAATCGCCGTACGTGACAATGACGGGAAGATGGTACTTTTCAACGGGAACCAGACCGGTTCGATGCTTACCTATTATATATTGAACCGCTGGAAAGAGCTCGGGAAGCTGGACCCTTCCAAATATGTTGTCAAGACTATCGTGACTACGGAACTTATCCGCGCCATTGCCGAGAAATTCGGGGTGAAGGTCTACAATGTGCTCACCGGATTCAAGTATATCGCAGAAATCGTGAAGCAGAACGAAGGCAAGGGAGAGTTCATCTGCGGCGGCGAGGAGAGCTACGGTTTCAATGTCGGTGAATATGTCCGTGACAAGGATGCGGTCATCGCCTGCTCTATGGTGGCCGAGTGTGCATGCTGGGCCGCAGAGCAGGGACTTACTCTCTATCAGCTCATGCAGAAGATATACAAGGAATTCGGTTATTACAGGGAGTCTCTTACTTCACTCGTGCGTAAAGGAAAGGCCGGAGTCGAGGAGATAGCAGCCATCATGACTGACATGAGGAACAATCCTCCGAAAGACCTTGCGGGCTCTCCTGTGGTGAAAGTCGTGGACTACAACAAGCCGGAAGAGACAGGCCTTCCAAAGTCAAACGTACTTCAGTTCTTCAGCGAAGAAGGAGATGTGGTGTCTGTAAGACCTTCAGGTACAGAGCCTAAGATAAAGTTCTATTTCGGTGCGAAAGGTGATTCCGCCGATGCCAAGATAGAGAAACTCCGCGAACAGTTCATTAAATGACAGATGTTATGGGCATAAAGAAAAGATCATTCATTGCAGGTGTCATGATAGGGGCATCTGCAATGCTCGTCTCCTGCTGTACAGGCAGGGACAACACCCTTACAAACAAGGAAAAAGAAGAAGGCTGGGAACTCCTGTTCAACGGTGAGGACCTGGACGGCTGGCGTGATTATAACGGGACTGAACTTACTGTCCCGTGGCATGTCGTGGACGGCTGCATCCAGGCCAAGGGCTCCGGAAGCGATGCGAGCGGCTATATTGTCACAGACAAGGAGTACGAGAATTTTATCCTTTCCTGGGACTGGAAACTTTCCAAAGGAGGTAACAGCGGTATGCTCTACCATGTGGTCGAAAGGCCGGAGTTCGATGTCCCATACGTGACAGGCCCTGAATATCAGCTGATCGACGAGCCTAATTTCCCTGAAAAGCTGGAAGAATGGCAGAAACTCGGAGTGGACTACGCAATGTACCTTCCGGACAAGTCGAAAATGAAGGTGAATCCTTACGGAGAGTGGAACAATTCCATGATTGTCTTCGACAACGGCCATGTCGAGCACTGGCTCAACGGTGAGAAGATCCTTGAGTTCGAGGCATGGACCGATGACTGGTTCGCCAGGAAAAACAGCGGCAAATGGGCGCATGCCCCTGAATACGGGCTTGGCCACAAAGGGGTGATCTGCCTTCAGGATCATGGCTATCCGGCTTCTTTCAAGAATATCAAGATAAAGGAGCTCCCTCGCAAGGCAGGGAAGACCGTCGATCTGTTCAACGGCAAGGATCTGACGGGATGGGAAGCCTACGGCACAGAAAAATGGTATGTCGAGAACGGTCTGCTTGTGTGCGAAAGCGGTCCGGACAAGGGATACGGCTATCTTGCTACCCGGGAGTACTATGATGATTATGACCTTACGGTGGATTTCAGGCAGGAGGCCAACGGCAACAGCGGCGTTTTCATCCGCTCATGGGTGGAGCCTGTGGCAAGGGTACACGGCTGGCAGGTGGAGGTCGCTCCGGTCAACTGTGATACCGGCGGTATCTATGAGTCCTATGGCAGAGGCTGGCTCGTGCAGATTCCTGACGAAAAAGAGAACATACTGAAATTCGGCGACTGGAACACCCTCCGCATAAAAGTGCAGGGCGACAATGTCCGCACATGGCTCAACGGTCAGGAGATGGTAAACATCAATGACTCTGAAATCGGTAAGGGCAAGGGCCGTATCGCTCTCCAGATACATGACGGCGGCGGCATCAAGGTCTACTGGCGGAACCTCCGTCTGACGACATTGTAGGACAATATTATCAACAGCTAAACTAACTTTAATAAAACCATTTGATTATGGAAAGGACACTGGTGATACTGAAACCGGGGACCCTTCAGCGGGGACTTGTCGGCGAGGTGATTTCCCGTTTTGAGAAAAGGGGACTCAAACTGGTCGCCCTTAAAATGAAACAGCTTGACCAGGCTGTGCTTGATGTGCATTATGCCCATCTTAAAGACAAGCCGTTTTTTCCTTGGCTCTGCAGCGGCATGATGGCAGCCCCTGTAATCCTTTGCTGCTGGGAAGGCTTCGAGGCGGTGAAGGTTGTCCGCGAAATGGCGGGAGCCACCAATGCCCGCAAGGCAGTCCCTGGTACTATCCGCGGCGACTATGCCCTCAGCGCGCAGGAGAACATCGTGCATACATCTGATTCTGTGGAGAATGCCAGGATTGAGCTTGACAGGTTCTTTTCTCCGGAGGATTACTGCGAGTATCCTTCTCCGTTGAATCAGTATCTTTACGCTCCCGACGAGAAGTAAAAAAACAAATAGGACGATTATTTCGGCGTTAAACTTGACCTTCGGCCCTCACATACTTCAAGTATGCTCCGGTCCTCGGTCTGCGCTTGCCTTGAAATACTTGGTCCTATTTGTTTTTTCACATAATCTCTATCCGTGGTTTATGCAATTTCGGAATTGAACTCCGAAATTACATAAAGTCCAAGTGTCTGTAATTTCTTATTTCGATATCGCCTGCAGTATTTTCGAAATCTCCATTATATATTATACCTTTTTTTACGACCGGGGTCATAAGCCATCCCGGCAGTTTCTTTAATGTATTTCCGAATTCCGTAACGTATGTCATTGAAGACTTTATTTCAAATGCCTTTAACTTGCCTTCTTCCTTGATGAGAAGATCGACTTCGTTGCCATTGCTGTCCCTGTAGAAATACACTCCGCCATCCATTCCCTTGTTCATCCTGTGCTTGACGGCTTCCATGATGACATAGTTTTCGAAAATATTCCCTCTCATCTTGTCTTTTGACAGTTGCGCAGGACTTTCAATATCAAGCATGTAGCATGCCAGTCCGGGGTCTGTAAAATATAGCTTGGGCCGTTTTACAAGGCGTTTTGAAATATTTTCATAGTAAGGTGGCAGCAGATAGATGATATAGGAAGCTGTCAGGACAGATAGCCATGATGTTATGGTCTTGCTGTCGACTCCCACTTCTGAGGACAATTCGTTTGCGTTGAATACCGAACCTATTCTTGCAGCGCACAGTTTCAGGAAACGGAGGAACTGCATGGTATCTCTGATATTCATCAGGTCGCGGATATCCTTTTCTATATATGTCTTTACATATGACGGATAGAGCAGCCTGGCGATGTTTTTACCTGAATAAACAGCGGGGAACAGACCGTCATACAGAAAAGTGTCGAGGTCTTTTTCTGAAGCGTATGCTGATATCTCCCGGTATGACATCGGCAACAGTTCATAAACGCCTGCCCTTCCGGCAAGGGATTCTGATACAGACTTCATGAGCTCGAAGTTCGAACTGCCTGACAGGAAAAATTTTCTGTCAGGGTGATTATCCACAATACCTTGAATATATTCAAGCAGCACAGGCACTTTCTGTACCTCGTCTATAAAAAGCGCTTTGTCCGTCTGATTCAGGAAAGCAATAGGGTCGCTTTCTGCAAAATTCCTGACATTCACGTCCTTTAGAGAAAACTTGACGGCTTCAGGAAAAAGATGACTGAGAAGAGTGCTTTTCCCGGATTGCCGGGGGCCGGTTACGGCAATTACGGGAAAATATTCAGCGGCTTCTGATATTGTCTGCTCGATTGTTCTGGTTATATAGCTCATTTTATGCAAAATTGGAATTGAACTCCGAAATTACATAAAATTCCTATACCTTTCAAGAAATAATCGTATCATCATCAATATTGTCCGGTATAAGTCATTAGTTTATACCGATCGTTATATTTATAGTTATTGCCTGCCATAATCAGTTCGGGACAGTAAATCCCTCCCACACTTTCAGTGCGGGCCCCTCCCGTTCACGAGGCCACGGGCGGCCACGCCGTCCGAACCGATTACGGCAGGCAATCATCTCTCAGGTACGACTTCTGCACACCTGCGGTTGGGTGAAATGGGTATATGTTTGAATGTTAGGATGTTATGGAGATTCTTGTTTTGCAGGTAGGACATAACGGGGCACACCCGCAGTAGCAGAACGGCTTTCTACGGCCCTCAGAGACATCTTCATTACCGCAGGTGTGCCTGAAAATGTTATACCTGGGATTGAGTGTGACGTGTAATGTATTGGTAATCATCTATATCCAAGAAAATGCCAACTGCAGGTGTGCAAGAATTTTTAATGGTTTATCGGAGACCTGCCACCTTTTTGTCATTTCGACCGACCGAAGGGAGCGGGGAAATCTGCTTTAAAAAAACATGCAGCTCCCTCGGTTTCGGGCTATTAACGGTCGAATCAGATTTTATAATTACAATTAATTGCCAAAACTGTATTTCGATCTGGCATATCGGCAAAAAGCCTTGGCGTCTTAGATATCTTAGGGACTGTCGTAAAAAGAATAAAACTTTATAATGAATTGATTGCCAATGTAATATAAAATTTGTATCTTAGCT
>CALVAJ010000004.1 GCA_944325505.1 uncultured Bacteroidales bacterium
GCCGAACCGAAAGCGACCATGTCTGAAGTGGTACATTTGAAAACGCTCCAGGGGGTACATTCAATGTGATATAGTCACATAAAAGGGCAACATTACCCATAAAAGAGAATATGACCTCAAAGTCTTGTCTGGCTTTGAGGTCATATTCGTTTATACCGTATATCAGACTATTCCAGTCCGCTTTTCAGGAATTCCACGAACCCCGGGATGCTCAGGTCATATCCCCTGACAGGTGCCAGCATCTCTCCGTCGGGTGAGAGCAGCACGTAGTTCGGCTGGGCGTTCACACCGAACCGAGTCCTTGCTATGTAGGAGTTTATTCTTCCGAGATCTTTGAGGACATCACCGTTGGGTGTCGTGATCCATTCGCTCTCGTCGAGTTTCTGTTTGTCGTCAGTGTACAATGCTACGATTATGTAATCGTTCTGCAGGATTTCCAGCACTTCAGGCGCACTCCAGACTCTGGATTCCATTTCACGGCAGTTGACGCACCCGTGGCCGGTTATATCTACGAAAACCGGTTTGCCGGCTTTCGTGGCTGCAGCCAGTCCTTCGTCAAGGTCGAAGTAGCCGCTCAGTCCCAATGGAAGGTGCAGTCCATACCCGGCGGACTTGCCTGTCTGAGTCTGTCCTGCCTGAAGGGGAACGGCAGTCTGTACATTATTCTGTCCAAGCACGAAATCCTGTGTGGTGATAGGCGGAAGATATCCAGACAGAGCCTTTAGCGGAGCTCCGAACATCCCAGGTATCATATAGACGACGAATGAGAATACTGCAATGGCGAGAGCGAGCCTTTTGACGGAGACATGCTCAACCTTGTCGTCATGGGCAAACCGTATCTTTCCGAGAAGGTAGAATCCGAGCAGTGTAAAGACCACTATCCATATCGCCAGATAGACTTCCCTGTCCAGCAGTCCCCAGTGGTAAGTCTGGTCCGCCACGCTCAGGAATTTGAATCCGAGGGCCACTTCGATAAATCCCAGCACCACTTTTACGGAATTGAGCCATCCTCCGCTCTTCGGCAGGTTCTTCAGCAGTGAAGGGAAAAGCGCAAGCACAGTGAAAGGAAGGGCGAAAGCCAGCGAGAATGCCAGCATGGTAATCATCGGCGACCAGAATTCACCTTCCGTGGATTTGATGAGGACAGTCCCGACAATAGGCCCGGTACATGAGAATGAGACCAGTACGAGTGTAAGGGCCATGAAGAATACTCCGATCAGCCCGCCTTTGTCTGCACCCTTGTCGCTTTTGTTTACAAGCGAAGACGGCAGCACTATTTCGAATGCTCCGAAGAATGAGGCCGCGAATACCATGAATACTATGAAGAATATGATGTTCGGCAGCCAGTGTGTCGCAAGCCAGTTGAATATGTCGGCTGTGACAGCTTCACCGCCTGCAAGCCATGTAATGAATATTATCAGGGATATCGGTACGGTATAGAGCAGTACTATGAAAAGTCCGTACATCGATGCCTTGAACCGTCCTGCGGCAGGGGATGACGAGCCTTTCATGAAGAAAGATACTGTCATCGGTACCATCGGGAACACGCACGGAGTCAGCAGGGCGGCAAATCCCCACAGGATGGCTTCTACGATGAGCCCCCAGTTGAATCCGCCGCCTTTGGCGTTTCCGTCACCGGCATCCGATATTACCGGCCCGGACGCTTCCTCTATCCTGACAGAGAAATCCTTGTACTCCGGAGCTGCGCACTGCGTGTCAGTGCATCCCATCCACGTGATTTCCCCTTTTACATCGAACGCTTCCCCTGTGGTCCTTACGATGTCCTGGGCAATGACTATTTCATTGAAGAATACCTTTATCCCTTCATAGTCAGTAGACAGGGACACTTCATACGGTTTTCCTGACAGCGAATATCCGGATGCTTCCCCGAATTCCACTCCGGTCGGGTACAGATCGCTTTCGAGTCCGTAAGTGTGCCATCCGTCTGCAATCTTTCCAGTGAATATTACTTTGTACAGGCTGTCCTTGACCTGTTCGGACGAAACCTTCCAGTTTACGGTACTTTCCGTCATCGGGAAACCCTGCCCGTAAAGCAAAGTGCCAGCAGCAAGCGCTGCCAGCACGAGTATGGATTTAAGATATTTCATGTCGCGGAACATGATTTATGTGTGTTGGTTACTATTTTGCGAAAGCTACCGATCTTGTCTCACGTATTACCGTGATCTTCACCTGCCCTGGATAAACCATCTCTTCCTGGATTTTCCTGGCGATTTCGCCGGAGAGTGTTTCGGCATCGGAGTCGCTTACCTGATTTGCCCCGACTATCACCCTCAGTTCCCTTCCGGCCTGTATGGCGTAGGTCTTTGTCACTCCAGGATATGACTGGGCAATGTTTTCCATATCCTTAAGTCTCTTTATGTATGACTCGATGACTTCCCGGCGTGCCCCAGGGCGTGCTCCTGAAATTGCGTCTCCGACCATGACCAGAGGTGAAATTATTGATGTCATGTCGATTTCTTCATGGTGTGCGCCTATAGCATTGCATACTTCCGGTTTTTCCTTGTACTTTTCGGCAAGCTTCATTCCGAGAATTGCGTGAGGAAGTTCCGGATCCTCATCGGAAACCTTTCCTATGTCATGCAGCAGACCGGCACGCTTTGCTATTTTCGGATTCAGACCAAGCTCGGAAGCCATCGTGGCGCAGATATTTGCGACTTCACGTGAGTGCTGCAGCAGGTTCTGTCCGTAAGAAGAACGGTATTTCATGCGGCCGATCAGCTTGACCAGTTCTATGTGCAAGCCGTGGATACCGAGGTCTATGCAGGTCCTCTTTCCGGTTTCCATGATTTCGTCTTCGAGCTGTTTCTGGACTTTAGCCACGACTTCTTCAATGCGGGCAGGATGGATGCGGCCGTCTATCACGAGCTGGTGCAGAGCCAGCCTTGCCACTTCTCTCCTGACAGGGTCGAATGCCGAAAGCAGGATAGCTTCAGGCGTGTCGTCTACGACTATTTCCACTCCGGTAGCCGCTTCGAGAGCCCTGATGTTACGTCCTTCACGACCGATGATACGGCCCTTTATCTCATCGCTTTCGATATTGAATACCGTTACTGCATTCTCAATGGCAGTTTCCGTAGCTGTCCTCTGGATGGTGTTGATTATTATTCTTTTGGCTTCCTTGCTGGCTGTCAGCCTTGCCTCGTCCATGGCATCGTTGATATAAGACTGGGCCTGTGACCTTGCCTCGGCTTTCATGTTCTCCATCAGCTGGTTCTTTGCCTCGTTGGCCGTCATTCCCGCAATGCTTTCAATCTGCTGAATCGCCTGGCTGCGGAGCTTGTCGTATTCTTCCGACTTTCTGGAGACGATTTCCATCTGGTTTTTCAAATTTTCCCTGATGGCTTCGGCGTCCTTGTTCTTCCTGACGAGCTCTGCGTTCTGCTGGTTAAGGGTGTTTTCCTTCTGCTTGAGCCTGCTCTCTATCTCACGGATCTGGCTGTTTTTCTCGTTGATATACTGTTCATGTTCGCTTTTCAGCTGTATGAACTTTTCTTTTGCCTGGAGAATTTTTTCCGATTTGATTTTTTCGGCTTCGACTTCAGCCTTCTGGATAATCTCCTCTTTGCGTCCGTTAAGAGTGAGTTTCCTGACATATATATATGTTCCAAGAGCTATGACGGCTCCAAGGAATGCCGTAAGGAAATAGAATAAGATACTCATGATGTTTTAATATAGTTAATAAACAATGGTTCAGCTGATGCTTCCCTGCTTCTGCGGCAAAATAAAAGGCCGGTCAGCAATGGAACTGACCGGCCAGATTAAACATTAAATATAAAAAGCCGTTAGCCAGATTTTCAGGAAATCTTAAAAAAATAAGATTTGAGCTCCGAAAAAATTGGTTCTGACATCCTCCGTCCCGCAAGCGGAATCCCCGTAAAGGGTAACATAGGTCCGTCATTGCCATTCGAGTACACTCGGTTACTTAATGTAAATTGATGATTTCAGCAAAATAAGTAACTAACGGCTATATTTTTACAATATTATCAAGATAACTTTCAAGTTCTTTCTGCAGCATTCCCGCTTCACCTTCGATATTCTCCAGCAGTTTCTGTACTCTTGCCGCCTTTATTCCCTCGTTCAGGGCAATCATGCGGCTTATCTCCGCCTCGGTCTTCCCCGGATATCTTTTCTGCAGCACTTCGGCCTTGCTGTTTACAGCCTTGGCCACTTTTCGTATAATCTCCTCATCTTCAGGAGAATTGGCAGTAAACTTATAGATCCCTCCTAATGTAGGAACAGTTATTTCTCTTTTTTCATTTACTTCTCCATCAACGAGATGCATCTGTCGATATCTTTAATCATCCTTTCAATCCTGCTGCGTGCCTGATCGTCTCCGGATACGCCGAGGAATGCATTCTTCAGCTTTAAGTTATCTGTCAGTCTGTTTAATTCTGCGATCTGCTTCCTGCAGGTTTCAATCTCCTCATTGCAGTGCCTGAGCTTATCTTCAAGATTCTTTCGCAACTCTTTTTCCGCTTCATATGCGGCTACCAGCCGTTCAATATCCTTTCTGATATTCTCGAGCATGCCTTTTCAGCGAATTTGAAACTTACAACGCGAAGTTAAGTCTTTTTTGCAACAAATCAAAATCGGCAGGTGCCAAAATCATTCGACAGCATTCATGCCTTCTTCTATGGCGGCCTTGTTCAACGGAATCAGACTGCCGTACCTGGCAGGTATTGACTTGGCAAGTCCTTTTTCTACATTTTCCATACTTACTATCGGACGCAGCTTGAGGAAACCTCCAAGTACGGCCATATTGTACACTTTCGAGCTTCCGAGCTTAGCCGCCACTTCTATTGCGTCGATCTTATGGATTTCGATATCGGTACGTTCCGGGGAGCGTGTGATTCCGTTCGGGTCGTAAAGGAGCAGCCCTCCCGGCTTGACCGCCTTTTCAAACTTGTCGAGCGACTGCTGGTTGAGGGCGATTACGGTGTCGTATTTCGTGACGATGGGCGAGCCTATCTTCTTGTCGCTGAGAATGACGCAGACATTGGCCGTGCCCCCTCTCATTTCAGGCCCGTAGGACGGCATCCAGGTCACCTCCATGTCCTGCATTATGGCGGAGTAGGCAAGTATCTTTCCCATCGAAAGCACTCCTTGTCCTCCGAATCCCGCTATGATTATCTCTTCTTTCATCTGGAATATCTTTTTATAAGTTCTGTGTTATTCTTGAAAATCAGGTTATGGACGGATTCCGGTCCTATTTGGTGTTCAGGACATCCTTGATGTCTCCGATAGGGTATTTTCTGAACATGTTCTCTTCCATCCACTTGTTCGCATCTACCGGGGACATTTTCCATCCGGAGTTGCATGTCGAAACGATTTCCACGAATGAGAGTCCTATTCCTTTCTGGCTGTATTCGAATGCTTTGCGTATTGCCGCCTTGGCTTTTCTCGCGGCAGGGGCAGTGTGGACAGACTGCCGTGTTATGTATGCCGTGCCGTCGAGATGGGCCAGCATGTCGGCTATGACAAGAGGGAATCCGTTGAGTTTCGGATCGCGCCCGTAAGGTGTAGTTGAGGTCTTCATCCCTATGAGGGTGGTCGGTGCCATCTGTCCTCCGGTCATTCCGTATATGCCGTTGTTGATGAAGATGACTACGATGTTCTCTCCGCGTCCGCATGCGTGGATGATTTCCGCCGTTCCTATGGATGCAAGGTCTCCGTCACCCTGGTATGTGAACACATATTTCTCAGGGCACAGCCTTTTTGTCGCTGTAGCCAGTGCAGGTGCGCGTCCGTGTGCGGCTTCCTGCCAGTCTATGTCGATATAGTTGTATGCGAAAACCGAGCAGCCGACAGGGCAGACTCCTATGGTCTGTTCCTGGATACCCATGTCTTCAATCACTTCAGCCACCAGCTTGTGCACTGTACCGTGGGAGCAACCAGGGCAGTAATGCATCACGTTGTCCGTGAGCAGAGCCGGCTTCCTGTATATTATGTTTTCCGGCTTTTTGATTTCTTCTATGCTGATACTCATTTCTTGTCTTGATAAAAGGTTTGACGCTGCGGCCGCTTATGCCAGACCGTTTGCTTTCTTGAATTCTCCCACAATCTCCTCAGGAGTGAAAATGTTTCCTCCCTGTCTGCCGTAGAAGTGTACAGGACATGAACCTGCAACTGCCAGGCGGACATCCTCGACCATCTGTCCGAGGTTGAGCTCTACGCTCATCATGCTCTTGACCTGCTTGCCGAGACGGGCGATTTCTTTTGTCGGGAAAGGATAAAGCGTAATAGGGCGCAGCAGTCCAGCTTTGATCCCTTCTCCCCTCAGCTCGTCTACGACGGCTTCGCAAATGCGTGAAGAACATCCGAATGCGACGAACAGATATTCCGCGTCCCCGGCAAGATATTCGCTGAATTTGACTTCCGTTTCTTCGATGATGTCGTATTTGTTCTTGAGTTTTCGGTTGAACTTTTCCTGGATGTCGGCATCGAGCGACAGTGACGTGATGATGTTCCTTTCCCTGGTGGCAGGCTTGCCGGTTGTGGCCCATGGTGCGGCCTCGAGTATTTCTTCGGCAGTCCTGCGCGGCTTCATAGGATGCAGTTCCACTTTTTCCATCATCTGTCCGATGATACCGTCTGCAAGGACTACTACCGGGTTGCGGTATTTGAACGCCAGTTCGAAGCCCCAGTCGATGAAGTCGTACATGTCCTGGGCAGAGGCCGGTGCGATGACGATATTGTGATAGTCGCCGTGTCCTCCTCCTTTTACTATCTGGTTGTAATCGCTCTGGCTTGGCTGTATCGTTCCGAGTCCCGGGCCTCCCCTCATCACGTCTACTACTACGCATGGCAGTTCTGCACCTGCCATATAGCTTATGCCTTCACACATGAGACTGACTCCGGGGCTGCTGGATGATGTCATGACCTTTTTGCCGCAGCTGGCACCTCCGTATACCATATTGATGGATGAGGTTTCGCTCTCTGCCTGGAGTACTACCATCCCGGTGGTTTCCCACGGTTTTTCTTTCATGAGTGTTTCCATGACCTCGGACTGAGGTGTGATAGGGTAGCCGAAATACCCGTCCACTCCGTTGCGTATTGCCGATATGGCAATCGCTTCGTTTCCTTTCATCAAAATCTTTTCTGCCATATCTACTGGATTTTTACTCTGTAAACCGTAATTACCGAATCCGGGCAGACAACCGCGCAGTTAGAGCACCCTATGCAGCCGTCTCCTGTCAATTCGGCATAATGATAACCTTTGCTGTTGACCGTTTTTGAAAGCTGGATACTTTTGGTCGGACAGTTGGCTATACACACTGAGCAGCCTTTGCACCTCTGTGTGTCAACTTCAATGATTCCTTTAAATGCCATTCCGTTGAAATTTTAGCAAATTTGATCCTGCTTCTTCTGAAGCGTTCCAAATTTACATCTTTTTTAATAGAATTGTGATAATTTAATATAAAAAAAGACGGGGCAGGTCAGACTGCTCCGTCTTTTGGTCGGGATGAGGCGACTCGAACGCCCGACCCCTACGTCCCGAACGTAGTGCGCTACCAACTGCGCTACATCCCGTTTTTTCGTTTCTTTTTGACGATAATATCGTCAGACTTCATTCACCGTCGGTCATTTACAGGAGTAAACTCCCTTCCGGTTCACTTGTCTTCCTCATTCTCCCCAAAAACAAACTTCAAAAAGTCCCCCACGCCCCGTCTTCTCCGTACCTTCAACTTTTTTAATTTAAGTGAAAAAGAAGCTGAACAACAGTTCCAGCTTCTTTTTCTCAGCTATAAGAAAACCTTTAAAGGTCGCTTTCCCTATGAAAGTTTGTTGATGTAAACTGCGATACCGCTCTTAAGGTTGGCTGCCTTGTTCTTGTGGATAACTCCGATTTTTGCAAGTTTGTCGATCATGGCATATACCTTAGGGGCATTTGCCTGAGCTTCATTCTTGTCTGTCGTGTTCCTCAGTGCGCGGATCGCGTTCCTGGTAGTCTTTGCATAATATTTATTATGCAATCTGCGTCTTTCGCTTTGGCGAGTACGCTTGTCTGCTGATGCGTGATTTGCCATTTTTTATCTTTTTATATTTCTTGTAGTGGGTAGGGGAATCGAACCCCTATTGCAAGAATGAAAATCTTGAGTACTAACCGTTATACGAACCCACCAAAATACCTTTTTCCCTTAAAGGGAGTGCAAAGGTATATAATATTTTTTATCGTGCAAAATATTTTTTGCTATTTTGTATCTCCGATGCCCCATTCGAACGAATACAGGATTGATTCGACCTGCCTCAGATAGTGGCGCTTGTCGTATTTCGGCGCGTAGACAAAAGCTTCAAGTACGATGATTTCCTTACCGTCCTGACTGTAGAACGCATGGGATACGAACGGGCCTCCCATATAGTCGTTATAGACTTCCCACAGACCGCGCATCTGGGCAAATTCCCTGTCTTTGTATTTGATATACCTGACATCTGGCATTATTGCATTGCTTATGGTCATGTATGTGTTTTCGAACATTCCCGGGACGTTTGCTTTCATGTATTCGTTGCTTCTGGTCATGAGCGTGTCCCTGGAGAAGTCGGCTTCGGTGCCGGTTGCCGGATATTTGAATATCAGGAACCCCTGTGTGGTGTACTGCGTGTCGTAGCTTACCCACAGGAAGTCATCTGTCTGTTTCTTGAGGGTGTAGCCTCCGGGGAAATGCAGGATGCCGCCTGTCAGCCTGGCCACCGCAGGCCTGAGGGTGACTTCCTCATACCGTATGGAATTCGTAATTACCCTGGCTCTTTCAGCCTGTTCGAGGGTGGAGAGTATCTTCTCTCCGTTTTCACTTATCAGCCGGCATGCCGTTTCGCTGTCCGGGGCATTCACTCCGATGACACACTGAGGACTTGCCCATATGTCGCTGCGGAACATTACGGAAGGGTTTGTGGCCTTGCTGTCGATATTTACAATGAATATGTTCCTGTGTATCTGGAAAATATCGGTGAATGCACCTGGCGTGATATTGATAAGGGTGTACAGAGGCTCTTTCTGGGGAAGATAAGGGCAGTCGCTGGCAAGCAGGTCCCTGAGGCTCGTGCCTACATTGTCTTCCCAGTATTCCTTGTTTATGACGATAAGCACTTCTCCTGCTTTCCCGCTTATGCTTGGAAGCAGAGGCTTCCTTTCCTGGTTCTTGCAGGAGACAACCGTCAGGACGGCTGCCATGGCGGCAAGCCAAAAGATTATTCTTTTCATATTGATAGGTTTTATTCCGTCAGACAAATATACTGATTTAAATCGTTTATCCAAACGCGGCCTTTTACCGTACAAGCCTTCCGATATCATTCCCGAAAGCCAGTATCATAAGTCCGAACAGCAGGATCATCCCTACCATCTGGGCGCCGGCAAGGAAGCTGTCGCTTGGTTTCTTCCCGCTTGCCATTTCATACACTGTGAAGACTATATGTCCGCCGTCAAGGGCCGGTATCGGCAGCAGGTTCATCACTCCGAGCATTATCGACAGAAGGGCCAGGATGTTGATGAAACGGTACCAGTCCCAGTCGGCCGGGAATATCTGTCCCATGGATATGAAACTTCCCACTGATTTGTATGCTTCCGTCCTTGGGGTGAATATCAGCTTGAGGTCCTGGATATATCCTCCTATGGTAGAGAATGTCAGCTTAATACCTGCAGGTACGGCTTCAGGAATGGAGTATCTTTTGGTCTCTACTCCCGGGAGACTGGTGTATATCCCCAGCAGGCCTGCCGTGTCGACCTGAAGCCCGACTGAAACGGTATCCTTGCCTCTCTGTACGGATGCCAGGACTTTCTGTCCGCGGTAGCCTTTGAGCAGCTGTCTGGTGTCCTGCAGAAATTCGGTTTCATGTCCGTCGATGGACAGAATCCGGTCGCCTTCCTGAAGACCGGACGCGAAATTCGGAGAGGTGGCAGGGATCGTGTCTATAATGAACGGTATGGCAAGGCCGAACATTCCGGGCGTGTTGAGTACATCCCCTATCATGTTCTGGTCTATATAGATATCCAGCGTGTCTCCGTCTCTGAGGACGGTCGCTTTGGAGGCTGTCCTTCTTGCCAGATCCGCCTGAAGCATTTCGAACCGTTCCGGTACGTAATCATCGAACTTGAGAATCCTGTCCCCGTTGCGGAATCCCATTTCATAGGCGAGATCATTGACGTATATCCGGTTGTTGTCATTGCTTATATAGGATTCCCCCCATCCGGCCATTATACCTATATATAGTAGAATGGCGAAAATGAAGTTGAACAGCACGCCGCCTGCCATGACCAGGAGCCTCTGCCATGCGGGCCTGCTCCGGAATTCCCACGGCTGCGGGGGTTTTTTCATTGAGTCCATGTCCATGGACTCATCTATCATTCCTGCTATCTTGCAATATCCACCGAGAGGGAGCCAGCCGATGCCGTATTCAGTCTCGGAATTTTTCGGTTTGAACCTGAGCAGGGCGAACTTTACATCGAAGAACAGATAGAATTTCTCTACCTTTATCTTGAAGAGCTTTGCGAAAAAGAAGTGCCCCAGCTCATGGATTATTATAAGAATCGAGAGAGCAAGGATTACCTGGAGTATTTTTATCAGAACTATCATCTTGTCTGGAATTGCTGGATTATATTCTCTTGCATGAAGCCTTTCCTGCTATTTTTTCAGCGGCAAGGGCAAGTACGGCACTGTTGGTGTCGTAGATATTCCCAAGGTCGGGAGCGGCGATAAAGCCGGCGTCCTGCATGCAGGAGGATATGATGTCGCTTATATCGTAGAACCCTATGCGGTCCTGAAGGTAGGCCGCTACCGCGGCTTCGTTTGCTGCATTCATGATACACGGCATGTTTCCTCCCTTTTCAAGGGCTTCATATGCCAGCCTTAGGGCAGGGAACTTTTCCATGTCGGGTGCATGGAAACTCAGGGTGGCGAGCCGGGCGAAATCCAGCTTCCTGTTATTGAGCGTGAGTCTTTCGGGGTACCCCAGGGCATACTGTATCGGCTCTCTCATGTCCGGGTGGCCGAGCTGGGCGATGACAGCCCCGTCAGCGAACTCTACCATGGAATGTATGATGGACTGAGGATGTACCACGACGTTTATCTTTTCCGGAGGGGTGTCGAAAAGCCATCTGGCTTCTATGACTTCCAGCCCTTTGTTCATCATGGTCGCGGAGTCTATCGTCACTTTGCTGCCCATGCTCCACTGCGGATGTTTCAGTGCCTGTTCTTTTGTCGCACGGGCGATCTGTTCCCTGTCCCATGTGCGGAACGGCCCCCCGGAAGCCGTAAGGTGGATTTTCTCCACTTCAGCCCCGTTGGCCCCCTGCAGGCACTGGAAGATGGCTGAATGTTCGGAATCCACAGGCAGTATCCTGCTCCCGGTCTCTTTTGCAATGGCCATGACCGCTGCCCCGGCGGCTACGAGGGTCTCCTTGTTGGCCAGGGCAATCGTTTTCCCTGCCTTTACCGCGGCGACAGTGGATTCCAGGCCGCTGAACCCTACCATTGAAGTAAGCACTATGTCTATTTCAGGCTTTGATACGAGTCCGCATACCGCTTCCATTCCCTCGTGTACTGAAATGCCGTGCCCCGACAGGGCATCTTTTACTTTACGGTAGTGCTCCCGGTTGCATATGACGACATCTTCAGCGTTGAACTCAACAGCCTGGGAACAGAGTGTCTCCCAGCTGTTGTTGGCTGTCAGAAGTACGGCCCTGAACTTGTCAGGATGCTGTTTGATGACATCGAGTGCCTGTCTGCCTATCGAGCCTGTAGAACCCAGGATGGCGATATTCTTTTTCGCTGAATTTCCCATTTTCAGAAATTGATGTATTTAGTCGGGTCGACGGCTTCCCCTTTGTACCACAGCTCGAAATGCAGATGATCCCCCGTACTGAGGGATCCCGTATTGCCTACAAGAGCTATCGGCGATCCTGCCGTTACCTTGTCTCCGGTCTTTTTAAGCAGTTTCTGGTTGTGCTTGTATATGGTGATTATGTCATTGCTGTGCTGCAGCTGGATGGTATAGCCTGCCGTGTTGCTCCATCCGGCGAATATGACGGTCCCGTCAAGCGCAGCCTTGACTACGGAGTTGGCAGGGGCGGTAATGTCTATGTAGGGATGTACTACGTTGTCATACCCCTGCGATATCACGCCTTTCAGCGGAGTAAAGAACATCATCCCTTCTATCGGGAGCACCCTCGCCTGCCTGCCTGACAGGCCGAACTGCTCTTCTTCCATTATCTGGTGCCGGAGGAGCGAGTCCTGCTTTGCGGAGTAATCGTCCCGGACCGCATTGGCGCTCTGCCCGAGGTTTATTATGCTGTCGATCCTCATCGGCTCTTCGCCTGCGATGACCTTTTTCAGGTTCACTGCATAGATTTCCCAGATTTTCATCTTGTTCTCAAGGGAATCCGCCAGGATGGCGTTCTGGATGGCGGCCCTTCTGGCGTTGGCATCCGGATATCCGGGAATGAAGGTGCGGACAGGGGTGAATGCTATGATGGAATAGAACGCTGCCGTCACGCATACGCAGACGGTGATTACCGTGACCAGGAAATTCACCCGGGTAAAGCGGAAAGACCATAACTGTTTGTGGGTCTGGTCTTCTATGAGGACAAGCCGGAATTTGCTTACTTTTGTATCTTTATTTTGTCTTGCCATACTTAAATGTTACCTTTGTGCCGGTATGGACAGGATCATAGGCATAGACTATGGAAGGAAAAGAACGGGAGTCGCAGTGAGCGACCCTCTCGGGATCTTCGCGTCCGCCCTCGACACAGTACAGTCTGCAAAGATAATAGATTATCTCAAAACTTTTTCTGAAAAAGAAAACATATCCAGGTTCGTGGTGGGCTATCCTGTGAATATGGACGGAACCCCGTCGGAGGCGGCCAGCGATGTGGAAGGTTTCCTCCGGCGTCTGGCCAAAGCGTTTCCTGGAGTGCCTGTGGAGAGGGAAGACGAGAGATTCACTTCAGTGCTTGCCCACAGGGCGATGATTGACGGAGGGATGAAGGCGAGTGAGCGGAGGAACAAGTCTTCGGTGGACAAGATAAGCGCGGCCATCATACTGCAGGGCTATATGGACCGCAAGTCCGGAGACTCTCCTTTTGTTCCGGCACCGGATGCGGTACCGGATTCCCGTTGCGGGAAGGTGACCGGAAAAAGAAGAAGATGAATTTTTAAAATATAGAAAATGAGCAATATACTACCTATTTACCTTTATGGCGCGGAAGTCCTGAAAGAGCAGGCGAAAGAGGCGGACATTACTGACCGCGAGCATCTTGCCACTCTGGTCGGGGAGATGAAGGAGACACTGAAGTCGGCTGACGGCTGCGGGCTTGCCGCTCCGCAGGTGGGCGTCTCGGAAAGGGTCCTTATCGTGGACGGGACTGTCGTGGCCGACGTTTACGACTATCTCAAGGACTTTAAGAGGACTATGATCAATCCGGTCCTTCTGGAGGAAAGCAGCGAGCAGTGTACATATTCTGAAGGATGTCTCAGCGTACCCGGGATATATGCAGAGGTGCGCCGGCCGTCGAAAATCAAAGTCGAATATTACAACGAAAATCTGGAGAAGGTCACCGAGGAGTTCGACAAGTTCGCCTGCAGGATGATCCAGCACGAGATGGAACATCTGGACGGGCACCTGTTCGTGGAGAAGGTCGCTCCGATCAGGCGGAAGATGATCACCAAGAAACTTCAGAATATTGCAAAAGGCCGTATTTCGGCAAGATACAAAACCAGGCAGTAGGAGGGCCGCCTTTTGGGGCCGACTTTATCCTGCTATATAAAATTCCAATATAATGGGTGCTTTCCATGCTTATGATATCCGCGGGGTCTATAATGTGGACTTCGACAAGGATACCGCCTATAAGACGGGCTATTTCATCCCTGAGCTTCTCGGTACGGACAAAGTCCTGGTAGGCCGTGACTGCCGTATGTCCTCCGATGAGATCCATGATTATCTGGTCAAAGGTATCACGGATTCCGGAGCGGATGTCTATGACCTCGGACTGAGTACTACGCCGATGGTATATTTCGGAACCGCTGAATATGGTTTCAAGGCATCCGTGCAGATAACCGCTTCGCATAATCCGGCACAGTATAACGGGATGAAAGTCTCCAGGGAGAATGCGCTGCCTGTCGGTCTGGACAACGGTCTGGGGCAGATCCGTGACTGGATAGACGCCGGGAGGGCATGTCCTGTGGCGGAGAAGAAAGGCTCCGTGCACCGGATAGACATTCATAAGGAGTATCTCGATTTCCTGCTGAAATTCAAGCGTGACTATTCCGATCTGAAAATCGCCATGGATGTCTCCAACGGCATGGCCTCACTTTACGTAAAGGAGATTTTCGGGGATTCCCCGGCCTATATATATGATACTATGGACGGACGTTTCCCCAACCATGAACCGAATCCTCTGGTCCCGGCCAATGTCGCTGACCTTAAGGCTCTGGTCCTGAAGACAGGGGCTGATGTCGGAGTGATATATGACGGAGATGCCGACAGGGTGATGTTCGTGGATGAGAACGGCCGGTTCATTTCCCCTGACCTGATGATAGCCGTACTCGGCCACTGGTTCCTGGAGGAAAAGGGTGAAAAAGGAATTGTGCTTCAGGATATCAGAAGTTCAAAGGCTGTAGGGGAGTATCTTGCACCGATGGGTGCCAAGATGGAGACATGGAAAGTCGGAAGGGCATTCGCCGCCAGAAAACTACGTGAAATCGACGGTGTATATGGCGGGGAACTGGCCGGTCACTACTATTTCAGGGACTTTTTCTATTCAGACAGCGGGCTGCTGGCTTCGATATTGATACTCAATGTTATAGCCAAAATGAAGAAAAACGGTGTCACCATCGGCGGCCTTATTTCACGGATAGAAAAGTACCGCAATTCCGGAGAAATCAATTTCCGGGTAGAGGACAAGCAGGGAGCGATGGATGCAGTCCGGGATTATTTTATGGGCGCGGAAGAATCTTCGGCCTATATGGATTTCGACGGGTACAGGGTGGAATTTCCGCAGTGGTGGTTCAATATAAGGCCTTCAAATACGGAACCGTATCTCAGATTCATATGCGAGGCGTCCTCCCGGGAGCTTCTTGATGAGAAAGTAGCTGCCGTAAAGGACATTCTCTTCACGAAATTTTCCGCAGAACTGTCATAAAACATAATAATCATTTGCAATGAAAACATTTGGAAGAACAATCGCCGTTATCACGGCTTTCGCTGCAGGAGTCATTTCTGCCTGGGCGACCAATGATACAGAGAAAGTGACTGTCCTTACCGAGGACCAGTACAAGTCTTCGGTAGAGGATTTTACGACCAGTGAGTGGGAGTACCTCGGTGACGGTCCCGCTGTCGTGGATTTCTATGCCGACTGGTGCGGACCATGCCGCAAGCTCGCCCCTGTCATGGATGAACTGGCTGCAGAGTATGCCGGTAAGGTAAAGTTCTATAAGGTCAATATAGACAGTGCAAAGGCCCTTGCTGCCGCCTATGGTATCCGCTCTATCCCTTCAGTGCTTTTTATCCCTGCCGGGGAAGAGCCGAAGATGAATGTCGGACTGATGTCCAAGGAGGAGTTCAAGGAAAAACTGGAAGAACTTCTTTGATATCCGGTATGCCTTCCGGCATATTCAGGAATCTTTGTCGCTTAAACATAAAAGACCGGGGACACTTCAGTCCCCGGTCTTTTTCGATTTTGTGTAAAAAGTCTTTATTTCTTGAAATAGCGGTTGTAAAGTCCCTGGAAACCTGCACCGTGACGGGCCTCGTCCTTGGCCATTTCATGCACCGTGTCATGGATGGCGTCCAGGTTCTGGGCTTTGGCGAGCTTTGCGATACGGAGCTTGTCTTCGCAGGCGCCTCCTTCGGCTTCGATTCTCTTTTCAAGGTTGGTCTTGGTATCCCATACCACCTCACCGAGAAGCTCGGCGAATCTGGCTGCGTGCTCGGCCTCTTCGAAAGCGTATCTTTTGAATGCCTCTGCTATTTCAGGATAGCCTTCACGGTCTGCCTGACGGCTCATCGCCAGATACATTCCTACTTCGGAGCATTCTCCGTTGAAATGGGCTTTGAGCCCTTCGAGGATTTCAGGGTCAACACCCTTTGCTACTCCGAGTCTGTGTTCGTCAGCCCATGCTTTCATACCCTCTGTCTCAACGACTTCTACAAATTTGTCTGACTTTGCATGGCATATCGGGCACTCTGCCGGCGGGTTCTCGCCTTCATATACATATCCGCATACAAGGCATCTGAATTTCTTTTTCATGTTTTTATCTCCTTTTAATTGTACAAATAGACGATACGTTCTAAATTTGAATTATTCAAAATTGTATCTTCTGCAAAGGTAAATATTTTTCCTGATTCTCCAAACTTTATATTGAAAAAAACTTTGCAAATAATTATCTTTGTCAAGATGCGCCGCCGACTGCATAATCCGGGGCATCTTTCGGCCGGAACTGCACTATGCCGATGTTTTCCGTTAGCTTTTTAAATATTTCAAAATGGTTATAACGCTTATAATACTTGTCATAGCGTCTGCTTTTTTCGTCTCCGGGAAAGTGCGCTCCGATATCGTTGCCCTCTGTGCCCTTCTGGCTCTGATGATTTCCGGTGTCCTTACTCCGGAAGAGGCCCTTTCCGGGTTTTCAAACAATGTGGTCATAATGATGATCGGCCTTTTCGTTGTCGGAGGCGCCATTTTCCAGACCGGGCTGGCAAAGAAGATAAGCTCCAGGATACTCAAGTTTGCAGGGACAAGCGAAATCCGGCTTTTCCTCCTGGTGATGCTGGTTACAGGCGCGATAGGGGCCTTTGTGAGCAATACGGGGACTGTAGCCCTGATGCTTCCTATCGTGGTGAGCATGGCGCATAATGCCGGCATCAATTCCAGAAGGCTTCTCATGCCGCTTGCTTTTGCCAGCAGCATGGGCGGGATGATGACCCTTATAGGTACGCCTCCTAACCTGATTGTCAGCGATACGTTGGCAGGAGCCGGGTTTGAACCCCTTTCTTTCTTTTCTTTTACTCCTGTAGGCCTTATCTGTATCGTAACCGGCATTCTGGTCCTGCTCCCTTTGACAAAGTGGTTCCTGAACAGGAAGGAAACGCAGGATTCAAGGATGACTTCAGGAAAGACGCTTGTCCAGCTGGCAAAGGAGTATGACCTGTCCAGCAATCTTTTCCGTTTGCGTGCGGTCCAGGGTTCCAAGGCTGTCGGGAAAACGATAGTGGATATGGACGTGCGTAAGGTTTACAAGCTCAATGTACTGGAAATCCGCAGGATAGAGTCGGCCCAGCACCGTTTCCTGAAAACGGTTACACAGAAACTGGCCTCTGCCGGTACCGTGATAAGGAACGGGGATGTCCTGTATGTGACAGGCAGTATTTCATCCGTTGAAATGTTTGTAAAGGACATGGGGCTCGAACTGCTGGACGAGCATGATTCGGAAATGACTACCAGAAACGGCAAATCGTTGGCGTTCTATGATATAGGTATAGCGGAGATCCTGCTTATGCCGTCTTCCGGGATATTGAACCAGACCGTCAAGGAGGCCGGCTTTCGGGACAAGTTCAATGTCAATGTCTTGGGTATCAGACGCAAGAAGGATTATATCCTTCATGAACTCGGAGAGGCGGTCATACATGACGGGGATGTGCTTCTGGTCCAGGGTGCGTGGCAGGATATAGCCAGGTTGAGCAGGGAAGACACCGACTGGGTGGTGCTCGGGCAGCCTCTGGCGGAGGCTCAGAAGGTTACCTTGGACTATAAGGCTCCGGTGGCTGCTGTCATCATGATTGCGATGATTGCAATGATGGTGTTCGATTTCATCCCTGTGGCTCCGGTGACTGCAGTTATGATAGCGGGCATGCTGATGGTGCTGACAGGGTGCTTCCGAAATGTCGAGGCGGCATACAAGACCATAAACTGGGAGACCATAGTGCTTTTCGCCGCGATGCTTCCCATGTCCCTTGCCCTGGAAAAGACAGGAATATCAGGCTATATCGCCGATGCGATGGCAGGCGGGCTTGGAGCGCGCGGGCCAATGCTTCTTCTTGCCGGAGTGTATTTTACGACTTCTTTGATGACCATGTTCATCAGCAATACGGTTACGGCCGTGCTGATGGCTCCTATCGCACTGCAGTGCGCCATGCAGATCGGTGTGAACCCGGTGCCGTTCCTGTTTGCCGTGACCGTGGCGGCGAGCATGTGTTTCGCCTCGCCGTTCTCAACTCCGCCCAATGCTCTGGTCATGAGGGCAGGACAGTATACTTTCATGGACTATGTAAAGGTCGGGCTTCCCCTGCAGGTGATAATGGGGATAGTGATGGTACTGGTGCTGCCTCTGCTGTTCCCTTTCTAAAATGAAATAGACATAGACAAATGGTTCCTTTCCTTAAACAGGTCGCCGCACATTATTTCACCGTTCCTCACGGGGAATTATGCTTTATTTTCCCTAACCGCAGGTCTATGGTGTTTTTCCGGAAATACCTTTCCGAGGTCGTGGCGGAGCATTCCGACATTCCGGTAAAGGCCCCGGAAATGCTTACTGTCAATGACTTTTTTTTCAAAGTGCATGGTGGCAGGAGCGCTGACAGGATCACTCTCCTGCTGGAGCTGTATGAGTGCTACAGGTCATTGAACCCCAAGGCGGAGAGTCTTGACGAATTCATTTTCTGGGGTGATGTCATTCTGGGGGATTTCAATGATGTGGACAAATATCTTGCAGACCCCTCCGGTCTCTATGCCAATGTCGCGGATTTCAAGTCCATGCAGGATACGTATGATTATCTTTCGGATACGCAGCTGGAGGCGATAAGGAATTTTGTGGGCCACTTCAATGACTGGAGCGGGCGGCTTACGGTCGATCTCCACCAGGACAACCCCAATGTCAAGGAACGTTTCCTGCAGATATGGTCCATACTGTACCCGCTGTACCGGAAGTTCAGGGAAGCTCTGATTTCCAAAGGGCTGGCCTACGAGGGCATGGTCTACAGGTCTCTTGCCGAGAGGGTGCGGGAAGAGCCTGTGGCTGATATCCTGCGCGGGATCTTCCATAAGGAAATGAAATATGTATTTACGGGGCTGAACGCCCTGAACGAGTGCGAAAAGACGTTGCTGGGCAAGATGCGGGACTGCGGTGCGGCGGAGTTCTGCTGGGACTATTCCGGAGACATGATACAGGACAGCAGGAACAAGTCTTCATTTTTCATGTCAGAGAACGTGAAATCTTTCCCCCAGAGTTTTGCTTTGGATTCCGGCGGGCTGGGAATCCCTGATTTCAAGGTGATAAGTGTCCCGTCTTCCATAGGGCAGGTAAAGCAGGTCCCGGATATCATAGGCGCATCGGAGGATTTCGCGATAGTGCTTCCGGACGAATCCCTTCTGATGCCGCTCCTGAATACCATACCTCCTGGAATAAAGGACATCAACGTGACTATGGGCTATCCTATGTCAGGCAGCCCGTTCTATAGCATGATGTCGGAAATTGCGGCAATGCAGCTCCATACCAGAAAAAGAGGCGAGTGCTGGTGCTTCTATTACCGGCAGGTGTGGTCCCTGTTTTCAAACAGTATTTTCAGGAAAGCCGCAGGAGCGGAAGGGGAAGCTGTCGCCTCGAAAATCAAGGAAGGGGCCAAACTTTATATCCCGGAGGATGATTTTAAAGGCTGCAGGCTGTTCGAAATCGTATTCAGGGCCGTTGTCATGGACCAGAAATCGGCCGGTAGGGAACAGATAGACTCATTGTCATCATACCAGATGGAAATCATAAGCCATATCGCCCCTCTGCTTAAGGATGATGTTTCTCTGGCGGTCGAACTGGAATTTGCAAAGGAATATTACAGGTGCGTGAACAGGCTCAGGGGCTTTTCCCTGGAAGTCTTGCCTTTGACATACATAAGGCTTCTGGAGCAGCTGCTCGGTGCAGTGTCGGTGCCGTTCAAGGGAGAGCCTCTCAAGGGGCTTCAGATCATGGGACCTCTTGAAACCAGGGCGCTGGACTTCAGGAATGTTATCCTGCTTTCGGCAAATGAAGGCATTTTCCCGAAAAGAAGCGTCAGTTCTTCATTTATCCCTCCCGAGCTCAGGAAAGGCTTCGGCCTTCCGACCTATGAATACCAGGATGCTGTGTGGGCGTATTATTTCTACAGGATGGTGACGAGGGCGGAGAATGTCTGGATTCTGTATGATTCCAGGACGGAGGGCCTGAAGACAGGGGAGGAGAGCAGGTATATAAAACAGCTGGAGTATCATTTCAGGCTGCCGCTGAAGAGATATGCAGCAGATGCCAGAGCAAGGTCAGTGCCGGTGGTGATGGAAATAGAAAAGACAGAAGAAGATGTCAGGACCATTATGTCAAAGGACCTGTCGGCTACGTCTATCCAGAATTATATCGCCTGTCCGGTTAAATTCTACTACTCTGCGGTAAAGGGGCTTGCTGCCGGGGATGAAG
Organism: uncultured Bacteroidales bacterium; assembly: GCA_944325505.1. Classification (GTDB taxonomy): domain Bacteria; phylum Bacteroidota; class Bacteroidia; order Bacteroidales; family UBA932; genus Cryptobacteroides. The sequence goes on from CALVAJ010000004.1 coordinate 20,445, forward strand.
TGTCCGAATCGATGGATGCGGCAATGGTGGGTACTGTATATCATGGCGTTATGCAGGCACTGTATCAGACTCCTTCAGGTAAGGTGTCCGGGGAGTATATCAAGGGCTGGATGAAACGCAGGGCGGACATCAAGGCAAAGGTGAGGAGCCTGATGATGGAGCAGCTCAGGGATGTGGAGATAACCGGAAGGAATCTGGTGGTCGAAGATGTCATCGTCCGGTACGTTCTCAAGACACTCGAACGGGATCTGGAGCTGATGACGGAAAAAGGCACAGGCTCATTCAGGGTCATCGGGCTGGAGAAGCGCCTCAAGGCTGAAGCCGGAGGGTTCCGCCTTAAAGGTTATATAGACAGGCTTGACAGTTTTACTGATGGTGAAATACGGGTGGTGGACTATAAGACAGGCAAGGTCCTGCCGGAGGACCTGCAGATAACGGATGCTGATGCTGAAAATACTGCAGGACTGTTTTTCGGGGACGGACCTTATGACAGGAAACCGAAAATCGCCTTCCAGCTGTTCATATACGATAAGCTTCTGCGTGCAAACGGGTTGGACCGGGGGTGCAGGATAGTCGATTCTGTCTATTCGACCGCAAAGCTTTTCAGCGCTCCGCCGCAGTCGGAGTACATGGGGGAAGAATTCTACAGGCTCATGGATGAAGGGCTGGTGAAGGTGTTGGAAGAAATGTCGGACCTTTCGGTGCCTTTCCGGAGGACAGAAGACGAAGGGGTATGTGCTTACTGTGATTTCAGGACAATCTGCGGGAGGTAAGGATTTATGGTAGAGATAATGAAAGCATCGGCAGGGTCGGGCAAGACCTTCAACCTTGCGAGGAAATATATTACCCTGCTGTTCAGGAAGCAGGACAGGTATGCTTACCGGCATATACTTGCCGTAACTTTTACCAACAAGGCTACGGACGAGATGAAACGGCGCATACTGAAGGAACTTTATGTCCTGGCGTCGGCTCCGGAACGTTCAGGATATCTGAAGTACTTTATGGTGGAAGGACTGCCGGCTGCAGCGCATGACGGCATAGAAAAGCAGGACCTGATATGGGAACTTCCAGGGAAGCAGGGACAGAAGATAACACTTGAATCGCTGGCTGACAGCGCGGATACTGTTCTGTGCAATATCCTGCATGACTACAGCGCATTTGCCGTAAGTACGATAGACCGCTTCTTCCAGCAGACGCTCAAAGCGTTTTCAAGGGAAATAGGGCAGTTCGCTTCCTACCAGGTGGAGCTGGACAAGAATTCGCTTGTGGCGGAGAGCGTCGACAGGATGCTTGACGCTCTTACGGAGACAGACAAGAGCCTTTTGAAGTGGCTTACGGACAGCGTGATGGAACAGATAGAAGCGGGTGGCAGGTATAGCCTTGAAAGCACCCTTGTCTCTATGGCAGGAAGGTTGAAGTCCGACGAGCACAGGACAATGGTTGAAGACCTCGGGGTCGACGAGGAGCGCATATATTCCAAAGAGAACCTGTCTGCCATAAGGAAGGCCTGTGCGCAGACAATCAAGGATTTCACCGAATCGGTCAGGGCAGCTGCGGATGCTGTGCTGGAAGTCCTGCAGAGCGCGGGCGTAGAGCCGGACAAGTTCAACAGGGGCTTTATGAAAGCGCTTTACACCTATCAGGATGCCGATGTCTCGGAACAGCTCTCCGCTCCTTCTGACAGTTTCATGACAAAGGCTGCCGACCATGAGCAGTGGTTCCCGAAATCCCGCGCCGTGGATTTCCTTCCGCTGGTATATCCCGCGCTGTCAGCCCCTCTGGAGAGATTCTGCTCACTGTTCGGCCTGCCTTTCAAGGCATACAACACCGCCTGGATTCTCCGCGGCCAGCTATATAGTCTGGGTATCGCCGGAGAACTGTACAGGGAATTCAATGCCCTGTTGAAAGAAAAGAATGTCCTGAGCATAGATGATTCCAACACTATCCTCAAAAATATAATTGACGGGAGCGATGCCCCGTTCATATATGAAAAGATAGGAGTCAGGTTCGAGAATTTCCTTCTGGACGAGTTCCAGGATACGTCCCGTATACAGTGGGACAATTTCAGGCCTCTTCTGCAGAACAGCGAGTCACAGGGATTCGACAGTCTGATCGTAGGCGATGTAAAGCAGAGCATATACCGCTGGCGCGGATCGGACTGGAACCTTTTCCATCGTGAACTTCAGACGGAATTCCCCGGATGCAGGAATACCGGTCTGGACACGAATTACAGGAGTCTGGGCGGCATAGTGGCTTTCAACAATGAATTTTTCCCATTAGCGGCAGGAATTCTGGATGCACAGTACGAATCGCTTGCAGGGGATGTACATGGAGATTCCATTGCATCGATATATGAGGACGTGCGGCAGAAATCCATCAGGTCTTCCTCCGGAGAAGGATTTGTCGATATGATATTCTGTGACAGGGAAGAGGAAAACGGGAAGGTGCTGCAGACAATCCTGGAGCTTCAGGGAAAAGGTATCTCCCCCGGTGATATTGCGGTGCTGGTCAGGAACAATGTTTCCGGGGCTGATATAGCCGCCTGCCTTATAGATAACGGGATAGATGTCCTGACCGATGATTCTCTGAAAATCAAGTCTTCCGTGACGGTCCGCAGGATAGTGTCGCTACTGTCATATGCAGACAATCCGTCGGATACGGTAAACGGTTATCTGGCACAGAGTCTTAAGATAGGATTCATGCCGGAATACCGCTCCCTGGTGGACCTGTGCGAGGACCTCATACGTAAATTGAAAGGTGTCGATCCCGATTCTTTCGGGAGCGAAGTGCTGTATGTCCAGTCCTTTATGGATTATGTCCAGGACTATGTGTCTTCGGAGGGGAACGACCTCCACGGTTTCCTGAAGGCATGGGCTGACGCCGATCCGAACATAAGCTCCCCTTCCGTTTCTGACGCCGTGAGGATAATGACCGTACACAAGTCCAAAGGACTTGATTTCCCGTATGTCATTTTTCCGTATGCTGAAAATATAACTCTCTACAAATCGGGGAACCACTGGTGCGCTCCGGAATTGGCCGGTACGGATCTGGAAGGTAAGGCGGAGGGCCTGTATGATGTGAGGCTCTCTTCCGGAAGCGTATCGACGCTGTTCGATGAGGATTACCGCAAAGAGCTCAAGCTCCAGTACGTGGACAATATCAATACCGCCTATGTGGCGCTGACAAGGGCTTCTGAAGGAATGGTGATTATAGCTTCCGCCCCGTCTGCGGCATTCCTTAAAAGGCTGGATTCCGGTAATTCATGCCAGTTTTCTGATTTTGCCCAGATGTTCTACTGGTTCGCGGACAGATATGCTCCTGCGGACGGGTCGGAATGTCCTGTCCGGATGCTGCATTCAGTATGCGAAGACGGTGCCGAGCGGTTTTCCATGGGCGGAATCAGGCCGGGTCATGTAGAGGGCAAAGTGTCTCCCGTGGTTTCCATCCCGTCAGGCTACCCTTCATGGCCGCTTGACGGAAATGCCGGAGATGCCGGCACTTGCGATGCCGATGAAGCTGAAAATCCTCCCGTAGGGGAGAGGGGCAGGCTGAAATTCAGCGCAGATGCAGCGGACTTTTTCTCCGGTGACGGCAAGACCGGGACTGCCGCTTCGCACAGGCTCAAAGGTATTGTCCTGCACGATATCCTGTCCAGAGTCACGGTTCCCGGGGATCTGCGCAAAGCGGTGGATATGTCATTGTACGACGGTGATCTGGACGGGGATGAGGCAGAGGAAGCCTTTTCTCTTCTGTCGGAAAGGATTGCCGCCGGCTCTTCCCGCAGCTGGTTCCCGGCGGATCCGGGCAAGGTGGAGACCGAGGTCTCCCTGATAGATACGGACGGCAGCGTATTCCGTCCGGACCGGGTGATAACGGACGGCAGTTCGGTGATTATAGTCGACTATAAGTTCGGTGAGCATCGCAGCATTTACCGCAGGCAGCTTGACCGCTATGCGGATATATACCGGCGCATGGGCTATGCCGATGTCTCTGCCTATCTGTGGTACGTATTCACTGACGAAGTTGTGACGGTGCGTCAGAACGGGCAATCTGCTGCGCTCCGCCCGGGATGACAGCAGGACAACCGAACTGACATCGGGCCGGGCCCCGTCAAATGCTCCGTGATGCCTCGATGGTGTAGGTGAAGCTGTCTGCGCGGTAATATCCTATATTGTATTCGACCGGGACACCGTTGATGTCATAGACGAACCTTTTCCTTATGAGAATGGGGTCGTACGGCTTTATCTCGAGCTTTTCGGCGATGAAGTCCCCCGCCAGCCGGGCCGAGATCTCCTCCTTGCTCGTCTTGACCACTATCCCGAAATCCTTCTCCATCAGCTCGTACAGGGGACGTGTGAAATTTTCCTCCCCCGTGATGGGGATTTTGGGGTTGAAATATGATATGAAATATACGAACGGGTATTCCTGCTTCCCCCTCACCCTCTCCATCACGACGCATCTTGTGCCGTCCTTTGCAATCTCGAAAAAGTTGGCTATTTCGTCTGTGGGGTTCTTATGGCTCACGTGCAGCTCGAAGTTCCGCACGGTGATGCCGAGCATCTTCATCTCCTGTGAGAAGCTCAGCCAGTTCTGCACTCCTCCCACAATGCTTTTCCTGCTGACCTTGGTGCCGACACCCTGTTTGCGGGTAAGCAGCCCCTCGACCACAAGGGTGTTTATGGCCTGCCGCAGGGTATTCCTTGAAATCCTTAATTGTTTAGACAATTCGACTTCGTTAGGTAAAAGCTTTCCGTTTTTATATTCCTCCGATTCTATAAGTCTTCTCAGTATTTCTTCGGCCTGCAAATGTAAAAGTTTGTTGCTCGAGTGGTCAATCTGCATGTTTTTAGTGTTTATTTAATGCAAAATTAATAAAATTTACAACAAAATGGAACAACAATCGAATTAATGCATATATTTGCACAAAATTTAAATGTATGAACAAATAAAACATGCCATGAGAAAAGCGAATTATGACAAATACCCTGCTACCCGCATCAGCGGTAACATATGCCAGGGATGGGATAATATCATTGCCGGGATTAAGGCCGCTCTCGGGGACGCGAAATGTCTGGCTGTGGAACTGTATACCGGGGTCTATGAGGATGAGGTGATAAAGGCGTTCTCCGACGGATTCGCGACGGAGGTGGTGAACACCAGGGACCTGATGAAGCCGGAGTCGGAAATCGTCGCCATGACGGAGCGTTTCATGACCGGTGATGTGCTTTTCGGCTATGTAACAGCTCTGAGGCTGGCGGACTATTTCGACCCTGACAGGCTCGGCAGGGCGAAGGAGGCCGTACTTTCTGCTTCCGGCCTTTCCGTTGTCGTAGGGACAGGCTCCTCCATGGTAGTGCCGCAGGACGCGATGGTCGTGTATGTGGATATGGCACGCTGGGAGATACAGCAGCGCTTCCGCCGCCACGAGGTCAAGGCCCTCGGCGTGGACAACCGCGGCGATGCCGTGTCCGTGCAGTACAAGCGCGGGTATTTCAACGACTGGCGCATCTGTGACATCCACAAGGATTCGCTTTTCCGGCGTGTGGCGTTCTGGATTGACACGCACATTGCCGGCAGTCCGAAGATGATAGACAGGGATACATTCTTTAAAGGTATCGACGCTACCGTGAAGACGCCGTTCAGGGTGGTTCCTTTCTTCGACCCGGCCCCGTGGGGAGGCCAGTGGATGAAGGAAGTGTGCGACCTGGACCGCAGCCAGGCGAACTTCGGGTGGTGCTTCGACTGTGTGCCGGAGGAGAACAGCCTCTATTTCGAGGTGGACGGAGTGCGTTTCGAGCTGCCGTCCGTTGACCTGGTGCTGCTCAGGAGCAAGGAGCTTCTCGGCGAGCCTGTCGAGGCCCGTTTCGGTAAGGATTTCCCTATCCGCTTCGACTTCCTCGACACTATGGGTGGCGGGAACCTCAGCCTGCAGGTGCATCCTACCACCCAGTTCATAAGGGAGAATTTCGGAATGCCGTATACCCAGGACGAGAGCTACTACCTGATGGATGCCGGAGAAGGCGCGCATGTATATATAGGACTCAAGACAGGGATAAACCCTGATGACATGATAGAGGACCTCAGAAAGGCCCAGGCAGGGGAGATAGTCTTCGATGCCGAGAAATATGTGAACAATATACCGGCCAGGAAGCATGACCATTTCCTTATACCGGGAGGTACGGTCCACTGCTCCGGTGCCGAGAGCATGGTGCTCGAGATCAGCTCCACCCCTAACCTCTTTACATTCAAGCTCTGGGACTGGCAGCGTCTCGGCCTTGACGGCAAACCGAGGCCGATCAATGTCGAAAGGGGCAGCCATGTGATAAACTGGGCCAGGAACACTGAATATGTTGAGGCCAATCTCTACAACCATTTCTCCGAAGTCGCTTCCGGAGAAGGCTGGAGGGAAGAGCGCACCGGCCTGCATCCTAACGAGTTCATCGAGACCAGGAGGCACACCTTCACCTCTAAAGTCCATCACAATACAGGAGGCAGCGTGAACGTCCTCAACCTCGTGGACGGTGAGGAGGCGGTGGTCGAGAGCCCGACCGGAGCATTCGCCCCGTTTGTTGTCCACTATGCTGAGACATTCATCATTCCAGCTTCGGTAGGGGATTATACGATAAGGCCTTACGGCCTGTCCGCCGGGAAAGAGTGCGTGACCGTAAAGGCCTATGTGAGGTTCTGAGGACTGTCCGTTTCCGTTTTGTAAACCATTAATAACACTATTTTATGTACAAGAATGATAAAAGGGTCGTCATGACGCTCGATGCTGGCGGGACAAACTTCGTCTTCTCCGCCATGCAGGGCGGTCGCGTGATAGTGCCGCCGATGTCGGAAAAGGCAGTGTCTGACGATCTTGAAGGATGTCTTGGAGTCCTTGTTGATGGCTTCAGGAAAATATATGCTTCGCTCCCGGCATCCCCTGACGCCATCAGTTTCGCGTTCCCGGGCCCTGCGGATTACAGACACGGCGTGATAGGCCGTCTGCCTAACTTCCCGGCCTTTGCGGACGGGGGCGTCCCTCTCGGACCATATCTTGAAGATGTATTCGACCTTCCGGTGTTCATAAACAATGACGGCAACCTCTTCGCCTACGGCGAGGCCCTTTGCGGCAAACTGCCTGAAATCAACGGTATGCTTGCCCTCAGGGGCAGTTCGAGGGTGTACCGTAACCTTATCGGGATCACTCTCGGTACAGGTTTCGGTGCCGGTGTCGTGATCAACGGGGTCCTCCTTGACGGGGACAACGGCTGCGGCGGCGATGTGTGGTGCATGCAGAACAGCATATATCCGGAGAGGATAGCCGAGGAAAGTGTCAGCATCCGGGCCGTGAAGCGCGTCTATGGCGAACTTAGCGGGACGGATGCCTCGTCTCTTACTCCTAAGGACATCTATGACATAGCCGAAGGTACAGTGACGGGGGACAGGAAGGCTGCCATGGAGAGTTTTTCCGAATTCGGCCGGGCCGCAGGCAATGCCATAGTCCATGCCCTCGATATCGTGGACGGGCTTGTCGTTGTCGGTGGCGGTGTGTCCGGTGCAAGCAAGTACATATTCCCTGGGATACTCGGGGAGATGCGCAGGAGCCTCACCACATTCGCCGGGGCTTCTTTCTCGTGCCTGCAGGCCCAGGTGTACGACCTGACCTGTGTGGACGGACTCGAGGCTTTCCTGAAGGACGAGACCCCTATGGTCGAAGTGCCGGGCTCCGGCAGGAAGGTCCCTTATGCTGAAGAGAAGAAGACGGGCATCGCCCTGTCGGCAGTAGGGGCAAACGAGGCTATCGCCCTCGGTGCCTATGCCTTCGCCCTCGCACAGCTTGATTCAAAACGCTAATTACTTCTTATAATCTTATATAATTAAAGCATTATGGAACTAACTACTCAATTGATCGCACAGCACGGCCTGCGTGCACTGGGGTCCCTGAAGAGGATTGCGGTGTCGCTGCTGGCCATGATTGCTGTTTGTGCTTTGGCCCCGGCGGCCCTCTACGCCCAGCCGGACCGTATACAGGTGAAAGGTAAGGTCGTCTCCCAGGGGGAGCCGGTGATAGGTGCCGGTGTCCTTATCAAAGGTACCACGACAGGTGCCGCTACTGACATGGACGGTAACTTCGTCATTGATGTAGCACCTGATGCAGTTCTTGTCGTTTCTTCCGTAGGTTTCGTGGATACGGAAATGCCGGTGAACGGACGCAGCTATATCGAGATAGAGGTAAAGCCGGATGTCCAGTCGCTGGATGATGTAGTGGTGGTGGGATACGGTACACAGAAGAAGGTGAATCTCACCGGTGCCGTAGCTTCTGTGGATACAGAGGTGCTCGGGAACCGTCCTATAGCCAACACCGTCGAGGCTCTCCAGGGGTCTGTCCCGGGTCTTGTCATACAGCAGGGTTCATCTGTCCCAGGAAGCTCCCCGACAATCAACATCAGGGGTCTGAACACCTTGAACAACAATGACCCTCTGGTCATCATCGACGGTCTGGAAGGCTCCCTGTCGAACCTCAATCCGTCCGATATCGAGCAGATTTCCGTGCTCAAGGATGCGTCTTCTACAGCCATCTACGGATCACGTGCATCAAACGGCGTAATCCTCGTAACCACCAAGAAGGGAAGCGAAGGGAAGATGGAAGTCTCATACGATTTCAACTACGGTTTCCAGATGCCTACCTCACTCCCTAATATCGTGGACTCCTGGATATATGCAGAGCTTTACAATGAGGCTGAAGTGAATTCCGGCAGACCGGCCAAATTCACTGCCGAAGAAATTGCAGCATACAGGAATGGAGGCACCAACGTGAACTGGGTGCGTGCCCTTTATGATGACTGGTCACCGCAGCAGAGCCACAGTGTGTCCATGACCGGCGGTACGGAGCGTCTCTCCTACATGGCCTCTATCGGATACCTGGATCAGGAAAGCATGTTCAAGGGCTCTGACGACTACGGCTATCAGCGTTTTAATGCCCGTCTGAACCTCAGCCACAAGGTGACTGACAATTTCACATTGAAACTCACTTCCCAGTATGCCCGCAACACCATTACCAACCATGCGTATGACACATACTGGATGGTCGAGGCGGTGAACCGTATGCCTCCTATCTATGAGATAAAGAACGATGACGGTACATACAACTATCCTTCAGGAAGTAACGCCAACAGCCTCCAGCGCCTTGAGCAGGGCGGATACACCCAGGCGGTGAACGACGAGCTTGCCGGTACGCTCTCTGCAGAATGGGAAGTGTTCAAGGGCTTCAAGCTTATCGGAACCATAGGTGCCAGGACATGGAACAACGGCACGCATACGGACCGTCATGCCCTTGAAGGCTCTACGGCAGATGTGCAGAACGTCCTTCAGGAGGAAACCTACCGTTCCCTCTACAAGAACGCCAATGCGATGGTCACTTATGACACGAAGATAGGCAAGCACTCTATCGGCGCCCTCCTCGGATATTCCTATGAAGGATTCTCCGACAAGAGCTATTGGACGCGCCGTTACACGGATGACCACAAATATGATATCATGGTCGGAGAGCTCACCGGCGATGATGTGGCCAACGGGGGGGGGTGCAAGTGACTGGTCTATGTACTCCGGATTCGCAAGAATCAACTACAACTATGATGAACGCTACCTCCTCGAATTCAATATAAGGAACGACTATTCATCATATTTCGCCAAGGGCAACCGCTCCGGTATCTTCCCTTCTGTATCTGCCGGATGGCGCGTATCAAGCGAAAAATTCTGGGACAGGATCAGGGAATATATCCCTTCATTCAAGATCAGGGGTTCATACGGCCTCGTGGGTAACAACCGTATCGGTTCTTACCAGTACATGCAGACGGTGACCGTCACCCAGGGCGGATCATTCAACAACGAACTCGTAAATACCGTCTCATATTCTTCAGCCAACCCTGATGTAAGATGGGAAAAGACAGCCATGGCCGATATCGGTTTCGACATGGGTCTTCTCAAGAACAATCTCAATATCTCTTTCGACTGGTTCCACAACAGGACATCCGACATTCTTTTCGGACTTCCGGTCCCTGGTATCTTCGGTAACGGCAGCCCGTACCAGAACGCAGGCGTCGTTGCTACCTCCGGATGGGAGCTCTCCCTTTCATACTATTTCAAGACAGGTCCTGTGAACCATACATTCTCCGGCAACGTATCTGACAGCTGGAACAAGGTGGTCGATATCAAGGGTACCCAGAGCATCAGCGGTACAGACGTGCAGACCATCCTGACAGAGGGCTATCCTATGTGGTCATACTACGCCCTCAAGTCAGACGGCTTCTTCCAGAACGAGGAGGAGATTGCTGCCGGCCCTATTCCAGACGGCCTCACCCCTAAGCCTGGTGACATCCGCTATGTCGACAAGAACGATGACGGAAGGATCAATTCCGAGGACCGCTTCATCGTGGGCAATGATTTCCCGAGGTACCTGTTCAGCTTCACATACGGCTTCGAGGTCAAGGGCTTCGACTTCTCCATGATGTGGCAGGGAGTCGGCAAGAGGAGCAAATGGATGCGCGGTGAGGCTGTCGAGGCTTTCCATAACAATAACGAGGGCCCTGTCCTCGACATGCACCTCGACCGCTGGACCCCGTCGAACCCGGATGCTACATATCCTCGTCTGACACGCGGGTCAGAGTCTGCAAACAATGTTCTGGGTTCCGACTTCTGGATCAAGGATGCCAAATATATCCGTCTTAAGAATGTACAGGTGGGCTATACCTTCCCTAAAAAATGGATGAGCAAGGTCAAGATCCAGAACTTCAGGGTCTATGCCAGCCTCCAGAACGCCCTCACGTTCAGTGCCATGCCTGGCGGATGGGATCCTGAGTACACGGGAGACGGAAGTGGACGCTCCTATCCTGTAGCAAGAGTGTTCTCTCTGGGAGTCAATCTTAAATTCTAAACTTGTATAATGATGAAAACTACAATAAAGACTTTAATTCTGTCTGCCGCAGTAATGGCCGGTGCGTCATCATGCCTCAGCCTTGATACCCCTCCTTACGACAGGGAGACGGACCTTACATACTGGACCGAGAATCCGGATGCGGCTGTCAATGCACTGAATTCATGCTACAATACCATCACCAGCATGCAGGAGCAGCTGTGGTCTGACACCATGTCGGACAACGCCTATATGATAGACCAGGAAGGCAATACCAATGCTATAGGGAACGGGTCCTTCACATCTTCCGAATATTATGTCGAACTTGTGTGGGACAGCCGCTATTCCGGTATCCGCTACTGTAACGAGCTGCTTACCAACATAGACAAGGTCCCTGGGCTGGAGAACTCCCTGAAGAACCGCTACATAGCGGAGGCAAAGGTCATAAGGGCCTACCATTACTATGAGCTCTTCACCAAGTTCGGTGATGTCCCTTATACCGAGGATGTGATATCCATCGCTGAAAGCCAGACTATTTCCCGCACCCCGCGTGCCGAAGTGGTGTCAAACATACTCGCTGACCTCAGTGAGGTTATAGACGGGGACTACCTTCCTGCTTCATATGATGAGGCTGACAAGGGCCGTATCACCAAATGGGCGGCCATGGCAGTAAAGGCCAAGATCCACCTTTTCGAAAGCCAGTGGGATGAAGTCAAGAGCCTGACCTCAAGGATCATTACAGAGGGCGGTTTCTCCCTTTTCAGGGATCCTTCCGATGCTTCAAAGAGCTATTCAGGCCTTTTCGAGATTGCGAATGAGGGTAACAGCGAGGTCATCCTTGATGTGCAGTATACTCCTTATGCAAGGGAGCACAGGGACCAGTACAATTTCCTTCCTCCTTCCCTCGGCGGATATGCCTCCATGTCTCCTCTCCAGGAGCTTGTGGACAGCTATATCATGCTTGACGGCAGGACTGTGGAGCAGGCCAAGGCTGAAGGTGACTTCGACGAGGACTCTCCGTATGACAACAGGGACCCGAGGCTGAAGGCTACCATAGCATATCCGGGAGGGCCGGGCTATATCCTTGCCGACGGCTCCGAGCATGTCCTTGCTGACGGAGATATGCTCGGTGAGGGTGGCACGGCCGCATCTGGTGTATCTCCTACAGGATACTATTTCAAGAAATTCTGGGACAATACATACAGGGCGGAACTCTATTCCGGCCTTAACCCTATCGTCATCAGGTATGCCGATGTCCTCCTGATGTATGCCGAGGCCCTTGCCGAGCTCGGGGAATTCGATGCCACTGCATGGGATCTCACCATAAGGGACATAAGGAGCAGAGCCGGCTTTACTGCCGCATCCGCTCTTGACTACCCTGGCAATGACAATATCATTGAGACCATCAGGAACGAGCGCCGCTGCGAACTCGCCTTCGAGGGGCTCCGCCACAAGGACATAATGCGCTGGAGGATAGCGGAGAATGTCATGGACGGCTGGTGCCACGGTATGAAGATAAATGCCACCATAGGTGTCGATGACGGCTACAAGCGTGTAGAACAGAGGTCTTTTGATGCAGCCAAGCATTATCTGTGGCCTATACCTCAGGCTGACAGGGACCTGAACGGCAACCTTACGCAGAACCCTAACTGGTAGTATATTGGGATATTATTGATTGAACGATAATTGTATTTTGAAATGAAAAAGACAGCGTTGATTTTCGCTGCACTTGCTGCAGTGATGTCATGTAACAAATATGATTATAGTGCGGACTTCTCTGCACCGACAGAGCTCAGCTCCCCAGAAAGCATATCGCTCGACCTTACTTCTTCGGAAAATGTCGTCCTGTCATGGAGCGGCGGAGGAGCCAAGGACGGTGGGATTGTTCTCTACAATGTGATTTTTGACGAGGCTGACGGGGATTTCTCCCAGCCGCTGACAACTGTACAGAGCGACAACGGCGGGCTCACTACACTTACCATAACACAGGCAGCCCTTAATAATATTGCACGTTCTTCAGGCATCAAACCATTAGGTACAGGTAAGATAAAATGGACTGTTACAGCTTCCCGTGGTGGTGAGGTGAAGCAGTCGGAGGCTTCCGCAACTATAAATGTCACAAGACCTGACGGTATAGACAATATCCCGCAGACCCTTTATCTGCATGGTACAGCCATAGAGGACAGCGGTGTACGTGCATTCAGGACAATGAGCGAGGGTATCTTCCGTATCTATACCACTCTTAAGGATGGTGACATTTCATTTAAGTCATCTGCAGACAATGCAGAGGGAACATTAAATTTCTTCTATGATGAGGAAGTTGGAAAACTGAGGGAAGATAACGGACAGACATCTGTTTCTGCTACTGCAGCAGATGAGCTATGCAGGATTACTGTAGACTTTAATGCGCGGACAATGACAATAGATCGCGTAGGGAAAGAGGTGCATTGTATATGGGGTGCTTCATATGGCGATATTGCGGTCCTTACTTATCAGGGTAATGGCATTTTTGTTGGAGAGGGAGATATCAAGTTCTTGCAGCCGGGTGATCTGGATTGGCTTACATGGGTTGAAGAAAGGTATTATTTTAAAGTCACATTGAATGGTGGGGATATGATATGGGGCAGGCAGGATGATGTCAGTGCAGAAAGACCTGTGGGCGGTGAGCCTCCATATTTTTATAGTTTAAAGGAAATGGCATGGGATCAGTGGACCGGCTTGTGGAAGATGAAGGGCGACCTTGATCAAACTCATGCAACTATCACTATCTATACTAATTCTGACAATCTGATGATTCATTCATTCAGTAATGTTACTCCTTTGTAAAAAATGACTTCAATAAACCGCATATTGTATATGGCATTTGTAATATCTGCCATATCATGTTCCAACGACGTTGAAGAATGGGATCCGTCCGGAGGGGGAAATACGCCTCCTCCTACAGATCCTTCAGAAGAAGTGGTCTGGCATGAGAGGGCGAAAGAGGTATTCGATCTGATCAACCAGTATTACAGGATATCGTCCGGTACATGGGCCGGTCTTTACAATGAGAGTTATCCCAAAGGAAGCGAAAACAGCTCTTACCTGTGGCCCTATGACGGCTTTGTCAGCGGTGCCGCATCCATATACGAGCTGGGATACGACATAGACTATACCTCCCTTGTCGACCGCTTCAGCTCATACTGGAGGACTTCCGGTGCCGTGGGTGTCGGCGGCTACGGTTCTACGACAGACGGCACTAACGGTTCCGGGGACAGGTTCTTTGATGACAACTCCATCGTGGGACTCGACCTTGTGGAGGCGTACCGTCTCACGGGTGACGAGAAGTACATCACCCAGGCCGGCCAGATAGTCCAGTTCCTGCTTTCAGGCGAGGACGATACATTCGGGGGAGGTCTCTGGTGGAACGAAAGCAAGAAGAACATTCAGGGGGACACCGACTCCAACAAGCCGGCCTGCGCGAACAGTTTTGCTACCCTGTTCCTCCTCGAATACTACGACATCTGCCCGGATGCCGAGAAATCCGAGGTATTGGCTTTCGCCAAGAGGCTCTACAGCTGGCTCGTGACCAATCTCAGGGACACAGACGGGTGCTACTGGAATGACAGGCAGGCCAGCGGGGACATCCGCACCGTAAAGTACACCTATAATACCGGGGCAATGATCTCCAACGGAGTAAGGCTTTTCCGTATTACCGCAGACCAGAGCTATCTGGACGATGCCATCGCCTCGGCACAAGGCTCGTACAATTATTTCGTAAAGCCGAACCCTGGTGCAGGTCTTGCCCTGGCATATCCGAGCAACGACCCGTGGTTCACTACCAAGCTGGTGAAGTCCTATATTGACATCGAGCCTTACTACAAGGCAGCTTCGGCCTATATCGACACCTTTGTTGATTTCGCTGAACATGCCTGGAACAACGCCAGGCAGGGCAACGGCCTTTTCTATGAGGACTGGACCGGAACTCCGGAAGCTGACAGGGACAAACAGCTCCTCATGCAGGACGCCGCCCTCGAATCGTTCGGTATGATCGCCCTCTACAAAGGGGAGAAAGTTGAAGACAAAACAGAATAACAGTATGAAACACATATCAGCAGCAATATCGGCCGTATTGGCCTCGGTGATGCTTATCGCATGCTCGTCCGGCCCGCAGCGCCAGACCCCGAACAAGGACAGGGCGGCGGAGATGTTCGATCTCGTGTGGGACCTCTACAGGGTAGACAAGTACGGCCTCTTTTCGGAGTATTACCCCAACAGCTACCGTCCGGACCTGACCTACTTCAATGATTCTACACGCCAGGCCCAGGAGGTTTCCTTCCTCTGGCCTATGAGCGGCATATATTCTTCGGCAGTCATAATGGCTGCCATAAATCCCGAGTACCTGCCTTACGTGGACTCCATGGCGATGTCCATCGAGCAGTATTTCGATACTACGAGGGTGCCGTTCGGCTACCAGGCCTATCCGGTGCAGTTCGGCAAGGTCGACAGGTACTATGACGACAACGGCCTGGTGGGGATAGACTACATCGATTCCTACAAGGTGACCGGCAACCCTGTCTACCTTGAAAGGGCCAAGCATGTCCTCACTTTCATCCTG
Source organism: uncultured Bacteroidales bacterium (assembly GCA_944325505.1). Taxonomy (GTDB): domain Bacteria; phylum Bacteroidota; class Bacteroidia; order Bacteroidales; family UBA932; genus Cryptobacteroides. The sequence continues at coordinate 35,939 of CALVAJ010000004.1, forward strand.
AGCGGATGGGATGACCGCTTCGAAGGAGGCGTTCCGTGGGTGGAAGGTTCCCTCGACCAGAAGCCTGCATGCGCCAACGGAAAGGCCATGGTCCTGGCCCTCAAGCTCTACGAGGCCACCAAGGACCCTTACTACCTCGAGACCGGCAAGAAGTTCTACAACTGGTTCGACAAATACCTGAAGGACCCTGAAAGGGGTGTGGTATGGAATTCATGGCTTACAGCAGGAGAGGGCTCCATCCATCCGGACCTCTATACCTACAATACCGGTACCCTGCTCCAGGCAGCCGTGTTCCTCTACAAGTTCACCGGCGAGCAGGCCTATCTCGACAATGCGAAGTTCCTCGCCGAGGGCAGCCTGAAAGTCTTCTTCCAGTATACCGGGGACGGCATCCCTTACGGCAATGACCTCCCGTGGTTCAGGCTTGTTTTATTCAGAGGATATCACGAACTTTACAACGTCACCGGCGATTCCAAATACGTGGATGTAGTGATCAAGGCCCTCGACTATGCGTGGGACAATGCCCGTGACGTTTCCGGCCTGTTCTATCACGACTGGACCGGCACTACGGATGAGAGCCGCCAGCCGAAATGGCTGCTGGACGCATCCTGCATCCCTGAATATTATGCCCGTGTCGCAATGATCAGGGGAGAAGTTGAAAACTGGTAGTACCATACAATATGCTGAAAATGAAATTATACAGGATTTTTATCGCTGCAGCCGCATTAGCCGGCTGCAGTTCTGGTGTAGAGACACCTGACCTTGTGCAGTATGTAGACCCGAATATCGGGACGGTCCACAGCAGGTGGTTTTTCTACACTCCGGCCGCAGAGCCTTTCGGGCTTGCGAAGCTCGGTGCGTCGACCAACGGCACTTACGGCAATGAACAGGGCTGGGAGGCTGTCGGATATGATGATACCCATACCTCCATCGACGGCTTCCCGTGCCTTCACGAGTTCCAGGTGGGTGGTATTTCCCTCATGCCGGTGACCGGTGAGGTCAAGACCGTGCCGGGGACCCTCGAGGACCCGGACAGCGGTTTCCGTTCCCGGTTCGACAGAAAGGACGAGTGCGCAAGGCCGGGCTATTATTCAGTGCTCCTGAAGGACTATGGAGTAAAGGTGGAGCTCACCGCTACCGCCAGGACAGGGTTCCAGCGCTATACCTTCCCTGCATCTGAAAGCTCGCATATCCTTTTCAATATCGGCAACCGCCAGGGTGAAAGCGGCAATGTCAAGGATGCGCATATAAAGTATCATGACGGAAATGTGATTGAAGGCTATGTAGTTACAGAGCCGGAATACATCAAGAGGTACCAGGCCGGAGCTACTCTGCCGATGTATTTCTATGCCATAGTGGACCGCGCTCCGGAGTCCGTGGATGTCTTCCATCAGGGCGGCACTCCTTCAAGGTCTGATGAGATTTCAGGGCCGGGGGCCATCATGTCCCTCAACTACACCACTTCCGCGGACGATGTGGTGAATGTGAAGATCGGCCTTTCCTATACTTCTGTCGAAAACGCAAAACTGAATCTGGAGACGGAGGCCGCAACGGCAGGTTTCGACGATGTGCTGAAGGCCACTACCGCCAAATGGAACGAGGCCCTCGGGCGCATAATGGTCTACGGCGGCACGGATGACAGCCGGATCAAGTTCTATACGGGCCTGTACCACGCTCTTCTGGGCCGGGGCCTGACCAGCGATGTGAACGGTGCCTATCCGCGCAATGACGGGACTGTCGGACAGATTCCTCTTGGCAATGACGGCAGGCCGGTGCACAACCACTACAATACCGATGCTGTCTGGGGCGCCTACTGGAATCTTGAGACCCTCTGGGCCCTTGCCTATCCTGAGTACTACAATGATTTCGTGAACAGCCAGATGCTCGTATACAACGAGACCGGCTGGCTCGGCGACGGCATAGCGAACAGCAAATATGTCTCCGGTGTAGGCACCAACATGACGAGCATAGCCTTTGCCGGTGCATACCAGAGCGGCATCAGGGACTACGATGTTGAGAAGGCCTACCAGGCCGCGCTGAAGAACGAGCTGGGCTGGGAAGGCAGGCTCGATGGTGCCGGCAAGCTCGATGTGAAGCAGTTTGTCGACAGGGGATGGGTGCCTTACATCTCCGGGGACAATTTCGCCATGCCGGAAGACGGCTCGCAGTTCTCCGTGTCCCACACCCTCGAATACAGCTACAGCGCCTATGCCGTAGCCCAGTGGGCCAAGGCACTGGGCCATACGGAGGATTACGAGAAGCTGATGGATCTTTCGAGAGGCTGGGAGAAGCTGTTTGACGAGAGCACAGGTTTCGTCAGGCCGAGAGTGCCGGACGGCAGCTTTATCGACAACTTCAACCCTTACGAGCCGTGGCGCGGATTCCAGGAGGGCAATGCCGTACAGTACACCTTCTTCGTGCCGCAGGACCCTTACGGCCTGATAGAGAAAGTCGGCCGGGAGGAGTTCAACAACAGGCTCGACTCCATATTCACCGAGGCCCGCAAGTCCATCTTCGGCGGCGGCAAGGTGGCATACGCGTTCTCCGGGCTGCAGAGCCCGTACAACCATGGCAACCAGCCTAACCTCCATATTTCCTGGCTGTTCAACTATTCCGGAAAACCGTGGCTGACCCAGAAATGGGTAAGGCTCATATGCGACGAGTTCTATGGTACTGACGGTTTGCACGGCTACGGCTACGGACAGGACGAGGACCAGGGCCAGCTCGGTGCATGGTACGTGCTCGCCGGCATAGGGCTTTTCGATGTCCAGGGCGGTGCCACCACCGATCCGACATTCCAGATAGGTAGTCCTCTGTTCGACAGGATAGAAATCTCCCTAAGTCCTGTGAACGCGAAAGGAAAATGTTTTGTTATCGAGACCGAAGGCAATTCCGAGGATGCATACTACATCCAGTCAGCCAAGTTCAACGGCCGCGGGATCGACCGCAACTGGCTTTACAGGAGTGAGGTGTACAAAGGCGGCACATTGAAGCTGGAGATGGGTACGGCGCCTGCGGAGGGCTGGGGTACCGAAATGCCTCCTTATTCTAAATAAAAGGAAAGGGTCATGGCTGACAGGAAATTCTCTCCGGCGATTCTGCCGATCCTTTTCGGTTTCTTTATAATGGGTTTCTGCGACATAGTCGGCATTACCTCCGACTATGTCCAGAAGACATTCGCCTGGTCGGACTCCATGACCGGGTTCGTCCCTTCGCTGGTGTTCATCTGGTTCCTGTTCCTGGGGATTCCGGTAGGCAATTGCATGAACAGGTGGGGCAGGAAGAATACCGTGCTTCTGAGCATGGGTATCACCATTGTGGGCATGTTCCTGCCTGTGATTGTCTATAACAGCGTTACGTGTATGCTCGCTTACGTCATGCTCGGTATCGGCAATGCGATTCTCCAGGTGTCCCTGAATCCGCTTCTTAGCAACGTAGTCACTGATTCCAGGCTGCTTGCCAGCAGCCTTACTGTAGGCCAGGTGATAAAGGCGCTCTCGTCTCTCGCCGGTCCTGAGATCGTGATGTTCGCCATAGGCCGGTTCGGTGACGACAGGTGGTACTGGTGCTTCCCTATACTCGGGCTGATGACCTTGGTTTCGGCTCTGTGGCTAGGTCTCACACCTATAAGGCATGAGCCTGTACAGACGCAGCGCCAGTCCGTGTCCGACACTTTCGCCCTGCTGAAGGACAGGAAGATACTTTTGCTTTTCATGGGGATATTTTTCGTGGTGGGAGTGGATGTCGGCGTGAACTATATCAGCTCCAAGCTGATGACCGACAGGTTCGCGTGGACCGCACAGCAGGTCAAGTTCGCCCCTCAGGTATATTTCCTCTGCCGTACGGCGGGTGCTCTGCTCGGGGCTTTCCTGCTTACGAAGATTGCCGCATCTGCGTATTTCAGGGTGAATATCCTGGCTTGCGCAGCCTCCATGCTGGTGCTCCTCTTCGTGTCGGACGATACCGTGGCGATAGCGGCGATAGGATGCGTGGGCTTTTTCGCTTCGTCCGTATTCTCCATTATCTATTCTTTCGCCCTGCAGGAAAAGCCTGAGAAGGCGAACGACATCTCGGGCATGATGATAACCGCCGTTGCCGGCGGTGCCGTCATCCCTCCGCTCATGGGATTCGCTATAGGGAAGATTGGGATCGCAGGAGGGCTTGTCGTCATTCTCCTTTGCGTGATCTACCTTACGTTCCTGTCTTTCAATCTGAAAGAAGCCGGGGAGGCATAGTGCGGCAAGACGCATTCAGATAGACTTTCCGTTCCGGAGGAATTGCAGTCCAGTCATGCATTCCTCCGGAACTTTTTTATGTCTTTAGAGGAAATTATTATCTTTGCAGGTTACAGGTTTTGTAAGTAATTAAAACTATGGATAAGGAAATGGAGAATGTAGGATTGGACTACAATACGCAGAGGGAAAAGCTCCGCATGCCGGAGTACGGCCGTAACGTACAGAAGATGATAGAATACGTCAGGTCGCTTCCGGACAAGGGAAAGAGGGACGAGCAGGCGAAAGCCGTAATCAGGGTGATGGAAACACTGAATACGCAGGTGCACCAGCAGGAAAACTGGGAGCAGAAACTGTGGGACCATCTTCATGCGATTTCAGGGTTCGATATCGATGTGGATTCTCCGTATCCGGCTCCTGAACCGGAGAGGCTTTCAGCCAGGCCTGTAATGGTGCCTGTGAAACGCAAGCCGCTCAAGGCCACTCATTATGGCCGTAACATAGAAAGCATAATCGACCTTATCGCCGATCAGCCGGACGGAGATACCAAGACCGCCATGATACGCTCTCTGGCCATATACATGAGGCAGCAGTATCTCATATGGAACAAGGACAGCGTGTCGGACGAAACGATTTTCCAGGACATCGAAAAACTTTCCGACTACAGGATCAAGGTCCCGGAAGGCATACAACTCACAAGGATTGCCTCCAATGCCGTATTCTCCAAACCAAGCCTGAATCCGGTAAAATCCGGCAATAACGGCGGCCAGCGCCAGAAGAACGGCGGAATGCGCCAGCGCATGCGCAAATAATCTGAAAAATAAAGGAATCCGCTGATGCCGAGAAAATCACAGGACAGACCTTCAAGGACGGTCAGAGAGCCGAAGCCGGAGAAACGGGCTTCCGGCCGCATCTCTTTTACTGACAAATGGAAGAATATGCCGGAAGACAGACGTATCCGGTTGATGAAAGTAACCGGGCTGCTTGTCGCTGTACTGGCGGTATTTACTTTTGTGTCGGTGACTTCCTATCTGTTTACATGGAAAGCCGACCAGAGCCTGCTTTCAGAGCCTGATATGCTTGACAGTGATGTGACAGCCCATAATATGGGAGGCAAGCTCGGCTACGGATGGGGATATTTTCTGGTTTCGAGATGTTTCGGACTCGGAAGTTATGCCCTTGTAATCCTGCTCAGCGTGTTTTTTGTCAGGCTGTTTTTCCGGAACAGGAGCATCGGCCTGATGAAGTCTGTCATAGAGACTGTCTCGGGCGCCATCCTCTCATCCGTTATCCTTTCGTTCATCTCATCGCTTGCAGGACCGGATACGGTATTCGGAGGCGGACTCGGAGGAGACTGCGGAGCGGAGATTTCCGCTTTTCTGGTGAACATGGTCGGGAAGATAGTCACATTCATTCTGCTGGCGGTTTTTGTCGTGCTGTGGCTGCTGTATGCAAGCGGCAGGTTTTCAAGGTGGCTGGTGACGGTAGGGGACAGGAAGCAAAGGCAGGATCTCCCTTCCTCTGAAGGATACGAGACGGAAAATAATGAAACTGAGGATGATACCGAGACCGTCGCATCGGATGCCGGGGAGGCTGTCGAACCGTTGCCCGGAGTAGAAGAACGTTACGGGGCAGGCGGAGCGGAGGCCTGGAGTGCGGATGACATTATTGCCGACCCTCCTTTTGTTCAGGATGCCGGACCGGCAGCAGAGGACAGACATATTGATACAGGTGTTCCGGAAGTCATGGCAGGCTCATCTGAATTCAAGGCGGATGAAGGCCTGGAAGTTATTCAGGGACCTGATTTTGAAGATGTCACTAAAGACCTTCCGAGAATCGATACCAAAGAAGGCCTTGAAAATTACAAGTTCCCTCCGCTGGAACTGCTTAATGACTATAAGGAAGGCCGGTATGAGGTCGCTCCGGAAGAACTGGAAAGAAACAACAACAAGATACGGGCGACTCTCCTGAACTATAAGATACAGGTAGAAAAGGTTTCTGCCTGTGTCGGCCCTACTGTCACTCTATATAAGGTGGTCCCGGCTCCCGGAGTGAAGGTCTCGGCCATCAAGAATCTGGAGGAAGACATAGCCATTGCGTTGAGGATCAAGGGTGTGAGGGTGGTTATACTTACCGACTCCGTAGGTATAGAGGTGGCCAATGACAGGCCTTCGACAGTCCCTCTCAAATCCATGCTGAACGATGACGCATTCCGTAACAGCAATGCGGAACTTCCTGTGGCCATAGGCTATACGATAATGCAGAAGGTAAAGGTCTTCGACCTGGCTGACGCCCCCCATCTTCTGGTTGCCGGTGCCACGAAGCAGGGCAAGTCCGTAGGCCTTAATGTTATCATTTCCTCTCTCCTGTATGCGAAGCATCCTTCCGAACTGAAGTTCGTTTTCATAGATCCTAAAATGGTGGAGTTTTCTGCCTACGCCAGGCTGCTGAAGCATTATCTTGCTGTCATGCCTACGGCGGCAAGCGAGAGTGACGAGCAGGAAAACGCCATCGTGAAGCACCCGAAGCAGGCTGACGAAATCCTCCGCTCCCTGTGTCTGGAGATGGACGAGAGATACAGGCTGCTCAGCAAGTCCGGGGTGAACAACATAAAGCTCTACAACGAGAAATACACAGACCGTCATCTCCTTCCGACTGAAGGCCATCATTTCCTTCCGTATATTGTAGTGGTAATAGACGAGTATGCCGACCTTATCATGTCCGGCGGCATGGGAGCCGAGTCCCGTTCCCAGGCCAGGAGCATCACCTCATCGATTATCCGTCTTGCGCAGAAGGGACGTGCCGCCGGTATCCATGTCATCATTGCCACCCAGCGTCCTTCGGTGGATGTCATCACCGGCCTTATCAAGACCAACTTCCCGACCCGTATAGCCTTCAGGGTGGTCACCAGAGTGGATTCGGCTACCATTCTCGATAAGCCGGGAGCGGAGAAACTGATAGGCAAGGGAGACATGCTCTATTATGCCGGGGTGGATATGGAACGTGTCCAGTGTGCCCTGATTAATATGGACGAGATAAACAGGGTGACAGAGTATATCGGAAACCAGACAGGCTTCCATGCATGCTGCGGTACTCCTTATTATCTGCCGGAACTCCAGTCCGAAAGCGGTGATGCCGGAGCCGGAGAGATGGTAGACATGCAGAACCTCGATGCGATGTTCGAGGAAGCTGCGAAAATGGTCGTTACATATCAGCAAGGCTCCACTTCCACCCTGCAGCGCAAGCTGGGTATGGGATATGCACGGGCCGGACGTGTTATGGACCAGCTTGAGGCTGCCGGTATAGTCGGGCCTCAGGAAGGCTCCAAGCCACGGCAGGTGCTGGTGAGCGATCTGGCCGAGCTTGATGATATACTGAAAGCATATATGAAGTAGGGATATGGCTTTGAAAAGGATTCTTTCCGCATTATGGCTGGCTTTTTGTCTTGTCGGAGGCCAGTGTATGGCCGGCGCTGCGGCTCCGTACTATCCTCTTGAAAGGTTGGAAAACAGGGTGGATTCATCGGAAATCACCTTTTCCTATACGTACAGGGCATTGAACGGCAATGTCAGCATGACCGGCCAGGGGAATGTTGTCCTTCAGGGGGATGCATTCATCCTTGATGTCAACGGGATGGAAATCTATTGTGACGGTACGACCCGCTGGACTCTGGACAGGAAAGCGGAGGAGCTGGTGATAGAGTCCGGTGACAGTTATTTTGAAGACCTGTCTGCCAATCCGGCGATACTTCTGCGCCGTCTTACCGCTTTTTTCGAGGTGTCGTCGCAGTCCTGTACAGAGTATTCCGGGGAGAAAGCCATAAAGGTCGACCTGACTCCGAAGTCATATCCTCAGTTCAGGAGCGTGACGCTTTATTTCAGGTACGGACAGCCCGACAGCGATATCCTTATAGGCGCGTCCATTACAGCTGCAGACGGTACTGTAACCGATTTCGTGATTTCAGACTTCAGATATGCTCCGAAAGGTGATGCCGGCCGTTTTTCTTTTGATGAAAAATCTCTCGGCCCTGACTGGATAATAACAGATTTGCGATAAACCATGTATTTTTTACGGTCCTGCTCTTTCTGTGGACTGTAGCCGGCAGGCCGGAGTAATTGGAACTACCAGCTTCCGGAAGCTCCGCCGCCTCCGAAAGAACCTCCTCCGAAGCCGCCGAATCCGCCGAATCCGCCGCTGGAGCCGCCCCACGACGAACGTCCTCCCCGCCCACTGCCGAGCAGGCTTCCGATGATTATCGCATCCATGACGTCGCTCCCGTCGCGGTAGTTCCCGCCTCCGCCTCTGCGGCCGTTGTTGTTCCCTTTGCCGATCGTTACGATTGAAACGATCACGGCGAAAAAGATAAAAAAGACAAGGGCCAGGTATCCTCCTGCATCATCATCGCTCCTGTCCCGTGGTTCTGAAATCTCTCCCGAAGAGAGTTTCATCAGCACTTCGCATGCTGCCGCCGCACCTCCGAAATAATCGTCCTGTTTGAAATGCGGGATAAGTTCGTTGTCGATTATGCGCTTGGCGTAGGCATCCGGTATGGCCCCTTCAAGTCCATACCCTACACTTATGGCAACCTGCCCGTTTGAGTCAGGTGTCTTTGGCTTTATAAGCAGTACCAGGCCGTTGTCGAATCCTGCAGAGCCCACTTTCCAGTCAAGACCTATTCTGGTGGCATATTCAGATGCGGAATAGCCTTCCAGGTCATTTACTGTGACGACAGTTATCTGGTTTGACGTAGAATCGTCAAAGGCCACCAGCTCTCTTTCCAGCAGTCCGGCCTGCTGCGGGGTGAAGATTCCGGCGAAGTCGTTCACCAGTCTTTGCGGGGACGGCCTGGACGGTATGGCCAGGCACGATATAGCCGGCAATACCAGCAGTGCTGCGGCCAGGATATGCTTTTTTACGGTCTTGAGCATGGAAATAGTGATTACTTGTTGTTCCCGCCGAATGATATGTCATCGGGCTGTTCATTGACATCATCCTTGCTGTAAGGGAAATAGGACTTGAGTTTTTCTCCTACTGCGAGGACGGCGCTTTCAAGTCCTTCCGCGAATTCTCCTTTCCTGAAATGTCCTGCCATGATTTCCTTGACGTCATTCCAGAACCCTTCCGGTACGGCTTCGTTTATGCCTTTGTCACCGATGATGGCGAATACCTTAGATTCGCAGGCCAGGTATATGAGTACCCCGTTCCTGAGTGCCGTCCTGTCCATACGCAGAAAATGAAACACCTGTCCGGCCCTCCTGATAGGGTCAACGGAGCAGGTGTCGTCAAGATGGATCCGGATTTCTCCGGAAGTGTTTTTCTCTGCCTCCTTGATTGCGGCAACCAGCCTTTCCTGCTGCTGCACTGAGAGGAAGTCTTTTGCCTTCATCCTAGAATTCTACTTTAGGTGCAGTCTGTGCCCCTTCTGACGCTTCGAAATAGCCTTTGGTCTCGAATCCGAACATCGAGGCGAAGATGTTTCTCGGGAAGCTTCTTACCATTGTATTGTAGCTTCTGGCGGTTTCATTGAATTTCATCCGTTCCGTGGCTATTCTGTTCTCCGTGCCTTCAAGCTGCGCCTGCAGGTCTCTGAAGTTCTGGTTTGCCTTCAGGTCCGGATAATTCTCCTGAAGCATGATGAGCCTTCCGAGAGCCTGCGAAAGCTCTCCCTGCGCTTCCTGGAATTCCGCTATCTGGCCGGGATCCAGGCTTTCCGGATCGACGCTCACCTGCGTCGCTTTAGACCTGGCCTCTACTACACTTTCCAGAGTTTCCGATTCGTGCTCTGCATATCCTTTTACCGTGGCGACCAGATTCGGGATCAGGTCCGCCCTGCGCTGATATACATTCTCCACCTGGGACCATGCGGCCTTTACCTGCTCGTCAGCCTTTACAAGCCCGTTGTATGAGTTCTTCACCCAGAAGAAAAGGGAAAGGACGATAATAACGATTACCGTCACGGTTATCAATGTGCCTTTTTTCATATTGTTTTCCGATTATTTGTCTTTGATGCAGCGGACCGATGCCGCGAAGGTTTTCTTGTCATGCGCATCCCTGAGTATGGCAGGGCTTTCATTGTGGATTACGCGGCATATGGCCTTGCTTCCGTCCTTGCTGTCTGAGGTAGAGGTCCAGAATACGGCGTACTCGAATGACCCGTAGAAGTTCCACACCCCGTTGGTTTTGATTGCGTAGCCTGAAGGAATTGCTGAAATGCCGCTTCTGTTGGTCGGGTCGCCTACGCTGCTGTAGTAGTTCCACAGAGTGACTTCCGTGTTGAAAGTCGCGCTCCTGGCTTCCTTTCCGTAATTTATGTCACTGTCGTAGTCTTCATCCTTCGGATTGTCTGTCAGAAGTTCTCCTGCCATGAATTCCCTGCTGATTTTCGCCCCTTCGTATTCCCAGTATCCGTCCGCTGACAGCACTTTGTCTCCTGTACCCCACTCGGGGTCGGCCTGTTTCATTGCCGCATTGGCCAGGGCAGTCCATTCTTCATCGGAAGGAATATGCCATCCTTCAGGACATATGCCCCGGATCTGCGCCCCGTCGCTGCCCGTGTCCCCTCCGGTCGCTTCATCCCATGTATAGAAGCGCCCGAATACATCGGACATCGCATCTGCCTCAAGATAAGGGGCTCCGAGCGGGTCTGACGTGCTTTCCCCGCCGTCATAGGCGAGATTCTGTTTCATCCATGTTTTTCCGTCAGGGGCCTCATATGTCAGATATTCTATCCCGTCATATTCTGTCTTGCCGCCTTTGAAATCATATCCGGCACGCTGTATCGAGCCTTTTTCTCCTGAACAGACTATTACTGTAGAATATGAGGCAGACAGGCTTGAATAGCCGTCGGCGAAGGCTTCGCATGTGACAGTGACTGTACACAGCGTATCCTTGTAGTCTTCTCCGAAATTATACTCGAATGAGCCGTCTTCGTTTTCGGACGTCTGATAAGATGTCTCTTCCGCCGGTGTGACCCTCCATCTGTATCCGACTTCAAGTCCTTCAGGATGCGATGCCCCTTTGGGAATCATCTTATATACAGTCTGGTCATTCATGGCGATATATGCCGGCAGCTCCGGATCGAAGTCCACGCTCAGCGACCCGTTCAGATACGGAAGGGATTCGTCATCGTCTTTTTTGCAGGAAATCAGGGCCGCCGCAGCCAGCAGCGATATGAAAAGCAAGGTTCTTTTTCTGATAGCCATTGTAATTCTTAATGATTCGTCTTGATTTCAAAAATACATTCTTGCAAAGATGCATAATTTTCGTTGAAAATCCTCTATATTTGCCCAAATACTTGATTCTGTACAATGAAAATTCATCATTTCCTGCGCTTTTGCCTCTGTGCCGCCGTCATTGCATGCGGCTTTCTTGTCCTGGATTCCTGCACCGGCAGGGATACCTATGTTTCCATTACCGGCTATGCCCAGGGGGGAACATATATCGTCAAGCTCGGTATGGATTCCGGGATAAGACGTCACGGACCGGAGCCGTCTGAGATCAAGGCGGGAATCGACTCGATCCTGAGCCGGGTGGACAATTCCCTTTCGGGCTATAACAGGAACTCTCTCCTGAGCCGGTTCAATGCCGGAGAGAGTGTCATTCCCGACAGCATCTTCACGGATATCTACAACAGGTCATATGCCTATTACAGAATGACGGAAGGGGCAGTCGATGTGGCTGCGGCCCCTTTGTTCGATATCTGGGGATTCGGATTCACTTCCGATTCCCTTCCTTCTCCGGAGAGGGTGGCGTCGGTAATGTCATCCTGCGGTATGGCCAGACTCAAGCCTGAAATGAAGGCCGGTGCGGACGGGAAGGTCTCTCCTGAAGATCTGCTTGCCGGCGGAAAGGGAAGCGGCGCAAATCCTTCCCTGAATTACAACGCCGTCGCCCAGGGATACAGCTGCGACCTTGTAGCCGGTTATCTCCGCGGACTCGGTGTCAGGAACATGCTTGTCAATATCGGGGGCGAGATCTTCTGTCAGGGGTACAACCCTGCCGGAAAGCCGTGGTCGATAGGAGTGGACAAGCCCGTCGACGGGAACAATGTCCCCGGTGCGGAACTCCAGGGGACTATCGGCATCGGTCCGGAGCCTTGCGGAGTGGTTACATCGGGCAACTACCGGAAATTCTATGTAAAGGACGGGAAGAAATATGCTCATACCGTAGATCCCAGAACCGGGTATCCCGTGTCCCATTCTCTTCTGAGCGCAACGGTGATAGCGGCCGATGCCGCGCTTGCCGATGCCCTGGCTACCTATTGTATGGTCATAGGAGTGGAGGAATCCAAGGAATATATTTCCGGGACTCCGGGGCTGGAGGGCTATCTTGTCTACAGTGAGGACGGGCAGCTGAAGACCTGGGTCTCTGAAGGACTTACAGTCCGCTGATTATCTCAAGGGACCTGCACATTGCACATATCACGAGGTCATCGGCCCTGACCAGTATTTCCGGACAGATTCCCAGATGGCTCAGAATGATGACCGGGATGGAAAGGTTTATGGCCGCGGTAGATAGCGGCACTGCTATCAGATTGGTTATCAGGAAGTATGGTGGGAAGGTCCCGAAATAGTACCATACCGCCGGGGCTGTGAATGCCTGGCATGATACCGACAGGGCCGTTGCATCCCACAGCCTTTTCACCGGCCTGGCCCTGACTGTCCATCGGACGGGAACGGACGCCTTTCCATCGGTATCCGGACCTTTGTACCATTCCTTCATCCTCGGGTACAGAAGATAGATGCCTGCCATGGCAAGGTAGGACAGCTGGAATCCGACCGACTCCAGCTCCTGAGGTGTCAGCATGGCCTGTGTCATCAGAGAGGCGCTGAAAATATTCATCGGCGGTCTTGCCCTTCCTGTGCATTTTGCCGTTTCATTCAGGGTGATGAACAGAAAAGCGCGCATTATCGACGCTCCGGCTCCGGTCATCATCGTATAGTATCCGGAAACGGATACGATCATGGCCGAGCGCAGCCAGCCCGCCTTCGGAGTGTTTCCCAATATGGAAAATACGCGGGTCAGTACGATATAGACCACTCCGAGGTGCATGCCCGACAGTGCCAGGATATGCGAAGCCCCGCTTATGCGGAATGACTCGCAAATACCGTCGGAAAGCCGTGACTTGTCCCCCGTTACAAGGGCGAGGATCATGGCATTGCTTTCCATGTCCCTGAAAGGGACGGAGAGGATTGTCTCCTTGAGAGCCTGGACGGAGTTTTCTGCGGCTTTCTGCAGGAACCATCGGCTTTCAGCATCGGACGGAAACCCGCCCGAGAGACGGCATACCGTAGCCGAATATAGTCCGGTGAGGAAAAATGACAGTCTGAGGATATGGGGCACCGCTCCCGGACCGAGCCATGAACCGGTTTTCCTGCCGGATGCCGCCGGTATCATTCCGGTTGCGACGGCAGCCAGAAAAGATATTGCTGCCAGTGCGTAAGTGATTTCCTGTCCGGCTCCTGCATGGAGTCCTGCCCATGTGCCGGCGGTGAACAGTAAGGCGTAATCAGTCAGTCCCTTCCCCTCATCCTTCATATTCTTCTGATTTTTGGCGAAAATAGTTATTATTTTTATAACTTTGTACGTTTGTAAATGAAATATTTGACTGATTAATTTTAATCCTTTTTATTATATGATAATTCTGGTTTTGAATTGCGGAAGCTCTTCACTCAAGTATCAGCTTCTTGATATGAAGAACGATGATGTCTATGACCTTCTTGCCAAAGGGCTCGTCGAGAGGATCGGAATGGACACCGGCTGCATAAAGCATCAGTCGGCAGGAAAAGAGAAATATGTGAAGGAAATGCCTATAGCGGACCACACTGTCGGTATCAAGGCGGTGCTGGAAGCTCTTCTTGACAGGGAATACGGAGTACTTGAAACCCTGGAGGATATCGAGGCTGTAGGCCACAGGGTCGTACACGGCGGCGAGGAATTCTTCTGCAGCAAGCTGATCGATGACAAGGTTATCGACCAGATCGTGAAGTGCAGCGACATCGCGCCTCTGCATAATCCTGCCAATCTGCTGGGTATCAAGGCTGTTTCCGAAGCGCTCCCGGATGTTCCGCAGGTTGCCGTATTCGATACGGCCTTCCATCAGACGATGCCTGCATATGCCTATATGTATGCCCTTCCGTATGAATATTATGAGAAATACCGTATAAGAAGGTACGGATTCCATGGCACGAGCCATAAGTTCGTATCGGAAAAAGGCGCAAGATTTACCGGCCTGGAACTGAACAACTCCAAGATCATAACCTGCCATCTGGGCAACGGCAGTTCGATCACGGCCGTAGCCAACGGGAAATCCATCGACACTTCAATGGGATTCACTCCTTTGGAGGGCGTGATCATGGGGACAAGGTGCGGTTCTGTCGATCCGGGTGTCATCACCTACCTTCAGGAGAAGGAAAACCTTTCATTCGAGGAAATCGCAAAGGTGATGAACAAGAAGAGCGGCTTCCTCGGCCTGTCATGCATCTCTTCCGATGCCAGGGATCTGAACGATGCCGCCAATGCCGGAGACCCTAAGGCAAAGCTCGTACTCAAGAAACTCGTTTACGATGTCACCAAATACATAGGCGCATATGCCGCAGTGATGAACGGTGTCGACCTTATCGTATTCACCGGAGGAATCGGAGAGAACAACAGCAGGCTCCGCAGGAGGGTTTGCGAGAACCTTTCCTATCTCGGACTCAAGTTCGACTACGAGGCCAACGTGGCAACGGGCAAGGACACCCTGATATCCCTCCCGGATTCCAAGGTCAAGGTAGCGGTCATCACTACAAACGAAGAACTTGTCATTGCCCGCGATACCATGCACATCGTGATGAATGAGGATGAATAAAAGGATCTTTTGATTAAATAACTGCATAACATGTTTACGAAATTTGAAGAAATCTTTGCCGAACTCGCCAACAGAGGGGCAAAGAAGAGAATGATAGCTGCCTGGGCAGTAGACGGTCATACGATAGCTGCCGCAAGCAAGGCTGTCGACCTCGGTATTGTCGATGCCACTCTTGTAGGTGACGAGAATATGATCAAGGCCGAATGCGACAAGGAAGGAATCGATGTCAACAAATTCACCGTTATCCACAACCCTTCAGAGCTTCCGGCCGTAACCCAGGCTGTCACGATGGTGAACCAGGGGATGGGGGACATCCTCATGAAGGGCCTCTGCAGCACAGACAAGTTCATGAGGGCTATCCTTAACAAGGAAACGGGACTTCTTCCTCCGAAAGCCGTCCTGAGCCATGTAGCCGTACTTGAAAATCCCAATTATCATAAACTCCTGCTGGTCAGCGATATGGCAGTGATACCTCTGCCGGACCTCAAGCAAAAGGTCTCTATTATGGGGTATCTTGTCAATACTGCACATGCTCTGGGCAATGCCATGCCTAAGGTGGCGCTCATCGCCGCTACCGAGCAGATGCTCGAAGGCATGCCTGCATGTGTCGAGGCTGCAATCCTCGCAAAGAAGGTTGACCGCGGACAGATCAGGGGATGCATCGCCGACGGTCCGCTGGCACTCGATGTCGCTGTCGACAAAGAGTCAGTGGAGATAAAGAAGCTTGTCAGTCCTGTCGCAGGAGATGCCGACTGCCTTCTGTTCCCGAATATCGAATCTGCCAATGTATTCTACAAGACCAATTCCAAGCTTGCCGCCAATGTCAAGCAGGCAGGAATGGTCGTCGGGGCGAAGGTGCCTTGCGTACTTTCAAGCCGCGCAGACAGTATCGATACCAAACTGAACTCTATAGCCATCGCGGCTATGTCTGCAAAGTAGCTTTTGTATGACGGGAAGGGTTTTGGCAATCAATACCGGCTCTACTTCGACTAAAATAGCATATTTTGTCGACGGGCGGAAGTCCTTTGAGCAGAACCTCGCCCATAGCGTGGAAACCCTTTCGAAATTCGACTCTGTGATGGATCAGGACCTGATGAGGAAAGATGCCATCACAGAGTTTCTTTCTGAAAGGGAAATCCCATTGTGCGATATAGATATCGTCATGGCGAGGGGAGGGCTGATCACACCGATAAAGACCGGAATATATGAGGTGACTCCGGTAATGAGACAGGCTTTGACAGAGGCGAAGGAAGGTGTGCATGCGTGCAATCTGAGCGCACTTATCGCTGATGATCTGGCCGATGAAATCAACAGGGCAAGGAAGGCTGCCGGCATGGAAGGGGTATGCAAGGCATATATACCCGATCCTCCTATGGCTGACGAGGTATTGCCTGAGGCAAAAGTCTACGGCTTGCCCGAGTTTACCCGGAGGCCTTTGTTCCATGCACTGAATTCACGGGCGGTGTGCCGTAGGTATGCGAAGAGCAAAGGAGTGAAATATCAGGATCTTACCATTATCGTCGCCCATATGGGAGGAGGTACTTCCGTTACTCTCCATAAAGGCGGAAATGTCATAGATACCAATGACGCTCTCGGCGGCGACGGTCCTATAAGCGCTGAAAGGGCGGGTTCCGTTCCCGGCTTTCCTCTGGTGGAAATGTGTTTCAGCGGCAAATACACCAAAGAAGAAATCAAGAAACGCCTTGTCGGAAAAGGAGGCGCGGTAGCTTGGTTCGGAACCAATGACTTCCGTGAAATCACAGCCAGGGCGGAGGCTGATCCCGATGGCAGGGAAGCCTTGTTCCTGAAAGGGTATTGCCTTGGCATAGCAAAATATATAGCATCGCTTACTGCGGATGTCTGCGGAAAGGTGGATGCAATAATACTTACCGGCGGTATCGCGTACAGTGAGAAGATAACTTCCGATATAGCTTCCAGAGTGGGCTTCCTCGCTCCGGTAGCTGTATATCCTGGAGAAAACGAACTGGAATCCCTGGCAGAGAACGGTTATCTGATACTTTCCGGAGAATCCGAAATAAAGACCTATGACCCGAACAGGTCTCTGTGAGGCAGCAGGGGGCTGTAAAGCTCCCTGCATTTCTTGAACAGGCGATCCGTATATCTGGTAAAGCCTGGTCCTCTCCATGTGCTGGTATTTGTAATCATGATCCAGCATTCTCCATCGGGGAAATATTTTACCAGGGCGCTTGTCCCGGTAAGTGTCCCGGTACGGGTCCATCCGGCAGAAGGCTTGGTGTCGTTCCATCCCAGCGAAAAAGTCTGTGAATCGAAATACTCTGTCATTTCATCTATGCTCTCCTGAGAGAGTATATCCGGGACCTGTGGCTTCCCGTCTATGCTGGCAACGAACCTGCACAGTTCCGCGGTAGAGCCGCACCATGCTCCGGCGCCCGAAAGTGCACGGATGTCATTCCCTCCGTAACATCTTTCCACCATGCGCCCGCTCATATTGTATTCCTCTACTTTTTCGCTTCCTTCATGCATGTAGTACCTTACTTCATTGGGATACTTCTGCTCGTAGTAATTGTATGCGATGTGCATGTCATAGCACCCTGCAGGATGCAGTACGTTTTCCTGGATGAATGTCTCGTAGTCCTGGCCGCTGACCTTTTCGATGATCATCGAGAGAAGCAGGTAGCCGAAGTTGGAATATCTCTGCCATGAGCCCGGTTTATAGCCCAGAGGCCTTTTCAGGACACAGCTTACGAGTGTTTCATGGTCAGGAGGACCGTCCAGCCTGAACTGACGTATTATGTCGCGTGTCGAGAACATGGGGTCGCCGCGGCTGTTGGTAAAGCCTCCCTGATGCCTCAGAAGCTGTTCAACAGTGATGCTGTACATGTTCCTGTGCCTGATGGAAGCGGTGAACAGCGAATCGTTGAGGATTCCGGAAGGCCCGAACACCGTGTCTTTCAGGGAGACGAGCCCGCGTTCCTTCAGAACCATTATCCCGGTGGCCGTGATGAGTTTTGACACCGATGCCATCCTGAGGATATTTCTCGGGGTCATTTCCTCTCCGGCTTCCTGATCAGCCCATCCGTATCCTTTGGCAAATACGAGGGAATCGTTTCGCATGATTGCAAGCGAAGCTCCCTTTATTTCCCATTGCTTCAGGAATTTTTCTATTCTGGAGTCCATTCCGGCAAGGGTGTCGATACATGACATTTCATTTGTCAGCGTATCGTTCAGACAGAACCTGGCGGACTGGCTGCATGGACGGGAATCCGGATTCTTGTGTCGGGTAGCGGTAGATACGACTGCAAAAACAATTACAGCGGCAAATATCAGTACTCCTGTAATTATCCTCTTTCGCATACCCTATCCCAGTTTGCCGGCACGTCTTGCAAAATCAATGATGAAATCCGCCGTGCCGTCGATTCCGAGAATCGAGGAATCGATGCACAGGTCGTAGTTGGAGGCTACTCCCCAGTTCCCGAAAGTGAAATAGTTGTAGTATGTCTCCCTCTTGCGGTCGGTCCTGTTCATTACATCTTCCGCTTTTTCCAAAGTGGAGCCGATCCTTTCGGCAACGGTCTTTTTTCTTATTTCCTTGGGGGCGCAGATGAATACATCCACGGTACAGTCCAGATCCCGCAGGATATAGTCTGCGCATCTTCCTATGATTACTGCGGATTCATTGGCGGCGATATCGCGTATTACCTGGCTCTGGATGCGGAACAGCTCGTTGTCGTTTACATAGTTTTCGGCCTGGCCGAAACCCTGTGAGCTGAAAAACGAATTGAACGAAAAAAGACTGCGCTTTTCGTCTGATTTCCTGAAAAGGTAGCGGCTGAATCCGCTGGCTTCGGCAGCCTTGGAAATCAAGTCGTTGTCATATACCTTGATTCCGAGCCTGTCGCCGATTTTCTGGGCCACTATACGCCCGCCGCTTCCGAACTGACGTCCTACGTTTATGATTATCTTTTTTTCCATGGCCTTTCCTCCTAAAGTCTGCTGCCTAAGATCGAAGGGTCGTCCCCGTCATTGAGTTTTCGTAATTTCCTTGCCAGTCCGGCATACAGCGCCGCGGAAATGATGAATGCGGCAAAGTCCGATATCGGGAAACTCATCCATACGCCTTTGTTCTCGAACATCAGAGGAAGCAGGTACACGCACGGGATGAGGAACAGAAGCTGCCTGGACAGGGACAGCAGTATAGCCTTGTTAACCATTCCAAGACACTGGAACAGGTTTGACGATACCATCTGAAAACCGATAAGCGGGAAAGCGAGTGCCAGAAGCCTGAGTCCCTTGGTGGCAATCTCTATCATCTGGCTGTCGTGGGTGAATACCGATACGGATGCTCTCGGGAAAATCTCGGCTACGAGAAATCCCAGACAGGTGACCATCGTTGCATACTTCACCGTTTTCCAGAACACTTCCTTTACCTTGGAATATTTCCTGGCCCCGTAGTTGTACCCTGCGATAGGCTGCATGCCCTGGTTGAGGCCCATGACGATCATTATGAAAATGAAGCTTATGCGGTTTACAATACCGTATGCTCCGATTGCAAGGTCTCCGCCGTATCTTTTGAGCTGCTGGTTGATGAAAAGGGTAACGATGCATGCGGCTGAATTCATAAGGAACGGCGCCACCCCGATGGCCAGGGAGTCTTTCGCAATCCGTACGTCAAGCCTGAATATGCCTTTCTCGAAGTGCAGGAGCTTTGTCCTGTCGCTGAAGTACCTGAGCACGATTACAAGCGCCACTACCTGGGCGATTACCGTCGCTGCCGCCGCCCCGCGTATGCCCCATTTGAAGGAGAATATGAACAGCGGCGCGAGGATTACATTCAGGATTACTGTCATGACCGTAAGGTTCATGGCCAGTTTCGGGTTTCCCGATGCCCTCAGTGCATTGTTCAGTCCCAGATACATATGCGTGACGACATTGCCTGCAAGGATTATCTGCATGTATTCCCGTGCATAGGATATCGTGTTTTCGCTTGCTCCGAAGAAATACAGTATGGGATCTAAAAAGAGCAGCGAGACGCTCATGAAGAAGATACCGATTATGGCATTGAGCGAAGCGACATTCCCCAGGACCTTGTTGGCGGCTTCATAGTTCTTCTGTCCGAGCAGGACCGAGAGCATCGTGGACGCGCCGACTCCGACAAGGGTGCCGAATGCTGCCGACAGGTTCATCAGCGGGAAGGTAATGGCCAGTCCGGAAATGGCCAGAGCCCCTACGCCGTGCCCGATGAAGATACTGTCGATCATATTGTACAGCGAAGATGCCGTCATCGCTATGATCGCCGGTATCGCGTATTTTTTCAGCAGCTTGCCGGTATCTTCCGTTCCGAGTTCAGTAGGTATTATGTTTCCTGACATCTTGCCGTTTCTATTCATTCGGGTTTTCTACGATTTCGATTTCGAACATCAGCGGGGAATAGGCCGGAATAGAAGACCCGCTGCCGCTGTATCCGTATCCAAGATTGGAGTAGAATATGCCGATTGCCTTTCCGAACGGATGCATTTTCCACAATGTCATGGCAAATCCCTGGATCATGCTCGAGCTGGAGCTTTCATCTCCCATCTGAAGTGCCTGGTAACTGTCTCCCCACTGGATGGCGACCGGTTCGTAGGTGCCTCCGCTCAGTCCGTTGTCCTGTGCTACACGTTTGACATTGGTGTCGAAGACCTTGCCGTTCAGCAGCCTTCCTACGTAATTGATATAGATGGTCGTGTCGTTTGATCCTGAAGTAGTGTAGAAATGGGAGTCTTCCCAGTCGTATTCCTTTTCTTCATCCTGGGCCTCGTCATCATCGGCGCTTTCTTCCCCTTCTATCGGCTTCAGTTCTTCTCCGTGGTCGATCTCAATGAAATAGAACCCGTACATGTCCGAAGAATCCTTTGCTTCCATTTGGGTTTCACCGAGCTTTTCCTCAAGCGTGGAGCCGAGATATCCGAAATCATGATCTGCATAGGCTCCGGAGAGGAATCTGCCTATCGAGTCCACCTGCCACTGCACTATGTTCTTGATGGGGTCCACGACCTTTATTTCGTAGATGGCGTTTGATCCGGTTTCATTGTTTATGAACTCCTGCTCTGAGCCGTACCATTTATAGCTCATGAGCCATCCCGGGATTATGGCCTGGCGCATGTCTCCCTTGTTCAGGCCGGCGAACATCTCGTTGACTCCGGCATACAGGTATCCGGATGCCCTTGTCCAGATTACAGGGCCGTAATATTTTGACGAATTCTCGACGTCCTCCCCGAGCATTTCGGCGGTCTTGGCATCAGAGTAGCCTGTGATGTTGCCTTCAAGGTCTTTTGCCACATAGGAGACATAGACAAACTGTGAATCGGCTACAGGCTCCGCCGTCTCATCTTCAGCCGGAGTGTCTTTGATGATGTAGATTCCCAGGCCTGTCTTTTCCAGCTGGGGATAGTGCACCTGCATCCAGGCATCGAAGTAAAGCTTTTCATTCTCATTGGTCGGTGTCCCCGCCTGTTTCGCGCATCCTGACAGGATGGCTGCGAGGGTACAGGCTGCTGCCGTTATCTTAAAAATATTTCCCATCTTTCAAAAATTGACCTGCAAATATACTTAAATTAATGTCAGTTCTGCCGATTGTCGGGATTAATTTGATACGTTTGTCACCCGGATATGGTACAGCAGCGCCGAATTCCCGGGGATTGTCCCGAATGGCCTCTTCCCGAATCCGTACTGTCCCGAGAACAGGATATAGCATATTTCACCCGATTTCACCCCTTCGAGCCCGTAATGCAGTCCGGCTACAAGCCCGTCATTCTCCCCAAGGGTCAATGTCTTGACCTCATATGAAGCGTCGGTGGTGTTCCATCCGTTTTCACCGGCGGCCTGAGGGTCGTTGGTCGCAAAGATGTTTCCGGGGCTTATGCTTCCCTGGAAGACATAGCCGGTATAGTAAAATGAAACCGTACCCCCTCTCCTGAGGGCCTCTCCGGTCCCTTCCGTCAGGACTACCCTGCTGGAGCCTCCGTTATAGACGATTTCATGCGCATACGGTGCATCCGGATCAGCCGGATCCGCTTCCGTCGGAAGCGACTGGATGAAACTGTCTATCCTGTCTTCCTGAGTCGACCAGGCGTTCTTGAGGCTTTGCTTGGAGCATGCCGCCGATATGGCCGCAATCAATAGAACTAATGATATCCTTACTGTTCTGTGCATGATGTCTGTTTTTCGTTCATGAATTTGCGGACTGCATTTTCTGCATATGATGCCACCTCGCTGACCGACTTTACGTCATCCGGGATTGTCAGACGGCCTCCAGCGGCCAGTTCGTGCCCGCCGCCGTGAAAATAGAGGGCTGCGCACCGGTTGGCCGAGATGCCTTTCTTCGAGCGGATGGAAACACGGATCCTGTCCGTGTCTTCTTTGAAGAAGCAGCTCATCCTGACTTTGCCGATGCTCAGGGGGATGTTGACGAACCCTTCCGTGTCGCCTTCCTGTAGTCCGTATTTTTCTATCGTTTTCCTGTCAAGTATCATATATGCGACCCCGTCTCCGGTTATTTTCATGTTTGTGTAGAGCAGTTCCCCCATGAGCCTGACCCTGCTTTCCCTGTATTCATTGTACAGGTGCCCTGTCATCATGTCCCGGTCGACCCCCGCTTCAAGCAGGGATGATGCCATGCGCAGTGTGGAGGGGAAAACGGAATTGGCGAAGTTGTTGGTATCGGTAGTCATTCCCGTCATCAGGGCAAGGGCCGAGACCGGAGGAAGTTTTCCCGCGTCGCCGCAGTATATGGATGTCGCCATCAATATATGGTACAGGTATTCCGCGGTGGATGAAACTTCCGTTTCGGAAAAGACGAGCCCGAACTCTCCGCGGTCGGGATTCAGATGGTGGTCGATGAGTATCCTGTATGCGGTACAGTCATTCATGGCCTGTTCCATCTTTCCGGTCCTGTGGAATGCATTATAGTCCAGACTGAAAATCAGGTCACAGCCGCATATGGCTTTCCGTGCTTCGGATTCATCCGTCTCCCAGTCTATCATGTGGCCCGGACTGACGGTGTCCGTAATGAATCCGAGATATCCGGGGCAGGCGTCGGGCAGTACGATGCGGACCTCTTTCCCCATCTCTTTCAGACAGTGGTATAATGCGACG
Organism: uncultured Bacteroidales bacterium; assembly: GCA_944325505.1. Classification (GTDB taxonomy): domain Bacteria; phylum Bacteroidota; class Bacteroidia; order Bacteroidales; family UBA932; genus Cryptobacteroides. The sequence continues at coordinate 59,135 of CALVAJ010000004.1, forward strand.
CAACTGCCTGCCGCATCGCCGTCAGGCCGCATGTGCGCCGTAACGGTAATCTTTTCTGCTCTGCGGATCAGCTGTTCCAGAGCGGATATTTCTGACGGACTGATGTCAATCATCGTTCACAATGAAAAATTCGACTGCAAATTTACAAATTATATTGCATATCATAAATCAAATTTCTAACTTTGTCCGGGATTTGGGTAAAATGCCATTTGACTGGCACCGAACAGAGAAAATAATAAATAACATAAACCGATGAACATACTTAAAAAACTATGCACATATCTTGTGCTGCCGCTTATTATCATTGGACTTGCATATCTGGTAGTAGATAGCGTAATGGCGCCTATGAGATTCACTAATGCGCAGGAAAGCCGCGAAGCTGTCGGCATCCAGAGACTGAAGGATATCCGTGACCTTCAGGTCGCATTCAAGAGCGAGTACGGACATTTCTCTACTACTTTCGATTCTTTGAAACTGTTCTACAATACAGGCAAGATCAAGGTTGTCATGCAGATCGGCTCAAAGGACGATTCTGTTGCAGTAGCAAACACGAACGCCCTTAAAAGACGTAATCCGAGAATCAAGCCGGAAGACATGCTTGCCCTTTACGAGAAAGGCGAGAAGCTCGTTTTCCAGATTGAGAATGACATCCCTGTCAAGGATACGCTTTTCCACAGCCGTAGTGACTTCAATATCGATTCACTCGCCTTCATTCCGTTCAGCGGAGACTCCATCATAATGAGGTCGGACGTGAAGAAGGTTTCCGGTGTCAATGTCCCTCTGTTCGAGGCCTGCATGCCTTACAGGTCTTTGCTCAAAGGACTTGATAACCAGTTGAGGATTAATCTGGATGCAGACATGAGAGACAGAGGCCGTTATGAAGGCCTTCAGGTAGGAAGCATTACTGCACCTAATAATAATGCCGGTAACTGGGAGTAATGGGCTCTGCAGACAATACCGTAGCAGCAATAGACAGAATATCCATTCAAGTAGCCTTGAGTGGATATTCTTTTAAAATGTCGTGCAGGGACGGGGTTACAAGGTCTTCAGGATGGCACAGTGCAGACAAAGTGTTTACAGCACCCGAGCTGCAGAGAAGATATGATGAGGTGGATATATCCCTGTTTACCCCGAAGGCAGCACTTTTTCCCGTGCATTTTTTCAATCCCGGGGAGTCAAGACGCCTTCTTTCGGATGTGGCCGGGATTTCGGACGGGGACGTGGTCGAGTCTGTGGCGGTGCCTGAGTTCGGGGCTGTAATGGTCTACTCCAATTCAATAGGCGAGTCCCTTTCAAAGGTGATTTCCGGCTCTGTCCTCAGAACGGACGGAAACAGGAGTCCCGTCTATCCTGAGCTGTATTTCATGCTGAAATCCCTCCCGTATATCAGCGAATACAACAAGATAGTCGCTTCCTATGCCGACGGCAGACTTTATCTTGCCGTTGCGCAGGGCAAGACGCTCCTGCTTTGCAACAGTTTCGCATCCGTAGACTTTACTACAGCCGAGTATTTCATTTTCAGAAGTCTGAAGAAACTGCAGCTTAATCCGGAGGTGTCTTCCATCTTTTTCCGGACTCCATTGTCGGAAAGCCAGGAAATGTCCCTGTACAGGTATTTCACTTCAGTCGAGAATATTTAGCGTCATATGAGGATAATCGGAGGCCGGCTCAAAGGCCGGAACATAACGCCGCCTGCAGGATACAGCGCCAGGCCGACTACTGACTTTGCCAGAGAGGGGCTTTTCAATATTCTCGATAACGAATATGAGTTCGACGGGCTTTCAGTGCTCGATCTTTTCGGCGGAACCGGAGCCGTTTCTATGGAATTTGCCTCCAGAGGCGCCTCGGATGTGTACTGCGTGGAGATGGCTCCCAAAAATGCATCCTTTATCAGGTCCCGGGTCCGGGAACTCGGGCTGGACAGCTGCATCAAAGTGGTCAGGCATAATGTTTTTGATTTTCTGGATATCTGCACCGTCCGGTTCGATATAATCTTTGCCGATCCTCCGTATGCTCTTGACACTCTGGCTTCCCTGCCTGATGCCGTACTCGGGAAAGGCCTTCTGTACCCCGGGGGATATTTTATCCTGGAACATCCGGAGACGTACAGTTTTACCGGCAGACCTGATTTCGTAAAGGAAAAGAAATACGGGAACGTACATTTTTCATTCTTTACCGCTCCCGCTGACATACATTAGGATTATGGGTAAGATTGTCAAGACGAATGCCGCCAGACTTCTGGACAGGGCAGGTGTGGCCTATGAGCTCATTCCATATACGGTAGATGAGAATGATCTTGCCGCGGGGCACATAGCGGAACAGCTTTCGGAGCCTCTTGAACAGGTATTCAAGACGCTGGTGCTGTCAGGTGACCGTACCGGGTATTTCGTGTGCGTAGTTCCCGGCGACTCGGAAGTGGATCTCAAGTCCGCTGCAAAAATATCCGGCAACAAGAAATGCGACCTTATTCCCATGAAGGAGCTTCTTCCGGTAACGGGCTATATACGTGGCGGATGTTCCCCCGTAGGAATGAAAAGGCATTTTCCGACATATTTCCATTCCACGGCCCTTGATTACCCTTATATATACGTGAGTGCAGGTATCCGCGGACTGCAGTTCAGGATAGCTCCGGGCGATATCATAGGATATACCGGAGCGCAATGTGCGGATCTGGTCCGCAGACCGGAGTAGGAATGCCCGCTTCCGGGCCCTGTCTACATGCTGAAACTGCGGTAATGCGGCCCGAACCTTTCGAATGCGGCCCTTTCGAGCGATTCCCTGTGGTCGGGATGTGCGATGCCGATAATAAGTTTGGCCCTTTCCTGCAGAGACTTTCCGTAAAGGTCGACTGTCCCGTATTCTGTGACGAGATAATGGATGTGTGCCCGTGATGTCACTACTCCTGCTCCGCTCAGCAGGGCAGGGGTGATTTTGCTTTCCCCGTTCCGGGTACAGGATGGCATTGCTATTATGGCTTTGCCTCCGCTGGAGAGCGAAGCCCCGTAAATGAAATCCACCTGGCCGCCTGCCCCCGAATAGAATTTCGTCCCGAGCGAGTCTGCGCAGACCTGTCCGGTCAGATCGACCTGCAGCGCTGAATTTATGGCTGTGGTCTTGGGATTTCTGGCTATGTTGAACGGGTCATTGGTATAGCCTACATCCATCATTGCCACCATAGGGTTGTCATCCAGGAATTCATAGCATTTCTGTGACCCCATAACGAACGTGGATACCATCTTCCCTTTATCGATGCCTTTTCTTGCACCGTTGATTACCCCTTTTTCTACAAGTCTCAGAACCCCGTCGGCGAACATTTCCGTGTGGATTCCGAGATCCTTGTGCCCTTCAAGCTGTCCGAGCACCGCATTGGGTATGGCGCCAATGCCCATCTGCAGGCACGCCCCGTCTTCTATCAGCTCCGCACAGTTCTTTCCGATAGCTTCCTCTATTTCATTCGGGGCATGGAATTCTGCCGGCAGCAGAGGGGTATTGTCCTCCACGAATATGTCTATGCTGTCCATCGGTATGATCGCCTGGCCCCATGACCGCGGAACATATTTGTTGACGACGGCGATGACGGTCTTGGCACATTCTATCGCGGCAAGGGTGGCATCGACGGACGTTCCCAGAGATACGAACCCGTGTTTGTCGGGAGGACAGACCTGTATCATTGCCACATCGCACGGCAGCGCCCCGCATCTGTACAGTTTCTGCGTCTCGCTCAGCAGCACCGGAATGTAGTCGGAATACCCGCTCTGGACACTCTTCCTTACATTTGATCCGATGAAGAATCCCTGATGGAAAAAGATTCCGTCGAATTTCGGATCGGCATATGGGGCCTGCCCTTCAGTATGGAGGTGGTGTATCCTTACATTTTCCAGCTCTCCGGCTTCGCCTCTTCTGCAGAGGGCTTCTATGAGCACTTTCGGTGCACTGGCTACGCTGCTCAGGTGTACATGGTCCCCGGATTTCACTGCCTTGACTGCTTCATCGGCCGAGACGAAATGGATTTCTTTTCTCATCAGTGTTATGTTTTTTACGCGTTTTTTCGATCAATATGTCGGATTTCCGACCCAAATATAACGTTATTGTTTTATATTTGCGCCATTTTTGAAAAAAGCGGAATATGGAGTTTAATCTTGGAAAGACATTCAGACCTAAATTTTTCAGTCTGTTCAGGAAAGGAAGGTACAGTTCAGCAGCGTTTGCATCGGATCTTGCGGCAGGAGTCATAGTGGGAATCATAGCCTTGCCGCTTGCCATCGCATTCGGAATCGCCAGCGGCGTGACTCCCCAGCAGGGACTGATAACTGCCATAGTGGCCGGTTTTCTTGTGTCGGTTTTCGGAGGGTCGAGATATCTTATCGGCGGACCGACCGGGGCCTTTATCGTGATAGTATCGGGGATTGTGGCCCAGTACGGGATCCAGGGGCTGGTCATCGCGACCATCATGGCCGGAGTCATCCTCGTAGTCATGGGACTGTGCCGTATGGGGGCTATTTTCAGATTCATACCTTATCCGATAGTCGTAGGTTTTACAAGCGGTATCGCGCTGACCATATTTTCTACGCAGGTGAAGGATTTCCTCGGACTGGATGTAGATGTCCCGTCCGGATTCATTCCCGAATGGATATGCTACATAAAGAATATCGGTTCTGCGGACCTGGCTGAAACGGCCATGAGCCTGTGCTGCCTGCTGGTCATAATATTCTGGGGGAAATTCAGCAAGAAAGTCCCTGGCTCGCTGATTGCGCTGATATTCGGGACAGTGGCTTCTCTGCTGCTGAGCCGTTTCGCCGGGGTGGAGCTTGCCACTATCGGTTCCAAGTTCCCCGAGCTGGCGGCCGGACTTCCGATGCCCAGACCGGTAGCTCCCCATTTTGATTATGAGACTATAAAAGGCCTTGTCTCTCCGGCGTTTACAATAGCCATACTCTGCGCTGTAGAGTCTCTGCTTGCCGCTATGGTGGCGGACGGTGTCACCGGTCGCAGGCACGACTCCAATACCGAACTCATAGGCCAGGGCATAGCCAATATCGTCACTCCCATGTTCGGCGGTATCCCTGCAACCGGGGCCCTTGCCAGAACGATGGCCAGCATCAACAACGGGGGGAAATCCCCTGTCACAGGTATAGTCCATGCAGTAGTCCTGCTGCTGATATACCTTTTCCTGCTGCCATATGCCGTTTATATACCTCTGTCATGTCTTGCCGCGATACTGGTTGTCGTGGCCTACAACATGAGTGAATGGAGGACATTCCGTTATCTGCTGAAGGCGGACAGGGCTGATGTGGCCGTCCTTCTCATCACTTTCTTCCTGACAGTGCTGGTGGATCTGACGGTAGCCATCGAGGTCGGGGTCCTGCTGGCTGTGGTGCTGTTCGTCAAGCGCGTCATGGAGACTTCTTCCATCGAAGTGCTCGATGATGACCACATAGCGGCGACGGAGAGCGACGAGATTGCACAGCTGGACGACACGGAGCACCTCGATATTCCTGCCGGGGTCGAGGTCTACGAGATCAACGGACCGTTCTTTTTCGGTCTTGCCAGCCGCCTGGAAGAGCTGGAGGAAGGCCGGAAGACCGGAGTGAAGGTCCGTATCATCCGTATGAGGAAAGTCTCGTTCATGGACTCTACCGGTATCAGGAACCTGCGCAACTTTTTCCGGCGTACCGAGAAGCGCGGCATCCGCGTCATACTCTCCGGAGTGAATCCCCAGGTACGCGCCACACTGCATAAGTTCGGCCTCGACGGGGAAATCGGGACTGACTACATATTCCCTCACATAATTCCGGCCCTTGCAAAGGCCAATGAATATCTTCGCACCCATTAGTGGCCCGTTCTTTCCGGTGCATGGAGTAAAAACCGGAAGTTTGCCTGAATTGGTGCCTTTGGCGGCGATTTGAGGCTTTTTTATGTGTATATTTGCAGATTGTGGCGAAAGCCGTTATTCGGATGCAATATGGATGAAAAGAATATACTTGAAGATATCGCCCGGAAGGAATATGAACACGGGTTCGTGACTGATGTCGAGCAGGAGTTCATCCCGAAAGGCCTGAATGAGGATATCATAAGGATGATTTCGGCCAAGAAGGAGGAGCCGCAGTGGCTTCTGGACTTCAGGCTGGAGGCTTTCCGTAAATGGCAGAAGATGAAGATGCCACAGTGGGCGCATCTGGATATTCCTGAGATTGATTTTCAGGATATTATCTATTATGCGGCACCCAAAAAGGACAGTGACCGGCCGAAGGAGATAGATCCCGAGCTGGCCGAAACGTTCGAAAAGCTCGGCATTCCGCTCCATGAAAGGGCTGCACTTGCAGGGGTGGCGGTAGATGCGGTATTCGATTCCGTGTCGGTAACTACGACTTTCCGCCAGGCTCTTGCAGACAAAGGGATAATCTTCTGTTCTTTTTCAGAGGCCGTCAGGGAACACCCTGATCTGGTGCGCAGGTATCTTGCAACGGTTGTCCCGTCGGGGGACAATTTCTATGCTGCGCTCAATTCCGCCGTATTTAGCGACGGGTCATTCTGCTATATCCCGAAAGGGGTACGCTGCCCGATGGAACTGTCCAGCTACTTCAGAATCAACGCTAAAGGCACCGGGCAGTTCGAAAGGACGCTGATAGTGGCGGATGAAGGATCTTATGTGAGCTATATGGAAGGATGTACCGCGCCAATGAGGGACGAGAACCAGCTGCATGCCGCGGTCGTGGAGATAGTCGTGGAGAAAGATGCGGAAGTCAAGTACTCTACCGTGCAGAACTGGTATCCGGGAGACGCGCAGGGACGTGGGGGAATTTTCAACTTCGTGACCAAGAGGGGAATCTGTAAAGGTACCGGAAGCCATCTTTCGTGGACGCAGGTCGAGACCGGCTCTGCCATTACATGGAAGTACCCGAGCACCATCCTCAAAGGGGACAATTCCTCATCCGAATTCTATTCCGTAGCCGTTACCAACAATTTCCAGCAGGCCGACACGGGAACCAAGATGATACATATCGGGAAAAACACCCGCAGCCGCATCGTGAGCAAGGGTATCTCGGCAGGACGCAGCCAGAACAGCTACCGGGGGCTGGTGAAGATGCTCCCCGGGGCAGACAATGCAAGGAATTTTTCCCAGTGCGACAGCCTGCTGATCGGTGACAGGTGCGGGGCCCACACTTTCCCGTCCATAGAAAATGCAAACAGGACAGCGGTCGTGGAGCATGAGGCCACAACCTCGAAGATAAGCGAGGACCAGCTTTTCTACTGTAACCAAAGAGGAATCGGACCGGAAGAGGCTGTCGGCCTGATAGTCAACGGTTATGCCCGTGAAGTACTGTCCAAGCTGCCTATGGAGTTCGCGGTCGAGGCCCAGAAACTGCTGCAGGTGTCACTTGAAGGTTCTGTAGGATAATACCATGAAGGAAATCATAAACCATACGCTTTTTACGATAGGAGGCGATACGCCGGTCCTGCTGATAGACCTGGTAACGTCTATATTGGGGCTGACTTGCGTATTCCTCGCCGGAAGAAACAGCAAATACAATTTCTGGGTCGGATATCTGTACACTTTCGCCCTGTTTCTCATGTTCTGGAACAAGAATCTGTACGCCAGCCTGATACTCCAGCCGATATCATTGGGAATAAACATATTGGGGCATTACCGCTGGACCCATCCGAAGAAAGAGGAAGAGAGTTCCGCCGACCATAGTGCGCTGAAGGTATCCATGCTCAGCTGGCCGCAGAGAATTGCCGCCGTTGTTTCCGTATTCATTCTTGCAGGCGTATGGGGGTGGCTGCTCAGCCGGCTCGGGAACAGCTGGTTTCCGGGGGCTTTCCCGTCTGACCCGATACCGTATCTGGATGCCTGCGTGACAGTGCTGATACTCGTGGCACAGTTCCTTTCCGCTCTCAAGAAATGGGATTGCTGGATAGCCTGGCTGCTGGTCAATGTGACTCAGATGGCCCTGCATATATCCGTAGGGCATGTGTTCATGCCGATTGTCTCGGGCCTGTACCTGATAAACGGGGTCGCTTCCCTGTACGGCTGGTACAGACTTTATAGAAAAGCGGCATAACAAATTGAAATATAATAAATTAAAATTAACAATATGTCAGAAAGCAATATTCTGTTGAAAATCGAAGGCCTCCATGCCCGTGTAGAGGACAAGGAAATCCTCAAAGGCGTTGACCTCACCATAAGGAAAGGCGAAATCCATGCCGTGATGGGGCCCAACGGGGCCGGAAAGAGTACGCTTTCAGCCGTGCTTGCCGGCAAGCCGAATTTCACGGTTACTGAGGGGGCTGTGACTTTCATGGGGAAGGATCTGCTGAAGATGACGCCTGAGGAGCGCTCCTGGGCCGGAATTTTCCTGTCTTTCCAGTATCCTGTGGAAATTCCGGGGGTCACTATTACCAGTTTTATGAAAACGGCGGTCAATGCCCGCCGTCAGTCCGAAGGGAAAGAGTCTTTGAAAGCAGGGGAGTTCCTTAAACTTATGAAAGAGAAGATGGCTTTCGTACAGATGAAGCCGGAGTTTTCGAAACGAGAAGTCAATGTCGGTTTTTCAGGCGGAGAGAAAAAGCGTAACGAGATTTTCCAGATGGCAATGCTTGATCCCGTACTTTCGATTCTTGACGAAACCGACAGCGGACTGGATGTGGATGCGCTCAGAATAGTGGCCAATGGCGTGAATGCCCTGCATACGCCTGAAAAATCGGCGATAATAATAACTCACTATCAGAGACTTCTGGAATATATCGTTCCTGACGTGGTGCATGTCCTGAAAAACGGCAGGATAGTCAGGACTGCAGGAAAGGAACTTGTGGCCGAAATAGAGGAAAAAGGTTATGACAGCATCAACTGACAGCATAATGCATGAAATGCCTGTGACAGCCGTCGCTGCCGGAGAAAGCCTGAACCGCTCCATAGTCATCGGCAGGGAGGATCCGGGAGACTGCCTCCTGCATGTAGTCATGGCTGCGGATTCTCACCTGGATCTGTCGGTTATAGTCCTTCCCGGGGCGAGCAGCAGGGTGAATCTTCGGGTGGACATGGAGGGACCTGGAGCAGAGGCGTATATTTCAGGAATTTATCTTTGTCCCGGTGCAGAAGAGGTCAGTATCCGTACCGATGTCAACCATAAGGTCCCTCATTGCGTCTCAAGGCAGCTCTTTAAAGGAATTGCCGGCGGGACCGCAAAGACTGATTTTTACGGAAAGATAGTCGTGGCTCAGGATGCCCAGAAGACCGAAGCATACCAGGAGAACCACAATCTTCTGATTTCCGACTCTGCCAGGATGGATACCAGGCCCCAGCTGGAAATATATGCGGATGACGTGAAGTGCTCCCACGGCGCTACTGTCGGACGACTGAATGAGGATGAGCAGTTCTATATGCGCTCCCGCGGTATCCCGGAGAGTGAGGCAATGACGCTCCAGATGCTTTCATTCATATCACCCGTAATCGGCCATATACCTGACATCCAGACAAGAGAGAATGTTTCCAGGATAGCGGAACAGGCTATAAGGTCATTTCGGGAAGTATAAAGAACATCCGACTCCAGGCAGATACCATGATAACCTGTCCAAATGTCAAAATAAACCTCGGGCTGAATGTCTTGCGTAAACGGCCCGACGGATATCATGATCTCGAAACCCTGTTCCTTCCGTATTACGGGATCCATGATGTGCTTGAAATAGTGGATGGAGACGATTACAGCAGGACGTCATCCGGACTCTTTTCCCGGTACGGGACCGGAGGCGGGCTTTCCCGGCAGTACTCTCCTGCGGCACAGCTTGCGCAGGCTGTTTCATCTGACGGCAAGGTGATGATTACCATAGCCAGGGAAGAAGGGGTCGGCTGGGATCCGGCCGATGATCTGTGTGTCAGGGCCTATGCCGCACTGGACGCCGATTTCGGTCTTCCTCCTGTCAAGATATTTCTTGAGAAGCTTTCTCCGGTGGGTGCCGGACTCGGCGGAGGTTCTTCTGACGCGGCGTTCGCCATAAGGATGCTTAACGGCATGTTTTCATTAGGGCTCGATGACAGGGGAATGGCCGGATATGCTGCCAGACTCGGAAGCGACTGCGCTTTCTTCATTTATAACAGGCCGATGATAGGGGAAGGAAGGGGAGAGATGCTTTCGGAGTACAGCTTTGACAATATCGCTATACATGGCATTGCCCCTGATGACGGGACGGAAGCTGTCCGCCCGGGGCCGGGCTCCGGCACGAATGCCCTCATGGAGGAATACGAACTGAAAGTGGCCGTTCCGGAAGGGATAGCGGTCTCTACCGCAGACGCATACCGCGGAGTCGTGCCGGCGGTTCCGGAAATACCATTGAGAGATATCCTTGCCATGCCGGTCTCCAGTTGGAAAGAATATCTGAAGAATGATTTTGAAAAGACAGTCTTTGCCAGATATCCGCGGCTTGAAGCCATGAAGCTTTCCCTTTACGACTCAGGTGCCGTCTATGCTTCGATGTCAGGCAGCGGCTCCGCACTTTTTGGCATTTACCGGAAATAGTACCTGAAAATATAGTCAACCTTCGTTTCCTCGCGACAGACAGGCTGCAGCGAGGTTTTTTTCTTTTTCTTAATGTTTTTTCCGAATTTTTATAAAAGAAAAAACATCAGGATTCGTAAAACTGTGGCGAAGTTCCGGTATCTGAGGCAAGATATTTCCGGAGGTTTTCTTTTATGTTTTCCTTTGCGCCGTGAAATTCTTTAAAACTCAGAATCGTTATGAAAGCTAAGAATGTGGCGCGGACAGCACTTGAACTGCTGGCAATGGGAGCAGGCGCCGTCGTATGTACTATGTGCGGAAAGGATACCGTAAATCCGGAGGAAGCGGGCCAGGGCCCTTTGCCTCCGTCCCGTGCGGATACGTTGTATGTTACGGGAGTAGAATATCCCGCGGGTTATGACTGGGTGAAGGATCAGGAGTACGGGACCGTATCCTGCCGCATTTTCCTGGAGAAGGAAGGCAGGAGAATAGTGGAAGTCCCAGTAGGGTATTCGTATGAAACCGCCTCCGATCCGGATATGCACAGATGTGTAAAGGGTCATCTGTATACTGATTATTCGTCTGATACGGAGACCGTCATCAAGAAGGACGGGGCAGTGCTGTTCCGATATCCCGGCAGGGAAATGATATCGGACTTCCTTGTGTCGGAAGACAATGATGTGTATACGTTGGGACAGCCCCGTTCGGGCTCCGGCGGTTTTGCCTTCAGGAAAAACGGACAGGCTCTGGTAGAAGAAGTTTCCGGAAATGCCGTATCCGGCATAAAGGAAGAAGACGGACATATCTATCTGCTTTACAAGACAGTGGACGGTGAAGGGAGGAAAGGCTACTGTCTGTACGATAACGGCGGGATTACCCCGATTTCCGGTGTTTCCGCCAATGAGGATATCCTCCATGCGGTTATATCCGGAGGCAAGCCGGTCTATGCGGTCAGCCAGGCTGGCAGCAGCACCCCGCTTTCAGGGTATATTTTCCGTGACGGGAACCGTTATGCCATCGAGACGGGTGATTACGGGATTCCGGTGTACTGCAGGATACTTGACGGAGGCAGCGGTCTTTTCCTTTCGGGAGTCTGCCGCGACATTGTAAGCGGTGAACACACCTATGCAGTATGGAACGCGGAAGGCAAGCTCATGTATTCGTTCTCTCCGGGTGCCGTTCCGTACTATTCATTTGCCGACGGGGGCAATGTCTATGATTTCTTTGCTTCTGAAAGCATTTTCGACGAGATGTCCTGCTACAGGAACGGGCAGCTGCTGTATTCATACGGGCGGAACCAGACTGTATACGGCAACAGTCCGGCCGCTGTGTGCCGTGGCGGCCTGTACTTTATCTTTTCTGACAGGACAGGGCAGAGAGTGCCGTATATGGCTGCGGAAAATAAGATTAAGAGCTATGGATTCAATGGCTTCTTTTCCGGCGTATCCGCATGGTAGGCCGGGCTATTCTTCCCACCAGACAGTACGGGACAGATCGGGATTGACCTGTATATGGACATGGAGCGTTTCTTCCGGAAGCATCTCCTCCACATTTTCCGGCCATTCCATCAGGCACAGGTTCCCGCTGTAGAGATAGTCTTCCAGACCGATGTCCGCTGCTTCGGAAAGCCTGTTTATGCGGTAAAAGTCGAAATGGTAGACGGTCTGCCCGTCGGAAGCGACATATTCGTTTATTATCGTGAACGTAGGGGAGCAGACGGGGTCGGTTACTCCAAGACGCCTGCACAGCGCCGTAGTGAATGTCGTCTTGCCTGCACCCATTGGCGCGTAGAAGGCTATCAGCTTATGCCCGGCTGTCTTTTCAAGAAAAACCTCAGCGGCCCTGTCCAGGTCGCCGAGGTTGTCGATATGTATTTCTGTCCGTTGCATTGTAGTGACGGCCGTTATCTTACGTAGCTGGTGAGAAGTTGTATGCCGGACTCGCCGGGGGTGAATGTCACACCTGAACAGTCTGCCGGGACAAGTACGGTTTCGCCCTGGTTCAGGCTGACCTCATTCCCGTCCGAATCGGTGAGCTTTCCGTTTCCTGCGATGCATATTACCGCAAGGAATGAATCCAGTTCCTTGAGATCCCTGCAGAACGGTTTGTCCAGGTCGTAGAGGGATGTGGTAAAATAGCTGCAGTCCACAAGCACATTCTCCATGTTCTTTACTTTTGTGTAGGATGTCCTGTAGTCCGGATATACGGTGTAGTCGATAGCGGCCTTGGCCAGTTCGGTATGGAGTTCGCGCGGCTTCCCGTCGAGCCCGAGCCTGCCGAAATCGTATATCCTGTAAGTGATGTCCGATGTCTGCTGGATTTCCGCGATGAAGGAACCTGACCCTATACTGTGGATACGGCCTGCAGGGAGGAAGAATACATCGCCCGGTGCTATCTTATAGTCATGGAGCACGTCCGTAATGGTATGGTCGTTCACTTTCCTCTCGTATTCTTCGGGTGTGATTTCCCTGGTCAGGCCTGACATGAGATGGGCGTCCTTGTCGGCTTCCACTACGTACCACATTTCCGTCTTGCCTTTTGAGCCGTTGTGCCTTTCTGCCGCAAGCCTGTCATCAGGGTGTACCTGTATGGAGAGATCCTGCTTTGCATCGATGAACTTGATCAGAAGAGGGAACTGGTCGCCTGTCCTGTCATAGTTCTTCTCTCCGATAAGCCTGCCCTTGTACTCGTGTACGAGTTCGGTGATGGTTTTCCCGGCGAATTCCCCGTTCGCCACTACCGACTCGTTCCCTTTTACCCCTGAAAGCTCCCAGCTTTCTCCGATATTGTGCTGGTCAGTGGCTACACCTTTGAACGGAGCTATTTTCTCCCCGCCCCAGACGAGGGTCTTGAATATTGGTTTGAATTTAAGAGGGTACATATTACTGTATTTTGATTATTTGTTCCTGTCCATCTGGTTGAGGGCGAACGTGTAGGCCCCCAGTGAGATGGCTTTGCTCGCGCCGAGTCTGGAGATTGCCACTCCGATGCGTTTCTGCGGATCATAGGTCACCTCCCTGTCGCTTCCGTAGACTTTGATTTTCCTCTGGTCGCCTTTGATGAATTCCTCGAATTCGTTTTCATTGTCCAGGTCGTAGACTTTCATCTGTACCCTGTCCAGCTCGTCACCGGCCAGAGTGTGCATCTTGCTTCTGAGCGTTTCAAGCAGACCGGGCATGATATATTTCCTGGCGGCAGTGATTCCTCCGCCTATTACGATGAGCCCATCGATAAGCGTTACCGCTGTCGCCATGGCGTCTCCGGCCACCCTTCCCATCGTGTCGAAAGCCTTTTTCGCAGCCTCGCGGTCTCCTTCTCTGGTGCCCTCCGCTATATCGAAAATGTCTTTCGGCTCAAGGTCGCCGCTGTCATCTCCGCTGAGCTGTCTGTATATTCTTTTGACTGCCCTTATGGACGCCCCGTCTTCGACGATTATGCCGTGGTTGTCGGCATGGGGCAGGCAGAAAGTCTCCACGCATGAGTTGTCCCCCCGGTTGAGCTCTCCGTTTATGACGGTCCCTATGCCGAGTCCGGTGCCGAACGTGTAGCCGATGAGGTTTTTGTATCTTTTTGACGAGCCGGCCGCCTCGAGTCTGGCATTGACCTCGGGGAGCAGCCCGTTAAGCGCCTCGCCGTAGGCGTAGAGGTCACCGTCGTTGTTGATGTAGACAGGGATTCCGAACACATCGTTCAGATACGGACCGAGCGCCACTCCGTCCCTGAAAGAAGGGAAGTTCGGGAGGTAGCCCCCTATGATACCGTTCGGATAGTCGGCCGGACCCGGGAACGCGAAACTGATTGCCGAAGGCTGTTCGTTTCCTTCCAGGAGTTTCCGTACCACTGTCTTGAAGCCTGTGACCATTGTCCCCAGACAGAGGTCGAGATCGGCTGCGTTTGACGGCAGAGTGATAGGGTCAACGATGAATTTTCCTCCTTTCATTGCGCTGAAGACCATATTTGTGCCTCCTGCGTCCAGTGTCAGGACAATGCGCGGGTCATTGGTATATTTTGCCATTTCTTTTATTTTGATTTCTGAACAATCCCACAAAGATACTAAATCTTTACTCAATAATTCCATTGGAGTGCAAATCCCCTCCAATTTATTATATTTGCATAATCCTTCGATTATGCGGCAGGTTCAGGAAAGCAGACGGAAAGATGGAAGATATATCGATAAGCGCTCGGGGCTCATCCGGAGGACATGTGTTTTTCGGCTCTTCGCCGGCCGGTATCAGGGAGCATCTGTCAGGGGATGATCCTGTATTTGTCGTTTATGACAGGAACGCCCGGGCACATGCTGCGGAAATCATTTCTGCAATGAAGGCGGAGTCGGAGCTTGCCCTCGATGTCTCGGAGGATTCCAAGACCGTTTCCACAGTGACGGACATATGCTCCTGGCTGCTCGGAAACGGTGCCGACAGAAATGCCGTGCTGCTTGCCGTCGGCGGAGGCATCCTTACCGATATGGCCGGTTTTGCCGCGGCAATATACAAAAGGGGGATCAGGGCGGTTTATGTCCCTACGACCCTGCTGTCGCAGGTCGACGCCTCGGTCGGCGGCAAGACAGGGGTCAATTACCTCGGTTACAAGAATATGCTTGGCGTGATACGGCAGCCCGAGTTTACTTACATATGTCCCGAAGTGCTGTGGACACTGCCGTATGCCCGTATTCTGGAAGGGGTCTCCGAAATGATCAAGACCTTCATTATCTCGGATAACGGCAATTACCGCAGGGCGGTCGGACTGTTTTCCCGGATTTGCATGTCTCCGGACAGGGAAGGTTCCCTGAAGTCCGAGGCAGACCGGCTGATGGCCCTTGTGTATGAATCGGTGAAGGTGAAGGCCGGAATAGTTTCACGTGACCAGTTCGAGCACGGCGAGAGACGGAAACTGAATCTCGGGCATACTTTTGCCCATGCGATTGAATGGTGCAGCCACAGCATATCGCACGGCCGGGCCGTTTCGGCCGGACTGGTATGCGCGGCAAGGCTCTCCGAGAAGAAAGGTATCTGCGGAAAGGGGCTTGCCGCACGCCTGTCGGAAGACCTGGCGGGATGCGGGCTCGATACCGTCATGCCTTTCCCGATAGAGATGCTTGAGAAGGCTATGAGGGCGGACAAGAAAGCTGAAGACGGGAAAGTAGGATTCGTCCTGATCAGGGATATCGGGGATGTGTGTGTATTTCCTATGGAGGTAGGAGAGGCTGTGAAAGCTTTGGAATGATTGTCAGAATATATGATTTGCAGTACAATACAGAATAAATCGGCTCAAGAGGCCATCAGTGCCGCCTCTTTGTGCGAAATGGCCGAAATACGGCTTGACAGCTGCCCTATGTCGGCTGTCATGATTCAGGAGTGTTTTTCAATGGATGTCCCTTTGGTGGCGACATGCAGGCTGTCTTCCCTGATGGAGGCGGATCCGTCCTTGACGGAGGCGGCTGCAGCCAGGGTCAGCGAGGAGAGACTCATAAAGGCCATAATAGCCGGCGCAAGATATGTGGACGTAGAATTGGAAGCCCCCAAGCAGATGGTAAAGAGGGTAGCTATGGCTGCAAGGGAGAACGGTACGGTCATGATAAGGTCGTACCATGATTTTTCCGGTACGGGAACTCTCGAAAAGTTGAAATCCATAGTGGAGAAGTGTCTGTACCATGATGGAGGAATCGCCAAGATAGCTGTCATGGCCGGCTCGGAGGCCGATGTCCGGACGGTACTTTCTCTATATGACATTTTCGACCCTTCGGTACTCATCGCTTTCTGCATGGGAGACAAGGGCCGTGATTCCAGACTGGAATGCCTCAGACGCGGGGCTCCGTTTACATATGCCGCCGTGGCAGGAGCGCAGCAAGCCGCTCCGGGGCAGTGGCAGGACAGAGAAATGTACAGGGCTGCGTATGGAAGCCGGAAGTTTGCCGGATATCCGCAGCCTGGCGTAAGTGCTTCCGGTGAGCCGTGCCCGCGGATAGAGGTGCCTTCTTCAAAGAGTTTTACCCAGAGGGCCGTTGTCGCGGCTATGCTGTGTAACGGCACTTCGCGCCTGGGACATTATTCGGACTGCGGAGACAATGCCTCGGCCGTCGCTCTTGCACGCAGTCTCGGCGCGGAAGTCGCCCTGGAAGGGGATACGCTTGTCGTCACAGGCGCAGGCCCCGATAAGGTGAAATCATGTCTGGATGCGTCCGGCGCTGTCCATGTGGGTGAGTCGGGCCTTCTTGCCAGGCTTATGCTTCCGATAGCCGGCGCCATGGCATCCGTACCTGTCACTCTGACCGGTGAAAAGACCCTTTCCGGCAGGGTGTTGTCAGGGGTCGATGCGATAATGGAGAAGTTCGGAGTCAATGTCTCCGGCGCAGACGGAGAGTGCCGAGTCCCGATTGTCGCCAAAGGCAGGCTGACCCCGTGCAGGACTGATTTTTCCGGCACGAGCGGTTCCCAGCTTATATCAGGGCTACTGATGGCTCTTCCTCTGCTGGAGCGGAACTCTTCATTCATCGTGCATACTCCGGTAAGCATCCCTTATATGTTCATTACCGTGGATATACTGAAGAAGTTCGGAATAAGGATTTCCGATGAACTTCTTGGCGGGGATGATTTCATGCTTTCGGAAGGCAGCTGGGACTTCTGCAGCGACATACTTTTCAAAGTGAAAGGCGGCCAGAGTTACTCTCCGGCTGATTTTAACCTTGAAGGGGACTGGAGTACCGCCGCCAATTTCCTGGTGGCCGGCGCCGTGTTCGGAAGAGCCGTACTTTCAGGTCTGGATACCGGATCTATCCAGGCTGACCTGAGCATTATGGATATCCTTATGGATGCCGGAGCCAGCCTGTCCCAGTATGACGGAAACGACGGCGATATCGCTGTCCAGCGTTCCCCTCTGCGGAGTTTCACGACTGATGCTTCCCAGTGTCCGGATCTTTTCCCGATTGTGTCCGTCCTGGCGGCTTTCTGTCAGGGTACGAGCAGGATAAGCGGAGTCGGGAGGCTTTCTCATAAGGAAAGCGACAGGGGACAGGCTATCCTTGAGATGCTGCAGCAGCTGGGGGTGTCTGCAGAAATAGAGGAGGACACGCTCGTAATAGAAGGCCATTCCCTCGCACAGAGAATCCTGACGGGGAACCTGCTCAAAGGCGGTTTCTACAGGACCCGTCATGACCACAGGATGGCAATGGCCCTGTCAGTCGCTTCTCTGGGAGCCGACTCTCCCGTAGAACTCGATGACAGGCAGTGTGTTGGAAAATCCTGCCCGATGTTTTTCGAACTGTTTGACAGGATGCTGTAAATAAGGGTGTAAAGGTATTCCGGATCATACCGGAAATCTGCGGAACCAGAATAGGATTGATTATATGAACGCTTTTGGGAAAAACTTCAGGGTGTCGGTTTTCGGAGAGTCTCACGGTGCCGGAATAGGGGTTGTCATAGACGGGGTTCCGGCAGGGATAGACCTGCTTCCGGAAGACTTCATTCCGGACCTTCTGCGCCGGAAAAGCGGGGCTAAAGGCACAACGCCGCGCAAGGAAGAGGACATGCCCGAGCTCTTGAGCGGTGTAATGGCCGGACATACTACCGGAGCTCCGCTCGCAATACTGTTCCGCAACGGAAATACGAGGCCGTCGGACTATTCCCTGTTCAAGGAAATGCCGCGTCCCGGCCATGCCGATTTCGTTGCCGGAGTGAAATGGCATGATTTCAATGACCCCAGAGGAGGCGGCCATTTTTCAGGGCGTGTGACACTCGCCCTTGTAGCGGCAGGCGTAGTGGCCAGGAAACTGCTTCATTCCGACTATGCCGTCGAATTGCTGTCCGGACATGGCATGGAAATGCTTCAGGCTGACCCTTCGATGCTTTTTTCGGTTTCCGCATCCCTTGTTGAAGTAGGCGGAATCCCTCTTTCTGAAGTGGAACGGCCCGGAGTGACCGATCCGTCGCTTCTGTGGTCAGAGAAGCTGGATGAGGCTATCGCTGAAGGGGATTCCCTCGGAGGGATAGTAGAATGTACGGTCGGAAATGTTCCGGTGGGGATAGGCGAACCGTTTTTCGACTCAGTGGAGTCCATGATATCCCATATGGTATTCTCGATTCCGGGAGTCAGGGGAATAGAGTTCGGTGACGGTTTCAGGGCTGCCGGGATGAAAGGTTCCGAGCATAACGACCCTCTTGTCTCACCCTCAGGGGTTACATCGGGCAACGGCGCCGGCGGCATAAACGGCGGTATTTCCAACGGGAATCCCATAGTATTCCGCGTTGCTTTCAAGCCTACGTCCAGTATCGGAATGACCCAGCATACCTGGAATTTCAGTGCCGGGAAAATCGCCTCCCTCGATATCCGGGGACGTCATGATGTATGCTTTGCCCTCCGCACCCCTGTCATTGTAGAGTCTGCGGCCGCAACGGTCCTCGCGGACCTGCTCCTTTCGCTGCGCTGATCTGCCGCTGCTGCATCATTTCTCACCGGAAGTAAAAGTCAGGCATTCATGTCATTCAGGACGGCCGGCGGGACGGGAGAAAAACTGATGGCTGTTCAGTTGTACGCCACCAGTTTGTCAGCCGGTACTGCCAGAGCCTCTTTCAACTGCTTGTCATACCTGAGCCTTATCCGGATTCCTGCCTCCTGATAGTAGTACCTTACGGCTATTTCTTCTTCGATGAACGGTATTATTTCATCCTTTTTCAGACGGATGAACTTTTCCTTGTCCATATCGAGAGCCTTTCCGAGAGCCTCGAGCTCCTGATTCATCGCGTCCTTGAGCCCGTCAGTCTCAAGCTCTTTCTTCATCTGGTCGAAAAGTGTCCTGGCCCCGCTTCTGTAGTCGAAGTCCTGCGTCTTGGCGAACTCTATGAAATCCTCGAAATCCTCATCGGTAAAATGGAACTGCTCCAGGGCCGGAATGGTGTCATGTTCGCGCACGAACTTCAGTACGTAGTTGTCGACCACTCCTGAAAGCACCAGCGAGTAAACCAGCCTGCTGTAGACAGGAGATTCTATCTTTATGTCAGGGGTGATTCCCCCTCCGTCCCGGACACTCCTCCCGTGCAGGGTCTTGAACTCGTGCGTCAGGGAATCCGGTATGTGCCCCACGCTGCCGTCTTCATTCCTGTGGCTGTAGTCTATGGCCTGGACGCAGCGCCCGCTCGGGGTGTAGTATTTTGCAGTAGTGACTTTCAGCTGTCCGTTGTATACGACGGGACGTATGGTCTGGACCAGACCTTTGCCGAATGTCCGTTCTCCGATTATCGTCCCGCGGTCCAGATCCTGAATGGCTCCGGCCACGATTTCAGAAGACGATGCGGAGCCGCTGTCTACCATTATTATAATAGGTATGGATGTGTCCACCGGCCTTGATGTGGTCTTGTATTCCTTGTACGACTGCGGGTCTTTCCCTTTCGCGGTGACGACCAGAGAACCCTCTGGCACGAAAAGGGATACTATATTGATGGCTTCCGGCATGAGTCCGCCTCCGTTGCCGCGCAGATCCAGGACAAGACGTTTCATCCCTGCGTCCCTGAGCTTGAAATAGCCGGCCTTGACATCGCCGGAAACATTGTCCGTAAACCCGTTCTGCTTGATATACCCTGTAGTGTCATCCAGCATCCCCACGTATTCGACATCGGGGATGTGGATACGCTCCCTGACGATGGGAACGTCAAGAGTGTCGCCGCTGCGCAGCTTCTTTACCTTGAACACGACGGTAGTGCCCGGCTTGCCTTTCATCCTGTCGCTGCTCTGAGCCGCTTCAAGCCCTTTTGTCGGTACTCCGTCTATCGCTATGATTTCATCGCCGCATACCAGTCCGCTCTTGTATGCCGGGGAATCCTTGTACGGCTCGTTGATTACCACATTCTCTTCCTTTTTCTTGTAAATGATGGCTCCGATGCCTCCGTATGTCCTGGAGAGCATCATCTGCAGGTCCTCGTTCTCTTCCTCAGGTATATATATGGTATATGGGTCGAGGTTCTCGAGCATGGCATCTATGCCGGTGCGCATTATCCTGTCTACGGGAAGGGAATCCACATAAGAGCGGTTCAGTTCTTTCAGTACCGAATTCTGGATTTCAACCCACTGCCCGAGTTTGAAACTTTTTGACTGGCCAAAGGCCGCAGCCGAAAAGAATATTACGGCGGATGCTACGGAAAATAGACGTAAATATTTCATTTTCAATAAAATTTTTATCGGGGAAGCGTTTTCGGCAAAACGCGGGCCACAAATTTAAGAAAACTATCAAAAACTTTTTTACCTTTGCAGCGATTTTAGAGGAAAAGAAAAGCAGTTATTGTTATGAAGATCGTATTTGCAACGGGCAATAGCGGAAAACTGCGTGAAGCATCAGAGATTCTTGGCAAGGGATTCGAGCTCGTTACCCCTGCACAGATGGGCATCACGGATGATGTCCCGGAAACAGGCCTTACACTGAAGGCCAATTCGATAATCAAGGCGGAACATATCTGGAACAGCTGCAAGTGCGCTTGCTTTGCCGATGATACCGGCCTGGAGGTCGCCGCTCTCGGAGGCGAACCCGGCGTACATACCGCAAGATATGCTGGTGAAGACAAGGACTTCAACAGGAATATGGACAAGGTCCTGGGCGAGCTCTCCCGTCTGCGCGCGGAGTGCTCCATGGCAGAGGCTCTGGGCGTGACCATGAACAGATATTCGCGCCGCGCCCGGTTCAGGAGCGTCATTACGCTGATTCTGGACGGTGAAAAATATTTCTTTGAAGGGACCCTGGAAGGATGCATAGCCTACGGCAAGTCGGGAAACGGCGGTTTCGGATATGACCCTGTTTTCATCCCCGACGAATATCCGGGGAAAACCCTGGCCGACATTACCGAAGAAGAGAAAAACGCCATTTCGCACAGAGGCAAGGCCCTGCGGGCGATGGCGGCTTTCCTGAACAACATGTAAACCGATGGCAACCCTTACCGAACTGATAGTTCTCCACCATACAAGGACAGGGGACAGTTCTGCCGTCATCCATACCTTGAGCAGAGAGTTCGGCAGGAGAGGCTTTTTTGTCAGAGGGCTGGGCAAAAACGCATTTACGACGATGCTCCTTCCCATGAATATCCTTGAATGCGAGGTGTCTGCAAATTCCAGGTCGGAACTCCGCACTGTCGGTAAGCCCGTGATGATATATCCCCTGGCAGGAATAAGGAACAGCATCTACAAGAATTCGATTACAATGTTCATGAGCGAGGTCCTGTACCGTGTCCTCAAGGACGGGGCTGAAGAAGCCGGGCTGTATGACTGGTGCCGTGAAAGCGTGCTGCTTCTGGATGCCATGGAGTCGGATTTCAGCAACTTCCATATAAGGTTCCTGCTCGATCTGGCATCGGCACTCGGTTTCAGGCCCTCCGCGGAAGACCTTGCCCCGTTTGCAGGGCCGCTTCTGCCTGTGCTGGAGCGGTTCCTGAAAGAACCCTTCAGCCGGAGCATGCTTATCCCTCTGAACGGTAAGACCAGAGGGGAGATTGCGGAAGCTGTCCTGAAGTATATCGGTTATCACATGGAATCACAGCTGAACGTCAATTCATTGAAGATCCTGCATGAGATTCTCTGTTAAGAAATGATTAAAATGCAGAATATAAACCGTAAGAATATTTGTCTCTTTTGTATAAATATCTAACTTTGCGCCCTAAAATATTGCCAAGATTTATTTTTTATTTATATTACCACTTATGAAACAAACAGTTACAAGATTTCTGCTCGCTTTGGCGGCATTGTTTGTAGGAGGGGGTATTCTTTCAGCACAGGTGACCACTTCGTCTCTCAACGGTCTGGTTGTGGACGAGGCGGGCGTACCTGTCATCGGTGTGGCCATCCTTGCCACACACGAGCCCTCCGGTACTATCTACACGGTAATCACGAATGAAGATGGCCGTTACACTATCAATGGTATGCGTTCAGGCGGCCCTTACTCTGTAGAATTTTCATGTCTTGGCTACCAACCGATGACTTATACCGAAGTGACTCTTCAGCTTGCAGAGACTTACAGCCTGAATATCACTATGAAAGAAGACAGCGAGATGCTGAGCGAGGCAGTCGTGGTCGCTTCCGCCGCATCGAAGTTCGCTGCGGAAAAAACAGGGGCGTCCACAAATATTTCAAATACGCAGATGTCTGCTCTCCCGACTGTCAACAGGAGCATCGAGGACGTAACGAGGCTTTCCCCGTACGGAGGAAACGGAATGAGTTTTGCCGGAACTGACGGCCGTACAGCCAACTTCACAGTCGACGGAGCCAACTTCAACAATAACTTCGGTCTCAACGACGGCCTTCCTGGAGGCGGCAGCCCTATCTCTATCGATGCCATCGAGGAGGTACAGGTCGTAATTTCACCGTATGACGTGCGCCAGACCAACTTTATCGGCGGCGGTGTCAACGCCATTACCAAATCAGGTACAAATACCTTCAAAGGTACTGCATATATCTACCACAAGAACGAGAACATGCGCGGCAACGCAGTCGAAGGTCAGGATATATCGGGTGCCCGCGACAGGGACAGGATGACCACATATGGTGCCACTCTCGGCGGTCCTATCGTCAAGAACAAGCTCTTCTTCTTCGTGAACTACGAGTTTACCAAGACTCCGACCGTAGTGAACCGCTGGAGAGCTTCGGTTGACGGGAAGCGCGACGCCGATGCATTCATTTCCAGGACTCTTGCTTCCGATATGGCAGATATGTCAAAGTATCTGAAAGACACCTACAACTATGACACCGGTTCTTACACCGATTTCCCTGCAGACGAGAGCAACCAGAAGATCCTCGTCCGTCTGGACTGGAACATCGCGCAGAACCATCATCTTGCAGTCCGTTATAACTATACTCTGAACAAGGGCTGGAATTCTCCGAACGCGTCATCTTCAGACTGCGAGACCCGTACTGTAGATGCGCGTATGTCGCAGTATTCGATGTCTTTTGCAAACTCAATGTACTCAATGGACAACATCGTACATTCAGTCTCATTGGATTTGAACAGCCGTATCAACGACAACCTTTCGAACCAGCTCCTTGCTACGTTCTCCAAGCTCGATGATGTCCGCGGAACCAATTCATCCGTTTTCCCGTTTGTGGACATCCTTGACGGAACTGATGACATACGTCCTTACATGTCTTTCGGCTATGAACTGTTTACATACAACAATGCAGTTCACAATACAGTGGCCAATGTAAGGGATGACATCACATATTATGTAGGTACACACAAGATTACTGCCGGTGCAAGCTACGAGTACCAGATGGCTGACAACTCATATATGAGAAACGGTACCGGATATTACCGCTATCGCAGCCTGAGTGATTTCTATAATCAGGCAGAGCCTGAGACTGTATGTCTTACATATGGTTACGGCGATGACAACAACCCTGCGGCAAGGGTGCGTTTCCACAAGGTAGGCGTCTATGCCCAGGACGAGTGGACTCCTAACGAGAAGTTCATGCTTTCTTACGGTATCCGTCTCGACGGACTGTTCTTCAGCAACAAGGACATCATGACCAACAACGCTATCCTTGCCCTCGACTATAACGGCCGCCATGTCGATACCGGTTACTGGCCGTCAGGCAAGATATCCGTTTCTCCGCGCGTCGGCTTCACCTGGGACATATTCGGAGACAAGAGCCTGAAATTCCGCGGAGGTACAGGTCTCTTTTCAGGACGTCTCCCGCTGGTATTCTTCACCAATATGCCTACAAACTCCGGCATGGTGCAGAACAATGTAAAGATTCAGGTAGGAGATCCGCTTCTGAAAGAATTTACGAAGAAATTCATCACGGATCCGGCAGCTCTCAAGGATTTTCTCAATTCAAAAGATCCGGAGAAGTTCCCTCTTACCATTTCTCCTGAAGACGGAGTGGTAGGTTCGTCTTTCGCTGCGGTCGACCGCAAGTTCAAGATGCCTCAGGTATGGAAGACTTCGGTAGCCCTCGACTATGCGTTCCCTACGTCATTCCCTATGAGCGTTACCGGTGAGTTCATCTTCAACAAGACTGTCAACGGTGTCTGCATGTCCAACTGGAATGTAATGCCTGTAGACGGATTCACCAGGCTCAACGGTCCGGACAACAGGCCTATTTACCCTGCGAACCATAAATATACCAAGACTGATGCGTTTGTCCTGACCAATACCAGCAAGGGATACGGCTATTCTGCAAACATCATGTTCAACATGTCTCCGGTAGAGGGACTCGACCTCACTGCATCCTATACTCACCTTGTTTCCAAGGAGCTTACAGGTATGCCTGGCTCGGATGCTTCGAGTGCATTCACATATGTGCCTACCGTTGACGGCCCTAACAACCCGATCCTTCACAACTCTCAGTATGTGACACCGGACAGGTTCTTCGCATCCCTGACTTACCGTGACAAGTGCAACAATACTTTCAGCCTGTTCTACGAGACATGGAGAGGCGGTTACAACTACTCTTATATGTTTGACGGAGACTTCAACGGGGACGGCTACAACTATGACGCCATCTATATCCCGAGAACAAAAGAGGAGCTGCTGTTCGTTTCAGACTCTGACCGCGACCGTTTCTGGGCTTATGTCGAGAACGATAAATACCTCAGCAGGCATAAAGGCAAATATGCAGAGGCCTACAGCGTATATTCCCCTTGGGTTCACAGACTTGATTTCCACTATGCACACGACTTCAAGGTGAGAATAGGAAAGACTACCAATACCCTCCAGCTCAGCGTAGATATCAAGAACCTTCTGAATATCTTCAATTCTTCATGGGGCGTGATGAAGTATATGAATCCTGATCTGAATTCAGGACGTATCCTTTCCTGCGACCATATCAATGCTGACGGAATTCCTGTATACAGCACTCCAAAGGCTGTAAGCGGAAATACTCAGACATGGACCTACTACCACGATCTCGGACAGTGCTGGTACGCTCAGATCGGTATCAAGTACATGTTCAATTAATCATCTGATAAATATTTGGATATATGAAACTAAGAAATATATTGGCAGCAGGTGCCGCACTGGCTCTTACCGTCGGTTGCGCTCCGGATTATGAGGTTTCACACCTGAGTGAAATCCAGCTTTCCAAGACTTTTGTCACTATCCCTGAGGACGGTTCCGAGGTGACCATCGAGGTCACAGCTTCCGTAGACTGGTCTTTCGACAAATTGTTCGAGTATGAAATCGAAGGCAAGTTCGAAAATCACAAGCCTGCGACAGAGAATAGACCGACTCCCGAATGGCTTACTGTCGAGCCTCTCTCCGGGGTTGCCGGTACTACTACAGTTACGTTCAAGGCTATTGATGAATTCAAGGCGGGACGTGAAGCTGCTCTGGTTATTCTGGCAGGCGGACAGAAGCAGAACCTGATTGCACGGCAGGGTGAAATCGCCGCCAAATCCGCAACATGTGCAGATGTCATTAAAGCTGCAGACGGACAGAGCTTTACTGTTACCGGAACATGTACAAGCATTGTCAATACCCAGTATGGCAACTGGTATCTTAACGACGGGACCGGTGAGATCTATATCTATGGTACTGTCAATGACTCCGGACAGAATGACTGGGACACTTTCAATATTGAAGTAGGTGACGAGGTAACTGTAAGCGGCTCAAAAGTAACTTACGGGTCTACAGTTGAGTTTGTCAATGCCAAATTCATTTCAGTCAAGAAGTCCCTTCTTCAGGTTCCGGAAAATGGAGTTACCGATTTCCTTGTGGACAAAGACGGTTATAGAATCGATTCTAAAGGTACTGTCATCGAGGGAGCGAATGCAAATGAAGTAGTGGCTGAATTCGTTGTCAAAGGAAACGGAATCCTGTTCGACATTCCGGAAGACATGCAGGATTGGGCACAGGTTACCGATATGGAGGTTGTTGCACCGGAAGACGAGGATTCAGAGGATCCGGATATAACCAAGGTGAGGATCAAGATTGCTTCTTCCGATGGTTCGAAGGCCAGATCTGGCGTCATAACTTTCAGATCCGAAAGCGGCAAGGACAACTCTAAAGTAGCGGTTTCTGTAACACAGGTCCCTGATGGAAGCACCTTGGAGAAAGTCCTGTCTGTAATCACACCGGAGACAGATACCTATGTGAAGACGACTGCCACTATAGCCGCGACCTGCAGGAACGGTTTCCTCCTCCATGATAACGGGAAATATCTGTTGGTCAACGCTGATGGATTCGACTATAATTCCTATAAGGATATGCGCGGACATAAGGCTACAGTAGCCGGTCTGGCGTGCCTGGAGGATAGCGGTTATCAGATCAAGGATATCGATATTCTTGCCATTGATAAAGAGGCGGGAACCTATGACGATCCGGCCTCGGAAACGCTCAATGCTGAAACAATAAATCAGCTGGCCGCTCAGGCAGGAGTCCTCGAGATAAAGTACTTTACTGCAACCGGTTCTCTTGAAGATCCGGACCACGACCTTGTAGTGAATGGAGCAGATGCTTCTCTTGCTTTCTATGGCAACGACTCCAAAATATTCGATCTTAACAAATATTGCGATTACTGCAATAAGGGCGAGACCAAACAGACCATCACTGTTACCGGATATTATATTTCCAAGGATTCCGAGTCCGGCAAGATCAATTTTATCGTAACTGATATAGAGCCTGATCTTAAGAAAGAATAGCTGACAGTGTTTAGCATATAATGACGGTCGCCTGAATTCATTCCGGCGGCCGTTTTTTATATATTCGGAATTGTTTATTTTTGCAGATATTCCGGTCGGATTTATATCATTCCGGACGATGACGTCTGTTAAACCGTTTAAATAATATGAAGAAAATACTGTTTGCCCTGTCATGTGCATTGTTCCTGCTCTGTTTCTGTTCCTGTGGACCGGAGACATCCGTTACATACGAACTCAAGCCGCGTGAAGAACTGCCTGTAAAAGACGACGGGAGTTTTACCGGAATCTTCCTTGCCGGGACTATCGACATGGGAAACAGCGTTGACTGGCAGGCGCAGCTGAAAGAATATTTTTCCGGGAAAGAAGGCAGGTATATACTGTACAACCCCAGGCGTGGTTCATGGAACGGCGGCGCGGACGGAGAAATGGAGTACCAGGTGAACTGGGAACTCGAACATCTGGAAAAGGCCGATATCATCATAATGAATATACTCGGGAGCAGCAAGTCTCCGATAACCCTTCTGGAAATGGGGCTTCATGCCCGCTCCGGAAAACTTTATGTGGCATGCGAACCGTCTTTCTACCGGTATGATAATGTGCGTATTACATGCGCCTACTACGGTATACCACTATATCCGTCATTGGATGCCCTTCTGGAGAACCTCGGCCTTTGACCGGATTCTCCTGATAATGCCACTGTTTCCTGCACCTGTAGAGTGCGGTTTTTCATCTTTTTTAAAGTTTTTTCTGTTTTTTATTGTTCAGGAGGTGTATATTTGTGTGATTTTGTCGTGTAATGCGGCAAAGTGTACTTTAAACCTACCTGATATGAAACGAATATTGCTTATTTTGACTTTAGCTATGCTTGTTCCTTCATGTAAGCAGCTGAATCCTTTTCTCGGCGACTGGAATACGCCTTACGGGATTCCTGATTTCGAATCCATTAAAGAGTCCGACTATATCCCGGCGGTAAAATTCGGCATCCGCCAGCAGGAAGGGCAGATAGATGCGATTATCGCTAACGGCAACGCCCCTGATTTCGAGAATACCGTTGCCGCGTATGAACTTTCCGGGGAGATACTCGACAGGGTGACCGGCGTGCTTTTCAATCTGTCCGAGTCCGACGCGACCCCTTCCATGCAGAAGATAGTGGAGAGGGTCATCCCGATGCTTACGGAGCATAATGACAATGTCTTCATGAATCCGTACTTCTTTGCCCGTGTAGACGAGCTTTATCAGGACAGGGCAAACCAGAACTTGACCAGAGAGCAGGAAATGACGCTCGAAAAACTCCACCGTGCATTCATTGACAATGGTGTCAACCTGGACCCGCAGTCGCAGGAACGTCTCAGGGCGATCAACAAGGAACTTGCCGTGCTGGAGCAGCGCTTCGGCAATAACGTGCTTGACCGTACCAACGCTTTCCGTATGGTGCTTGCCGATACTTCCGAGATTGCCGGCCTGCCTTCTTCGGTACTGGCTTCGGCTGCAGCAGAGGCTGCCCATGCCGGTATTACCGCCAGGGATGCCGCAAGGGAAAAAGGTATCCGGGAGCAGGATGTCGCAGAAGGAGGACCGTGGCTCTTCACTCTCCACAATGCCAGCTATGTGCCGTTCATGACCAACAGTTCCCGCAGGGACCTCAGGGAAAAGATGTTTACGGCATATTCGACCAGATGCAATACCGGAGGAGATACGGACAACAAGCCTGTAGTTCTCGATATCATCAGGCTGCGCATAGAGAAAGCCAATCTTTTAGGGTATGATACTCCTGCTGCACAGATACTTTCAGACAAGATGGCGCATGACCCGCAGACAGTAGATTCTTTCCTCGAAAAGATTTTCCCTGCGGCAGTGCGTCAGGCAAGATCGGAAATCGAAGATATGCAGGCCATTATGGACAAGGATGTCGAGGCCGGACTTCTTCCGGCAGACAGTACATCTGTCATAAGGCCTTGGGACTGGGCCTATTATGCGGAGAAGGTGCGCCAGGAAAAATATGCTCTCAATGAGGATCTGGTGAAACCGTATTTCAAGATGGAGAATGTGCGCGAAGGCGTATTCAATACGGCTCATCGCCTCTATGGGCTGAATTTCAGACAGCTTGACAGTATTCCTCTGTATCATCCTGATGCCGAAGGTTTCGAGGTGACTGACAGTGACGGCTCGTTGATCGGGATTCTGCTGACCGACTATTATACGCGTAGTACAAAAAGAGGCGGTGCGTGGATGAACAACGTCAGAAATCAGTACAAGACAAAGAAAGGGGAGGATATAAGGCCTATAATAGTGAATGTGGCCAATTTCCCGAAGCCGTCAGCCGGAATGCCGTCGCTTCTTTCCATAGATGAGGTAGGAACGATGTTCCATGAATTCGGCCATGCTCTCCACGGTCTGCTCAGCCAGTGCACATACAAGGATGTCAGCGGCACCGGCGTAGCGAGGGATTTCGTAGAACTGCCGTCGCAGATAAATGAAAACTGGGCATTTCTCCCGGAGGTGCTGAAGTCATACGCACATCACTACAGTACGGGGGAGGCGATTCCGGACAGCCTGATTACGAAGATTTCCGTATCGAAGAACTTCAATCAGGGGTTCATGACTACAGAACTTGTGGCAGCCGCCGTCCTGGATATGAAATGGCATGAACTTAAATCCGTATATGTGCCGCAGGACTGCCCGTATGCATCTGAAACGGATGCTCCTGCGGATTCTACAGGCCTGAATAAAGGACTTAAGGTCATTGACCCGGATAAATTCGAGGCCTTTGTCATGGTTCAGGCAGGTCTTCCGGAAGAGATTATACCTCGTTACCGCACTACGTATTTCAACCACGTTTTCAGCGGAGGCTACAGTGCCGGATATTACGGTTATCTGTGGGCCGAGGTGCTTGACAAGGATGCATTCGAGCTGTTCAGGAAGAAAGGCGAGTTCGACAGCGCCACGGCGCGTTCGTTCCGTGAGAACATCCTTGAAAAGGGCGGCAGTGAGGAGCCTATGGTGCTTTACCGCCGGTTCCGTGGGGCTGACCCTGATCCTGATGCCCTTCTCAGGGCAAGGGGATTGAAATGATCCGGACCGGAACTATTCCGTAAGATGACATGAAAAAAGACCACCCCAAAACGGGATGGTCTTTTTGTTGATGGTGTCGCTTCCTTATTTCTTGTTGACAACCTCTTCCTCTACCGGAGCCTTTCCTACCTTTACTACATCGATATCGAAGATAAGGGTAGAGTTAGGTCCTATCTTGCCCATGTTGCGTGCGCCGTATGCGAGAGAGTCAGGAATGAACAGCTGTATCTTTCCGCCTTCACCCACGAGCTGCAGACCTTCTGTCCAACCCTTGATTACACGGTTGAGCATCATCTTTACAGGCTCTTTGGTCCTGTCGCTTGCATCGAACTCGGTTCCGTCGATAAGAGTACCGGTGTAATGTACATAGACAGTATCCTTAGGTCCGGCCTTTACATCGTTTCCAGCCTCGATAATCTTGTACTGGAGACCGCTTTCAGTGACCTCTACGCCGACTTTCTTTCCGTTCTCGCTGAGGAAGTCCTCACCGATTTTCCTGTTGACAGCGGCTGTGTACTCGTTTCTTGCCGTGATGTATTTGTTGAACAGGCTGTTCATCAGATCAGGGTTCACATCGAGCTGGGCGTTGAATTCAGGGCTGTTCATGTTGCCTTCGGCCTTTATGAAGTCCAGCATGCCTTTCTTGATCTGTGCGTAGTTCAGGTCTTCCCCGAAGTTGTTGTACTTGATGAAATAGCCGAAATTCACACCGACCAGATAGCTGACAGAGTCGGTAAGGGCTTTTGACGGGAGCTGCACGTCTACATCTGCTTTCGGTGTGCTGCCTGAGTTGCAGGCTGCAGTCATGGTAACTGCGGCAGCGGCTGCTGCGATGATTTTGATTGCTTTCATTTCTGTATTGTTTTTGATATTGTATGCCGCCTGGCTGTGATTCATCCTGCTTCCGGCGGGACAAATCATGCAAAGATACTTAAAATTATGATATAGTGTAATTATTTGGAGGCTTTAATGCGGTTTGTCTTTTCAGGGAGTATTTCTTCCGCAGTCAGTTCAGGGGCCTTGCCCTTGCACGACATCCTCATTGCAGCCAGTCCGAGTATGGCCGCACTGGCGGATGTGATCAGAATGCTGATCTTTCCCGTGTCGATAAGTTCAGGCGAGGAGAAGGCGAGGTTATTGATGAATATGGACATGGTAAATCCGATGCCCCCGAGCACTCCGATGGATGCCATCTGTTTCCACGTCACTCCCACGGGCTTTGCCGCCAGCCTTATCTTTATGCTTAAAAAACTGAAAAGGAATATTCCGGCAGGCTTGCCGACAAGAAGCCCCAGGAAGATGCCCGGCATCACAGGCGATATCCCTCCTGATGTCAGGCTGCTGAAATCAAGGGCCACACCTGCGTTGGCAAGTGCGAAGACCGGCATGATTATGAACGTTACGATGGGATGCAGCTTGCTTTCCAGTCTGTGCAGCAGAGGGTCGACATCCCGTATTTCATTGTTCATGCTGTGGATGATATGCTGCTGTTCGGGACTCGTAAGTACATTCATCTGCCTGCTGCTGGTCATCTTGAACTTTTCAAGAAGCAGGCTTATCCTGCTCTGGAACCGTACTTCATTGATGCTTCCTTTTGACGGGATTACCATTGCCAGGAACACTCCGGCTATGGTGGCATGGATTCCGGACTTGTAGGTAAAATACCACATCGCTATTCCGGGAAGTATGTACAGGTATTTGTTCTTCAGCTTGGCCGAGTTGAAAATGACAAGTACGGACATTATTACGGCCACATAGGCCAGGTATTCGAGATGCAGGGCGTGTGTCGGATAGAATATCGCAAGCACGATTATCGCACCTATGTCATCGACTATGGCCAGGGCCGTCAGGAATACTTTCAGACTGGCAGGGACCCGGTTCCCGAGCAGGGAGAGTATCCCTATGGCGAATGCTATGTCCGTAGCCATCGGTATTCCCCATCCCTGGATGCTTTCAGGGTGTCCTGCATTGCACGCCCAGTATATTCCGGCGGGGACAAGCATTCCTCCCAGTGCCGCCACTATCGGCAGTGCGGATCTCTTGATCGAGGAAAGCTGTCCGACCAGCATTTCTCTTTTTATCTCCAGCCCGACCACGAAAAAGAATACTGCCATCAGCGCATCGTTGACCCAGTGCCGGAGAGACATGTCCAGAGAAAATTCCCCTATCCTGACGGAGGCGTGCGTGGTCCACAGGTTTTCAAACCATTCCCCTCCCGGGACGGTAGCCAGAGTCACCGCTATTATTGCGCAGATCAGAAGGAGTATACCTCCTGTCGATTCATTGTGGAAAAACGTATTGAAAATGTGGAGGATTTCCCTGTTGCGGTGGCTTGAGAGTTTCCCTGTCTGAGGGTTTTCAGCCTGTTGTGCGTATGTCTTGTCGGCCATTGCTGTAACAAAAGTGTCGGACCCGGTATGGACCGGTATTTAGTGAATTAAGCTATTCGGCAAATATACAATAAAATACGGGATCGGGTCACAGATGTGGACAAATTATTTGGACGGCTCGGAATATTGTTATACCTTAGTAAAGGATAAAATTTTTCATATGGACATCGATTCATCTGCACTTCGCTCGAAGTTGAAGGAATTTTTCGGATTTGACTCATTCAAAGGGGATCAGGAAAGAATCATAAGGCATCTGGTGTCCGGAGGCAGCGCTTTCGTGATAATGCCTACCGGCGGCGGCAAATCCATGTGCTACCAGCTCCCGGCCCTTGTCATGGAGGGTACGGCCATAGTCATATCACCGCTGATAGCCCTTATGAAGAACCAGGTGGATGCCATCAGGGGATTCGTGTCGGGAAACGAGGGCATAGCCCATTTCCTTAATTCATCCCTTTCGCGTGTCCAGCTCGCAGAGGTCAAGGAGGACCTGCTTTCAGGTACGACCAAGCTGCTGTATGTAGCTCCGGAGTCGCTTACCAAACCGGAAAATATCGCGTTGCTGAAAGAAATCAGGATATCGTTCTATGCTGTGGATGAAGCGCATTGTATTTCGGAATGGGGACACGATTTCAGGCCTGAGTACAGACGCATCAGATCCATAATCGAAGAAATCGGTCCTGCTCCGGTGATAGCCCTGACGGCAACGGCTACGCCGAAAGTCCAGAACGACATCCAGAAGAACCTCGGACTGCTCGATGCGGAAGTATTCAAGTCTTCGTTCAACAGGCCCAACCTCTATTATGAAATCAGGGACAAGTCTGACCCGAAACGCGAAATCATCAGATTCATAAAGCAGAATCCCGGAAAATCAGGTATCATCTACTGCCTCAGCCGCAAAAAGGTGGAGGAAATGTCGGAGCTGTTGAACATCAACGGTATCAAGGCCCTTCCGTATCATGCCGGACTGGACGCGAAGACACGCGCCGAGAACCAGGACCGGTTCCTGATGGAAGAGGTGGATGTGATCGTGGCTACCATAGCTTTCGGCATGGGTATAGACAAGCCGGATGTCAGGTTCGTGATACATTATGATATACCCAAGAGTATAGAAGGATACTATCAGGAGACGGGCCGGGCAGGCAGGGATGGCAAGGAAGGGGTGTGCCTTGCCTTCTACAGGTACAAGGATGTCCAGAAACTCGAGAAGTTCATGCAGGGAAAGCCTGTATCGGAACAGGAGATAGGCAAGCAGCTCCTGCTGGAGGTCGTTGCCTATGCGGAATCCAACCAGTGCCGGCGGAAGCTTCTGCTCAACTACTTCGGAGAGGATTATACGAAAGACAACTGCGGGGCATGCGACAACTGTCTCCATCCTAAGACCACGTTTGACGGCCAGGAAGACATGTGTCTGGTAATAGAGCTTGTCCGGTCCATGCCGGAGCATTTCAAGATAGAACATCTGGCAAACATTCTTGCAGGAGAATCCAATTCGCTTATCAAATCATACAGGCATGACAGCCTGGAACTTTTCGGAGCCGGAAAAGACCATACTACGCGCTTCTGGTGTGCCGTAATCCATCAGGGGCTTATACTTCACCTGCTGGACAAGGAGATAGAGTCCTACGGGCTTATTTCCGTGACTGCGAAAGGGCAGGAGTTCTATGAGCATCCTCATGAACTGATGCTTACGGGTGAAAGGGACTTCGTTGAAGGAGAGGACGATGACGATGATGCCGTGTCTGCCGTAAAGGGCGGAGGCGGCGGGGATGCTGTCCTTCTGTCCATGCTCAAGGATCTCAGGCACGACCTTTCCCGCAGGCTGCACCTCCAGCCGTGGGTGATTTTCTCGGATATGTCCCTGGAGGACATGTCGATCATGTATCCGGAGACGGAGGAGGAACTGAAGAATTGTCAGGGAGTAGGCGAGGGCAAGGCCAGAAAATACGGTGCGGAGTTCCTGAAACTGATAGGCAGATATGTCGAAGAAAACGAAATTTCCCGCCCTGACGATTTTGTAGTCAAGTCCATAGTCAACAAGTCTGCGAACAAGGTGTTCATAATCCAGAGCGTCGACCGCAAACTGCCGTTGGACGATATCGCCGAAGCCAAGGGAATGGATATGGACGAACTTCTGGACGAGCTTGAGGCTATAGTCTATTCCGGTACGAAGCTCAACCTTGACTATTATATAGACCAGAATCTTGATGATGACACCGTTTCCGACATATACGACTATTTCATGGAAGAAGCCGAGTCGGATTCCATTGAGGATGCCATGAAAGAGCTGGGCAGCGGGTATGAAGAGTTCGAGGTCCGGCTTGTCCGGCTGAAATTCCTGTGCGAGGTGGCCAACTGACGGACGACAGGGATATACAGGGAATCTATAAATGTAGTGGATATGAGAAAATTTTCTGTCGCCGTCGTTTCTTTGCTTCTGTCTCTGTGTGCGCTGGCGAAGTCTCCTGCAGATACCGTCCGCATCCTTGCAGTCGGCAACAGTTTCTCCCATGACGCCATTGAGCAGAATCTTTTTGAACTGGCGGAGGCTGACGGCATTACGGTCATCATCGGCAACGCATTCATAGGCGGCTGTTCTCTGGAAAGGCATGTGGTCAATTCCCGCGAGGACAAGCCTGACTATGCATACAGGAAAATCGGTGCCGACGGTGTCCGCAGGGAATACAAGGACGTGACTCTTGCCGAGATTGTCGCTGACGAGCAGTGGGATTATGTGAGCCTGCAGCAGGCAAGTCCGCTTTCCGGCCTGTATGAGACATACCGGACGTGGCTGCCTGAACTTTACGGCTATGTTAGGGCAAGGGTCCCCGAGAATGCCTGCTTCATGCTTCACCAGACATGGGCGTATGCCTGCGATTCAGATCATGCCGGGTTCGCGAACTATGACCGGGACCAGATGAAGATGTACAGGGCTGTCGTGAAGGCGAACAGGAAAGCGGCAAGACTTGTGGGGATAAAGGTCATCATCCCTTCAGGAACGGCTATACAGAATGCGCGGACATCATTCATCGGCGACAGGATGAACAGGGACGGATACCATCTGGATTTGCTGTGGGGACGCTATACGGCCGCATGTACATGGTATGAGAAGATTTTCGGCAATGTGCTTGAAAACGCCTATGCCCCGCAGGGGCTTGCCCCTGACTATATGGAGGTGTGCCGGCGCTCTGCGCATGAGGCTGTACGTCATCCGTATCGGGTGACGGAAATCAAGGTAAGGAATTCTGACGGGGAACGCTGATTTTCCCTAACAATAATTATCTCATGTGCGGTAATACCTATTTTTTGGGATTGCCGCACTTTTCATGTCGCTGTACTTTTGCACCCGAAAAAAGAAGATGCAAAAGATGAAATCCAAACTTATTCTTTCTGCAATCGCCTTCTTAGCCTTATCGACTAATCCACAGACGTTTGCACAGACCGAATCTGAAACTTCCAGCCCTGATGCAGTGACAGGGGCCACTTCTGAATCATCCGGGAACGGCGCTGCCGGTGCGGAACCGGACAGCAGTAAATCCAAAGACAGGAAACCTGGCAAAGGCTTTTTTAACCGCCTGTCCATAGGCGGTTACGGAGAAGCTGTCTATACCTATAATATGTATAGTGACAATGTCCACCGTTATATGTACCCCGGTGAATATAAGGATACGAAGGGACACGGGCGTTTCGACCTTCCCCATGTGGTAGTCATGCTCGGATATGACTTCGGCAAGGGATGGCAGCTGGGAATGGAGATAGAGTTCGAGCATGGGGGAACAGAGTCGGCTGTAGAAAAGGAGGCAGAAGAAGGAGGCGAGTTCGAGAAAGAGATAGAAAGAGGCGGTGAAGTGGCGCTGGAGCAGTTCTGGATACAGAAGACGTTTTTCCCGCAGCTGAACCTTAAGGCAGGCCACATTGTCGTCCCTGTCGGACTGACCAACAGCTATCATCTGCCGACACAGTTTTTTACGGTTTACCGTCCGGAAGGGGAGAACACCATCATGCCGTGTACCTGGCATGAGACGGGACTCAGCATCTGGGGAAAGGCCGGGGACTGGAGATATGAGGTCCTTGCGGTGGCAGGTCTCAATTCGTCATATTTCACCAACGACGGCTGGGTGCATGACGGTTCCGCTTCTCCATATGAATTCAAGGCCGCCAACCGTATCGCCGGCGCATTCCGTGTGGACAACTATTCGGTAAAAGGTCTGAGAATGGGTCTGAGCGGATATATCGGCAACAGTTTCAACAATGATATCGAGAAATCCTTCTCCTCGCTCTATGCCGGAGTCAAAGGTACGGTCATGATAGGGGCCTTCGATTTTGAGTACAATGACCATAATGTCATAGCCCGCGGAAGTTTCGATTACGGACATCTTTCCGATGCGGCCTATATCACCAGACAGAACAAGAACCAGATGTCGGGCACGAGCTCTCCGTATCCGCATACCCCGGTGGGGGAAGCCGCACTGGCTGCAGGAGTGGAGGCCGGGTACAATTTCTTCGGGCTTTCTCCGCGGCTGAAGGACCAGAAGTTCTATGTGTTCGGCAGGTATGAGTATTACAACTCCTATATCCCATATACAGGCGCGACTGAGTACCGCTGGACGGAGAAACAACGTATTGCTATGGGAATCAACTATTTCCCTATAGACGAAATCGTAATAAAAGCAGAATATTCTTATCGTTTTGCAAAAGAGAACGTATTCAATCCTGAGCCGTCCCTTTCTCTCGGGGTCGCCTGGTCGGGTTTCTTCAGACACTAAACAATTAAAACAATACACAATGAAAAAATTGGTTTATTTTTCCGGTGCAGTCCTGGCTCTTACCGGCCTTGCTGCCTGCAACGAGACCGGGACCACTCCCGATCTGGATGCGAATGATGACCGCTATGCGGCAATCGCAGAGACATTTGTCAATGAAACTGTCATCCCTACTTACAAATATCTGGCAGATGACACTGCCGAGCTCGTTGACCGCCTGGAGGCTTTCGCAGGAAACAAGTCCCAGCAGGCCCTGGATGC
Organism: uncultured Bacteroidales bacterium; assembly: GCA_944325505.1. Classification (GTDB taxonomy): domain Bacteria; phylum Bacteroidota; class Bacteroidia; order Bacteroidales; family UBA932; genus Cryptobacteroides. Next base: position 96,717 of record CALVAJ010000004.1, read on the forward strand.
CGCCTGTGAGGTGTTCCTTACTTCACGTGCATATTGGGAAAAGAGCGAGGCTTTCCTGTTCGGGGCGGCAACCGCTTTCGGTATTGACCCGCATATAGATTCATGGCCTCTTGACCAGACAGCTCTCGAGAGACTTCTCGCCAGCGAGACTATAATATCCTCTCTTGCAGGAGAAGGCGGTGACGCTTATGCCGGTGACCAGCTCGGGAATGCGCTTCTCGGTTTCCATGGTATAGAATTCATCCTTTTCCGGAACGGGGACAACAGGACATACACTGATATCACCGATACCGAACTCACCTATGCAATAGCTGTTGCTGGCGACCTCAGGAACCGTTGCGCCGAACTCTATATCTCATGGTCAGGAAACGAAAGCTACAAATTATATGACTATGTAGCCAATGACCTTGAGCTGAATCTTGTTATCGAAGGAAGCGGCAATTATTACGGAGAGGATATGCTCAAGGCCGGCAATGCCGGAAGCAGCTATGCGAGCCAGTCCCTTGTGATGCAGGCCATCTGTGACGGCTGTATCACTATTGCGGACGAAGTTGCAACCCAGAAGATCGGACGTCCGTATAACGGGACTACAGAAGAGGATATTGCCTATATCGAGTCTCCGTACAGCCACAAGTCTATCCAGGATTTCTATGACAACATGGTGAGCATCAAGAATGTCTACTACGGTGGTCTCGATGCTGAATCCATGGGGGCTTCTGCGGACAGTTATGACCGGACGAATTCGCTCCATGCATGGTTCCAGGAGACAGACCCGGATTTCGATGCCCGCATGACAGCCGCAATCGACAAGGCTCTTGCCGAGATTAACGGGGACGGTACCGGGATGGTGAAGCCGTTTGTGAATAACAGACAGGATGCTTCTGTCGGAGAGGCTATCGAAGCTATATCCGCATTGAACGAGGTCCTTATTGAAGCAAAAGGCAGATTCACTGAATAGACAATAGATATTGATACAGATGAGGGCAGCCGGACATTTCCTCCGGTAGCCCTCATAAATGCATAAAGGTCGTAATATGAAAAAGATTATTGCAATATGTACAGGAGCCGCGCTGGTGGCTGCATTGTATTCATGTGATGACAGGGGCGGAGCTACTCCTGACCTGCCGGACGAACAGGAATCATGGATCGAGATCGAGACTTATGCCGGAGGGGAGCTCGGTACCACATTCAACCGCTCGGCTTCCGCTTTCGAGGATCCTACCCCGGCAGTCGAACTCGCCGGCATGGAGTATGACTTCAAGCAGGGGGAATATTTCTTTGAAAGGTCCTTTACCGAGAATACGGCACCTTTTGACGGTCTCGGGCCTCTGTATCTCAGGTCTTCATGTCTGGACTGCCATCCGGGGTACGGACACGGGAAGAGGATGGAACGCTACCGCTGGAACGACTATGGGAACGGATATCTTCTGGTGCTCTATGATCCTAAGGACAACAGTTATCTGACGTCCCTTACTGGAATGCCGCAGACCCAGGCCGTAGCCCCATTCAAGGCTCCTCTCGATGAAACGAAAATCTCTATAGAGTGGAAAGAATACGTGGACGAGTGGGGGAACAAGTTCGAGGACGGCGAGACGTATTCTCTGATATATCCGGAGGTTACGATTCCTGCTGATGCCTATTATGTACCGGTGCTGTCAAAGAACGGCCCTCTCGATGCATCCGAGGTGGGTATCCGGCTCGAGTCCACTATAGGCATATACGGGTCAGGACTTATAGATGCCATCCCTGATGACTCCTTGCTGGTGCAGTACCGTAAGGAAGAGGCTATGGGCATACCTCTCAACCCTGCGATTTATGCAGGCGGACAGTGGCAGAGCCAGTATTCCAACACCAAGCAGGGAAACGGGGAGAAGCATCCTTTCCGCTACACATATGCCCTCAGCCGCGGAGCCGTCCAGGACGGACCGGGAGCCAATGCAATCTGGAATATCACCAATGTCACCCGCTCCGACCGCCGTTACCATTATATGACTGTCGCATATGCGACAAAAGCTTCACAGGATCCTGACGTGCAGGCGGCATTCTATGATTATTTCCCTGAGTATAAGACGGATGCGGGAGTCGAGAAGGATATATACAACTACCTCATGGGAGAATATACCGACGAGTACGGCAAGACTGTGCCTGTAGTCGATGCGGAGATGAACGATGAAGACTATGTGGATTTCATGATCTGGCACAGGGGACTGGCTGTTCCTGCCGCGAGGGATCTGGATGATGAGCAGGTGCAGCTCGGAAGGAAGCTTTTCAGGGAGATCGGATGTGCAGTATGCCACAGACCGTCATGGAAGACCGGTGATGACGAACTCAATGACCCGAACAACTATTTCAACCGTGGGGATGCCCGTCTGCCTAAATATCCTCATCAGACGATCTGGCCATATACTGATCTTGTCCAGCATCAGCTGAAGATGGTCAATGATATCAGGGGCGGATGGTGCCGTACTACCCCTCTGTGGGGCCGCGGACTTTCCCTGATCTGTTCCGGGCATCAGGACCGTCTTCATGACTGCCGTGCAAGGAATGTCATAGAGGCTATCATGTGGCACGGGGCTCAGGACAGCGATGCGAGAAAGTCAGTGGAGGCTTTCCGCGGGCTGGACAAAGAAGAGCGTGACGCTGTTGTGAAATTTATTAATGCCATATAGTGGCATATTATGCAGAAAATCTGTAAATACTTGTCATTCGGGGCAGTAGCCCTTCTGATTGTGTATATGTCCGTTGCATCGGTCCTGGAGAAGTTCTACGGGACCGATGCCGTCATGAAATGGGGATACCATTCCCCTGTGTTTCTCGCCCTTTGGGCAGCAGCTGCTTTGTCGGGAGCGGTTTATCTGTATTTCAGGATTATAAAGGGCAGGAGCCGGAAGAGGATTCCGTTCTCCGTTATAGGTATCCATCTGGCGTTCATCCTGATATTGGCAGGGGCTTTAGTGTCGCATGTGACTGGAGAGCAGGGCATTCTTCACCTCAGGGAAGGTGATGGCCCTGTACGGGAATACAGTCTGGATGACGGTACTGTGTCGGCCTTGCCTTTTTCAGTGGAGCTGAAGGATTTCAGGATTGAATATTATCACGGATCGGGAGCTCCGAGTGACTATGTCAGTACGATAGGAGTCGTGTCGCAGGACGGGGACTTGGAGGCTGCCGTTGCCATGAACAGGATTTTCAGGTATATGGGCTACAGGTTCTATCAGGCATCATATGATGATGACGGTATGGGGTCTACCTTGTCGGTAAGCCATGATCCTGCAGGAGTGGCGGTGACATATGCGGGATATGTTCTTCTGCTATTGTGCATGGCCGGGTTCTTTTTCCAGCGTGACAGCGGGTTCAGAACGGCTCTGAGGCAGCTGTCGGGGAAGGCTGCCATTCTGGCGGCAGCTTTCCTCCTACCGGCTTTTTCAGCAGGTGCGGCAGCTTCAGACGGGTCTGCCGGGGCTGTGTCAGGAAAAGAGCTTCCAAAACATCTTCCGGAAGAGACTGCCAGGGAATACGGCCGCATGTATGTCTATTACAACGACAGAATCTGTCCGATGCAGACCCTGGCACGGGATTTTACCATGAAACTTTACGGCAGATCCTCCTACAGGGGACTTTCTGCCGAGCAGGTGCTGACAGGCTGGATATTCTTTCATAACAGCTGGCAGGATACTGCAGTACAGGATACCGGAGGCAGTGAGAAAGCCCGGATGAAAGCCCGTGACAGAGAAGAGGCCATCATGCTGGTATGTTCCGCCCGTCTGCTTAAAATCTTCCCTTATGAGGACAGGGACGGCAAGGTGACATGGTATTCTTCTGTGGACAATCTTCCGTATGAGATGGATGAGGACCAGTGGATTTTCGTGCGCAAGGTAATGTCCCTTGCCGGAGAATCCATAATGAAGAAGGATTTTTCCGCGGCCGCCGAGATCTTCGGCAAGATCCGTGAATACCAGAGGAAAACGGCAGATGGCGTACTCCCGGACGATGCCCGTATTGCGGCGGAGCGGATATATAATGCTCTGGAACGTCCGAAAGCTGCTTCCATGCTGTGTCTTGTGGCGGGTCTGTTCCTGTTTGTCATTGCCTGTTTCCGCCGGCAGGACTGCCGTCTTTCCCAGGTGCGGAAGAAAGGGGAGGATGCGGTAAATGCCATCGCCTTTATCCTGTCGGTAGTGCTGTCCGTCTATCTTACCGCCGTTTTCATCCTGCGCTGGTATATTTCGGGACATATTCCGATGTCCAACGGATTTGAAACTATGGTGCTTCTCGCCTGGAACACGATGATGCTCACCGTCTTTATGGGGAAGAGGTTCCCACTTGTCCGGCCGTTCGGTTTCCTGCTTGCCGGATTCGCCCTCCTGGTGGCGTCCTTCGGGGAGTCAGACCCGCAGATTACGCATATGATGCCGGTCCTGTCATCCCCGCTGCTTTCAGTGCATGTGATGTGCATGATGATATCATATACACTTCTCGGTCTTGTCATGCTGAACAGCCTGCTTGCGCTTGTGCGTCATTACAGCTCGGGAGAAACATCCTTGTCCGGCTGTGCCCTGTCCCGTGTGGTGCTGTACCCTGCCGTCTTCTTCCTTGCCGCCGGCACTTTCCTCGGTGCCGTCTGGGCCAATGTCTCATGGGGCCGCTACTGGGCTTGGGACCCTAAGGAAGTGTGGGCGCTGATCACTCTTCTGGTCTATGCATTCGCCCTTCATGGAGGTTCTCTGAAAGCATTTCGCTCCCCGGTGTTCTTCCACTGGTTCTGCCTCTTTGCTTTCCTGTGCGTTGTCATAACATATTTCGGAGTGAATTTCTTCCTCGGCGGGCTGCACAGCTATGCATAAGGAGCACTCTGCTCCGGAGGAATCCGGAATGTCGCCGGAGAGTGACGGATTTGTGGATTTTTTATTGACAATATCAAACAACATCGCGAAAAATTATTTACATTTGTGTGCTTTTAACCAATATTTGATTATAGATTTTAATCGACATGCAACACAAAGTAATAGATACTACGGATGTTGTGATCAGATTTGCAGGAGATTCGGGAGACGGCATGCAGCTTACCGGATCTCTTTTTGCTGATATGTCAGCGATTTACGGGAATGCCCTCTCTACATTCCCGGATTTTCCTGCAGAGATCAGGGCTCCGCACGGTACCGTTTCGGGGGTTTCCGGCTTCCAGGTCCACATAGGAAGCGAGGATGTCAATACTCCCGGAGACTACTGCGACCTTCTTGTCGCAATGAACCCGGCCGCGCTCAAGGCAAATGCAAAATGGCTCAAGAGAACGGCGATGGTGATTCTGGATGCCGGCACTTTTGACGAGACAGGTCTGAAGAAAGCCTGCTTTACAGGGGATCCGGTCGAGGAACTGAATATAGGGGACAGGACCATTATCGCTGCGGATATCACGGCATTGACGGAAGAGAGTCTTAAGGACAGCGGCCTGGATATCAAGACAGTACACAAGTGCAAGAACATGTTCGCCCTCGGCATGGCCTGTTTCATTTACAGCCGTCCGGTGGAATACATACACAACTATCTTGAAAAGAAGTTCCGAAAGAAGCATCCGGAACTGATTGCCCCGAATGAAAAGGTTGTCAGCGACGGATATAATTACGCGGCGAATATCCAGGCCATACCGAACACATATGTCGTTGAGCCTGCGCATAAGAAAAAGGGACTCTACAGGAACATTACCGGAAACCAGGCTATAGCGTGGGGACTTCTGGCCGCTGCGGAAAAATCGGGGAGGCCGCTTTTCTGCGGCTCGTATCCTATCACGCCGGCAACGGCCATCCTTGAAGAACTTGCCCTGCATAAGAGCCTTCATGCCACGACACTGCAGGCGGAAGACGAGATAGCAGGCATATGTACCGCCATCGGAGCCGCTTTTGCCGGGGATCTGGCGGTTACAACCACCTCCGGTCCGGGGCTTTCCCTGAAGTCCGAGGCCCTTGGACTCGCAGTCATGACGGAACTGCCTCTGGTCGTGGTGGATGTACAGAGAGCCGGTCCTTCTACGGGAATACCTACCAAAACCGAGCAGACAGACCTTAACCAGGCACTGTACGGGCGTAATGGAGAGTGTCCTATAGCCGTTATGGCCGCACATTCTCCGGCCCATTGCTTTGATGCCGCATTCATGGCCTCAAAACTTGCCATGGAGCATATGATGCCGGTGATCCTCCTGTCGGAAGGATTTCTCGGAAACGGTTCGGAGCCGTGGCTCATCCCGTCGATGTCGGATTATCCTGAAATAAAGCCTCCTTTTGCACAGAAACTTACCGGACCGTTCTTCCCGTTTGAAAGGGATTCCAGGACGATGGCCCGCAGATGGGCTCTCCCCGGGCAGCGGGGATTCGAGCACAGGGTCGGCGGGCTGGAGAAGAACCATCAGGGCGTACTTTCTTCCGATCCGGTGAATCATGCGACCATGGTACGTGAACGCGCCGAAAAAGTGGCCAGGCTTGCGGATTACATTCCGGAGCTGAAAGTCAACGGACCTTCTTCCGGGAAGCTCCTGGTAGTGGGATGGGGCGGAACATACGGCCATCTGCTCTCGGCCGTAACCCAGGTCAGGGCTTCAGGCAAGGAGGTGAGCTATGCGCATTTCGATTTCATCAATCCGCTTCCGCGCAATACGAAAGAAGTCTTCGGAGGATTCGATAAGATTCTCGTCTGCGAGCTTAACAGCGGACATTTCGCAGGTTATCTCAGGAATATCCTTCCTAAACATAAATATTTGCAGTACAACAAAGTGCAGGGACAGCCGTTCCTCGTTCAGGAACTTGTCTCGGCTATAAACTTCGCACTATAGCTATGACCGGATATACATTCCAGGATTTCAAGAGCGACCAGGAAGTGAGGTGGTGTCCCGGCTGCGGAGACCACGCAGTACTTGCGGCCCTGCAGAGAGCCATGCCGAAAGTGGCGGAGGCTCTGGGCTATGAGAAAGAGCGTTATGTGGTAGTGTCGGGTATCGGCTGTTCTTCCAGACTGCCGTACTATATGAATACATATGGTTTCCACAGTATCCACGGCCGCGCGACAGCCATTTCCACAGGTATAAAGGTCGCCAATCCGGACCTTACCGTCTGGCAGGCCTGCGGTGACGGGGACGCGCTCGCCATCGGAGGGAACCATTTCATCCATGCAATACGCAGGAATGTGGATATCAACATTATCCTGTTCAACAACCAGATATACGGCCTTACCAAAGGCCAGTATTCCCCGACCTCAAAGTTCGGGGCCATCACCAAGACATCCCCATACGGTACGGTAGAGCATCCTTTCAATCCAGGCAGCCTCGTCCTCGGAGCCAAAGGCACTTTCTTTGCCCGCGGGCTGGACTGCGAACTCAAGCTGAATGAGGAGATAATGGTGGCGGCAGCCACCCATAACGGCACGTCCGTCATGGAGATGCTGACCAACTGCGTGATATTCAATGACGGCGCTCATTCTGCAATATCTGACAAGGAATACCGCTCCGACAGGACCATCGTCCTCAGACACGGCGAGAAAATGATATTCGGCAAGAACCGCGACAAGGGTCTCGTCCTTGATGGACTCCGTCTTAAAGTCGTGACTATCGGTGAAAAAGGAATCACAGAGGATGATATCCTGACTCATGACGCCCATTCCGACAATATCGGTATCCACATGATGCTCGCAGATATGAAATATCCGGAATATCCTGTGGCTTTGGGGGTTATACGTGACGTGGCTGATGTTACATACGACGGCGGAGTCCGTATGCAGGCGGAGCAGGTAACGGCCAAATCGCATATACACTGTGTGGATGAGCTTCTGCGCAGCGGTTCCACCTGGGAGGTATAAATTCATATAATAAGGCGATTTCTGCGTTGTGCTTCGTGCGTCGCACGCCTTAATTTTTTTGATATGATAAAAATGAACTTTTAATAACCAATAAATTATGAATACCAATGAGATTATGGCCCGTCTCCAGGCCAAGTACGGAAACGAGAAGGAGTATCTTCAGGCCGTGCGTGAAGTGTTGGAGACAGTCGAGGAAGAATATAACAGACATCCTGAATTCGAGGCCGCCAGGATAGTAGAGCGTATCGTCGAGCCTGACAGGATATTCACATTCAAGGTAACATGGGTCGATGACAACGGCGAAATCCAGACCAACACCGGATACCGCGTACAGTTCAACAACGCCATCGGTCCGTACAAGGGCGGACTCCGTTTCCATCCTTCGGTAAATCTCTCCATCCTTAAGTTCCTGGGATTCGAGCAGACATTCAAGAATGCGCTTACGACCCTTCCTATGGGTGGCGGAAAAGGAGGTTCTGACTTCAACCCTAAAGGCAAGTCGGATGCCGAAATCATGCGTTTCTGCCAGGCTTTCATGCTTGAGCTCTGGAGAAACATCGGTCCTGATACGGATGTCCCTGCAGGCGATATCGGAGTCGGCGGCCGTGAGATCGGATTCCTTTACGGAATGTACAAGAAGCTCGCGCGCGAGCATACCGGCGTCCTTACCGGGAAAGGCATGACATGGGGAGGTTCCCTTATCCGTCCGGAAGCTACAGGCTTCGGTGCCGTATATTTCGTCCAGCATATGCTCCATCTCCAGGGCAAGGACATCAAAGGCAAGACTGTAGCCATTTCCGGGTTCGGCAATGTGGCATGGGGCGCCGCTACCAAGGCGACACAGCTCGGAGCCAAGGTTATTGCCATTTCAGGTCCTGACGGGGCCATCTATGATCTGGAAGGCATGAACGACGAGAAGATTGCATATATGCTGGAACTCCGCGCATCGAACAATGATGTTGTCGCTCCGTTTGCGGAGAAATTCCCTTCCGCTACATTCTACCCTGGCAAGAAAGCCTGGAGCATAAAATGTGACATCGCGATGCCTTGCGCATTCCAGAACGAGCTTACTGGCGCCGATGCAGAAGAACTTATCAAAAACGGCACATGGTGCTGTGCAGAGGTTTCCAATATGGGATGTACTCCAGAGGCTATCGAGGCATTCCAGAAGGCAAGGATAATGTTCGCTCCGGGCAAGGCCGTAAATGCCGGCGGAGTCGCCACTTCCGGACTCGAAATGACCCAGAACGCGATGCATATAAGCTGGAGTGCGGAAGAGGTCGACAGCAAACTCCATGAAATCATGGCGAATATCCACCATGCCTGCGTGGAACATGGTCAGGAGCCTGACGGATATATCAACTATGTAAAAGGAGCCAATGTTTCAGGTTTCATGAAAGTGGCCCGCGCAATGCTTGAACAGGGGGTCATCTAAAATCCGGCTCCATGTATGATGACGGTGACTCAAAAGGGTAATTTCGTCGTTACACTTGAAATTCCTCCTTTTGAGTCGTCATTTGTCGTTTCTATGGTCTGCCTTTTCTTTTTGACTCTATGGTCTGCCATTTGAAGAATTGTTCCGGAGTAAGGATTTTCTTCACTTTTTCCGTTTCTTTCTCTCTTGCGATGATTTCTTCTTCGGAAATCATGTCCGGAGGACCCTGTCTGTCACCGGGTCTGCCCTGCGGCGGCATGCCGTGACCCGGAGGCATCATTCCCGGACCTCCTACAGGCGGCCTCATGTTCTGCATTGCGGCCTGTTCGATGGCCTTTTCCGTCTTTTTGAACACTTTGTACAGTTTTTTGTACTGCTTTGTGTCCAGATTCAGCTCTTTCTGCATCCTCTCGGCCCTCATTTCCGCTTTCTTTACGGCTGATACCGGTTCCGGCGGCTGCGCCCCGGCCGAAACGGTGATGCACAAAGAAGCGCAGAGCGCCATCAGATAATTCAATTTTCCCATAATAAAAACATTAATAAATTATTCCCCGATCCCGGGACGGATATAAAAATACCTTATCGGACGGTGAATAGAAAATTATATCTGCGTACAGGCGGATTTTTAAGACTGAAAGGTATATTTTACAGTTGTTTTTATCATAATTGTTGCTAAATTTGATACCCGAAATTTTTAACCACTCACTAAAACACTGGACTGATAATATGACACAGCAGCTTCCCAAAGAGAGAAAATTCTCCCGGAAACTCACGATAGCGCTGCCTATCGTGTTGGCAATCACCCTTTTCCTGTGGCTTGTTCCTACTTCGTTTTTCGGTATCGACGGACTTACCGTCACCGAGCAGAGGACCATAGCCATTTTTGTTTTTGCGGCGTTGATGTGGATGTTCGAGATCATCCCGACGTGGACCACTTCCGTTCTTATAATCGTGGTAATGCTGCTGACCATTTCCGACAGCAGCCTCTCGTTCATGAAAGGTTCGGGGATTCCGGCCGAAATGGGAACTTTCGTGAGTTACAAGTCGATTCTTGCCACATTCGCCGATCCGGTGATAATGCTGTTCCTTGGTGGATTCATCCTTGCGATAGCAGCGACGAAAGTCGGGATGGATGTCCAGCTGGCGCGTGTCCTGCTGAAGCCTTTCGGCAAGAAATCCGAGTTCGTCCTTCTCGGTTTCCTGATGGTAATAGGCATATTTTCAATGTTCATGAGCAATACGGCCACGGCCGCGATGATGCTGACTTTCCTGGCCCCTGTGCTGAAGACCCTACCGCCTGACGGCAAGGGCCGTATAGCACTGGCACTGGCTATCCCGATTGCAGCCAACCTCGGTGGAATCGGCACGCCTATCGGTACGCCGCCGAATGCGATTGCTTTCCAGTATCTCAACGATTCCCTTCACCTTGATGTAGGGTTCGGAGACTGGGCTTTCAGGATGATTCCATACGTGCTTGTAATGCTTTTCATCGCATGGCTTGTCCTGCTGAAACTGTATCCTTTCAAGCAGAAGACCATTGAACTCAAGATAGAAGGCGGCCGCGAAAAGGACTGGAAGACATACGTGGTATGGATTACCTTCGCTCTGACCATTCTGCTGTGGATGACTGAAAGCCTTACGAAACTCAATTCGAATGTTGTCGCCATGATTCCCGTGGCCGTGTTCTGCGTCACCGGCATCATAACCAAAGATGACCTCAAGGAAATCAACTGGAGCGTGCTCTGGATGGTGGCCGGCGGTTTCGCCCTCGGGCTCGCGCTTACGAATACTGGGCTTGCGGAACATCTGGTGACATCCATACCGTTCGGGGAATGGCTGCCGATTATCGTTATACTGGTGTCAGGCTTTATCGGGTATTTCATTTCCAATTTCATATCGAATACCGCAGCTGCAAGCCTGATCGTTCCTATCCTCTGCGCTGTCAGCGTGGGTATGGGTGAAACTCTGGATCCTCTCGGTGGTTCGAAGACCCTGCTTATCGGAGCCGTGCTCTGTACTTCCCTGGCAATGCTTTTCCCTATCAGTACTCCGCCTAATGCCCTTGCGCATTCGACAGGACTTGTCACTACCAAGGATATGACCAAGGTCGGACTTATCATAGGCCTTATCGGTTTTGTACTCGGGTATGCATTGTTGTTCCTGATAGGATTCTGATAAAACAGATAGTCATAGATATAAGTAATTCTTTCAAGAGGGACGACTCAAAAGGGTACTTTCTTCGTTACGCTTGATTCGAAAATCCTCATGTACGACGGTACACTGCGGTTTTCTCATCTTCGCAAGCCTAGAAATTCCTCCTTTTGAGTCGCTCTCTCGCTTTCTTTGCAATCCTGAACGGAGGCGGAGTCCGGAGCCGGAATGTCCGCTTGATAGAATTCCAATAAAAAATATTACCTTTGGCCCCTGATTGAAACAAAATCGTAACATCGTACTGAAACCTTACATTCATTTCGATATGAAGACAATCTTTTACCCGCTGGCCGTCCTGGTTTTTGCTATGGCCATTCCATCAGTGCCGGCTGCTGCAGAACCTGCTCCTGAAAAAGGAAATGCCGTAAAGCAGGAAATCAGGAATCATTTCAGCCTCTACGGCTTTATCAGAAACTATTTCGCATTCGATTCACGGGAAAGTGCTTCCGGAACAGGCAACCTGTTCTACTACCTTCCTTTTGAAAGGGAACTGAATGAACTCGGCGAGGATATGAACGCCCAGGCGTCGTTCCGTTTCCTTTCCATTACTTCAAGGGTGGGACTGGATGTCAACGGCTACCGCATCGGGAAGACGGACATATCGGCAAAGGTCGAGACCGACTTTTATGCCGGTCTGTCAGGCTCGACAGGGACAGCGACGCTCCGTCTGCGTCAGGCATATATGAAACTCGGATGGAGGGATCTTCCGATTTGCGGAGGAAACACGGCTTCCGTGTCGCTTCTTATGGGACAGGCATGGCATCCGATTGCCGCAGACCAGCCTGATGTGATAAGCCTCGCGACCGGTGCTCCGTTCAATGCTTTCAACCGCAGTCCGCAGGTGACCGTGGACGCAAACCTCGGAAAGCATTTCACTGTTACCGGTGCCTTCATCTATCAGATGCAGTATATATCCAACGGTCCTGACGGCAGTACGGCCAACTATATGAAATACGGAATCCTCCCTGAAGTCTATGCCGGGGTGACATACAGGACCGGAGGTTTCCTTGCGAAAGCCGGAGCTGGTCTCCTTAGCATAAAGCCGAGGAATATCGGCGAAATGATGGTTGCCGGCAGTCCTGTCACCGTACAGGTTACTGACAGGATGACTGCCATTTCCCCGTTCCTGTATCTGCAGTATAAATACAAGACATTGACTGTCAAGGCAAAGACAATTTATGGCAGCGCCGCGGATTATCTGAACCAGGTCAGCGGATACGGCGTCACTTCCACTTCAAACGCTGACGGCCACTATGACTATGCCGCTACACACAGCAGTTCTTCATGGGTGTCCGTATCTTACGGGAAAAAGCTCCAGGGAATGTTCATGGCCGGATATATAGCCAACCTCGGTGCCGCAAAGGATTTCGTAGGTCTCGATAATGACAGTTATTATTTCTTTACCAAGGACGGACAGAACTACAGGAATATGGCCCAGGCTTTCCGTCTTGTGCCTACGATCGCCTATAATATAGGCAAATTCACTCTCGGGCTCGAGTATGAAGTGACTGCTGCCCAGTTCGGAGACAGTCTCGGGGCTGATGGAAAAGTCATGAAGGCCGGGGCATCGCTCCCTGGAGGCGGATGCGCCTCACGGTATTGGGTCGCCAACCACCGCATCCAGCTGATGACAAAGTTTAATTTCTGATCAATTTATTGAAAGCTTCCTCCAGAGTCCTGGGGTTGCCTGAAGAATACAGCTTGACATCGGGAATTCCGTTTACGTCCTGCCGTCCTGCCGGATCCGTTGCCGTCTTAGGCAGAAGCCCGTCTCCGGACATTACTTCCATCAGGTGTCTTGCCACGGCGGGAGCCGGGTCTATGATCCGGACATGTGGACCGGCTATTTTCCGGATTGTTCCCATCAGGAAAGGGTAGTGCGTGCACCCGAGCACAATGACATCCGCCCCTGCATCCAGCAGAGGGCGGATGCTTTTTTCTACGGTGTCTTCCGCCTTTTTGCCTTCTGTGATTCCCTGTTCGACCAGTTCGACGAATCCGCTCCCGACATGCTCCACCACTTTTATTCCCTTTGCGAACATTTCCCTGCTTGTCCTGTATTTCATTCCGCTGAGAGTTCCGGCTGTGGCCAGTACGCCGATGACTCCGGTTCTTGTCATCTCCGCCGCCGGTTTGACAGCCGGTTCCATTCCTATGAATTTCACATGATCGCGGGCTCCGCCCGACATTTCCAGAACGCGCCTTGCGGTTTCATGCTTCAGAGGGTCTGAATACTCTTCCCTGAGAGTCGCGATGGCAGCGGCAGTCGCCGTATTGCAGGCGACCGTTATGATATCCGCACCTTCTTTTATAAGGAATTCCGTGATTTCCCTTGCTCTGCCGATGACATATTCCCGGCTTTTCTCTCCGTACGGGCAGTGGGCGCTGTCGGCAAAATATATGTAGCTCTCCTCCGGAAGCATCCTGTATACTTCCCTGAAGACTGACAGACCTCCTATCCCGGAATCGAAAATACCTATCATTATTACTGCATTATTGGCAGGTGCAAATTTAAAAACAGTTTATGTTTTTCAAAAGAAAATGACAAAATGTCAGTTCCTGCCTGCTGGCATTCGTTTTGTCCAAGGGCATGGCGTCCCGGCGGGATGTCCGGTATGGCAGCCGGCTCGGCCAGGACGGAAAAACGATTAATCTTTAAAATTATAAGCATTATGATCAAACCATTGGCAGACAGAGTACTGGTAGAGCCTAAAGAGGCCGAGACCAAGACAGCTGCAGGACTTTACATTCCTGATACAGCGAAAGAGAAACCACAGCAGGGTGTCATCGTGGCAGTAGGCCCGGGCAAGAAGGATGAACCTATGGAGGTTAAGGCAGGAGATGAAGTACTGTACGGAAAGTATGCAGGAACTGAAGTGACTGTAGATGACAAGAAATATCTTATCATGAAGCAGTCTGATATTTTCGCTATTCTTTAATTAATAATAAGGAGACATTATCATGGCAAAAGATATAAAATTCAATGTTGAAGCTCGTGCCCAGATGAAGGAGGGTGCGGATGCACTTGCTAATGCAGTTAAGGTCACTCTCGGTCCTAAAGGCCGTAATGTAGTTATCGACAAGAAGTTCGGTGCTCCTCAGGTAACCAAGGACGGTGTTACTGTCGCAAAAGAGGTGGAGCTTGAAGACAGGTTTGCGAACATGGGTGCCCAGATGGTCAAGGAAGTGGCTTCCAAGACCAACGAGCAGGCCGGTGACGGTACCACTACCGCTACTGTTCTTGCACAGGCTATCATCAATGTAGGTCTGAAGAACGTTACTGCAGGTGCAAATCCTATGGATCTGAAGCGCGGTATCGACAAGGCCGTTGCAGCTGTCGTAGAGGAGCTCAAAAAGCACAGCCAGGCTGTGGGTGATGACTACTCAAAGATCGAGCAGGTAGGTACTATCTCTGCCAACAACGATAACTACATCGGAAAACTTATCGCAGACGCAATGTCCAAGGTAAAGAAAGACGGTGTCATCACAGTGGAAGAGGCAAAAGGTACCGAGACTGAAGTGAAAGTCGTTGAGGGTATGCAGTTCGACAGAGGCTATATCTCTCCGTATTTCATGACCAACGGAGACAAGATGGAAGCAGTTCTCGACGAGCCGCAGATACTTATCACAGACAAGAAGATTTCCACGATGAAGGATCTTCTCCCTATCCTCGAGCCTATCGCACGTGAAGGCAAGTCTCTTCTTATCATAGCAGAGGATGTCGATGGCGAGGCTCTTACCACTTTGGTAGTGAACAAACTCCGTGGTACACTGAAGATCGCTGCCGTCAAGGCCCCTGGCTTCGGCGACCGTCGTAAAGAGATGCTTCAGGATATCGCTACTCTGACAGGAGCGGTAGTCGTTTCAGAGGAAAGGGGATTCACTCTTGAAAACACTACTCCGGATATGCTCGGAAAGGCAGAGAAAGTGGTTATCTCCAAAGACAACACCACTATCGTGAACGGCGCCGGAAACAAGGACGATATCGCAGAGCGTGCACAGCTCATCAGGAAGCAGATCGAGACTACCACTTCCGACTATGACAGGGAGAAACTTCAGGAGCGTCTCGGCAAGCTTGCCGGAGGAGTCGCTGTCCTTTATGTAGGAGCCGCTACCGAGGTTGAAATGAAAGAGAAGAAAGACAGGGTAGAGGATGCGCTCAACGCAACACGTGCCGCTGTCGAGGAAGGATTCGTGCCTGGAGGCGGAGTCGCTTACATCCGTGCGGCTGAAGTCCTTAAAGGCATGAAGGGTGCAAACGAGGACGAGACTACCGGTATCCATATCGTGGCACGTGCCCTTGAGGAGCCTCTCCGTCAGATCGCAGAGAACGCCGGTGTAGAAGGCAGCGTGATTATCCAGAAGATCCGTGAAGGCAAGGATGATTTCGGATACAACGCCCGCACTGACGAGTACGTCAACATGTACGAGGCAGGTGTCATCGACCCTACTAAAGTCTCTCGTGTGGCTCTTGAGAATGCGGCTTCTGTTGCAGGAATGTTCCTGACTACGGAGTGCGCAATAGCTGACCATCCTGAGAAAGAAGCGGCACCGGCAATGCCTGCCGGAGGAATGGGCGGTATGATGTAGTCTGCCGACCTGTAGTCAAAGCGAGAGGGCAGTCCGGTGTTCGGGCTGTCCTTTTTTCTTGACGGCAATTCTTAGGGTAGAATTACACTGAATTTTATCAAAAAATTTTTCCGTGCGGAATCGTTTGAGAATCAGGTGTCTTGACGAGGGATGATGAGATTTGAGAGGGAGAGACAGGAAAAATAAGGTATAAAAAAGTCGAAAAAAGTTTGGAAGTAAAGAAAAAAGGTGTACCTTTGCAATCCCGTTCGGGAAATGGGGTATGAGAGAGCGAGGCTGAGGGCGATTTCCGAGGGAAAAAGAAGATCATTGACAAGACTGCGGAAAGTACAATCAAGTACCTTAGAAAGATGAAACGAGAGCGTCA